>NZ_JBIBSY010000006.1:0-407618 GCF_043078065.1 Streptomyces sp. NPDC015532 | reverse complement strand
CCGAGTGGCCGCCGGCCAAGCACCTCTCGGACGGCTCGCCGAGCATGTCGACGAACCCGTTCGTCGACTATCACGTGATCTACGCCGTCGCCCTGGTCGTCCTGGCCGCCGTCGCCGCCGGCGACACGCTGGGCGCGGGCAGGCTCTGGGCCAAGCTGCCCTTCGTCCGCGACCACAGCTGGCTGCGCTGAGCACCGACGGCGCGGTGGGCCCGTCATCCGGCCCCCCGCGCCGAGCCGCGCAGGGAGCCGGACGGCGGCATCTGGTCCGGAATGGCCGGCCGGGGGCTCCGCCGCGCCTCAGGCCCGACTGCCGGGCTGGACAGGCAGCGCCGCCAGGCGTCGGTGCAGATAGCCGCCGCCCCAGGCCAGTTCGTTCAGCGGCACGGCCGGCTCCAGCCGTTGCCAGCGGCCGAGGATGACGGTCAGGGCCACCGTGAGCTCCAGGCGGGCCAGTGCCGATCCGGGACAGTAGTGCGGCCCCAGACCGAAGGTCAGGTGACGGCCGGCGGTGTCGCGGTCCGGGTCCAGTGTGCCGGGGTCGGCATGGCAGCGCGGATCGTGGTTGGCCGCCGCCACGGAGAGCAGGACACCGCTGCCCGCCGGAATGACCGTGTTCCCGAACCGGACGTCCTCCAGCGCCACCCGCTTGGTGCTGAACGGGCCCGGGGTGTCCCAGCGCAGCAACTCGTCCACCGCGCGCGGAATCCGCGACGGCTCGTCCCGCAGGGAGTCCTGTACGTCGCGGTGGCCCAGCAGCGCCACCACACTCATGCCGATCGCCTGCACCGTGCTGTCGAAGCCGGCCAGCAGGAGCATCGCCAGGAGGGAGGCGACCTCGTCCTCGGTCGCGCCGCCCTGGTGGCGCCATGCCGCGAGGACGCGCGAGACGACGTCGTCACCCGGGTCCGCGGTGCGGCGGGTCATCTCGCCGCGGACGAACGCGTCGATGCGGGCCACGCTCTCCTCGACGGCGCGGATGGAGCAGCCCGCCTTGTCCGCGAGGAGCGCCACCGGCTCGTACAGCGCGGCCCGCTCCTCCTCACGCACGTCGAAGACCTCGCACAGCGACCGGAAGGCGAAGGGGCGCGCGAAGGCGTCCATCAGCTCCAGCGGGCCCTGCCCCCGTGCCGCGTCCGCCGCGTCGAGCAGGTCCCCGGCGGCTCGCTCGATGCGCCCCCGGTGGGCGGCCATGCGTGCCGGGGTGAGGGCCGGGGTCGCCAGGCGGCGGATCCGTGTGTGGTTCGGCGGGTCGTAGTTGACCAGCGTCACGTCCAGGGCGCGTCGGCGCACGCCAGGGTCGGGAACGTGGCCTCCGCTCAAGGAGAGGCGGGAGTCCAGAAACCCGGCCCGCACGTCCTCGGCACGGGTCACCAGCCAGGCGGGCCGTCCGGCGGGCGTCCTGATCCGGGCCACGGGACACGTCTCCCGGATCTCGGCCAGCGTCTCCTCAGGACGAGCCAGGAACGCGGCCCCGAGCGGCTCCGGCAACCGCGGCCGTCCTGTCGGTGCGGGCGTAGTGGACGGTGCGGGCGAAGTGGACAGTGCGGACGGCGGCGCGGACGGCGCGGACAGTGCGGACGGCGGCGCGGACGGCGCGGACAGTGCGGACGGCGGCGCGGACGGCGCGGACAGTGCGGACGGCGGCGCGGACGGCGCGGACGGCGCGGACAGTGCGGGCGGAGCGGACGGTGCGGCCGTGACGACGTGCTCGGTGTCCATACGTGAGGCGTCCTCTCGCGGTCGCGGAGCGTGCGGCGGCCACCGTAGGAACGGCCGGTTGACCGCCGGTTCGCGCCCGGTCCGATTCCGGTATGCGGCCGCCGAGGGCCGCCTCGCCGGCGCCACCCCCGGGATGCCTGGCCTCCCGTCTCGGTTCCGGCCGGCCGCCATGGGCCGAGCCGACGCGCCCACCAGGGATTTCACCGTCGCCCAACCGGCGGTGAACCGGTGTCGAACCTCCTCCTCCTAGCTTCCTGCCGGTCGGCGCACCGCTGCCGTCCGTCGTCCCGAACGCCCGTCGTATGGAGGACCATCATGGCCGAGAACGTCGAGCCCAACGAGGAGACCACCGAGACCCCGGCGGAGGAGACTCCCGAGGTCGTCGCGCACGCCGCGTCGAACGTCGCCTGGTGCGGGGTGCACCAGGAGTCCGCCGTCGACGAGCCGGAAGTGGTCGCGCACGCCGCCTCGAACGTCGCCTGGTGCGGCGTGCACCAGGAGTCCGCCGTCGACGAGCCCGAGGTGATCGCCCACTCCGAAGAGGGCGAGGACACCCCCTGGTGCGTCGTCCACCAGGAGCACCAGGCCTGATCGGCTCACCCCCGGCGCGGTCCTCCCGGTCGCGGCGGCGCCTGACGCCGCCGCGCCCGGGCCGCGCCCGCCCTCCAACTCCCGTCACCGCTCCGGAGGTTGCCGTGCCCGGTACGCAGTCCGTCGCCGTCCCCGCCGCCGGGGCCCGTCTGATCCAGGCCGACAGGGGGTGGTGGTTCCTGGGCGCGGGCGGATACGCGCTGATGCGTCCCGGCCAGGTGGAGGCCGACGGCACCCTGCGGCCCTCCGCCGAACGCCATCTCCGCGAGGCGGGCCTGTACGACGTACAGCCCTACACCTCGTACTCGCTGACCGTGCTCACCAGCACGGACTGCAACCTCGGCTGCGGCTACTGCTTCCAGAACACCGCGCAGGACCCCAAGGGCGGAAGCAGGCCGCCGCGCATCCAGCACGCCCGGCTGACCCCCGAAGCCGTCGGACAGGTCCTGGACTTCACCCGGGAGCGCATGGCCGCGGCCGGCATGGACAAGCTGGCGCTGCTGCTCTTCGGCGGCGAGCCGCTGCTCAACCCGCGAGGCTGCCGCGACCTGCTGACCAGGGCCGGGGAACTCGGCGCCCTCACCGCGTCGATGACGTCCAACGGCACCCTGCTCACCCCCCTGATCGCCAAGGAACTCAACGCGGCCGGCCTCGGCTCCGTACAGGTGACCTTCGACGGCGACCGGGCCGACCACGACGCCATCCGGGTACGCCGCTCCGGAGGCGGCACCTTCGATGTCATCGTCTCCAACATCGCGCGCGCCATCGAGAAGACGTCCCTGCGCTGGATGCTGCGGGTCAACGTCTCGCACCTGAACCGGCACGGCGTGGACGACCTGGTCGAACGGCTCGGCGCACACCTCGATCCGGCCCGCTGCGGCATCCACTTCGCCCGCGTCGGCGACGTCGGCGTCGGCTACGCGAACAACCTGATGCACGAGAACGGCCTGGTCGACGACTTCGTCCGCTGGCACGCCCGCGCCCTGGAACTCGGCTTCACGGTGGCCCGTCCGCGTGCCCATGTCCCCTGCCAGGCTTGCTCCTTCGCCGACGGCCGCTACGGCGCGGTCGTCAACGCCGATGGTGTTCTGGCCAGTTGCTGGGAGACCGCCGGCAAGCCCGGTATGGAGGTCGGCACCATCACCGACGGCTATCTCGACGCCGAGCAGACGAAGGGCCGTTGGGTCAGCTGCCACGACCACTACCAGTACGACGAGGAAGCCGCCGTCCGTGCCGTCTTCCAGGACCGGGTCGACGCCGGAGTCCTGGACCGCCTCCACGCCGTCGGACGGCTGGGATGAAGAGCGCCGGCATTCTGCGGACCAACGCCGACTTCCGCCGCTACTGGCTCAGTACGACGCTGTCCACCCTCGGCTCACAACTGTCGTTGCTCGCCTTCCCGCTGCTCGTCCTGTCCATCGGCGGCAGCGCCGCACAGGCCGGAACGGTCGCGACCTGCTCGCTGGTGACCCGGACCCTGCTGCGCCTGCCGGCGGGCCATCTCGCCGACCGCCTCGACCGGCGAATGATCATGGTCGGGACCGATCTGGTACGACTCGTGGCGCTCGCCAGCATTCCGCTGGTGTCCGCGCTGGGAGACCTCGGACAGACGCACCTCCTCGGTGTCGCCGTGGTCGAGGGCGCGGCCACCGCGCTCTTCGCGCCCGCGGCCACCATCGCCGTGCGCGACGTGGTGCCGGAGAAGGACCTCACCGACGCGCTGAGCCGCAGCCAGGCCGCCATGGCGACGAGTTCGCTGATCGGCCCGTTCCTCGGCGGCTGGCTGTACACGATGGACCCGATGCTGCCGTTCGCCGCCGACGCCTTCTCCTACGGGGTGTCCGCCGTTCTGCTGCTGCGCATCGCCACCAAACCCCCTCGTCTCGTCGCCGGCACCGGCCGCGACGACCGGCTCACGGCCGGGCTGCGGTGGCTGACGGGCCAACGGGCCCTTCTGGCAGCCCTGTTGTTCGCCGCCGGCATCAACGTCGTGTCGGCGGCGGCCCAGACGACCATGGTCGTCTCCTTGCGGCAGAGCGGCGCCGGCGGCACGGCGATCGGAGCGGTGATGGGCTGCGCGGGCATCGGGGCCATGCTGGGCGCCGCCGCGGCTCCATGGCTGATCAAGAGGATCACCGCCGCCCGTCTGTTCCTGCTCATCGGCACGGTCTGGGCGATCGGCCTCGCCGTCTTCTCCGCGACCACGCACCCCTGGACGATCGGCCCCGTGCTGGTCGTGGTCGTCTTCTTCAGTCCACCGGCCGGCATTGTCGTGGGCCGCGCGATGCTGGTGCTCGCGCCGCGGGACCTGCTCGGCAGGGTCAGTACCGCCACCGGACTGGTCATGGCCGGTCTCGCCTCCCTCGGACCGCTTCTCGCGGGCTCCTTCGTGGACTCCCTTGGGTCGAGCCACACCTGGCTGGCACTCGCCGGAACAGCGGCGGTCGTCACGGTGGTGTCGTCGGTGCCGCTGCTGCGCGAGACGAGCCTCGACGCCGTGGCCGACGACGCCAAGAGGACCGGCCCCGACGGTGTAGTGGGCGACGCGAAGAAGATCGGCCCCGATGGCCTTGCGGGCGACGCGAAGAAGGCCGGACGCGACAGTGGCGCGGGCGACGGGAGGAAGACTGGGCTCGACACCGTGACAGGCGACGCGAAGACCGCCGCCGGTCCCGCCGACGCCGCCCGTCTCCCTGACCTGCCCGAGTTCGAGGTCGCCGCATCTCCCCCTTCCTTCCCGGAAGCTCCGGCTCTTGCCGGCGCCGGCCACACCGACAGGCCGGAGGTCGAGGCACACGGCGCACCGACCCCGCCCGGCGGCTCCGAGCCCGAGGACCCCTCTCCGGCGGCCCCCGCGCGGCGCCCGGGCACCGGTGACACCTGAGCCTCACCCATCCACAGGCGACCGACGTGATCCGTCCCCCTGGAGCGCCGCGATGACCCAGTCCCCGCCCCGCGACGCCAGGCCGGCGCCCGCCCCGTACACCTACCCGCCGGCCCCCCGCAGCGGACCGGAGGAGATCGTCCACGGACGGCGGGTGGCCGACCCTTACCGCTGGCTGGAGGATCCGAAGGACCCCGCCACGGCAGCGTGGTGCGCCGCTCAGGATCTGCTCTATGCCGAGGAGGAGGCCCGCTGGCCGGCCCGGGACGCGTTGTTCGTGCGGATGGCCGCGCTGCTCGACGGGGCTGGCGTCCGTCCGCCGGTGGTACGCGGTGGGCGGGAGTTCCACACGCGTCGGGAACCCGGGCGCGAACTCGCCGTACTGGCGGTCCGCGAGGCGGGCCGGACGCGGATCCTGCTCGATCCGCTGGGCATCGATCCGTCCGGTACGACGGTCCTCGACGCCTGGGAACCATCCTGGGAGGGCGACCGCGTGGCCGTCCAGCTCTCCTCGGGCGGTACGGAGCACTCGGTGCTGCGCGTGCTCGACACGGCGACGGCCGAGACGGTCGACGGGCCCGTGGACCGGGTCCGCCGTTCCCCCGTGGCCTGGCTGCCCGGCGGCCAGGCCTTCTACTACGTACGCCGGCTGCCTTCCGGGTACAGGGGCGCCGGAGCCGGACCTTGTCGCCGCGTGTATCTGCACCGGCTCGGCACACCGGCCGACGAGGACGTGGAGATCTTCGGGGCCGGACGGTCGGACACCCAGTACTACACCGTCGCCACCGCCCCCGACGGCCGGCTCCTGGTCGTCGGCGCCAGCGAGGGCACCTCCCCGCGCACCGACCTGTGGACCGCCGACCTGACCAGGACCGGACCAGACCGGCCCGACCTGCGCCGGCTTCAGCACGCCGCCGACGGCCATACCGCCGTCCGTCTCAGGCCGGGTGCGGGACCGCTGCTGTTGAGGACCACGGCGGGCGCCCCGCGCGGCCGGATAGCCGCGGTTCCTCGCGACGCCGCGGTTCCTCGCGACGCCGGGGATCCGTGCCCGGCGGACCCACGCCAGTGGCGCACGCTGGTCGCCGAGCAACCCGGCACCGTACTCCAGGACTTCGCGGTCCTCGACGGCCCGGCACTGGACCGGCCGCTGCTGGCGGTCGTCCGAACCCGGCACGCGGTCGGTGAGTTGACCCTGCACGATGCCCGGACCGGCGCCCGCACCGGGACCGTACCCCTGCCCGGACGAGGGACGATCACGTCCCTGACTTCACGTCAAAAGCCGGGCCACGAACTCTGGTTCGCCTACACGGACCACATCACACCCACTGTCGTCCTGCACTACGACGCCGCCGCAGGACGCCTGACCCTTTGGCCCGGTCCCTCCCCGGCGGTGGCCCCCGCCGAGGGTGTGCACGTCACCCAGGAGGTCGTGCGCTCCCGTGACGGCACCGAGGTGCGCATGTTCGTCATGTCCCCCACGGGCCGCCCCGACAGACCCCGCCCCGCCGTCCTCACCGGCTACGGCGGCTTCGGCACCTCGATGACCCCCGGCTTCACCCCACAGGCCGTGCCCTGGGTGCGCGCCGGCGGGGTGTACGCGGTCGCCTGTGTGCGAGGCGGGGGAGAAGAAGGGGAAGAGTGGCACCGGGCCGGGCGCCGTGAGCACAAGCACAACACCTTCGACGACTTCGACGCCGCGGCGGACCAACTACTCCATGACGGATGGGCCGCGCCCGCCCGGCTCGGCGTCCTCGGCAGCTCCAACGGCGGTCTGCTGGCCGCCGCCGCGCTCACCCGCCGTCCCGAGACCTACGCGGCCGTGGTCTGCGCGGCGCCCCTGCTCGACATGGTGCGCTACGAGTTGTCGGGAATGGGGGCGAGCTGGCGCGACGAGTACGGGAGCGCCACGGACCCCGCTCAGTTCGCCCGGCTCCTGTCGTACTCGCCCTACCACCAGGTCCGCGAGGGCGCGCCCTACCCGGCCGTGCTGCTGGCCGTCTTCGACGGCGACACCCGCGTCGACCCCGCGCACGCCCGCAAGATGTGCGCCGCCCTGCAATGGGCCGGCACCGGTCACGCGCCGGTCGTGCTGCGCACCGAGAGCGGCGTCGGACACGGAGCCCGCGCCTCCTCGCGCAGTGCCCGCCTCTACACCGACGTCATGGCCTTCTTCGCCCACCACCTGGGCCTTCCACTGCCGGGGGACGGCTGACATGAACGTGCTGCTGTGCCCGCTCAACGACCCGGGCTACCTGTACCCCGCCCTCGCGGTGGGCCGCGAACTGCGCCGCCGCGCCCATACGGTGCACGTCCTCGCCGGGCCGCGAGCCGCGCCGGTGGTGACCGTGGCAGGCCTGGACGTGTCCGCCGTCACCGACGACAGGGCCCTGTCCGTGGCCTGCTGGACGGTCCGCGGCCCCGAGCAGTACACCGAAGTGGCGCGGGCGGTGCGGCGGTTGCGGCCCGACGTCCTGGTCACCTCCGTGCTCTGCCACGGCGCGCTCGTGGCCGCCGAGGCCGCGGGCCTGCCGGTGGTCGTGCTCGGACTCGCCGCACACCTGTGGCCCTACCGCTCCGGAGGCGCCGGCCCGGTGGACACGCACGACCGCACGTGGCGGCTGACGGAGACCCTGAAGCACTATCAAGCGCTACGAGAGGCTGTCGGCCTCGCGCCACGGCACGACCGCCACCCCGACACCCCGCTGCTCGGCACCACGTTCCTGCTGCGCGGCCACCCCGTTGTGGAACCGGCCGGCGCCGAACTGCCCCCAGCCGTACGACATGTCGGCCCCTGCTGGTGGGAGCCCGAGCCCCCGTCCACCGAACCGCTGCCGGATTCCAAGCCCCTGGTCTACGTCCATCTCGGACGGACCTTCGGCGGCGCTTCCCTCTGGCCGCGGCTCAACGCGGCCTTCACGTCGGGTACTTACCGGGCCGTCGTGGAACTGGGTCGCTCCGGTGCCCCCGAGGCCGACGCAGACGCCGACCTGGTCGTCGGCCGTCGCCCCTGGATGGGCCCGCTCGTCGACCGGGCCGACCTGGTCCTGACGAACGCGACCTCCGCCCCCGTACTCGCCGCCCTCCTGCGCGGCAAGCCGCTCCTCGTCGCGCCCAACGGATCGGAGCAGCAGGTCCTCGCCGCCGACTGCCTGCGCGCCGGCGTCGCCCGCAGGCTGCCGGAGCCGGGTGCACCCGCCGCGGACCTGCGGGCCGCGGTCGAGGCGACTGCTCACGATCCTGAACTACGGGCACGCGCACAGGAGATAGGCGGCCTGCTAGCCGACGGCAAGAGCGAAACCCGCGCATCCGACGCCGTGGAATCGGCGGCACACTGATCCCGGAGGCCGCCCTCACCTGCTTGGTCAAGGGCGTGGGTGAGGATGGCGGCATGACGACCTGGTTCCGTACCTACTACGAGGACGAAGATCTGTGGCTGTATTTCGAGGCCGCTGACGATGGCTGGGCGGAGCGACAGGTTGAGGTCCGAGGGCAGGACTCACGACCGGTGACGGCGGCCTCGTTGGAGGAGGTTCTGTACTTGCGTGATCATGGGGATCTAGCGGCGATGTTCCGCTATGAACGGCAGTACGGAGTTCTCGCCGAAGGTCCCATGGACGGCTGGCAGGACCAGCCAGGGGCAGCCGAGATCTCCGCGGCGGAGTTCGAGCGACTGTGGGTTGAAGCACGGCGTGTTCTCGGCGATTCAGCCTGACCTGGCGGGCTGGGGATCGTGGAAGCTTCCGTCGCGGAGCATCATGAAGAGGACGCCTGCCCGTCGTCGGGCGGGGCAGGGCCTCAGCGAGTGCCTCGTAAAGACTCTGTGCTCTCCAGGCCGAGGGGAGAGGGTCACTCCCTGTTCACCCCGCCGGGTAGGGGCGCGGGAGCCGGCTCGGGCATTCCCGGGGCGCGACCGACCGCCGGCCGCTCCCGCCAGAGTGTGAGCCCGACGTCGACGAGCCCCACCCGGTCCAGTGCGGGTACCTCCTCCAACGGGTGCCAGGCCGCCATGTCCGTGGAGCCGTCCGTTTCGTGGCGCAGTTCGCCGCCGGTGACCCGGGCCTCGTAGACGATCCGCAGGCTGTGGAAGTCGGCGGTGGCGCCGAGGCGGCGCGGATAGGCGTGCCGCTGCGAGTCGACACCGAGCAGCGCCACGGGCTCGATCGCGTACCCGGTCTCCTCTTCGGCCTCCCTGATCACGGTGTCGTACGGGTCCTCGCCGTGGTCCATGCCTCCGCCGGGGAGCGTCCAGCGCCTGCTGCCGTCCTTCGACACCCAGCGCGCGAGGAGCATCGTCCCGTTCCGCACGCACACGGCGTAGGCCGCCACTCTCAACTGCTTCCGCATGTGCCGACGTTAGAGCAACGGCAACGGCACGTCCCGGTGGGACGGAGATCCGCGGTATGGCGCATGGAGGATGTGCGGCAGCCCCCGGGCCTCACCCCTCGTGAGAGGCCTGTGGCGGAGCTCCTTCGAGCAGAACGTCCCGTAGCGCCGCGACCAGCTCCAGGCCTCGCGCCCGTACCGCCGACGGCGACTCCTCGTGGCGCCGGTCGGCGATGACGGCGAGGGCTGCCGCGGCCTGGCGGGCGAAGAGGGCCAGGAGGTCGAGTTCGGAGAGGCTGGAACGGGACTGCTCGGCGGGGTCGAGCACTTCGAGGACGCCGAGCACCCGGTCGTGGTGGGCGAGCGGCGCCGCCATCAGCGCGTCCGGCACGTAGCCGGTCGACTTCGCGACGTCCTTGGCGAACATGCTCTGTTCCCGGAGGTCGTCCGCGATCATGGGCTCGCCCGAGACGAGCACCCAGCCCGCCAGGCCCCGGCCGGCGGGGAACCGCGAGCCCACGAGGGAGTCCTCTCCCTCCCCGGCCACGGCCTGGAAGACCAGTTCGTCGGTGTCCCGGTCGTGCAGCAGAACGGAGCTGGCCGCGGCGCCGAAGATGGCCCGCGCGGTGTCGACGACGGACTGCAGAAGATCGTGCTCCGCACTGCCGACGCGTGTCGTGGGGCCCCCGCCTGTGGCGGGGACGAGGCCGGGGGACTGGCTCATGATTCACCTCGGGTTCCGGGTTCGCCGATGCGCACGTTCGCGGCGGAGAGGTAGAGCGCGTGTTTGATCTGGAACGGTGTCAGCTTCGGGTGGGTGCCGAGCAGGCGTGCGCACATCCCGCTGATGAAGGGGGTGGCGAAGCTGTTGCCCGTGGTGCGGATGGTCGTGCCGCCCGTCCAGGCCACCTGTACGTTCTGGCCCGGTGCGAAGAACTCGACGGGGGGCGCGGGGTTGTAGAGGAACAGCCCGGAGTCGTCCTCGCGGTGCGTACCGACCGAGATGACGGACGAGAACCGCCAGGGGAAGCTCTCCACCGGTGTGTTGTGGGCGGACGCCACGAGCGTGGTCCCGGTGAAGAACGCCTGGTCGGCCAGCGCCCGCAGCGTTTCGAGGAACTTCGGACGGGTCGTGGACAGACTGAGGTTGACCACGTCGAAACCCTGGTCGACGGCCCATCGCAGCCCGGTGAGCAGTGCTTCGCCCGTGCCGGTGAAGCCCTCGCCCAGCACCCGCACGCTGTACAGCTCACAGTCCGGTGCCACGCGCCGGACGATGCCGGCGCAGGCCGTTCCGTGCCCGCAGCCGTCGCCGGCGCCGTCGGGCAACCGGCCGCTGTCGACGACATGCAGGCCTCCGTCGGGGGCGGGGGCCACCGCGTAGGAGCCCTGGACGATGCCGACCGAGGGGTGGCCGCACTCGACCCCGGTGTCGACCACGCACACCCGCACCCCAGCGCCGTCCGACCACTCCGAGGGATCGGCGGGCAGGTCCGGCACCGTGTCGGCGAGCATCGTGAGGTCCTCGGGGGAGCGGTCACGCAGGCTCCAGGTGAGCCCTCCCGCCGTTCCTGTGGTCATCCGGTCCTGCCTTCCCGTCCGGGCGGGCGTTCCGCGCCCCGGACCGTGGCCGTCGTCTCGTCGGCGAACACGGACGCGCGGTCCGTGCCCGGCCGGTGCCCCTTGGCGGCGAAGTGTTCCCGCGCCCTGTCAGCCTCCCGTGCCGCGTCCGCCGTCAGGCCGAGGGTGCGCAGCGTGTGCGCGAGGTCGAGGGCCGCGGTGCCCCGTACGACCGGGGAGTCCGTCTCAGCGGCCGCGGCGACGGCCCGGTCGGCGCAGGCCCGCGCCAGGTCCGGGTCCCCGGCGATTGCCAGGGCTCGTGCCCGCAGTCCGTACGCGTCGGCGGACTCCGCCGGAGGCAGGGCGGACCGCTCGGGGTCCGGCAGGGCCAGCGCGTGCGCCGGTTCTCCTCGGTCCAGCAGGATCCGCGCCCGCTCCCGTGCGATGCCGGGCAGGGCTCCCGTGGCGCCGAGTCCGCGGCCCGCGCGTTCCGCCTCCTCCAGCAGGGTCAGACCGCGGGCCGGTGTACCGCTCAAGGCCTCGACCTCCGCGGCGAACAGCGGGATGAACAACGCGCTCTCCGCGTAGCCGAGGCCACGGGCCAGGCGCGCCGCCTCGGTCAGCCGCTCGTGCGCCTCCTCGTGCCGGCCGTGCAGGGCCAGGAGCACGGCGAGCGGGCAGCCCAGCGTGGCGCGCACGGTCGGCCGGCCGGCGCCGTGGGCCGACAGCAGTTCCTCGCAGCGCCCGACGGCGCGCGCGACCGGGGTGGGTCCGCGCCACAGGGAGATGCCGACCGCGCCGAGTGCCAGCGCCCGTTCGGGTTCGGCGTCGGCACGGTCGGCGTGCTCCAAGGCTCGGTGGAGCAGTTCCTCGGCCTCGGCGTGCAGTCCGCGCCGCTGACGGTCCTGGGCGATACGGACACAGGCACGGGCGATGCCCTGGTCGTCGCCCGCCCGGGCGAACAGCGGGAGCGCTGCCTCCGCCACCTCGGCCGCCGAACCGTGCCGGGGGTCGAGCGCGGTCAGCGCGAGCCGGGCGTGGGCGGCCTCCAGCGGATCCCCGGCCCGGTCCGCCGCGTCGAGCGCGTCCGCCAGCAGTTCCCGGCCGCGCTCGGGCTCACCGCGGGCGGCCTTCGTCTCCCCGAGCCGGCGGGCGGCCGCGCGGGCGATGGGCTCGCCGGGAGCGGCCAGGTCCAGGGCCTGGGTGAGCAGGTCGTCGGCCCACGGCAGGTCGGAGCGGGCCAGCGCGGCGGCCCCGGCCCGGGTGAGCAGGGCGGCGGCGCGCGTGCGCAACGCGTCGGTGTCGCCGTCGTGGATGCCCAGTTCGGTGAGCAGACGGTGGGCGCGGGCCAGATGGGAGCCGACGGCGGCGTCGCCCGCGTCGTGGCGGACGAGGACCCGGGCTGCGTGCTCGTGGCGCCGGGCACGTACCTTCTTGGCCATCCCGCGGTACGCGGTCTCCTGCACCAGCGCGCTGCCGAACCGGAGGACGGACCCGGTGGACCGGGAGCGGCCGCCGGACTCGATGAGCCGCCGTCGTACGAGGCCGCGCAGCAGACCGCCGGGGGACTCCGCCGGGTCTCCGGGCTCCTCGGCGGTGGCCAGTTCGGTCAGGTCGGCACGCTGGAACTCCCTTCCCAGGACGGCGGCCACCTGCAACAGCGTCCGCTCCTCGGGCGGCAGCGCGTCGATGCGGGCGCCGAGCAGGGCGTGCACGGTCAGCGGCAGGTCGTCGCACTCGGCGGCCATCGCCGTCAGATGTTCCAGGTACAGGGGATTGCCCTCGGCGCGGTCGAGCGCGCCCTCCAGCACGTCCTGCCGGTGGGCCGCCACCTCGACCAGTTCCCCGGCGAGAGCGGCGGCCTCCTCCCGGGTGAGGGGTGTGAGCAGCAGCGACGCGGACCGCATCCGCCCGCTGCCCCAGCCGGGACGGGTCTCCAGGAGCTCGGGGCGTGCGACGCACACCAGGGCCACGGGGGAGCGGTCGAGTTCGTCGAGCAGCCGGTCCGCCAGGTCGAGCAGTGGCCCGGACGCCCAGTGACAGTCGTCCAGCACCAGCACCACGGGCCGCTCACGGGAGAGCGCGTCCAGGAGGCAGGCCAGGGCCATGAGGGTGTCGTCCGCCGAAGGGCTGGGCGTGCCGTCCGCGAGGAGGCCGGTCCGCAGCAGGCGCAGCGCCTGTTCCGCCTCCGTCCGCTCGGGGGCCGGCAGCGCGGCAAGGGCCCTGTCCTCGCCGACGGCGGCGAGCACCTGGCGTACCGCTTCGGCGAGCGGCGACAGGGAGCCGGACTCGCCGTAGGGGCGGCATCGGCCCTCGCCGTACGCCGGGCAGTCCCGCAGCCACTCGCGCAGCAGGCGCGTCTTGCCGAGGCCCGCCTCGCCGTAGACGGTCACCAGGTACGAACGTGGGTCCGTCTTCAACTTGCTTGACAGAAGGCGGAGTTCGGCCAGTTCCTGCTCACGTCCGATGAAGGGCGTGTCGAAGCGGCGTACCCGTTCCGGGTCGTCCTCGTGCAGGGCGACCAGGCGGTGGGCCGGGAAAGGTGCCCCGACTCCCTTGAGGGACAGCGATCCCGCCGACTCGGTGACCGCCGAGGGGCCGGCGGCGTCCAGCGTGGCGGGGCCGATGAGGATGTCCCCCGCGCCGGCGTGCTGTTCGAGCCGGGCCCCGATGTTGACGACCTCGCCGGAGACGAGGGCCTGCCGTGCTGCGGGGTCGACGCTCACGACCACCTCGCCGGTGTTCACACCGATGCGGACGGCGAGGCGCACGCCGTGCTCGCGCTCCAGTTCGGCGTTGAGCCCGTTGAGGCCGGTGACCATGCCGCGTGCGGCGGCGAGTGCCCGGTGGGCGTCGTCCTCGTGACGTACGGGCACCCCGAACACGGCCATCACGGCGTCGCCGATGAACTTCTCCACCGTGCCGCCGTGTTCCTCGATCCGCGCCCGCATCAGCGCGAAGTACCGGAGGGTGACCGTGCGCAGGGTTTCCGGGTCGAGCCGTCCGGACAGGGCCGTGGACCCGACGAGGTCGCAGAAGAGCACGGTCACCACCCGGCGCTCCTCGGCGGTGGCCGTGTCGCCCGCGGCGACGCACGCGGTTCCGCACCGGGGGCAGAACGCCGCGCCGTCCGGCGGGGGTTCGGGGCACTGCGGGCACTTCATGCGCGTGCCGCCGGTCATCGCCGCGGTCATCAGAACAGCGCTCCGCCGGCGATCTCGCTGTGCGCCTGCACCTCCGGCTCGGCCGCGTCCAGCCGTTGCTTCAGGTCCAGCAGCAGGGTCAACTCCTGCGCGCTGAGGTCCTGGAGCACCTCTCGCTGCTCGGGGGAGAGGCTGTGCAGCGGGAACCCGGCGTCCTCCAGCGCGCGGAGACGCTCGTGATCGGGTGCGGAGTCAGTCATCGGTGCTCTCCCCTTCGGTTGGTGCCGCGGTGATGCGGTCGAACAGCTCGGCGAGAGAGGCGACCGTGTGCAGCGCGCTTACGGCGACCAGGGAACGCTGAGCGGCGTCCAGAGGCAGCCGCTCCAACAGCCGGTCCAGGTCGGCGCTGTGCCCGTCGTCGAGGTCCGCGTGGAGGCGTACGGTCTCGAAGGCGGCCGGCGGCAGTCCGGTCTCGCGTGCCAGCCGGCCGGATAGGCCGGGCGCGGGGGCGTTGCCCTCCAGTACCGCGATGTAGCCGAGCAGGGCCACCGGATGACTGTGCTCGATCCAGTAGTGCTGGGCTCCCACCAGGGCGGCCACATGGGCCGGCGGCACGGTGCCGGTCAGCTCGTCCGGCGTCGTCCCGGTCGCGGCGGCGTCGGTGAGCAGCCAGTCGTCGTGGCCTCGTTCCTCTTCGGCGTGCGCCCGCAGGTACCGCGCGAGGGGGCGTGCCACGGGGTCCCGCGGCCGTGCCTCGCAGCGGGTGGCGGCCCGCTCCATGAGCGGAACGGAGGCGCGGATCACCTGGTGCATGGCGCGCAGGTAGCGCCGGTAGCGGCCGGGGAGCCCGGCGTCGGTGTGCCACATGCGCGCGGTGGCGGCCCACAGCACGGGCTGCACGAGGGAGAGTTCGAGGCGCAGGCGCGCGAGGGCCGACGGGCTCACCCGGACACCTCCTCGTTTCCGGGGCCGCCGAGCAGGACGAGCGGTGCGTACCGGTCGCTTCCGTACCGTCGCAGCAGAGAGGCGGCCCCCGCGTCGTGCTGGAGCCGGGCGCCGAGCGCGTCCATCGCACCGGCCGCGGGGCGCGCGCCGGACCGTTCGGCCGCGTCCAGGGCCGCGGGCCGCCGGGCCAGGCTCCGGCAGTCCGCGCACGATCCGACCCCGGCGGTACGGATGGTCCGCAGCACGGGCGAGGCCTGGCAGCGGCGCCGGATCGCGGCCCAGTCGTCCTGCTCGATGTGCCCCAGGCGCAGGTGTTCCGGTACGGGGCGGGCGTCCACCACACGCTGGTTGCAGCAGGCCGCGACGGTGCCGTCGAAGGCCACGGTCGGCCAGGCGGCCATGGCGCACGGTGCCGGGGGTGGCTCGGAGGAACCCTCGTCCGCGGCGCCCGGCAACGGGACGGTTCGCGCGGACGCCCAGCCCGCCGCCCGCCCCACCGGCCGGATGTGATTGACCAGGACGGCCGCCTGGTCGTGGAATTCCGTACGAATGGACGTGGTGACGTCCGCGAGATAGGCGTCGTCCGCCGGTGTTCCCGCCACGTGGAAACTCACGTCGATTCCGCTTTCCCTGATGCGGTGCATCGCGCGAAAGACCGCGGCGCGCGGTACTTCACGTTCGTGGAACACGTCGATGCTCGCCGAGAAGTGGGCGACGTGCCGCAGGGCGCGCAGGATGCGGGCGGGCACCCGGCCGTCGGCGGCGAAAAACATGCCGCTCAGTACCGACGTACGTGTTCCGGCCGCCGCGGCGAGCGCCGCGAGGTCCGCGACGAGCGCGGGCCGCAGCAGCGGCTCGCCCCCCGTGAGCATGAGGACCTCCGGACGGTCGTCGGGGGCGAAGCCGCCGACGAAGCGGCGCAGCGCGTCGGCCGGAGTGTCCTCGCCGCGCGGCCCCGACGAGGTGGAGCAGTGGGCGCAGCTCAGCGGGCAGCGCCTGGTGAGGGTGGCGAGGAGCCCGGCCGCCGGTACCGGACGGAGCTCGATGATCTCGGCCAGCCGCATCGCGTCACCTCCGTAGGCCACCGGGACGTGCGGGCTCAGCGTGCGGGGCACCGGTTCGGTCGTGGTTGGCGGACGGTTCGGAGCCGGTACGCGGCCCGGGGCGGACCGGCCGTGGGGGCAGGCCATGGCACGGTCGGTCGATTCGCGGAGATTGGTACGCTTGTTCGCTCTTTATCCCGGCGGGTGTGTTGCTGCATGCACCTTGAGCCATCCTCGAGTCCATGGCCCCGGAACCGGCCGGTGCGCATCCTGTGAAGGCCGAAGGAATTCCACCGAATTCCCGAAGGGTTCACGGCTCCTCGCGGATTCCCCTCACCCCCTGCCGCTCCTCGGAGGCTTTCGTGCACAGAATTCCCTTCCTCTGTCAGACCTCCGACGACACCGGCTGGGGAAGGGGCTGAGGGGGCGAGATGGCCGAAGCGCTCACGGAAAGCCGCGGCATGGCATCGGCTCCCGGAATTCCGCGAGAGCCGGCCGGTGAAATCGGCGGGGAAACCGCCGCCGCCCCCTTACGGCTCACCCTCCTCGGCCCACTGCGGGCCTCGCGCGGCGGTCTGCCGCTCGCGCTCGGACCGCTGAAGCAGCGCCTCGTCCTGGCGGTCCTGCTCACCCGCCCCAACACGCCGGTGTCGGTGGAGGAACTGACCGACGCCCTCTGGCCGGACGACCCGCCCCGCACGGCCCGCAAGAACCTCCAGGCGTACGTGTCGGTCCTGCGCCGCGTGCTCGACCCCGACGACCTGGACCGGCTGAGCCACGGTCCCGGCGGCTACGTACTGCACGTGACCGCCGAGGAATGCGACACCCTGCGCTTCGACGAACTCGCCCGGCGCGGCGACACCGAGGCGCGCGCCGGCGCGCCGAGTCACGCCGCCCGTACGTACCGCCGGGCGCTGGACCTGTGGCGTCACGACCCCTTCAGCGACCTGGCGCCCCGGGCCGACGTGCTGCGCGCCGCCGTCGAACGCCAGCACGCCCGGCGCCTGGCCGTCTACGAGGCCTGGGCGGAAGCGCAGCTGGAGATCGGGGACCCGGGCCCGGTCGCGGACACCGTGGACGAGATGGTCGGCCGCCACCCGCTGCGGGAGCGGCTGCGCGCCGCCCAGCTCACCGCACTGCATCAGGTGGGCCGCAGAACGGAGGCGCTGGCCGCCTACGACGACTGCCGTCAGCGGCTGTCCCGGGAACTGGGCCTGGAACCCGGTGCGGCGCTCCGGGGCGCCTATCGCTCGCTGCTGGACGACATGGCCCCGTCCCGGCCGCGCGGCGGCCCCGCCGCGTCACGGCTGCTGCTCCGGCCGGACCTGGCCGACTTCACCGGACGCGCAGGAGAACTGGACGCCGTACAGGCACAGTTGGAGACCGTGGGCGGCCCCCCGGTCCTCCTCACCGGCGCGGTCGGCGTCGGCAAGTCGGCCTTCGCCGTCCACATCGCGCACCGCCTCGCCGGACGCTACCCCGACGGCGTGGTCGCCACCCGGCTGTGCGCGGAGGACGGCTCGACACGCCCCTGGGCCTCGGTACTGGCCGAGCTGGCCCGATCCCTCGGGTGCACCGAGCGGCTGCCCGCCGACCGGGAGGAGGCTGCCACCGTCTGGCGCACGTGGCTGTCCGGGCGCCGCATCCTGCTGCTCCTGGACGACGCACCCGACGCCACCGCCCTCGCCCCGCTGCTGCCGCCGTCGGGCAGCGCCGCCGCGCTGGTCACCTCCCGCGGCCGGCTGCCCTGTCTGGAGTGCGCGCACCGGGTGGAACTCCCGCCGCTGTCCCCCGAGGAGGCACTGGACCTGCTCGGCACCGTCATCGGGCGGCCCCGGCTGGCCGCCGAGCGCGCGGCGGCAGAACGGGTCGTCGCCGCCACGGGGTTCCTCCCGTTCGCGCTGAGAGCGGCCGGAAACCGCCTGTCCGTGCTGCGCCACATGCCGCTCGGCCAGTACGCGGACCGCCTCGAACATCCTCTGGAGGCCCTGGACGAACTCGCGTCCGGAGGCCTCGGGGTCCGCGCCCGTCTCGCCGGGGCCTGGGGGCGGCTGCCCGCTCCCGCCCGGGACTCCCTCCACGCTCTGGCCGCACTGCCGGACGCTTCCTTCACCCTCCCGGCCGCCGCCGGCGTCCTGGGCCAGGCCGGCCGGGACGCGCAGCGTTCTCTGGAGGAACTGATCGACGTCGGCGTCCTGCCACCGCCGTCCCTGCCCGAGGTGACCGCGCACATGGAGGCGGCCCCGGAGGCGGTGCGCTACGAACTGCCCTGGCTGACCCTGCTGTTCGCGCGCGAGCAGGCGGCCGCGTCGGGAGAACGGTGCTAGGGCCCGCCGTTCGGATCAGGCGGTGGTACGCGGGGCCCGCCCGGGCCGGCCGACAAGGCGCCGCGCCTCGGCGCCACCTGACGCGAACGACTGCCCCCGGGCCGAGTCCGCGATGCCCTGGGAGCCGGAGCAGCGGGCCGACGACGGTGGCCACGGCCGTGCTGGGGAGGCTCACGCGTCGTGGCGAGTGAAGCCGACTCTGCTCGCGCACCGGCACCGGCTCGCGCACCGGCACCGGCTCGGGCCCCGGCGCCGGCACCGGCTCGGGCCCCGGCGCCGGGGCAGGCTCCGGAACAGGGGCATGCACCAGCACCGGGACCGGCGCCAGCACCGGGACCGGCGCCGGCACCGGCACCGGCACCGGCACCGGGACGGGTATCGGCGCCGGGACGGGTATCGACATCGAGAACGGGACAGGCATCGGCACCCGGGCAGGCGCGGGCACCGGCGAGTGCACGTCGCCCGGCCCTCTGCCGCCCGAGGCTCGCCCCGGCAGGGTGCTCAGGTTCCGGCCGTCGTCGCCGAGGCCGGACCGGAGGACTGCACCCGGGCGAGATATCCGGCCTGGAAGCGGCTGGCCGCGCCCAACTGCTCCATGATCTCGGCGATGTGCTTGCGGCAGGTGCGCAGCGACATCCCCAGCCGCCGGGCCACCATCTCGTCCTTCATACCCTCGGCCAGCAGCCGGACGATCGCCTGCTTCACCTCGTCCCGCGCCGAACTCTCCGTCCAGGCGGGGTGATAGGGCTCGGCCAGGGACCAGGCGTGATCGAAGGTCGCGCAGAGGTAGGAGACCGTGGACGGCTCCTGGATGACGATGGCCGCGTCCAGGTCGTCCTGGTGCGGGATGAACACCGTCTCGCCGTCGAAGGCGACCATGCGCCCGAAGAGTTCACTCAGGGTCCTGATCTCGGCGCCCTCGTCGGTCATCCGCCGCGCGTACTCCTGCGTGGGCAGGTGGTAGCGGGCGGTGTGCTGGTACAGGGTGCGCATCCGTATGCCTCGGCGCAGCATGTCGCGGTCCTGGACGAACGCCTGCTCCAGCAGCGCCGGGGAACGGCCGCCGCCGGGGTGACAGGTGCGGACCTCCTTCCGGCAGCGCATGGTCGCCTCGGTGATCATTCCCACGACGGTCTTCAGGTCCGTGATCTCCGTCAGCGGAGCCCGCCCCTGCCACTGCCGCCGGCCTTCCGCATAGAACGGCGCGAGGAGGGAAAGCTCTGCCCGCAGCCGATCGATCTCGGCGAGCTGGCGGCGCAACCCGGCCTCCCGCGGCGCGACGAGCGCGGCGAGGGCCGCGTCCGGCGCCATCGCCACGAACTGGTCGGGGTTCCCGGGCAGGCGGCGCAGCAGCAGGAGCTCGGTCAGCGTCGCCACCGCCGAGGCCGCCCGGCTCTCCGGCAGCCCCAGCGTCGCGCCCAGCGTCCGCGCGTCGCACGATCCCTGGTCGCTCACCCACCGGAACACCCGGACGGCCTCCTCGGACAACCGCGCTTCGTGCGACGGCCACCCCGCCGCCGTACGCGGGACCGGAACCGTGCCGTCCTCACCGATGCCGCCCACCCAGCCCCCTCATCAGCCACGAGACCTCAGCAGCCGCTGCTGTGTCCATTGTTCAGATGTGCGATGGAGTTTCCCAGACCCTCTTGGAAGGAATCACTGTGAAACCGGCCAAAGGCGCATTCGTCATGCTCTTCGAGCGCTTCACCGTGCTCGGCCACTGGGTGCGTGCCCGGCGGCACCGAGGCGGTGGCGCCGGCGCCACGGCGCGCGAGATCCTCGATCAGCCCCCGCGCCCGGTGCGCGAGGGCGACGACGGCTCGCCGACCGTCCCCACCCCGCACTGGTGACGTGCCGGCGGCCCCGTGCCGAGGCCCGTCGGCGACCGGCCCTCACGATCCCGTCGCGCAGGACGCCGGGCGGGGACGCCTGTCAGGACGCCAGGCACTCTCGGCAGGGCTGTCGAAAGCCCGTTCCGCGTCCCGGCGGCCCGCATTTCCGATCCCGGCGTTCCATATGCACGGGATGGCGGGTTAGGGTCGGGTTCCGCGAGGATCTTGCACGGAGGGGCCGGGGGATGGAGAACAGCACGCCAGTACGCCGGGGACGTCCCCCGGGCGTACAGACCGTCGAAGGTGAGCTGACCGCCCGCCAGGCGGCCATCGTCCGCTACATCACGGAGTCGGTGGCCCGGCAGGGCTACCCGCCGTCGATGCGGGAGATCGGCCAGGCCGTGGAGCTCTCCAGCACCAGCTCGGTCGCCCATCAGCTGGGCGCACTGGAACACAAGGGTGTCCTCTACCGCGACCCCCACCGTCCCCGCGCCTACCGTGTGCGCCCTTCCTGGGCCCCCGAGCTCGCCGCCCGGAGCTCGAAGCCGGCCGAGGTGCCGCTCGTCGGACGGATCGCGGCCGGAGCGCCCCTGCTCGCCGACGAGATGGTCGAGGACGTCTACTTCCTGCCCCGTCAGGTGGTCGGCGAGGGCGAGCTGTTCGCCTTGACGGTCTCCGGTGACAGCATGATCGACGCGGCGATCTGTGACGGCGACATCGTGACCGTCCGCAAGCAGGACAGCGCCGAGCACGGCGACATCGTCGCCGCTCTCCTGGAGGACGAGGCCACCATCAAGGTCCTGCACCGGCAGGACGGCCAGGTGTGGCTGATGCCGCGCAACGCGTCCTTCGCGCCGATCTCCGGCGACGGCGCGCGCATTCTCGGCAAGGTGGTCGGCGTCCTGCGCCTGCTCTAGAGCGGGGGGTCCCTGAGGGGGCCGCTTCGGTGGAAGCGCGGGCGCGGGTCTCGGTGCGTGTCCTCGACGGGGCGCCCGGCCATTACCCCTGAGGTAATCGCACCGGCCGAGGACCCTGGGCTACGTTCCGGTCATCGCTCACCTTCCCGGAACGAAAGGGGTCCCGTCGTGCCCGCTTACGGCTTCGCTCATCTCCGCAGCCGCCGGAATCACTCCGACATCATCGAGTACCTGGAGCGCATCCAGGCAACCCTCGACCCCTTCGCCGGCCGCTTCGTCATCCACGGTCCGCCGGTCGACGTGGTGGAGGGTACGTGGCCCGGCAGCATGGTGCTGATCGAGTTCCCCGGCCTGGCCGAGGCCCGTGCCTGGTACGACTCTCCCGCCTACCGGGCCATCCTGAGACTGCGTACCGATCATGTGGAGGGTGACTTGGTGCTGATCGAGGGCGTCGGTCCGGACTACGACCCGGCCGAGCGGGCCCGCACCCTGCGAGCGGAAGCCGGCCGAGCGGGCCGGTCGACCACGTGATCCCGCGGCCGCCCGAGCGAGCTCACCGGTGTCGCCACCCACGAGCCGCCCGCCCGACCAGGTGGCGTTCCCTCGGACGTGCCGCATAGTTTGTGCGCTCGTGGCTGATGACCCGAAAACGCGCCCCGCCCGGCATGATCTCGGCCGGCTGTTCAACGAGGTGCCGGAGCTGTACGACCGGGTCCGGCCGGGATACCCGGACGCGCTGTTCGCGGACCTTGTCACGGTCACCGGCATCGACGGGCGGTCGTCGGTGCTGGAGGTGGGCTGCGGCACCGGTCAGGCGACGCGCTCGCTGGCGGCGCTCGGATGCTCGGTGACCGCTGTCGAGCCGGGCGCGGACATGGCGGCACTCGCTCGCCGGCGGATCGCCGCCTTCGGCAATGTCGAGGTCGAGACGTCGACGTTCGAGGAGTGGGACGACGGCGGAAGACGCTTCGACGCCATTGTGGCCGCGTCGTCGTGGCACTGGGTCGACCCGTCGACCGGCTGGCGGCGAGCGTACGAGGTGCTCCGCCCCGGAGGCTGGATGGCCCTGCTCGGCAACGTCGTCGTCCGCCGGACGGGAGAGCCGGAGGTGTACGCCGAGACCGCCGATCTGCACGAGCGGTTCTGTCCCGGGAACCCCGACTGGGGTCATCCGCCGCTGGAGAACGCCGTACGCACCACCGACGAGGGCTGGGGACTGGTGGAAGATCCCGGCCAGTTGTTCGGCCCGACGACCGTGCGCTGGTACCCGACCGTTCAGTGGTGCGACGGCGAAGGCTTCGCCGATCTTCTTCGCTCGACGTCGCTGTACCGGAGGCTCGACCGCGACGTCCGGGAGCCCCTGCTCGACGCGATCGCCGAACGTATCCGCACGCGAATGGGCGACCGGGTATCACGTCGCTACCTGAGCGTCCTCCGTGTCGGCCAGCGCGCCGAGTGAGCCCGGTGGGGAAGGACCTGCCGAGTCGGCGGCAACCGTGCGGCTCCCCAGGCGCCGACACCGGCTGAACCTCCGGAGCGGGCGTTGCGTATCAAGTCACGAGGGACAGCCCAGGTCTCCACCACGGGACGGAAGGAGAGCACCGTGCCCACAACGCCCGCGTCCGACTCGTCGGACGACGACCCCGCGCTGGAGCCCATCCGCGTGCTGCGCGCGCGCCGCACCGACGCGCTGGCCCAGCTGCTCGACGAGATACGCCAGGACAAGGACTACCGCGGCCACGACACCGCGGCCGCACCCGACCCACCCACCCGGACCGGCGGCGAGACGGAGGAACTCCCGTCTGTTCCCGGCGGCACGACGGAGGAACCTCCCGCACCCGACGGCGACGCCCGCCCGCCGCATTCCGTGGGCCGCCCGCGTCTCGGGCCCGGACAGCGCCGGGCAGCCGTGGTGATCGCGGTCGTCGCGGCGGCCGTCATCGGTTTCGGCTGCTCCCTCCTGATCCCCAGCGGCACCGACGCCACCCGGGCCGCACCCGAGGCGAGCGCGTCGGCGGCCCCGACGTCGGTCGCCCCGGGCGCGGCCGGCGCCGCCGACGTCCTGACCGACCCCGGCTTCGAGTCGGGCGGCCTCTCGCCGTGGAGGTGCACCGGCGACCTGGGCTCGATCGTCTCCTCCCCGGTTCATGCGGGCTCCAAGGCCCTCCAGGGGAAGGTGAGTTCGAGCGACACCGCGCAGTGCGACCAGACCATCACCGTACGGCCGGACACCACCTACTCACTCAGCGGCTGGGTCCGCGGCTCCAACGTCTACCTGGGTGTGAACGGCGGTGCCTCCACCTGGATCACTTCCCCCTCCGGATACAGGCGGCTGACCGTCTCCTTCACGACAAAGGCCTCCCAGACCAGCGCGACGGTCTACGTGCATGGCTGGTACGCACAGGGCACGTACTACGCCGATGACATCACCCTGGACGGGCCCCGTGGCGGCGGAGGCGCCTAGAGCTTTTCGTGCGGCGGCGCACCAGCCGGTCCGGCCGTTCGCTTCCGGCTGGCGGATGGCGTGCTCAAGTGCCCATGACAGGGCGTGGTCCGCGACCTCTTCCCAGCCGGGCGAGGCCGGCATGAGGTGCGGTCGGCCTGGATACGCCTTCACCTCGGTCACGGTGTCCGACTTGTAGTGCCGGGCGTTGGACTGCTGGACCTTGGGCGGCATCAGATGGTCGAGTTCGCCGGAGAGGAACAGCAGCGGCGCGCGGTCGTCGTTGTGATAGTTCACCCAGATGTCCTGGTGGCCGGGCTGGAGGTTGGCCAGCACGCTGTTCCACAGGATGCGGCCCGAGGCGGGGACCGCTTAGCGCTCGTACAGCGCGCGGGACTCCTCCTCCGTGAACGTGTTGGTGAACGCCTAGTGCCACTCGTCATGGGTGAGGCCGACGGCCTTGTGATGGTTCGCCGGGTTCTTCAGCACCGGAAAGGTGGCCTCACCTGCGTCAGGGGCACCACCGATACGCCCTCGGTGGGTGCGGAGTTGATGGCGACGCCGGCCGCGCCGTAGCCATGGTCGAGCAGGACCTGCGTGAAGGCGCCGCCGGCGGAGTGGCCGATCAGGACGGGCGGCCTGTCGAGCCCGCGGACCAAGGCAGCGGTTCGGGCAGGGCGAGTCCGCCGGAAAGCTGCTCGGCGGAGAGCTCCTCTCCGAGGTCGGCCAGCGCCAGGGGGTTCCCGGACGTCGCGGTGACGATCCGTGCGGCGACCCGGGCGTCGAGCTGACCGGGGACAGCCTCGCGCAGCAGTTCCAGGGCGAAGTCGTCCGCCAGACCTCCTACTTCGATGACCGGCAGCCCCGCGGGCACCGCGAAACCGCTGCGGGCCGCGCACAGCAGACCGACGCCCTCGGCGTGGAGCCGTCGGCCCACGAAGGACAGGACGCCCAGCGATTCGTCGTCGAGCCACTGCATGTCGTCGACACAGCACAGCACCGGGCGTTTCCTGGCCACTTCGGCGAGCAGCGTCAGCACCGCGAGCCCGACGAGGAACCGGTCGGCCGGCGGGCCGTCGGCCAGTCCGCAGGCCACACGCAGCGCGTCGAGCTGGGTGGGAGGCAGCGCGCCGGAGTGCTTGAGCGCGTCCAGGCCGTCCCGTCCGTCCACCAGCGGGATGAGCATCCGGTGCAGCGCGGCGAAGGGGAACCCCGCGCTCTCGGACTCGATCCCCGCCACCGAGACCACACGCAGGTCGGCGGCCTCCGCCGCCGCGTACTCCAGCAGCGCGGTCTTGCCGATCCCGGCGTCCCCGCGCAGCACCGTCACCTTGCTGAGCCCGTCACGAACTTCGCCCACGAACCCTTCGAGGACACGGCGTTCCCCGGCCCGCCCCTCGAGAATCAACGCCACGTCCTTCGGATGCCCGGGTGGCGAGTCGACGACGGCACGCTCCCTCGCGCCCGCCGTGATCTCACGCTCCGCACTGTCCTGTCCATCCTGGAGGGACCTGACCAGGAAAGGGGGCCGCGGCCGGAAGTTCGAGATCACGTTCCGCTTCGCCGGCCCGGCGCGTCCCGACAGGGGACCCCAACCGGGTTCGCCGCCGCCTCGTCCCCGTCCGGGTCGGGGCGCGCGAACCGCAGCTCCACCAGGGACAGGAACGTTCCGAAAGTGCTGGGCAGCGGGATCTCGTCCAGGGGAGGATGGTCGTCATGACGAGCGAAGGCACCTCGATCGACGCAACCAAGCCCAGCATCGCGCGAGTTTACGACTATCTGCTGGGCGGCAAGGACAACTACGCCGTGGACCGGCAGATCGGCGACGTGTTCAAACGCGATCTTCCCGGCTCGGTGGCGATCGCCTTCGCCAACCGCTCGGCGTTGACCCGGGCGGTCGCGGAGATCGCGACGACCACCGACGTGACCCAGTTCATCGACCTGGGCAGTGGTCTGCCGACCGCCGACAACGTGCACCAGGTCGCGCAGCGCCATACCCCGGAGGCCCGCGTGGTGTACGTCGACATCGACCCTCAAGTGCTCGTCCATGGGCGTGCCTTGCTGGAGGAGAACGACCGAACCAGGGTCATCGAGGCCGACGTCCGTGACCCCGAGGCCGTCTACAACCACCCCGAGACCCGGGAAATGATCGACTTCGAGCGCCCGGTCGCCGTCGTGTTCAGTGCCGTCCTTCATCATGTCAACGACGAGGAGGACCCTGCCGCGATCGTCCGGTACTGGCGCGACCGCGTGCCCTCCGGAAGCTACTTCTTCGTCAGCCACTTCCGTTCCGGCAACAACCCGGAGACGGCCGAGGCGGAGAAGGTCCTCCAGCAGACGTTCGGCCGTGGCCGCTGGCGCACCGACGAGGAGATCGCCTCCCTGCTGGACGGTCTGGAGATCCTCGATCCGGGAGTCGTCCCCGCCTCCCTGTGGCGCCCCGCAGCGGTCGGCGAGCCGTGGGGCGACGGCGCGGCGAGGGAACTCACCGTCTGGGAACACCTGATCGCCGCCGGGATGGCCCGCAAGGCCTGACGGCGGCCAGGAAGTGGACCGCTACGGCGAGGGCCCCTGCGAGGAAGCAGCCCGCAAGCAGTGACCCCCGCGGTCCCGCCCGTCGGTCGTACCGCCGGGCCGGGACGGGCTGCGCCCTGGGGCCCGGCGCCGAGGTGCCCGGCAGGCGCCGCGTCGTCACCCTCGGGTTATCCCCACCCCTGATGCGCCAGCAGCCGCCATGGTCCGCCGTGACCGCGATCCGTAGCTTCGAGGTATCGCTACGACATGATCGTGAGAGGGCGGAACCTTGAGGCTGCGCGGGAACCAGCGCCAGAAGACGGACGAACAGCCGGAGCTTCACGGCACACCCGGTCTCGCTGTCGAACTGCGCGGCGTCCGGCGGCAGTACGGCCGCGGCAAGGGCGCCGTGCATGCCCTCGGCGGCGTCGATCTCGCCCTGCCCCGCGGCACCTTCACCGCCGTCATGGGTCCGTCCGGCTCCGGCAAGTCCACGTTCCTCCAGTGCGCCGCCGGCCTCGACCGGCCGTCGGCCGGCTCCGTGCGCCTCGGCGGTACGGAGATCACCGGCATGCGGGAGAACCAGCTCACCGAGTTGCGCCGCAGCCGCCTCGGCTTCGTCTTCCAGGCCTTCAACCTGCTGCCGTCCCTCACCGTCGAGGAGAACGTGCTGCTCCCGATGCGTCTGGCCGGGCAGCGCCGGGACCGCCGCCGCGCCGCCCAGGTCCTGGCGCGGGTCGGGCTCGCCGACAAGGCGGGGCGCAGGCCCGGCGAGCTCTCCGGCGGCCAGCAGCAGCGCGTCGCCATCGCCCGCGCGCTGATCACCGGCCCAGACGTGATCTTCGCCGACGAGCCCACCGGCGCCCTGGACTCCACCACGGCCGCCGAGGTCCTGGGCCTGCTCCGGCACGCCGTGGACACCCTCGGCGCCACCGTCGTCATGGTCACCCACGACCCCACTGCCGCCACCCGGGCCGACCGCGTGCTGTTCCTCGCGGACGGCGTCTTCGCCGGCGGCCTCGACCGGGGGACGCCGGAGCGGATCGCGGAGCGGATGGCCGCCCTGACCTCCCCGACGGGTGCGATGGCGAGGGCGGCGGCGTGAGGAGCTACGCCCCCAACGGCCTAGCCCGCGCGGCCGTGCGCTTCACACCATCATCGTTCGCGGGCACGTTCATCGCGCTGATGATGTCGGCACTGATCGTCTCCGCCTGCGGAGTCCTCCTGGAGACGGGCGCCCGTGCCTCGGTGCCCGCGCAGCGCTATGCGAGGGCGCCGGTCGTCGTGGCGGCCGACCAGTACGCCCACCTCGTCACGGGCAGCGGCGACAGCCGGTCGGACTCCCCGGCACCGCTGCCGGACACGGCGCGCGTGGACGGCGCCCTGGCGCGCGAGGCGGCCCGCGTGCCCGGCGTGAGGGCGGCCGTGCCGGACTTCGTGTTCCCGGTGCGTCAGGGCGACGCCACGCTGACCGGGCACGGCTGGGGATCGCACGCCTTCACCGGCACATCGCTCGTCTCCGGGGCCGCGCCCCGCACCGGCGAGGTCGTGCTCGACGCCGTGGCAGCGCGGACCGCGAAGGCCGGCATCGGCGCCACGGTCGCGCTCGAAACCGCCACCGGGCGTGCCGACTTCCGGATCTCCGGGCTGGCGAAGACCGGGTCAGGCGATGTGACCAGGGGCGCCACGGGCTGGTTCGCCGACGCGCAAGCCCCGGCCCTCGCCGGGCATCCGGGCAAGGCCGACGCGATCGCCGTACTGGCGAGGACCGGAGTGGACATCCACGCCCTCGCCGCCGACGTGAAAACGGCGCTCGCCGGTTCCGGCGCCAAGGTGTACACCGGCCGGGACCGAGGCGCCGTGGAGGAGCGCGGGCTCGGGTACGCGAAGGAGACGCTCACCGGCCTCGGAGGCTCCTTCGGCGGGATCGCCGCCGTGGTCGCCGTCTTCACGGCGGCCGGCACGGTCGCGCTGTCCGTCGCCCAGCGCGCCCGGGAATTCGCGCTGCTGCGCGCCATCGGGGCCACCCCGCGGCAGATCCGCCGCGCGGTCGCCGCCGAGGCGCTGCTCATCGCGCCCACCGCGGGGCTGGTCGGCTGCCTGCCGGGGGTCGGCCTCGCCCACTGGTGGTTCGGGCAGCTGAAGGACCGCGGCGCCATCCCGGGGGCCGTGGACGTGCACGTGTCCTTCATCCCGCTCGTTGTCGCCGTCGGCATCGGACTGCTGACCGCGCTCGCGGCCGGCTGGGCCGCCGGCCGCAGGCCCGCGAAGATCAAGCCGGGGCAGGCGCTCACCGAGGCGTCGGTGGAGCGGCTGCGGCCCGGTGTGATCCGTACCGGGCTGGGCGTCGGCGCCCTCGCCGGGGGCGGGTTCCTCACCGGCCTCGCCGCCCGTTCGGCCGGGGACGACGCAGCCAACGCCGCACTCGGCGTCGTCATGCTCTTCATGCTCGCCGTGGCGCTCCTCGGCCCTTTGGTGGCGCGGCTGTGTGCCACGCTCTTCTCACTGGCGCTGCGCGAGGGCGGCGCCGCGGCCTCGCTCGCGGTCGCCAACTCCCGTACGAACGCCCGCCGTCTGGCCTCCGCGATCACCCCGATCGTGCTGGCCATGGCGTTCGCCTCGACGCTCGTCTTCATGCACACGAGCGAGAGCCACGTCGCCGCGCGGCAGGTGCGCGCCGGCGTCACCGCGGACCACGTGGTCACGGATCCGGCCGGACTGCCCGCCGACGCGGTCGCCCGGGCCGCCCGGGTGCCCGGCGTCGACGCGGCCGTGGGCCTGCTGGAGACGCGGGTACTCGTGCCCGTCGGCTCCGGCGGTGACCGATGGCTCCAGGGCGCGGCGACCCAGGGCATCTCCGGCTCCGGCGCGCAACTCGCGAAGGTGCAGGACCTCGACGTGCTCAGCGGCAGCCTGGACCGGGTCGGCAGGGGCCGGATCGCCATCGACAGGACGCTCGCCACGTCGGCGAGGGTCGGGCTCGGCGACAAGCTGCCGCTCCACCTGCCGGACGGCACCAGGGCCGGCCCGGAAGTCGTCGCCGTGTACGGCCGGGGCCTCGGTCTCGCGACGGTGACCATGGACCGGGCCACTCTGGCCGCCCACGTCACGTCGGGCTTCGACCGCACGCTGCTGGTACGGGGCGGCGACGCCCGGGCCCTGGCCGCACTCGGCACGGTCACCGACGCTTCCGGCTACGCCGTCGGGCAGGACACCGAGCGCGAGCTCAACGCCTGGGCCAACTACACGATGGCCGGTGTCCTCGGTGGCTTCGCGGCCGTCGCCGCCGCCAACACCCTGGTGATGACCGTCCTCGCCCGACGCCGCGAACTGGGCATGCTCCGCCTCGTCGGCGCCACCCGGCTCCAGGTCATGCGGATGCTGCGCTGGGAGGGACTGCTGGTGGGAGTGGCGGGCGTGGTCCTGGGCACCGCCATCGCCGCGGCCACGCTCGTCCCGATGATGCGCGGTCTGACGGGCGAGTCCCCGTACGTGCCCCCGCTCCTGTACGGGGCATTCGCCGCGGCCGCCGTGAGCCTCGGCCTGCTCGCCGTCAGCCTCCCCGCTCGCGCCGTGTTGCGTGAGCGCCGGTCCTGACACCGGCGATACAGCGGGGACCTCCTCTTCGGTGACGTGGGGCGCCGGTGATCGCGTGGTGTCTAATGGCGCCTGCACGGTGATCTGGGGGAGTCAGGGGGAGCCTGGTGGAGGGGCTGAAGCCGACCGATCCGCGGCAGGTGGGCCGGTACCGCATCGCGGGCCTGCTGGGGGCCGGCGGGATGGGCCGCGTGTACATGGGCCGTTCGCCCAGCGGGCGGCTGGTCGCGGTCAAGGTGGTGCGGCCGGAACTGGCCGATGATCCCGGGTTCCGGCGCAGGTTCGCCCGGGAGGTGGCCGCTGCCCGGAAGGTCACGGGATTCTTCACGGCCGCGCTGGTGGACGCCGATCCCGATGGGTCACCGCCCTGGCTGGCCACCGCCTACGTGCCCGGCATGGCGCTGGACCAGGCGGTCGCCGGGCACGGTCCCTGGCCGGTGGCCTCGGTGCGTGCGCTCGGAGCGGGACTGGCCGAAGCACTCGAAGCGATCCACGAGGCCGGTCTGATCCACCGCGATCTCAAGCCGTCGAACGTGCTCATCGCCCCCGACGGACCCCGTGTCGTCGACTTCGGCATCTCCGTGGCGGCCGAGGCCACCGTCCTCACGCACGCGGGGACCGCGGTGGGAACGCCCGGATTCATGTCTCCCGAACAACTCACCGGCGACGCCGTGACGGCCGCCACCGACGTGTTCGCGCTCGGCGCGGTGCTGACCTACGCGGCCACCGGCACCGGCCCGTTCGGAACCGGCTCCGCGCAGTCGCTCAATTTCCGCATCGCGTACGAGGAACCGCGCCTGGAGGGGCTGCCGGGCCAAGGCCTGGAGATCGTCGCCCGCTGTCTGGCCAAGGATCCGGCGCAGCGCCCGGACGTGAACACCCTGATCAGGGAACTCGCCGACATGACGGGCGACGCGAGCTACACCCCTACGCAGATCGTCACCGACACCGCCGCGTGGCTGCCCGACCAGATCGCGGCCGCCGTATCGGCCACCGTCACGTCAGCGGCGCTTCCCGCACCGGCCGCTCCCGCATCGGCCGCTCCGGCCCCGGTCGTTCCGGCTCCCGGCGCGACGCGCGGGCCCAGGAAGGCACCCGCGTCCCCTCGCAAGCCCGCCCGTCCGAAGCCGGCGGCTGCCGCTCCGGTCCCCGCACCCTCCACGGTCTCCGCCGAGCCGCAGCGGCGTACCGCGCCAGGTGCATCGCCTGCCGGGCCGCGGAAGACGGTGGCGGAGGGTGCCGAGCCGGCCGGGCCGCTGACAGCGACGCAAGCCGGTGCGTCGCCGACCCCGCCGCGGAAGGCGACCAAAGCGCCCAGCCCCCGTCCCGCGCTCGCGAGCGAGGCAGCGGCCGCAGCCACGCCGGTCGCACCGGCCGCAGCCACGCCGGTCGCACCGGCCGCCTTGCCGCACCTCTGGACCGTGCGTCGCGTCCTCTTCCTTTCGGTCGCCTGCATCGCCTTCGTGCTGGCCCTGTGCCTTCCCTTCGGCTACAACGCAACCGTATTCGGGTATCTGATCTCCGACTGGTGGCCGTGGTGGACGTCCGACTGGCCGTTCGGCGGCACCTGGCCGTTCGTGGTCGCCATCGGGCTCGCCCTCACCAGTTGCGTCGCCGTGCTGGTACAGCTGCGCCGCTTCCCGACGGGCCCGATTCCTCGCCCTGTCCGGCGCCTGCACTACCTGGCGACCAGCCTCGCCGGAGGACTCCTCGCCCTCTACATCTATCTGGGCCTCCGGGCGGAGGCGAACCTGTCCTTCCTCGAATCAGGCCAGTGGTTCTACGTCCTGGGCTGCCTGGCGTCGTTGGCCGGCACGGTTCGGCTGAAGGGTCCGAAGAGCGGAGGCAGTGCCGCCTGACCGGTCGAGGCCCATGGGCGCGGCCCGTTCACGCGGGCCGGCATCGTCAGGCCCGGCCATGCGCCATCAGTGCGGCGTGAGGCAAGAGCAGGACACCGCCCGGACCCGCGAACTCCGCGCACAGCGACTCGAAGTGGCCTTTGATCTCGGCGACGACCGCCGGCCTCTGACTCGTCACGATCTGACCGATCGTCGCCACTCCGGCGGCGGCTCCGCCCCACCACTCCTCGACCGTCGTCCGATGGTCCCAGGCCAAGGTGTCGCAGACGACGTCGGTCAGACCCGCCGCACCGAGCAACGCGGCGAAGCCCTGTTCCGTACGGAGGAACTCGTCCTCGGGAGCAAGGACCGGCAGGTGTGCCGGGCGCCTGACACCTGCCGCCTGGACAGCACGGCCGAGCAGGGCCTGTCCGGCGGCCGGGGGAAGCGCCCAGATGGTGACGGCCAGCCGCCCGCCCGGCCGCGTCACCCTGCGCAACTCCATCAGGGCGTCCCGGGGCCGTCCGACATGGTTGAGGACGAAGTTGCCGACCACGGCGTCGAACGCGTCGTCGGCGAACGGCAGGCAGGGCAGAACGGCCAGCCGCACGTCAGCCTCCGGAACCGCCGACGCGACACGGGCGACCATGCCGGGTTCGGCGTCCACCGCCGTCACCTTCGCTCCCCGCGCACACGCGGCCGCGGCGACGGTACCCGTGCCCGCCCCCACGTCGAGGACCCGTGCCCCCTCCGCGACCCCAGCCGCGTCGAGGAGCGCGGGCACCGCATACGCGCAGAGCTTGGCGAAGCTCGCGGCATAGGCGTCGGCCCGCCCCGTCCACGTCCGCCGCTCGGACTCGTCGAACGCCGTCTGCACCCCTCGTCCTCTCCCCGGAAACCACAGCAACCACGACCATAACCCTGTGGCCCGACGCCGACCCGTGGCTGATCAACAGCGTCAGGGATCAGGAACACGCACGGACCGACGGGCCGGTGCGTGCCACGCACCAGCCCGTCGGGGTGGGAACAGGAAGGGTGAGTTCTGACGCGCATCCGGTGAACTCCCCGACCTCCCCGCGACTTTCGCTACTCGTCGATCGCCGCGCCGAACCGGGCGTTGGCCGCCGTTGCCCCGAGACGCGCCCCGTCATAGGTCCAGGAATCCGTGGCGGTGAGTCCCGAGGACGACGCGGCAAGGACCCAGACGAATCCGTCGTCCGTGTTCTCACCCGGTGCCGCCGCCAGCAGACCGAAGCGGCCGTCGGCGTTGGCGTCGATCAGCCGCACCTGGCCGCCCCAGCGGTCCGAGGCCTCCGCCGTTCCGGGAACACCGGAGGAGTTCTGGTCGAAGCTCCGCACCCCGGTAGCCGTCAGTCCGCCCGGTGCGCCGCGCAGCGTCCAGACCGCACCCGCGTCGGACACGGAACCCACGTCCTCCCCGGGCGCCCCGATGGCGAGATCCGGGCGGCCGTCGCCGTCGGTGTCACCGGAGGACAGCTCGGCGCCCCACCGGTCGCCCGCCTCGGCCGTGCCGGGGACGCCGGGGGAGTCCTGGGTCCACGTCTGCGCCGGGGCCGGGTCGAGGCCGGAGAGGTCGCCCTTGCCCAGGTAGACGGATACGGACCCGCCCACGGGCGAGCCGACCCCCGTGTCGCCGATGGCCAGGTCGTCCTGGCCGTCGTGGTTGAAGTCGCTGGAGACGACCGAGGGACCACCTTCGAACGCGCCGCCGTCACCCAGCGCCTCGACGTCGGGTGCGCCGTGGAGGACCTGGGTGGCCCCGATGCCAGGACGGTCGCCGGTGGTCACACCGGAGATCGCCAGGTCGGCCCAGGAGTCCTCGTTGTAGTTGCCGTGACTGAGGCTCCGGAAGGCGAAGCCGGTCTCCAGCGGGCTCACGTCCCGGGCACGGACTCCGGTGTCCACCGCGCTCAGCTGCCGGGCCGCCGCCGTCGGCGCGGAGGTGAAGAACAGCAGCGTGTCGTTCTCCAGGACGGCGATGCTGTCGCGCGGGTCGGCGTCCGGGGCCGCCGGGTCCGGGGCGAAGTACCGGGCCGCTTCGATGGCCAGACCGAACCTGGCGCCGGCCCGCGGTTGGCCGGTGTCCGCCAGCCAGGTGGTGTCGGACCCGTGCAGCCCGCTCGGCGAGCCCCAGAAGACGACGGCGCCGCCCGCGTCGGACAGTCCGTCCAGGTCTTCGCCGGGGATGCCGACGATCGCGTCGTCGTAGCCGTCGTTGTCCAGGTCACCGGAGGCCACGGCGCTGCCGAAGCCGTCGGCGGCCTCGGAAGCGCCTGGGACGCCCGAGGTGTTCTGGTGAAGGATGCTCTTCTTGGTGGTGCTGAGACCGCTCGACGAGCTGTACTGCACGGAGACGTAGCCCGCGGCCTTGGCACCGCTCACCGTGGCGCCCGGGGCGCCGATCAACACGTCGTCGAACCCGTTGCCGTCGAAGTCGCAGTTGTGCTGCTGCCAGCCGATGGACGGGAAGGGTGCCACGGCCTGTGCCGCGGGGGCCGCGATCATCGCGCCGCCACCGAGGGCGAAGACCGCCGCGGCTGTCAGGGCCGCACTGGTGATGTGACGCACAGGAGCGAACCTCCTTGGGTTCCTGGACTGCCCGCGGCGTCGCGCTCGGCCGAGGCGGAGGGGTCGGATGGGGCCTGGGGGCGGTACAGGGACGCGGTCGGTCGTTCAGCCGCGCCACCGCCGTACAGAAGGCTGCGTATGCGGGTGGTCCTGGCGGGCCGGGCCGACGTCGTGCCCGCCGCGAAGCGGCATGGAGTCATGCAGGGCCCCCTGGTCCGACAGCGCGGTGAGGGCGACGCCCTCTTCCGCTCACCCAGAAGACACCCGAAGTTCGTGCATGGTTGTAGTCGGCGCGTGGGCCGGTCGCCCGATGGGGGCGCCGCGAACGCGACCGCGGGCGCCTCAGTCGGTGTCGGTCGCGGCGAGCACGGCCAGGCGCCCGCCGTCGGGGGAGAGCACGGCCAGGCCGATGTCCCAGGCCACTTGCTCGAACCACTTCGTGCGGGCGTCAAAGTCATGCCATGCGCAGGCCGTCACCTGTGCTTCGACCTCCGCGGCACCGGCGCCTTCGGGGCATCCGGTGAGGGCGGCCAGGGACTGCCAGGCCGCCAGACGGCCGTAGGCGCCGGGGGAACCCGAGTGCCAGGAGCGCGCTCGGGACCGACTCGGTGTCCAGGGGTTCGGCGAGGTGGAAGGCCCGTGCCTCGATGCGGCCGTTGGATTCCTCGGCCCGGTTGGCCACGGCACGGCCCATCGCCGTGACAGCGGCCTGTGTCGTCGTCTCCCGCACCGACGGCGCGCGCCTTCCGGCGGTCACCCGTCCGCGGTTCTCCGACGGTCCGTACGGCAACGAGTGGCTGCTGCCACGGGTGCTGTAACTCGGCAGATCCGCACCTTCCTCCATGCCGGACAATGTCAGCGGCAGCCAGGCCAGCGGGTGATGACTCCGATGCCGCGACATCGCCCACCGCGCGATACCCGGGACCTCCCCGACCACGGCACCGGCAGCCCCGCCACGATCTTCTGAATCTGATCAGCCACGGCCCCGAGCCTACGCATGCCCTCGACAGTCCCGGCCGGAGCACCCGCTCGGCGCTCCGGCCGGCACGGGCGTCGCCGACCGGTGGCGCGCTCAGACGTCGACGCGCGTGTAGGTGAGGAACACCGCGCCGCTCTTGAGGACGGTGTGGTCCGCGAGTGCCCAGGTGAGCGGGTCGAAGGCTGCCTTGCGGGAGAACAGCGGGATCCCGTTGCCCACGGTCAGCGGGCCGATCTTCAGGATCAAGGTGTCGATCTCGGTGTAGAGGGATCCGGCGAGCTCCGCCCCGCCGAGCAGCCAGATGTCCTTGCCTGCCTGCCGCTTGAGCTCGCGCACGGTTGCCACCGGGTCGTCGGCGACCACTTCGACGGCCGGGTCCGGGCTCTTGGTCAGGGTCCGGGAGAACACCAGGTGACGCAGGTGGGGGTAGGCGTCGGTCAGTCCGGCCGCAAGACCGATGTCGTAGCTGCGCCGCCCTTCGAGAACGGTGTCGAAGCGCGTGCCCTCCGCCGTCACGGCCAGTGCCTGCCGGGCCTGGACAGGCAGAGTCTCCGGGTACTCGGCCACGAGATGCTCTATGTAGTCCGCCGGTATGGGCCAGAAGCCGTTCGGACCCGTGGGGTCGTCGCCGTCCGGGCCCGCGATGAAGCCGTCGAGCGTGGTGGCGATGTAGTGGACGAGTTTGCGCATGCCGGGTGTCCTCCGGTGGTCACGTCGTCACCACGAGCCCCGGAGCCGCCGGAAGACGTGCCGAGGCCGTGTCTCTCTGACGGCTTGGTCAATTCGTCGGATGTGTCTGTCAGGTTAGTGATCTCTGATGCGATGTGGGACAAGATCGAGCCGCTGGTGCCGGCCGATCCAGGACCCCAGCGTCTGCCGGGCGCCACCAACATGCCGGGCTCCACCAACATGGTGCGGGGGCCGCGAAGGAGGGCGTCCAGGCGGCGCGGTGAAAGGTGCCCCTGGGGGACGTCGAATCCGCGTACCGATCCGGTGCCGGTGTCCAGGATGCGCGGGTGGCGCGGTTGTTGTTCACACGGCATGATCACCGGGTTCGGTAAGATTGCCGGCTTCTGCGTGCCCCCCGGGGGATCTCATGGACCGCTTAACCCGTCATCGTGGCAAGGCTCTGGCTGCCGTCGTGCTGCTCACCGGCATGACAATGGCCTGTTCTGGCCGGCCCGCGACATCGAAGGCTCCTCAGCCCCAGAAGGCGACCAGTTCCAGCGCCGTATCCACGGCGCGGCCGACGTCCCGGTCCGGCGGGGAGCGGCTGGACGCGGAGGCCCGCGACCTGCTCAGCAGGACGGATCAAGGGGACTCTGACGACGCGGACTTCGTCTCGTCCGGCTCCCTCGCCATACCCGGCCAGAACCTGGACGAGACCGTGGAGTCCGGCACCGCCCTGCGGGTGGAGGTGGCCTGCGCGGGGGAGGGCACGGTCACCTTCACGGCCGTCTCCGGCACCGCCAGGAAAGCCAAGCGGGTCGACTGCACGCGGCGGATGACGGGCAGGTTCGACATCACCACGGCCAGGCCGAGTCTCGCGATCCAGGCTGACTCCCCCGAGACCGAGAGGGTGGGTACGGCCTACGTCGTCCGGCGCGTCACCTGACCGGTCCGGACACGTCGCCGGTCCGAACCAGGGATCCACCAACCGGTGGCACCGGCGTGCACATGCGCTGGTCGGCTAGGCCCTCGGCACCGACCACTCCGTCGGTGCCTCCGGTGTCTTCGAGGTGTACAGCACCTGCGTGGGCCGCTGCTTCGCCGGCACCGCGAACACCGTCTTCCCGCGCACGCACGAGCCGGCCTTCACGGTCGCCATGAGGGGATACTCCGGGCGCGGGAGGTCGTCGTACGTCAGGCCGCTCGGCTTGATCCGCGCTCCGTCCGCGTAGGCGAGTACCCACGAGTTACGGGTGACCACGGCGAAGCCGTTCTTCAGGCACGCCCTGATCTCGACGGCGGCCCACGTGTACCCGGTCGTGCCGAACTCCTCGTCGGCGGACCGCCGGAGGTGCAACGTGCCCTGTTCGTACCGGAGCACGGTCATCGCCATCGTCGATCGGTCGGTCGTGAAGGTGAACGGCGTGCCGAGCGCGCGGGGTGCCTTCGGGTCCGGACTCGGCTTCGCCGCGGTGCTCTCCCCGGTGGCTCTCGTGGTGGCGGGCTTCGTCGACGGCTTTGCGGGATGGCCGCCGCCGGTGCAGGCCGCGACGGCGGTGAGCAGGAGAGCGACGGTGACGGTGGTGGAGCGGGTACGCATGGTTCCCCCTGGTCGTACGAGCCGAGGGAGGCATCATCGTGTGTGCGTCGCCCGCTCCAGATCCATGTGCTCAAGCTGTGACCCGTCCGCGCCCGAGGTCCGGGGCCGGCCGGAACACGGTGCTGTCCGGCAGAGGCCGCCTTCGCACCCGGCGGTTGCCGCGTCGGGTGCCTACTCCTGGCTGGAGAGAGGAGTCCGCAGTTCCACACGGAGTCGGATCGACGTGTCGATGGGCAATCCCGTGCTGGAGTAGCGGAGCTCCTTCGAGAAGGTCGCGATGAGATCGAGATCCCGAAGCTGACGCCGCAGTTCGGAGGCCAGGGCCTCGTCCGTGTCGACGGGGAGTGCGTCTTCCTCGATCTCGGCCAGGTACTGAAGATGCTCGTCGATGGCCTCCACCGCCCGCGCGCTGGTCCAGATCGCGAAGTCCTGGCAGCCGAACAGGTAGGCGTGCGCGGCATACAACACCGCCGCCGCGGCGGATTCGTCCGCGTCATCCGGGCCGTCCTGGCCGTCGTTGTGGCAGTACTCGCTGAGCATGTACTCGGCGACACCCCGGCTGACCGCCGAGAAGGCCGTCGAGTCACCGAGAGCGCCCTCCCATACGGCTTTCAGCAGGGGACGCAGGCTGAGCGTGAACGGCGCCTGCTCGTCCTCGGGCAATGTCTGGTGCCGGCTCATGAGCCGTTCCGCGACGCCGGCGGTGAAGACACTGCGCTCGCCGGACGACACCGACTTGAGCCGCTCCTCCACCTGAGCCGACAGTTTCTGCCACGTATCCATTCGAGCCACCCCTGAGTCGTGACACCAGCGTACTCACGCGGGCCACGAAGATCGTCCCAGTTGCCAGTGACAACACCACACGCGAGCCGCCGGCAGCCTGTGGACGCCTGGGTCACCCTGCGCTGCCGGGGAGCGTGGGCACCAGGTGGCATGCCAGGATGCGGGCCGACAGCGCGCACGCGCAGGCGAGCCTGACCGTGCTCGACCATCTCGCCGGGCACCGGGGCAGCGACGAAGTCGTCGCCACGCTCACCACGGCCTGCGACCTGGCCGAGAAAGGCCGCCCCACCGCTGAGAAGGTCGAACGCCTGGGCGCCGGCTGCCGGCACAGGGAACCCGCGTGCGGGCCCCCTGGTGGCGTCCCGCACCGCCGCTCGCCCCGGTCCTCCACACGCGCCCGCGCCCGTCGGCACGTCGGACCGAGGCGGCGCTAGAGAGGACGGCGTCCCGTGAGGTCCTGCCACGTGCTCCGGGCGTCGTCGAGGGCCATGCGCGCCTTCGGGAGCCGGACGTCCGCGTCATGGCGGGCCCGTGTCTCCTCCAGACGCTCCTTCGCCGCCTCCACCCGCTCTGTCGCCGAAAGTGCCTCCCGCAGCTCGGCCTTGACGGCGCGGACACTGCTGACGCGCCGCTCCTTCCGTCGGTCCGCCGCCGCGACAGCGTTCTGGAGCTCCACAGCGAACCGGCGCACCGCGTCCTCGGTGTGCTCCGCGCCGCCGTAACGCTCCATGCGTTCACGTCCGTCAGGCTGCGTCACATAGACGTACGACGTGACCTTGGAGCGACTCCGCTCGAACCGGACCTGCAGGCCGGCGAGTGCGACCTCCTCGCCGCCGACGCCGACCGCGTGCTCGTACAAGGTGATCTCACCCAACTGTGCGACGCGTGCCCCCCGGTGTGTCGTCCGCAGCTGCTCCAGTTCGTCCTCGGCCCGGCGGATCCGGCGCCGGTAGGTCCACTCCGCCCGCTTCACCCCGGCCAGCGCCCGCCACCTCTCGCGACGCGCTGTTCTGCGCAGCCCGCGTACGGCGCTGCGGGCATCCGTCAGAGCGCCGCGTGCCTCCCGGTGCTCCTCGTGAAACGCGTACGTCCAGCCTCCGGGGTACCTGAGAAGCCGCCAGAGCACGCACCACACACCCAGAGCCGTCGCTGCGACGACCCACCCCAGCACGATCACGTGGCCCCTTCCGCGACGGCGGTGCCGCGGCCACCGCCGGCTCGCGGCGCGCCGAGGAACTGGTCAACTCGCCTTGGCACCGTCCATGGTGCCCGTGCTCGCTCGCACGTGGGCCAGAAGTGAGGAAAGCGCTGGGGCTTCCGGCGATTCCTGGAGGCCGACCTGTGGATTCACTTCGTCGTGGCGGACGGCACCGGCGTCAGCAGGCCTCGCGCACGGACGGCCGGGAGGGACAGCGTGCGATAGCCCACGCTCTCGAACAGGACCGTGATCCTGTTCCCCTCCTCGCTCATCACCTCGCCCTCGCCCCACGTGCTGTGCCCCACCCGCGTCCCGGGCGGGAAGACGCCGTCGGCCGCCACGGGTTCCAGCGGGTCGGGACCCGTACCGGAGAGAATGTCTCCTGTCCGGACAGGAGCCTGTTTCAACTCCTGTGCACGGGTGCACATGTCGCAGCCCGCGCAGTCGCCTTCCGCCAGACTCTCGCCGAAGTACCCGAGCATGTGGCGGCGGCGACAGCCGCTCGTCTCCGCGTACGCCCGCATCATCTCCACCCGGGAGCGCTCCAGGTCGACACGGGCGGAAGCGATCCGCATCGCCTCGCCGACGCAGGTGTCCCGCCGTGCCCCGGGCACGGCCCGCACACCGCCGCGCCCGGCCGTCGTCACGGCACCGGCCTCCTCCAGCAGGTGCAGCATCGACGTCAGGGGCGTCTGGGACAGCCCGGTGCGCTCGCGCAGACCGGTCACCGTGACCGGCCGCCCCCGGTGCTCGCGCACCGCGTCGAACAGCCCGCCCAGCACCTCCGGGTCCGGCGGAGCGCCCGTCCGGAACCGCTGCACGCCGAGATCCTCGGGCCGGTACGCGAGGATCGCCGTCGACGGCTGCCCGTCGCGGCCCGCCCGGCCGATCTCCTGGTAGTAGGTGTCGAGGGAACCCGGCACCGAGGCGTGCAGCACGAAGCGGATGTCCGGCTTGTCGATGCCCATCCCGAACGCCGAGGTGGCGACGACCACGTCGAGTCCGCCGTCCCGGAAGCGGTCGTGCGTCCGGGAGCGCTCCGCCGCCGGCAGCCCCGCGTGGTAGGCGGCGCTGTCGAATCCGAGCGCCGACAGTTCCCGCGCGTACTGTTCGGCCTCCCGCCGCGTTCCCGCGTAGACGATGCCCGGTTTGGCCTCGGCCGCGGCCCGTTCCACTACCCACCGGCGCTTGGCCGCGTTCTCCCGGTGCCGTACGACCTCCAGCGTGATGTTGCGGCGGTCGAACCCCGCGACCACCTCGTGCGCATCGCGCATCCCGAGCCGCTCCACGATGTCCGCCCGCACGGGGGCCGCCGCGCTGGCGGTGAGGGCCAGCAGCGCGGGACGGCCGATGCGTTCGCGGACATGGCGCAGGGACAGGTAGTCGGGCCGGAAGTCGTATCCCCAGGAGGACACGCAGTGCGCCTCGTCGACCACCATCAGCGCGGGAGCGGCCGCGGCGATCTGCTCCACCACCTCGTCCTTGGCGAGCTGCTCGGGCGAGACGAACAGGAAGTCCAGGCGGCCCTCGCGTACGCGCTCCCACACGGCTTCGTTGTCCCGCGCGGGCTGCGCGGAGTTGACGGCCGAGGCGTCGGACCCCTCGATACGCGCCAGGTGGGCGACCTGGTCCCGCTGGAGCGCTATCAGGGGCGACACCACGACGGTCGGCCCGTCCAGCAGCACACCCGGCACCTGGTACACGGCGGACTTCCCCGCACCCGTCGGCATCACCACGATGGTGTCGCGTCCCTCCATCACGGCGGTCATGGCGGCGAGTTGGGACGGACGCAGGCGCTCCCAGCCGAACACCTCACGGGCACAGCGCCGCAGACGTCTCCTGAGTGACCTGGTCCTGAAGTATCCGACCTTGACGCGCATGGCACTCCTGACGCCGTTCTCCACCGGGTTTCGGGTGCCCGTGTACCCCCCGACGGGAAGAGAAGGCGGGGCGGTTGGGCCCGAGGGGCCCGAGGGCACCGACGAGGGATGCGGCGCCTATTGGCCACTGACGATGGATCGGACGTCGTCGTGACGATCGAGTTCCGCAATTCCACCCGCCAGGTCACCCCGCCGACCTTCACCAGGCACAGCACCGGCAGCATGTGCTGCGCACCGAACTGCCCCGCGTGCGCGCCGCGGCACTGGCATGGCGCAACGGCCTCGCGGCACTCCTGGCCGGGCTCGTCGGGTTCGGACTGGTCAAAGGACGCTCGGATGTGTCGGGGCTGGACGAACACTGGGCCGCGGCCGTCGGCGGGCTGCTGCTGACGGCCCTGCTGCTGGGGGCGTCGGCCGCCGTGTGGCTCATGAGCGCCGCTCACGGGCTGCCGAGGGTGGTCGCGGTGGACCGGCTGCCCTCACGGACCGCCGCCGACCACGACGAGGCCGTGCGGTCGGCCAAGCGGCGGCGCCGGGGCATCGCCGCGACCTTTGGCTGCGCTGCCGCGCTCGTCGCCGCGGTCGGAGCCACCTGGTACGGCCCTGCCGCCGCCCCTCCCGGTGTGCGTGTCACCACCCCGATGGGCGTTCTGTGCGGCTCGTCGCTGCGGATCGGGCCCGAGGGCTCGGTGCTCACCGACACCGACGGGAACGTCGTACGACACCTCCATTCCCGGGCCACCGCGCGGGTCGGCAAGCCGTGCCCGTAGGGGCAGTCGCGCCGGCCCGGCCGGGCGGTCCGGCCCGACGCACAGGCACCGGGCGCGTGGAGTCGGCGACCTGAGCCCCAACGTCCGCCCGCTGCACGGCAGATGGCGATCTGGGCGTCCTCCATGTCGGCTTCGCCCCATCGATCCCTGACAGGAACGGCACTCGTCGGAACGGCCGCTGTGTTCAACCCGTGCAGAATTGACGGGAGTTGTGAAACGCGGCCAGAATGTGGCTCGCTTCGCTGTGTCTGAAGAGAGCGAAGTGACGCGAGCGACGTGAGTGACACAGGCGTCCAACGTCTTCGTCGGTCATGTCTTCTTGGCACCCAGCCGTATCGCCCGCTCGCACTCTGCCACCTCCCACACCCCTGACCTTCACAGAGGCTCATCTTGTCGCGTTCGCAACAAACACGAATCCTCACCGCCCTCGCGGCAACGGCTTTCGCCGGTGCCGTGGTTCCCCTCGTCGGGGCAGGGGCCGCAAGTGCCGCGACGTCCGGCGACTGCCAGTCCGCCACGGTTCAGTACCGCCTCGTCGACGCCGACGGAAAGCCCGTGGGCGCGGACTGGTCCTCCCAGGGCGGGTTCCACCAGTGGGACACCGTCCCGGGAACGGTGGAGGTCCGACTGGCCCCCGGTCAGAGCGTCGGGGACGGCTGCAAGTACCCCGTCTCCCTCGCCGAGTACACCACCGAGGGGCCGAACTGGTTCGTCTCCGGTCACCAGGCCCTGGTCGACAAGGCCACCGTCTACCTCACCGCCGATGATGTCGCGGACTCGGCCGACGCGAAGCGGACCTGGCAGAAGCTCGAGGTGAAGACGCCCGACTGCTACGGCCAGATCGACCTGTACGGCGACGACGTCTCGTACGACGGGAAGACCGGCGAGGGCCACGGCCCCCTGCCGTACCAGCCCGACAATGTGGCCACGCCCTTTCACCTGATAGCCGCCTGGAACGGTGGCGAGAAGCCGTGCGCCCCCGCGACGCCGGACTCGCCCTCCCCGTCGGAGTCCACCCCCGCCACGCCCACGACCCCCGCGGCGAGCGAGCCGCCGGCCGACAAGACGACGGAGCCGGCCACTCCCAAGCCGTCCAGCACACCTTCCACGACGCCGGACGTCCCCCCGCTGACGTCGACACCGCCCGCCACCCCGGCGCCGTCGCCCAGCGACAGCTCGCCGCCGCTGGCCGAGACCGGCGCGAGCGGCCCGCTCGGCCCGATCGCGGGCGGTGCGGCCCTGGTGATCGTCGCCGGTGCCGGTGCGGTCGTCATGTCCCGCCGCGCGCGTCGCTCCTGACACACACATCCGGGGTCACCCCCGAGCGCTAGGCACTTCCCAGGCTCCGCCCGCAGGACAATCGATGCCCGTCGCGTCGACCTGCGGGCGGAGCTGTCTCGTCCGGGGCCGGGAGTGCGGAGGGGGCAGGGGGCCGAGGGGGCCGCGTGGCTCGAACGTTGTTCGGAGCACGTGATGCGGCACACATGTTTTCCCGACGCACGCCGCTTACCAGCCACTTCGCTCGGTTGATGTGTGGTGACCGACCGTCAGGCGACCAATTCCGCATTTAGTACCCGGGGTTACATCTGTCGAGTCGATCGGGCTTGCTATCGTGTTACTCGTTGGTAGCAATCCGTAGGGGGTCCCGGGAGGCCGGCGCGCATGTCGCCGGCGCTGCCTGGGTGGATTGACCGAGACGGACGTTCTGGCAAGGGGGCCAGGCGGACGCGGGATCTGCGCGTACCCATGACGCGGCCTTCGAACTCCAGTCTTCTCGCTCACTCATCCGAACAGGTGAGACACGTCCTATGGCTCGTTCCCTGGTCGATCTATTAACTCTGCACGCTTCCCGGCAACCCGACCGGACCGCCTACCGGTACCTCGTCACGGGTGACTGCGACGGAGAGATCCAGGACATCTCCTACGCGCGGCTCGCCGAGCGGTCCCGGGCCATCGCCGCCTGGCTCCAGGAGCGCGGCCTGGCTGGCTCCCGCGTCATGCTGCTCTATCCGCCCGGCATCGAGTTCATCTGCGGTTATCTCGGCTGCCTTTCGGCCGGGGTCGTCGCCGTGCCGGGCCTGCCGCCGCACGGGCGGTCACAGAACCACCGTGCCCTGCTCCGGATGAAGCGCCTGATCGCCGACGCGGACGCCCAGGTGATCCTCGGTGGCCGCGAGGTGATCGCGGCCCTCGCCACCATGGCGGAACAGCTGCCCGAACTGGCCGGGATCACCTGCGTCGCCACCGAGGACATCCCCGACGAGGCGGCCGGTTCCTGGCGTGAACCCGACCTCACCGCCGACTCCGTCGCCTTCCTCCAGTACACCTCCGGATCCACCTCCGCCCCGCGTGGGGTGATGGTGACCCACGGCAACCTGATGGACAACGAGCGGGTCATCACGGAGCGGATGGGCCACACTCCCGATGTGATCGAGGAGTACGGCCATGAACTCTTCGTCAGCTGGCTGCCCGTCTACCACGACATGGGCCTCATCGGCCCCGTCCTGAACGCGGCCTACCTCGGCGTGACCGCCACCCTCTTCTCCCCGCTGCACTTCCTGCAACGGCCCGAACGCTGGCTGACCGCCATCAGCCGGTACCGCCCGCACACCAGTGGCGGCCCCAACTTCGCCTACGAGCTGTGTCTGAAGCACATCACACCGGAGCTTCTCGACACCCTCGACCTGAGCCGGTGGAAGGTCGCCTTCAACGGCGCCGAACCCGTACGGGCCGCGACCCTGCGCCGGTTCACCGACACGTTCAGCCCGGCCGGGTTCCGCCGCGAGGCCCTGTACCCGTGCTACGGCCTGGCCGAGGCCACGCTGATCGTCACCGGCAGTTCGGTGCACGCCCCGCCCACACTGGCCACCACCGCCACTGCCCCCGACGGGAGTGCCACCGCGCCGGAGGCCAGGTCGGTGGACGCGGCGGCGGTGGGCTCCGGCCGGCCCGGCCCCGGCATCACCCTGGTGATCGCCGACCCCGAACGGCAGGAAGAACTCCCCGACGGCGAGGTCGGTGAGATCTGGGTGTCGGGCGCGAGTGTCGCCAAGGGCTACTGGCGCAACGCGCTCGCCACCCGGCACACCTTCCGGGCCGGCCTGGCGGGTCGCGAAGGCCGCTTCCTGCGCACCGGAGACCTCGGATTCCTGCGGGACGGCGAACTCTTCGTCACCGGACGTCTCAAGGACCTGATGGTCATCGAGGGACGCAACCACTACCCGCAGGACCTGGAACTGTCCGCCGAGATGTCCCACTGGGCGCTGCGGCCCGGCTGCACGGCCGCCTTCTCCGTGGACGTCGCGGGAGAGGGCGAGCAACCCGTCGTCGTGGCCGAGACGGCACCGGAGGCGGTGGGCGAGTCCGAGAAGATCATCGATCTGATCCGCGGCGCGATCGGCGAGGCGCACGGCCTGCCGGTACGGGACGTGGTGCTCGTCCACCCCGGCACCATCCCCAAGACATCGAGCGGGAAGATCCGGCGCCGTGCCACCCGGGCGGCGTACGTCGACGGCACGCTCTCCCTGGTCGGCAGGCCCGAGACGAGCTGACCGAGCCCGCCGGTGGCGTGCCCACGCGCCGCCGGCGGCTCAACGGCCCCTTCGGGTAGCTCAGTTACCCGGTCGTAGGAGGTATCGCGACGGTCGTGCGTCGACGGCACAGGGGTCGTTTGGCGCTCGTACAACCGCCGGAATCCGCCGCTCCTCAACCGAATCCACCGCTCCTCGGCCGAATCCATCGTCCACCGTCCATCGTCTGCCGTCTGCCGTCTGCCGTCTGCCGTCTGCCGTGCGTCGTCCGTCGTCCGTCGGCAGTCGTACGCCGCCGCGCGCATCCGTCGCGTCGGCCGTGCGGAATCCACCTGCGCCCAAGTTCACGAGGACACCAGCCCAGATGCCTGCGAACGAGTCCCCGAAGCGGTACACCGAGATGTCCCCGACGACCTCCGAGGGGGTGCGGGCCTGGTTGACGTCCGCCGTCGCGGACGTCGCCGGGCTTGCCCCGTCGGCCGTCGCGCCGGAGCGGCCGATCGCCGAATTCGGTCTGGGATCAGTGCAGTTGGTGACTCTGGTCGCGGCACTGTCCGAGTGGACCGGGCGGCCCCTGGAGCCGTCCGTGGTCTTCGACCACCCGACGATCGCGGGGATCGCCGAGGCACTCTTCGGTGAGCAGCCCCCGGGTGTGCCCGATCCGGTCCCGGCCTCGGCGCCGGCCGGCCCGTCCGTGCGGCGGGACGACGACATCGCGATCATCTCCATGGCCTGCCGGTTCCCCGGCGGCGCCGACGACCCGGAGTCCCTCTGGCGGCTGCTGGACGCGGGCGAGGAAGCCGTCGGCGAGGTGCCCGCGGGCCGCTGGGAGACCCACGGGCTCTACGACCCCGACCCGGACGCCACCGGCAAGGCGTACAGCCTGCGTGGCGGCTTCCTGACCGGCATCGACCGTTTCGACGCGGCCTTCTTCGGGATCTCGCCGCGCGAGGCCGCGGCCATGGACCCTCAGCAACGGCTCCTCCTCCAGACCGGCTGGGAGGCGATCGAGCGCGCCGGGATCGTCCCGGAGACGCTGAACGGCAGCCGGACGGGCGTCTATGTCGGCCTGTACGACAGCGGATACCTCGCCTCGGCCCCGCTGGACCGCCTCGACGGGCATGTCGGCACGGGCTCGGCGTCCAGCGTGGCGTCCGGGCGCATCGCCTACACCCTCGGATTCACGGGGCCCGCGGTCACGGTCGACACCGCCTGCTCCTCCTCGCTCGTGTCCCTGCACCTGGCGGCGCGGGCACTGTCCGGCGGTGAGTGCGATCTTGCGCTGGCCGGTGGCGCGACGCTCCTCGTGACACCGCGCGGGCACGTCGAGTTCAGCAGGCTGCGCGGGCTGTCGCCGTCCGGCCGGTGCAGCCCGTTCTCCACCGACGCCGACGGGGTGGTGTGGGCCGAGGGCTGCGGTCTGGTGCTCCTCAAGCGGCTCGCGGACGCGCGCCGGGACGGCGACCGGGTCCTCGCGGTCGTCAAGGGGTCGGCGATCAACCAGGACGGCCGCAGCCAGGGCCTGAGCGCGCCGAACGGTCCGGCGCAGGAACGGGTGTTGCGCGCCGCCCTCGACGACGCCGGGCTCCTGCCCGACGACCTCGACTACGTAGAGGCCCACGGCACGGGCACGCCGCTCGGTGACCCCATCGAGGGTCGTGCGCTCGCGTCGGTCTTCGGACCGGGCCGCCCGGCCGACCGGCCCCTGGGCGTCGGCTCGCTGAAGTCCAACATCGGTCACGCACAGGCCGCGGCGGGCATCGGCGGCGTCATCAAAACGGTCCTGTCCCTCGGCCATGAACGCCTCCCCGCGTCCTTGCACGCCGAGACCCCGACCGAGCACGTCGGCTGGTCGGACGGTGGCCTGCGCGTGCACAGTGGCGCCGAGCCCTGGCCGCGGCGGGCCGACCGGGTGCGGCGGGCCGGGGTGAGTGCGTTCGGGATCAGCGGCACCAACGCGCATGTGGTGCTGGAGGAGTCCCCGCAGGACCTGACAGGACCGACGGCGACACCGACACCTACGCCCGCGACACCAGCGGAGGCCGAGACACCGACGTCGTCCGCGACTTCGGCGCAGGGCGCGACACCGACGTCGTCCGCGACTTCAGCGGAGGCCGAGACACCGACGTCGTCCGCGACTTCAGCTGAGGCCGAGACACCGACGTCATCCGCGATTTCAGCGCAGGTCGAGACACCGACGTCATCCGCGACTTCGGCGCGGGGCGCGACACCGGCCGCCCCTCCGGTGCAGGCCATGACATCGACGTCGGCCGTCACTCCGGCACAGGCCGCGACACCAAGACCGACCGCCGCTCCGACGCCCGATCAGCACCCCCGCACCGGGCAACCCGCGCTCTTCCCGCTGTCCGCCCGCACCCCCTCGGCCCTCCGCGGCCAGGCGGCCCGTCTGCTCGACACGCTCGCCGCGCGTCCCCGGCCGGCGCTGTCCGACGTGGCCGGAACGCTGACCCACCACCGCACACACTTCGAGCACCGCGCCGTCGTCAGGGCGGGCGACCACGACGAACTGCTCACCGCGCTGCGCGGCCTCGCCGAGGGGAAGCCGGACCCCGATCTGGTCGTGGGCCCGCAACAGGGCCTCCCGCCGGGCAAGTTGGCGTTCGTCTTCCCCGGCCAGGGCGCCCAGTGGTCCGGCATGGCCCGCGAACTCCTCGACCATTCACCGGTGTTCGCCGACGAACTCGACCGCTGCGACGCCGCGCTGCGCCCGTTCACGGAATGGTCGGTGGCCGGCGTCCTGCGCGGTGACGAGGGCGCCCCTTCCCTGGAACGGGTCGACGTCGTGCAGCCGGTGCTCTTCGCCGTGATGGTGTCCCTGGCCGCGGTGTGGCGGGCCCGTGGTGTCCGGCCGGACGCGGTGATCGGGCACAGCCAGGGCGAGGTCGCCGCGGCCTGCGTCGCCGGGGCGCTGAGCCTCAACGACGCCGCGGCGGTCGTCGCCCTGCGCAGCCAGGCGCTGACCGAGCTGTCCGGCACCGGGACCATGGCCGTCGTCGCCCTGCCGTACACCGAGGTCGAGGCGCGCCTCGCCGACCTCGGCGGCCGGGTGTCCGTCGCCGCCGTGAACAGCGGCCGTTCGACGGTGATCGCCGGTGACGTGGAGCCGCTCGAAGCCCTGCTCGCCGACCTCGACCGGGAGCAGGTGTTCGTCCGCCGCCTCGACGTCGACTACGCCTCCCACAGCGCCCGGGTCGAACCGCTGCGCGCGACGATCCTCGACGAACTCGACGGCGTCGCCGCCTCCCCGAGCACCGTCGCCTGGTACTCCACGGTGACCGGCGAGCCCGTCACCCAGGAGCTGGAAGCCGACTACTGGTACACGAACCTGCGTGAACCCGTGCGCTTCGCGCCCGCCGTGGAACGCATGGTGGCCGACGGCTACCGCCACTTCGTCGAACTCAGCCCGCACCCCTCCCTCGTCACCGCCGTGCGCACGGTCGCCGAGGACCACGGCCACGACGACCTGGTCGCCGTGGGATCGCTGCGCCGCGACGAGGACGGACCGGCCTGCCTGGACCGGGCCGCCGCCGAACTCCACGTCCACGGCCGGCGGATCGACTGGCGCCGCGTCGTGCCCGATGGGGAGACTGCCGAACTGCCCACGTACGCCTGGCATCCACAGTCCTACTGGATCGACTCCGAAGCCGGGTCCAGGCCGGTGGCCTCCGGTCTCTTCGACCGCGCCGCGCACCCCTTGCTGGGCGTTCAGCTGCGGTCGGCGGACGAGACCCGCTGGACCTTCCGCAACGAATGGTCCCCGGCCACCGTCGACTGGCTGGCCGACCACGCCGTGTTCGGGCGGACCGTCGTGTCGGGCACGACCATGATGGAGCTGTGCCGTGCCGCGCTCGCCGTGGCCCGCCCGGAGCTCCCCGGCGACGTGACCGATCTGCTTCTGCTCGCGCCCCTCGTGCTGCCGCGGACCGGCACGGTCGAGGTCTCCGTCGAAGTGACCACCACCGAAGACGCGCCCGAGGTCACGGTGCACAGCCGTCCGCGTGGACCGGAGGCCCCGGGCTGGACCCTGCACGCCACCGCGTCGGTGTCCGCCCCCGCCCCGGCGACTTCGGCCCCGCCGCCGGTGTGGCCGGAGTCCGTCGAGTCCGTCTGGGGCGCGCGGACGTACGAACGGCTGGCCGCGCTCGGTCTCGGCTACGGCCCTTCCTTCCAGGGCGTCCGGTCGGCGGTGACGACCACCGCCGACGGCGAACTGCTGGCCCGGCTGTCGCTGCCTGCCGTGGCTCGCGGCTCGGCCGATCCCTACCCCGTCCACCCGGCCCTGCTGGACGCGGCCCTGCACGTGGCCGCCGCGCTGGACGCCTCCGACGGCCAGGTGCTCCTGCCGGTCGCGGTGGGCCGCTGCGTCCTGCCGCCCGGTGGCGCGAGCGACCTCACGGCGCTGGTACGGCGGACGGGCGGCTCGGCGACGGACCTCGCCCTCGACGTCACCCTGTGGGACGCCGACGGCCTCCCGGCGGGCCGGCTGGAGGACGTACGGCTGCGGGCGGTCGACCCGGCGGACCTGAACGGCGCTTCGGAGAACGACCGGCACCTGTACGAAGTGGCGTGGACGGCCGTGACCGAACCGCCCACGCCGGCGCCGCAGGCCGTGTGGGCCCTGCACGGCGACCGCTCCGACCCGGAGGTCGCGGCCACCCTGCGGGGCCTGGCGGCGGCAGGCGTCCAGGTGCGCGAGACGGGCGCCGACATCGTCGTACGCTTCTGGCCGCGTCCGGCGTCCGATGCCGAACCGGCCGCTGCCGCTCAGCAGTTGGCCGCGACGGCGCTCGCCGAGCTGCGCGCCCTGATCGCGCTCACGGACGACCTGGCGCCCGCCCGGACCGTCTGGGTGACCCGCGGCGCGGTCGCGACCAGTGCCCAGGACGCCGTACCGGGCCTGGCCCAGTCGGTGCTGTGGGGACTCGCCCGCAGCGCCCGGGCCGAACACCCGCACCTCGGGCTGACCCTGCTCGACCTCGGGGGCGCCGACCCCGCCGACGCCTTGCCGACGGCCGTCGCGCATTTCGGTGAGCCCGAACTCGCCCTCCGCGAAGGTTCCTTGCTCGTCCCACGGCTCATGCGTGCCCGCGCGGCCACCCCCCTGGGGATCCCGCCCGTCACCGCCGCGCACGAGTCGCCACGGCGGGGCAACGCGTCGAACACCCCCGCCGATCTCGACGTCGCCGGCCGCAGGACCCTCGTCCCCACCGACGGCACGGTGCTGATCACCGGCGGGCTCGGAGCCGTCGGCCGGCAGATCGCCCGGCTCCTGGCCGAACACGGCGTCCCCCGGCTCCTCCTGATCTCACGTCAGGGGTCTGCGGATCCACGTGCCGCCGAGGTCACCGCCGAACTGACCTCGCTCGGAACCGAGGTCGAACTGGCCGAGTGCGACGTCACCGACGCGGCGGCCCTGGCGGGCGTACTCGCCCAGGTCGGTGACGCGCTGCCGCTGCGGGGTGTCGTGCACTGCGCCGGACTCCTCGACGACGGGGTGGTCGCCGAGCTGACGCCCGAACGCCTCGCGCGGGTGCTGCGGCCCAAGGTGGACGGCGCCGCCCATCTGCACCGGCTCACCGCCGACACGCCGCTCGACCTGTTCCTGCTGATCTCCTCGGCGGCCGGCGTGCTCGGCAACCCGGGCCAGGGCAACTACGCGGCGGCCAACGTCTTCCTCGACCAACTGGCCTACCACCGAAGGGCCCTGGGCCTGCCCGGCGTCTCGGTCTCCTTCGGCGCCTGGGCGGGCGCGGGCCTCGCAGCTGAACACGCCGACCTGGACCGGATGGCCCGGCTCGGCCACCGCGCTCTCACCCCCGACCAGGGCCGCGAACTCGTCGAACTCGCCCTGCGCCGGGGCGCACCGCACCTGATCGCGGCGTCCCTGGACCTGCCCCGCCTGCGTGCGGCCACGGCCGCCACGGACGACGGTCCGGCAGCCCTGTGGCGCTCGCTGCTGCCCGCACCCCGCACCGGTCGGGACGGCGGTGTCGGGCTGGCCGACCGGCTGGCCCGGCTCCCGGAGGCCGACCGCGCCGCCCGGGTCCTTGCCCTGGTCCGCGAGGAGGCGTCCCGGGCGCTCGGGCTGCCCTCGGCGGAGTCCGTCCGGCCCGATCAGCCGCTGCGCGAGCTCGGCATGGACTCGGTGACCGCGGTGGAACTCCGCAACCGCATCGGCACCCGGATCGGCGCCCGGCTCCCCGCCACCCTGCTGTTCGACCACCCCACCGCGGTCCGGCTCTCCGCCCACCTGCTGACCACCGCGCTCGCCACGGCCGGTCGGCCCGCCCGGCGCGGCGCACCCGGTCCAGGGTCCCCCGCAGCCCCGGCGGTGACGTCGGACGAGCCGCTGGCCCTGGTGGCCATGGCCTGCCGTCTGCCCGGCGGCGTCAGCGACCCCGAGGGACTGTGGCGCCTCGTCGCCGAGGGGCGTGAAGCGGTGGGCCCGTTCCCGGCGGACCGCTGGGACGTGGAGTCGCTGCACGACCCCGATCCGGAGGCCCTGGGCACGTCGTACGCCAAGGAAGGCGGCTTCCTCGACGACCTGGAGTCCTTCGACGCCGGCTTCTTCGGCATCACCCCGAAGGAGGCCGAGAGCATGGACCCGCAGCAGCGGATGCTGCTGGAGACGGCCTGGGAGGCACTGGAGCGCGCCGGGATCGTGCCGGCCGAGCTGGCCGGCAGCAACACCGGTGTGTACGTGGGCATGTTCGGCAGCGACTATCTCGCGGGCTCCCGGCTCGACGAACTGGACGGTTACGTCGGCACGGGGTCCGCGCCGAGCGTGGCCTCGGGCCGGCTCGCCTACACGCTGGGGCTGAACGGACCGGCGCTGACGGTGGACACCGCCTGCTCGTCGTCCCTGGTGGCGCTGCACCTGGCGGCACAGGCACTGCGGTCGGGCGAGTGCGATCTGGCGCTCGCCGGCGGAGTGACGCTGATGGTGACACCGGGAACCTTCGTCGAGTTCAGCCGGTTGCGGGGACTGTCCCCGACCGGCCGCTGCCGCTCCTTCTCCGACGACGCCGACGGTGCCATCTGGGCCGAGGGCACGGGCATGGTCGTACTGAAGCGGCTCGGCGACGCGCGGCGCGACGGCGACGAGGTGCTGGCCGTGCTGCGCGGTACGGCCGTCAACCAGGACGGCCGCAGCCAGGGCCTGTCGGCGCCCAACGGGCCGGCGCAGGAACAGGTGATCCGGCGGGCCCTGGAGCTGTCCGGCCTGGAACCCGCCGACATCGACTACGTCGAGGCGCACGGGACCGGCACCACCCTCGGCGACCCGATCGAGGCGAACGCCCTCGCCGAGGTCTTCGGCACCTCGCGCCCCGAGGGCCGGCCCCTGTACCTCGGCTCGCTGAAGTCCAACATCGGTCACGCGCAGGCGGCTTCGGGCGTGCTCGGTCTGATCAAGGTCGTGCAGTCCCTGCGGCACCGGTCCCTGCCCCGCACCCTGCACGCCGGGACGCCCAGCCGCCATGTCGACTGGGACGACAGCGGGCTGCACCTGCTGCGCGACGCGGTCGCCTGGCCGGCGTCGGGCGACCGCGTGCGGCGGGCCGGTGTGAGCGCCTTCGGGATCAGCGGAACCAACGCGCACCTGATCGTGGAGGAGGCCGAACGGGCCGAGGTACCGAAGCGGGACGAAATCACCCCGGGTGCGACGCTGTTCGCGCTGTCCGGGCGCGGTGAGGCCGCCGTGCGGGGGCAGGCCGCACGCCTGGCCCGCCATCTGGACGAGGACGTCGCCCTGCCCGACGTCGCCCACACCCTGGCGCGACACCGCAGCCACTTCGAACAGCGAGTGGCGATCGTGGCCGGCGACCGGGACGAACTGCGCTCACGGCTGGACGTGTTGGCGACCGGAAAGACGCCGCTGGGCCCGATTCGCGCGGAGCAGACGGGCAAGGTGGCCTTCGTCTTCGCCGGGCACGGCGGCCAGTGGCCCGGCATGGGCGTGGAGTTGGCGGCCGAGTCGGAGGCCTTCCGCGAGGAGCTGACCCGTATCGACGAGGCGGTGAGTCGGCAGGTCGGCTGGTCGGTGCTCGACGTGCTGCGGGCGCCCGAGGAGTTCGCCCCGTTCGACCGCACCGAGTACCTGCAACCGGTGCTGTTCGCGGTCAACGCGTCCCTGGCCGCCGCCTGGCGCGCCCTCGGGGTCCGCCCGGACGCCGTGACCGGACACAGCCTGGGCGAGATCGCCGCCGCGTACAGCGCGGGCGCCCTCACCCTGGACGACGCCGTGTCCGTGGTCACCGGCCGCGCCCGGGCGGTCGCCCCGCTGGTCGGACAGGGCGGCATGCTGGCCCTGGAACTGCCGCGCACGGAGACCGAGAAGCTTGTCGCGCTCCACCCCGGCCGGCTGTTCGTCGCGGCGGTCAACAGCGCGCACTCCACGGCGGTCTCCGGCGACACCGCGGCGCTCGCCGAACTGCGCGGGCACCTCGAAGAGAGGGGCATCCCGGTGCGGCGGCTGTCGACGCCGTTCGCCTCCCACACCCCCCTGATGGACCCGGTCCGCGCGGACCTGATGGACCGGCTCTCCGGCATCAGGGGCACGCGCACAGCGACCCCGCTGTACTCGACGGTGTCGGCCGAACCGGTGCCCGGCGACCAGCTGGACGCCGAGCACTGGTACGCGAACCTGGGGCGCCCCGTCCGCTTCGCGGACACCATCCGGCGCATGCTGGAGGACGGCTACCGCTACTTCGTCGAGCTGAGCCCGCACCCCTCGCTCACCGCGTCCGTCGAGGCGGTGGCGGCCGAGGCCGGGATCGACGCGGTCGCCGTCGGCTCGCTGAGCCGTGGGAGGGACGGCCGGGGCGTTCTGCTGGGCCGAGTCGGGGAGTTGTACGAGGCCGGGCACGCGCCCGACTGGCCTGTGCTGCTGCCGCAGGGCCGCCGGATCGATCTGCCCACGTACGCCTTCGCCCGCGAACGCCACTGGCGCGCACCCGCCCAGGCGAACGGAACGGCCGGGGGTTCACCGCTCCTCGGCACCCATGTCGAGGCCAGCGACACACCCGGTCGGTACCTCTTCCAGAGCGACATCGACCTGCGTGACAGCCGCTTCGCCTACCTCACCGACCACCGGGTCACCGGCGAGGTCTGGATGCCCGGCGCCGCCTTCCTCGACCTGGCGCTGGAAGCCGCGTCCGCGCTGCGGGACGGCGGGGAGGTACGCCTGGCCGACGTGAAGTTCGTACGGCCCCTGGCTCTCGACGCGCAGAGGCCCGTACGGCTGCAACTGGTCCTGCACCCCGCCGGACCGGACGGCTCACGGGACTTCACCATCTCCTCGGCGGCCACCGGGGAAAGGCGCGCGCCCTGGGAGCGGCACGTCACCGGACGGGTCGTCGACGGCACCGCCGAACCCGCTGCCGACGCGGGCGAGGAACTCGCCGAGTTGCGCGAGCGGTGCGAGGAAGAGGTGGACCTGCCCGCTGTCTACGCGGGGCTCACGGCTCTCGGCATCGACTACGGACCCTCCTTCCGGCTCCTGGAACAGGGCCACCGCACGACGACCACCGCGGTCGGCCGCCTCACCCGGCGGCCCGCCGCCGGTCACCTGCTGCACCCCGCGGTTCTCGACGCCGCCTTCCACACGGCGGCCCTGCCCGCCGACGCGCCCGAGGGCCGGGCCTTCGTGCCCGCCGGTGTCGGAGGGCTGCGCTTCACCGGTCGCCGCTCCGCCCCCGCGTGGGCGACCTGCCGGCTGCGCAGCGTGGACGGCGACACCGCACTCCTGGATCTGCGGCTGTGGGACGAGAAGGACCAACTGGTCCTGGAGGCGACGGAGTTCCGGCTCGCCGCGCTCTCGCCGCTGGACAGCGCGCTGTTCGAGACCCGCTGGCAGCCGCGCCCGGCCGCACAGGAGCGGCCCGTCGACGGCCGGTGGCTCGTCCTGGCCGACGAGACCGGGGTGACCGACACACTCGGGGAACGGCTGGCCGCGGCCGCCGTGCCCCATGTGATCGTGCGCCGGGGCGAGGCGTTCGGAGCCGAGGGCCCCGGCCGCTTCGTCCTCGATCCCTCCGATCCACGGCAGTTGACCCGTCTGTTCGACGAGGCCTTCGCCGACGGGCCGCCGGAGCGGGTGGTGCAGCTGTCCGCACTCGACGCTCCGGCTGTCGAGGACTCCGCCACGGCCGAAGAGGCCGCGCGACACTGCTGCTTGAGCACCCTGCATCTGGTGCGCGCGCTCGCCGACCGGCCGCGGGGCCGTTCGCCGCGCCTGTTCGTCGTCGTACGAGGGAGCCAGGCCGCGGGCGACAGCACACAGGTGACACACCCTCAGCAGGCGCTCGCCTGGGGCTTCGGACTCTCCGTGGCCCAGGAGTACCCGGAACTTTCGACCACCCTGATCGACCTGCCGGCCACGGACGGCGTCGACGGCCTGTGGACGCAGCTGCGGCACGCCGACGACGAACGGCTCGTCGCGCTGCGGGAATCGGGCCGGCTCGTGCCACGGCTCGCCCGCACCCGCCCGGACGACGACGGGCACGTCGGGATCACCGCGGACGGCGTACACCTGATCACGGGTGGTCTCGGCGGCCTCGGCAGGGTGGCCGCCGAGCGGCTGGTCCGCCGGGGTGCCCGCCGACTGGCCCTGCTGAGCCGCGGCGGGCCCGACGCGGCCGCCGAGAACTGGATCAAGGGGATCGAAGCACGCGGTGTCACCGTCCACCTCGCCCGCGCGGACGTCGCCGACCGTGCCGCGCTCGCGGCCGCACTGGACGCCGTACGACGTGAGGCCGGACCGATCGCCGGGGTCGTCCACGCGGCCGGTGTCCTCGACGACGCCACGGTGGCGAACCTGACCGACGAACGTGTCCTGCGCGTGCTCGCCCCCAAGGTCCTGGGCACCGCCCTGCTCACCGAACTGGCCCCGGAGGCCGAGCGGTTCGTCCTGTTCGCCTCCGCGGCCGGTGTCCTCGGCTCGCCAGGCCAGAGCTCGTACGCGGCGGCGAACGCGTTCCTCGACGCCTGGGCGCACCACCTCTCGCGCACCGACCGCCGGGCGCTGAGCCTGGACTGGGGCGCCTGGACCGAGGTCGGCATGGTCGCCGGTTCCGGCGCCCGGGCCGCCGAGACCAGCCGTTCGGGGCTCGTCGCCTTCACCTCGGCGGAGGGCGGCGACCTGTTCGAGCGGGTGCTCGCCACCTCCCGCCGCCAGCTCGCCCCCCTCGCCCTGGACCCCGAGGCACTGGAGCTCGACCAGGAAGCGGCGCGTACCCGCCCGATCCTCGGCGACCTGATCACCGTCGCCGCTGACACCGCGGGCACGGACGACCTGGTCGCCCGGGTGTTCGCGGCGACGACGGACCAGGACCGGGCAGCACGGCTCGAAGCGTATGTACGGGCCAAGGTCGGCCAGGTCTCCGGCGGTGCCGCGGAGGTGTCCGCGACGACGGCCCTCAAGGAACTGGGCCTGGACTCGCTCATGCTGGTCCGGCTGCGCAACGCCTTCACCCGCGAGCTGGGTGCCGAACTCCCGGCCGCCGCCGTCTTCTCGGCCTCCGACATCCGCAGCCTCGCACGGGCCCTGGGCGAGGTGCTGCCCGAACGCGACACCGGGACACGCGGACAGGAACCCGGGCCCGAAGCCGCCGCCGAGGTGCCCGACAGCGAGCTGCGGCCCGCGACCCGCGACGTCGTACGGCTGCTGCGCAGCGCCCAGCCGGGCATGCCGGACGCGGCGCACGCCGTCGGCCTGGCCGTCCGGCTCACGAAGCCGACCACCCGCGAGGCACTCACCGACATCGTCACCCGGCTCGCCGGACGGCACGCGGCCCTGCGCACGGCGATCGCCGGAAGCGGCGGAAAGGGCCGACAGCTGTGTGTGGTGCGGGAGCCGGCCGAGCCGCTGCTGCGCTGGACGGACCTGCCCGCCGACGCCGAACCGGGCGACGCCGGCGACCGCTTGTCCCGGCTGCTGGAGCCGCCGTTCGATCTGGCGAAGGCGCCCCTGTGGCGGTTCGAGCTGCTCGACGCCGGCGCTCGTGGCCAGGTACTGGTGTTCGGAGCGCACCACGCGGTGAGCGATCTCCAGTCGCTGCTCCTCGTCGCGGGGGAGATCGACGCCGAGCTGTCCGGTACCTCACTCGGCGACGCCGTGACCAACCGTGACATCGCCCTGCTCATCGAGGCCCAGCGGACCGGCGATGCCACCGGCGGCGCCGACACCCCATGGCGTGAGGCCTTCCACGGCAGCGAGCGTCTGGACCTGACGCTCGCCCGGCCGCGCCCGGCGACGCGTTCGTACCGGGCCGGGAGCGTGACCGTGGCGATACCCGACGGACTGATGGAGCGTGTGTCGGCGACCGCGAGCAGGCTGGCCGTCACACCGGCGGCCTTCTGCCTCGGCACCCTGACCGTCCTGCTGGCCAGGATGCGTGAGCGGGAGCGCTTCGTGCTCGCCGTGCCGGTCGACACCCGTATGCACGCCGACGCGTACGACGCGGTCGGGTTCTTCGGGGTACCGGTGCCGTTCCCCGCACACGCGGCGGCGGGGGAGCGGATCGAGGATGTACTGCGCCGGACGGACACGCGACTGAACCGGGTCCTCGCCAAGGGCGCCATGTTCTCGGACGTGCTGTCGACACTGGCAGGGCAGGGACTGCACCGGACGAACGCCCCTCTGGTGGAGGTGTACTTCAACTACGTACGCTCCTCGGCGGCCCGCCTCGATCGCCTGGAGGTGCTCCCGGCCGGAACGGGATACTCCGACCTCGATCTGATGGTCACCATGACCCCGGACGCCGGCCGCGTGCGACTGGATCACAGTCTCGACATCCTGGACGCGGCGACCTCCACCGAGTTGGCGGAGGCGTTCCTGCGGCTGCTCGCGGCGACGGCGGACAACCCGACAACGGCGGTCCGTGCGGCGGGCGGGACGGCCACCACCGTGACGAGTGGTACGGCAGCCGCCGAGGCGGGCGCGGCGGCCCCCGCCGTGACGAGCACCAAGGCCACCGCCGAGACGGCCCCCGCGGCAACGCCGGTCGCGACGGCCCCGGCTTCGAGGGCACCGGCGGGTGCGACGGCAGCCGGGAGGCAGACTGCAACTCCCGTCAGTGGAAGCCCTGTTGCTGGCCCTCGCCGCTCGCTCGCCCTTGCCGCCACCTTCGCGCTCGGCAATCTGCCGCCGCTGTGCGAGGCGGCCATGGAGGCCATGGAGGAGGGCACCCGGGAAGGAACGTGGGAGGGGGAGCGAGCGCGGGACGAGGGGCCGGCGGTGGCCGAAGCCCCGTACCACCAGGTGCTCGCCGCGCTGCGCGATCCCTCGGGCGTCTTCACCGACCCCACGACAGCGGTGGGCGTGGTGCTGCTCCGGGCGACGGACCTGGAACGGTTCGGCCCGGTCACCGACGCGGTGCTGGCCGAACTGCGCGCCGAGTACCCGGCAGCGCTGCGCGCCCTGTCCGAGCGGACCCGCAGACCACTGATCGTCGGCGTCCTGCCCTCGGCGCGGCAGGACGAACGCCTCGCGCGATGGGAGAGCGACCTCGTCGCCGAGCTGACCGACGAGCCCGGCATCGCGGTGCTCGGCCCGGACGAGTGGTCGCGCCGGCACGCCGTCGAGGAACGCTTCGACGAACGGACCGAGCGGCTGGCCCATCTCCCCTTCACCCCGCGGTTCCAGGCGGCGGTGGCCCTGCGGCTGGCCCAGGTGGTGCGAGCGGTTCTGCGCCCCGCGCCGAAGGTGATCGCGGTGGACGGCGACGAGACCCTCTGGGGCGGGGTCGCCGGGGAGATCGGCCCCGAGGCGGTGGACGTGAGCGGACCGCGCGCGCGGCTGGCCCGGACACTGCTGCGGTGGCGTGCCGCGGGCACCCTGCTCGCCCTGGTCAGCAACAACGACGAGGACACGGTACGCGCCGTACTGGACCGTCCGGACAGCACGCTGAAGGCGGAGCACTTCAGTGTGCTGTCCGCCGGCTGGGGTCCGAAGCCGGGCCGGCTCACGGAGGCGGCGCGCAGCCTCGGCCTGGGCCCGGACAGCTTCCTCTTCCTCGACGACAACCCGGTCGAGATCGAGAAGGTGCGGTCGGCGCTGCCGGAGGTGCTGTCGGTGACCTGCCCCGCGACGGCCGGACTGGACGAGTTCCTGGACCGGTTGTGGCCGCTCGTTCCGGCGGCGGCGACCGCCGAGGACGGGCTGCGGGCGGGGTTCTACGCGCAGGAGCGGCAGCGGGACGCGGAGCGCGAGCAGGCCGGATTCGAGGAGTTCCTCGCCCGGTTGGAGCTGGAGGTCGACATCCGGGCGCTGTCCGGGGCCGACGTCGAGCGGGCCGAACAACTCGTGCGCCGCACCAATCAGTTCACCCTCCGTCCCCGGTCCGCCGACGGTGGTGATCTGGAGCGCTGGCGGGAGCGGGGCGAGGTCTGGACGGCCGCGGCGCGGGACCGCTTCGGCGACTACGGCCAGATCGGCCTGCTCGCCCTGGCGGTGGACGGCGACCAACTCGACGTCCTCGCCTGGAACCTGAGCTGCCGCGCGCTCGGCCGGGGTGTCGAGGAAGAGCTGCTGCGGTGGCTGGCGGACCGAGCCGACCGACTGGGCTGCGTGAAGGTCCGGCTGTCGGCGGAACGCACCGACCGCAACGTGCCGGCCCGGCGTCTGCTGGCCGCGCTCGGTGGCGGCGACCAGGACGACGAGCACGTGGAGAGCGTCGTCACCCCGGAACAACTGCGGACCTTCCGCTCCTGGCGAAGCCGGTGAGCGGGCCGACGGACCGGCCCGCGGAAGCACTGCGGAAAGAGACACATGCACAGGGCGAAGGGCTCTCATGACTGAAGTGAACGAGAACGTGTCGGCCCACGCCGGACAGCGGGCGACCGGTGAGGCGATCGAGCGGGGTGACGGCGGGCCGAGCGTGGAGGCCCTGCTGGCCCGGATCGGACAGGCCGCGGCACCCATGGCGACGGGAACCAGAAACGAGCCGGGCTCGCGGACCGGGGCGGACACCTCCGCGTCCGGTGCCCCAGGGGACGCGGACGCCGGTGGGGTTGCCGGGCGGTCCGGGGCCGCCGTGGATCCGTACGCGAACGCGCCCATCGTGCCGTTCGGCACGGGGGACCTCGCCGACCCCGCTGCCGGGGCGGATCGTGGTGCCGACGCCCGGTCCGCCCAGTCCGCCCCTCCCGCCCCTGGCGCACCCGACGAGCACGGCCTGGCCGCCGTCGTCGCCGCGGCGGCCGGTCGCTTCGTACCCGGAGGTCATCTGTCGCCCGACGCGGACTTCTTCGACGCCGGCGGTACCTCGGTCGGTGCCGTGGAACTCGTCGCGGCGCTGGAGGACGAACTGGGCATGGAGATCGACCTCGACGAGGTGTTCGCCGACGCCCGGCCGCGCAGCCTCGCCGCGCGCTGGCTGGCGACCGCGGGCGCCACGGCCGCCCTCTCGGCTTCGGGTGCGCCGGCGGTCCCGTCGGCCGCGAGAACCCCGGCCCCGGCGACCGATACGACCCGCACGACGCGGGCTCCGGACACCCTTCCGCTCCCCGTCCCGGCACCGGCCTCGCTTCCCGTCCCTGCCCCTGCCCCTGCCCCTGTCCCGGGATTCAGCCCCGCTTCGGCCCCTGGATCCAGCCCGGCTCCCGCCACGGACACCCCGTCCGTCCCGGCCTCGCGCGTTCCGCCCGGGGCGACGGTCACGGCACGGACCACCGGCGGCGGCACCCCGTACGCCACCGCCCGTCCCGAGGACCTCGACCAGATCCTGGCCGACCTCGCCCTGGCCGACCGCCTGCCCTGGACCGGCTCGCCCGAGCCTCTGCCGCCCCGCCGGATCCTGCTCACCGGCGCCACCGGCTTCCTCGGCGGCCATCTGCTCCTCGACCTGCTCAGGCACAGTGACGCGCATGTCCACTGCCTCGTCCGCGCGGCCGACGAGGAAGCGGCCACCGCTCGTCTCGGCGAGGCACTGAAGAGCCACCGGCTGCCCTGGTCCGCGGAGATCCGCCGCCGCGTGACGGTGCTCCCCGGCGACATCAGGCGTCCTCGCCTCGGCCTGTCCGACAGCGGCTGGCACGAACTCGCCCACGAGCTGGACAGCATCGTGGGCGTGGCGGCGGCCGTGGACTTCCTGCGTGGCTACCAGTCGCTGCGACAGAGCAATGTCATCGGCGCGCTGACCCTGGCCGAACTGGCGGCGACAGGCCGGCCCAAGCCGCTGCACCACATCTCCTCGATCGCCGTCTTCAACGAGGTCGGCATCGCCTCCATGGGCGAGGACGACCCGCTCGCCCACGCCGACCGTCTCGTCGCGGGCTACGACCAGACGAAATGGGCCGCCGAGGTCGCCCTGCGGCGGGCCCGCGACCACGGCCTGATCGTCACCGCGATGCGTCCGGGAGGCATCGGAGGCCACACCCGGACGGGCGCCCACAACCCGCAGGACCTCAGCAGCGGCCTCGTCGCGGCCTTCGGCCGCTTCCGCACCGTCCCCGCCTTCCACCGCCTGAACGCGGCCCCGGTGGACTGGGTGAGCCGGGTCGCGGCCGCCGTCATCTGCGAACCCGACGCCTGGGGATTCGACTACAACCTGACCGGCGTACCCAACACCCTCGACGACGTCGTACGGGACATGGCGTTCGGCGGGATGCACGTGCGCGTACAGGACTGGGACGAGTGGCGCACGGACGTCCTGGCCCGCCTGGAGGCCGAACCGGTTCCCGAACTCGGCTTCCTGACAAGGGTGTTGCGAAGCCCCACCGCCCTCAGACTGTGCGAGGCGACCTTGAAGGGGCCGGCGGCGACCGGCGAACGCACCGACGCGCTCGTCGAAGCGCTGGGACTGCGCCCCGCGACTCGCTACGACGCCCGGGCCCAGCTGGCGACGTTCGAGCGGCTCGCCCAGGACGGACTGGCCCGACTGCCGGACAAGGACGACCAGCCGTACCTGTGGTTCTCCGAGACGACCGAGGGCGCCGTGGGCCCGGTTGGTGCCAGTGCCAGTGGCAGTGCCGGTGCCGGTGCCGGTGCCGACACCCCCTGCTCGATGGGGCTCACCCTCTCCATCGCGAGCATGCACCAACTGGTGAAGGAGCGCCGGGTGGACGTCAGCGGTGATTTGGTGTGCGCCGCCGCCCATCCCGCGCCGCTGCTCGTGGAACGCGGCGACGTCTGGATCCGCCCCGAGGAGGGCATCCCGCAGCGACACGGGATGCGTCACCAACTCCTCCGCTACCGACTGACGTTGCGCGACGCCGACGGAGGCCGCTGGTGGCTGGAGGGCCACAAGTACGCCCGTGCCCGCCGTGACGTATGGCGGCAGACCCGCGCGCTGAGCGTCGAGATCGGCCGCGAGGGCGAACCGGCGAGCCTCACCGGTGAGCTCGTCGTGCCCGCCGACAGCTATGTACGCGACCAGATCGACGGCATCAAGGTGGACCCCCGCCTGACCGGCCGGGAGAAGCGCGCCGCCAAGCTGACCTGGCTCGCCTGGTTCGGTGCGGAGATGGGCCGCGGCCTGCTCGGCCCCTTCACCCGCGCCGCCGCGGACCTCCTCGACCTGCGCCGCACCCTGACCCCCTCGGAGCGCCACCGATGATCCTGAGATCCACCAACTCCCGTACCAGGCCGACGATCCGCAAGGTCAGGACGGGCACGGTCCTGCGGCCGCTGCGCCACCGCCTCGACCCGGCGCGCGTCGAGGAGATCCCCTTCCACGCCGGGGACGGCGTACGCCTGGGCCTGACCCGTGTCGGCGGCGGAGACAAGGACCGTCCCGCCGTGCTGCTCCTGCACGGCCACACCGCGTCCGCCGACATGTTTCTGCTCCCCGAGACCCGCAACCTGGTCGACGTCCTGCTCGACGACGGCTACGAGCCCTGGCTGCTCGACTGGCGCGGCAGCTGCCGGCTTCCCTACAACGAGACCGGTCAGAGGTACACCTACGACGATGTCGCTCTCCACGACATCCCCGACGCCGTCTCGCGCGTCCGCGAACACATCGGCGACCGGCCGCTGTTCGTGGTCGCCCACTGCATCGGCTCCCTCGCCCTGTCGCTGAGCATGACGGCGGGGCTGGTGCCCGGGCTCGCGGGCGTCGTCTCGCAGGGCGTGTTCCTGACGCCGAAGCTCGCGGGACGCACCTCGCTGCGGATGACGGTGGCGGCCGAACTGCTGAGGAACCGGATCGACCACATCCCGGTCGACTTCCGCAAGGTCGGCCTCCGGTCGAGGTACACGCCCCTGTTCGCGCTGGCCTCCCGCGGGGCGGTGTGCCCGGACCCGACCTGCCAGATCCTCCACAACTCGGCCTGGGGTTCCGGCGCTTCGCTGTTCCTGCACGAGAACCTGTCCGACACCACCCACGACCGGCTCGCCGAACTCCTCGGGCCCGCGCCCCTGTGGATCCTGCCGCATCTGCGCCGGATCGAACTGGCCCGCAGCGTCGTCCGCTGGCACGACACCGACCACCGCTACCGGGCACTGCCGCACAACGCGCTGGACGCGGCGGCCCGGATCGACACCCCGGTGCTGCTGCTCGCGGGAAGCGAGAACGGACTGTGGCTGGACTCGCAGAAGCTCTGCCACGAGGTGCTGGCCCACCGCCGCCCCGAGCTGGACGTGTCGTACACCGAGATCCCCGGCTACGGGCACCTCGACACGTTCCTGGGCCGGGGCGCCGCACTCGATGTCTTCGGACACATCCTCGAATTCCTCGGCGAACGCCGGTGACGGCGCCCCCGCCGCCGGATACCGTACCGACCAGTAACCACCGGACCGCACTCCAGGAGGCCCCATGCCGCAGCTCGAAGTCGACGGCGCCGCGCTGACGTACGACGACGAGGGGCCCCGCGACGGCGACGGGGTGCCGCTGGTGTTCATCCACGGGTGGACGGCCAACCGGCACCGCTGGGACCACCAGACGGAGCACTTCTCCCAGAAGCGCCGGGTCGTACGACTGGACCTGCGCGGGCACGGGGAGAGCGAGGGGTCGGGCCGCCGGACCGTGGCGGAACTGGCCGGTGACGTACTCGCCGTACTCGACCACCTGGAACTCGACCGGTTCGTCCTCGTCGGCCACTCGATGGGCGGGATGATCGCGCAGACCCTGACGCTCGCCCACCCGGAGCGGGTCGAGCGGCTGGTGCTGGTGAACTCGATCAGCAGGATGACGTACAGCCGGGGGAGAGGCCTGCTGATGGCGGTGTCGACCCTGGTGCCGTTCAAGCTGTTCGTGGCCGCCAACATCCAACGGGCCTTCGCCCCCGGCTACCCGCGCGAGAAGATCCGTGAGTACGTCCGGGCCTCCGGGAACACGCCGCAGGAGGTGGTCATGACGTGCTACGGCGCCATGCGGTCCTTCGACGTGCTCGACCGGCTCGGTGAGATCCACACCCCCACCCTGCTGGTCCACGGCTACCACGACGTCCAACTGCCCGTCTCGCAGATGCTCCGGATGGCCAAGGCGTACCCGGACGCCGTGGTGCGGATCGTGGACGCCGGCCACGAACTGCCCGTGGAGAAGCCGGCGGAACTCACCGCCGTCCTCGACCGGTTCGTGACCGACCAGCCGTGACGTCCTGACCGGCCCTCAGGACCCTCCCCGCTCGCGGGGGATCTTCTGGCCGGCCTCGACGGCCACGGGCAGCCGGTTCTCCGCCGGCGGCAGGGGGCAGGTCGCCAGGTCCGTGTAGGCGCACGGCAGATTCGCCGCGCGGTTGAAGTCCAGGACGACGGTTCCGTCGGCGGCCGGCGCCTCCACGCCGAGGGAGCGGTTCGCGGCGTAGGTGGTGACCCCTGAGGTCGCGTCGGTGAAGAGCACCGTCAGCCCGTTCGGGGTGTGTCCGGGGAACACGGTCAGGGACAGGGACCGGCCGTCCAGTTCGAACTCGACGCGGCCCGGCGCGACGTACACGTGCTCCAGGCCCTCGACCGCGGCTCCCACGGTGGTGGGCCGGGGCTCGTCGAAGGCGACGTAGCGGCCGGTCACGGCCCAGCGCGGGTCCGGTGCGTAGGCGGGCGTACCGGTGAAGGCGGTGCGCAGCGGCGCGTCCGGGTGCCGGGGACGCACGATGTCGTTGCCGCCGCGCTTGGCCACCTCGATCACGGCGTCTCCCCAGACCGCGTTGACGCCCCCGCGTTCGGGCAGCACGCCGAAGCGGTGCTCGCCGTGCACCGGCGTTCCCTCCACGACCAGTTCCTCACCGTCGTCGAGGGCCACGGTGACCCCGTCGGCGTCGGTCCACCACGAGCCGGGGGCGTCGGGGAAGCGCTGCGGCCGGTCGTCGAGCCAGTGCAGGCCGGTGATCGCGAGGAATCCGTGCGGATCGGCGAGCCGTTCCTCCTGGGCGCGGTACCAGTTCAGCCAGTCCTCGGTGAAGGCCTGGAGGTCCGTCGTCGTGAGCTCAGTGGTCATGAGTGCTCCTTCGTCCCGCGAGGTCCGGCCTCGCGACGGTGTGTGGATCTTCCGGGGATACGGGGGTCCGGTGGTCGCTCACCCGGCGAGTTCGCCGAGGAGTGCCCAGGTGCGCCGCCGGTCCGCTTCCCCGGCGATGTCCGTGGAGGTGAAGACCACCTCCGTGGCTCCGGCGTCCCGGTAGCGTCGTACCTCGGCCGCGACCGTCCTCTCGTCGCCGATCACGGCCAGGTCGGAGGCCCGCCGACCGCCGGAGAGCTCGACGACCCGTGCGTAGGACGGGATCTGCTCATAGAAGGCCAGTTGCTCGGTCGCCTTCGTGCGCACGGCCTCGACGTCGTCCGTGACCACGCCGGGCACCAGGGCCACGATCCGGGGCGCGGGACGCCCTGCGGCGGCCGCCGCGGCGGTGAGAGCGGGCACGATGTGCTCCTCCAGAGCGCGCGGGCCCGCCAGATAGGGCAGGATCCCGTCCGCCAGCTCACCGCTGACCCGCAGGGCCTGCGGGCCCATCGCCGCGACGAGCAGGGGCACTCCGCCCTCGGCGCCGGGTACGCGCGCGGAGATCGGCGGGGCGGCGGTCAGCAGCTCACCGTGGAAGTCGGCTGTGCCTGTCCGGGTCAACTGCCGCAGCGCGGTGAGGAATTCGCGCAGGCGGGCGATGGGCCGCTCGAAGGGCAGGCCGAAGCCGCTCTCCGTGAGGAGCTTGGTGCCCAGGGCGAGTCCGAGGTGGTAGCGGCCGTGTGTGGCCGCCTGGGCGGTCTGGGCCTGGCTGGAGACGAGCAGGGGGTGCCGGCCGAAGACGGGGATGGCGGAGGTGCCCACGTGGAGCCGTGGCTCTTCCCGCCCGACGATCGCCGCGAGCTGCGGTGAGTCGGCGCCGAAGGTCTGTCCGAACCAGGCCGAGCGCAGGCCGGCCGCCGCTGCTTCGTGAGCCAGACTCACAGTGGCGTCGACCTGGTTCTCCACGTCGGATGCGTTGAGTGCTACTCCTACGGTCATGCCAGTCAGAACCGCCCGTGTCCGATCCCGCATTCCGGTTCCCGTGTGACAGCTTCTTGTCAGTCATGTGTACGGGGACGGACCTGGCGGTCAGCCCGAGGCCTCCAGGAGGTGACGGCCGTGGCCGTTGTGGTGGCCATGGCTGTCACCTCCTCGGAGGTCATCGGGACCGGTTGTCGCTACTCGGCGCCGAGACCGGCGTCGTCGACCTTGTCCTTGCCCTCGGCCGTGAGGACCTTGTCGAGCGGTGCGAGGTCGTAGATGCCCTTCAGGTCGGGCTCTTCCAGCAGACCGGCCTTGACCGCGTGGTCCGCCTCGGTGTCGAGAGTGGAGGCCAGCGGGTCGTCGAGGAAGGCGATGGACTTCCACGCGGGGTCGATGACCTCGGCGGGCAGGGCCTTGCCCGACAGCTTCTCCAGCGCCGCGTTGGCGGCCGCCTTGGCCTTGTCCGGGTTGCCGTTGATCCACTCGTTGGTCTTCACCGAGCCGCGCAGAACGGCCTCGACGACGTCGGGGTGCTCCTTGAGGAACTTCTGCGACACGATGATGTTCGTGATCACGAACTTCTTGTCGGGCCACAGGTCCCGCTCGTCGAGCAGCACCTTGCCGCCCTCGGCGACCAGCTTGGACGCGGTCGGCTCCGGCACCCAGGCGCCGTCGATGGAGCCGGACTTGTAGGCGTCCGGGGTGATCTTGTTGTCGGTGCGGACGACCGACACATCCCCCTTGCCGCTCTGCGCGTCGACCTTCCAGCCCTGCTCCGCGGCCCAGTTGAGGAACGCGACGTCCTGCGTGTTGCCGAACTGCGGCGTCGCGATCTTCTTGCCCTTGACGTCCTTCAGGGACGTGATCTTCTTCGGGTTGACCACGAGCTTCACGCCGCCGGAGGCCGAACCGCTGATGATACGCAGGCTCTTGCCCTTGGACTTGGTGTAGCCGTTGATGGCCGGGGAGGGGCCGATCCAGCCGATGTCGATGGATCCGGCGTTGAGCGCCTCGATCTCGGAGGGGCCGGCGTTGAAGGTCGAGGCCTTGATCGTGGTGCCGCCGAGTTCCTTCTGGAACAGGCCTTCCTGGACGCCCACCAGAGCCGTGGCGTGCGTGAGGTTGGGGAAGTAGCCGATCTTCACCTCGTCGGCGGAGAGCTTCTTGGCGCCCGCCGCGACCGCGGTCTGCTTGCCGTCGTCGGTGGAGTCGGAACCGTAACCGCAGGCGGTGAGCAGGAGGGGGACTGCGGTCAGGACGGCGATGGTGCGCAGGGCGGTGAGCGGTCTTGCGGCAGACACTGAGGTGTCCTCTCGGAAGTCGGGTCGAGTGAGGTGTGATACCGCGCGGCGACAACGGGTCGGCGCGCACCGGCATGCCCTGTCCCGGTTCTCGGGGACACGCGTGCCGCCGAAAGCCGGGACAAGGCATGCCGAGGTTGCGGCCGGGGGACGGGTGTCCTCTCCGCCGGACGACAGTGAGGCGGGCGGGGACGTGGTCGCGGCTCGGAAGGGTGCAGGTTCCGCGGCGTCAGAGGGGCCGACAGATGGCACTGGACGTGCGGCCGAGGTCGATGTGGCGACGTGAGGTCAGAAGCGGCAGCGTCCGCGTCGTGCAGTCGAGCGTTCCCATGGCCACCCCCCGATCCCCGGTATTCCTACCTGGCTGATAGGGATCGTGGCAGAAGGCGGCCCTCACCCCAAGGGGGTGTTCGAATGATGGACGACTTCGTCTCATCTTGTGGGACCAGTCGTGCGACGGCCCGGCGTGTCAGGGGTTTGTCCAGGCACCCGGAGCGTCGGTCAACGCCGATACGTCGGCGGGCAGTCGGGCGGACGCGACGTCGGCGAGTGACACACCCTCAAGGATTTCGCGCACGTTGGAGCGCAGCGCGATCCACAGGGGGAGCAGCGATTCGGCGGGGCCGGTGTAGGAGAGCTCCGGGGGGCGTACTCCCCGTACCGAGACCAGTGGTCCGTCCACCGCGCGTATGACGTCGGCGATGCTGATGGACTCGGCGGCCCTGGCCAGCCGGTAACCGCCGTTGCCGCCGCGCCGGCTGACGACGAGACCGCCCCGGCGCATGTCGTTCAGGATGCTCTCGAGGAACTTGTGCGGGATGTCCTGTGAATCGGCGATGGCCTCGGCTTTCAGAGGCACGTCGTCCGGTGACGCGGCGAGCTGCAGTGCGGCACGTACCGCGTAGTCCGCCCTGGCTGAGATCCGCATGTGCGTAGTATCCCGCACTGTTCGGCTCCGGTTCCCTCTGCCCCGGCCGGCACCCCTCGTGCCGCGGTGGGAAGGGTTACCGCGGGTCGGGCACGTATTTGTAGCCCACGCCTCCTACGGTGACGATCCGGTGCCGGTGGGCCCTGCCCAGCTTGCGGCGCAGCCGCGCGATGTGGACGTCCACGGTGCGGCCGTCGCCGACGTGGTCGTAGCCCCAGACGCCGGCTATTAACCGCTCCCGCGAATGCACCCGGTGGGGTTGCCGGACGAGATGGGCCAGCAGTGCGAACTCCATGTAGGTGAGGTCGAGTTCGCGTCCGTCGAGTTTTGCGGCGTGCCGTGTCGGATCGATGTGGACGGCGCCGGCTCCCGTCTCCCGCGCGGGAGGTGAGTCCGTGGAGGAGAGGCGTCGGATCTCCGGTCGCGTCACACCCTCGGCGAAGAGCTGAGCGGGGTCGGTGCCCTCGGGGACGAGGATGAGATAGCCGACGAGGGGCTTGGAACCGTCCGCCTCGGGGCGGCCCTGAGCGGTGTCGCCCACCAGGCGGAGGCGGCGCACGTCGGACAGCGGTGAATCCTGTGGGGTGGCCTGGGCCGGGGGTGCCGTGGTCATGGCGGTCGTCCTTCGGAAGTGTGTCGGGCGTCCGGGCGTGGTGGTGCGGGTCCGCCTGATCGCCGGGTGGGGAAGGAGGGCGGCGCGGCACGTACGACGCGTGAGCTGTCCGTCCTGCGCGTGACAGCGGACGGCTGCGTGCCTGCGCGTGACAGCAGACGACTGCGTGCCTACGCGTGACAGCAAGCGGCGCTGACGACGTGACCAAAGTCGACATGCCGACGACGAACGAGTCGTTGCTGCGTAGGGGACATGTGCACCATCCTGCGCACCCGCTGGGCGGCCGTCAATGGTTTCCTAGTAAATCGATAGGAAATAGGGGGAGGGGCAACTCCGTGGACGAATGCACCGGGCCGGCGTCACCTTGCCGTGGTGTCCGAGGGCCCACGCGCGTCCGGCCCGAACGACTCACGTCGGTTATGCGGAATGGTCCGACGCGGTCGGCCGCCGCCTCCTCGCGGGGATGACGGCGGCCGTGGCCGGCGGGGTCAGGAGGCGGCGCGAAGCGGCTCCACTCCGATGACCTTGCGGTACACGCGCGCGCCGTCGCCGTAGTCGTCGACGGCGTAGTGCCAGGTCGCCTGGTTGTCCCAGAGCACGAAGTCGCCGGGCCGCCAGCCGAATCGGATGGTGTAGTCGGGCGAGGACGCGTGCCGGAGGAGGTGGTCGAGCAGGGCCCTGCCCTCCTGCGGCGTGACCCCGGTGAGGCCGAGGGCGGAGGAACTGATGAACAGGCCCTTGCGTCCGGTGAGAGGGTGTTCCAGGACGACCGGGTGCTCGACGGTCTCTCCGACCGCCGTCCTCCTGCTGCCCTGCGCGTAGTTCTCCGCGTTGCCGTCGTACACGGCGCTCACGGATTCCAGCAGCACCTTGAACGGCTCCGACAGGTCGTCGTACGCCGCCTGAAGATCGGCCCACAGGGTGTGTCCGCCGATTTCGGGCACCTCTTCGTAGACGAGTGACTCGATCGCGAACACCGGGCCACGCCACAGCCCGCCGATGTGCCAGCTGCTGGCCTTGCCGGTCTGCCGCACGTTGTACGGGTAGACCAGGGGGTTGGCGGGGTCCTTGGCGGCGGTGGGGTGGTCGAACGGCGAGGCGAAGAGCCGTACGGCCTCGACATGCTGATCAGGTGTCAGGTTCTGTCCGCGGAACACCAGCACCTTGTGCTCCGCGAACGCGCGGCGCAGGTCGTCGGCGATGGTGTCGTCGACGGGCCGTGTGAGATCGACGCCGCTCACCTCGGCGCCGAAGCGGGGACCGACCCGCAGGATTTCCGGACGTGCGACAGTGGTCATGCCGAACTCCTCATGTTGTCGTGCGGGACAACGCGCCGTGCGCGGCGGAAGGCGGGGGACAGGGGCCGACGGCACGCGGAGCGGACGGACGTCAGGCGGGCCGGCACCAGGACGCGTTCACGCGCACCAGATCCACGGGCAGCCTGCGGAAGAGGACCGAATCGGTCGTGTTTCCACGGTACGCAGGACCGACGGCCCGACACCAGGCTGCACCATTGCAACCGCGTGAACTTGGACGGCCCCTGTCGCGGTGTCCTTCAGGGCGCTTCCACGCAATCGGGTGGGCCGAGCGCGCCCTGTCCGCCCGCGGCCCTGGTTCCATCGAGGAGCGGCACGGGAGACCCGCCCTCGTCAGAGGCCGTGCGAGCCGCCGATCGCACGAACACGGCCTGCCTGCAAGCATGTTGGGGCCGACGGTGTCACCGGAGCGCGCGTCCTCCGTACCCCCGACTCTCACCGCGTTCCGGCTCGGAGAGCGTCCGGGAGACCGCTCCTGAGGGCTCTTGACGCCTGGAGAATTGGCGATCTACGGTGACCGCGAGCCACGAGTTCCGGTGTGCAAGCCCTGGCTGGCCGGACGGCAACCCTCGACGCAGTGGGGTGCCCCAGGTGACGGCTCGGCGGATGACCCCATTCTGCAAGTGCGATCACCAGGAGGACGGTGTGACGAGCTCTCCGACGCTCCGCTCCCGTCGCCATGTCGATCCGCTGCCCGTCCCCAGCCGGCTCTGTTGTAGCTGACTCTTCTCGCCCGCGCCTTCGCGGGTGTCTCCACAGCCTCCATCACGTCCTCGTCCGAGGAGGCCCGCCCCGCGACGCTCGGTCGCCGATGGGGCATTCCTCGCACCCCTCTTGCGGAAGCAGGCATTCCTTATGACGCGGCACCTCGGCACGAGACCGGTCCGCCCCGGTGGCCTCGGCGCTCTCTCCCTCGGCACGGCCCTCTTGCTGGCCCTCACCGCCTGCACCAGTTCGAAGAACGGCGACAGCGCGGTCTCCGGCGGGAAGACGATCACCGTCGGTACCACGGACCAGGTGACCAGCCTCGACCCGGCGGGCGCGTGGGACGCGGGATCCGGCACGATCGAGAGCGAGGTCTACGCGACCCTGCTCAGTACCGAGACCGGCTCCCCGGACGTCCTGCCGGACCTGGCCTCCAAGATCGAGCCGACCGGGCCGAAGGAGTACACGGTCACCCTCAAGAAGAACCTGACGTTCGGCAACGGACACGACCTGACCTCCTCCGACGTCAAGTTCAGCTTCGACAGGACAGTCAAGATCGCCGACGAGAACGGCCCCTCCTCGCTCCTGTACAACCTCGCCTCGGTTGCCGCGCCGACACCCACGACCGTCGTCTTCACCCTCAAGTCGGCCGACGACACCCTCTTCCCGCAGGTGCTGTCCACCGCGGCGGGCTACATCGTGGACGAACAGGTGTTTCCGGCGGACAAGATCCTCGACGACGGGGCTGTCGTGGCCGCCAAGCCCTGGAGCGGCCCGTACGGTGTCACCAGCTACGACAAGAACTCACTGGTCTCCTTCACGGCCAACCGCGGCTACAGGGGTCGGCAGGGGACTCCGAAGGTCCGGAAGATCCAGCTCAAGTACTACACGAACGCCGGCAACCTCAAGCTCGACGTCCAGCAGGGGACCATCGACGCCGTCTACCGGACGCTGACCACCGCCGACCTGGACGACCTGGCCACCAAGAAGGACGTCAAGGTCCACACCGGCTCGGGCAACGGCATCCGCTACATCGTCTTCGACTTCGCGACCCAGCCCTATGGCACCAAGACCAAGAACGCCGACAAGCGGAAGGCCCTCGCGGTCCGTCAGGCGGTCGCGGACTCGGTGGACCGGGCCCAGCTCGCCCAGCAGGTGTACAAGAACACCTACCAGCCGCTCTACACCCCCGTTCCGGACGGCTTCACCGGTGCCACTCCGTCCTTCAGGTCACTCTACGGCGACAAGAAGGGCGGTCCCGACAAGTCCGCGGCTGCCGCCCGGCTGAAGACGGCCGACGTGACCACGCCCGTCACCCTCAACCTGCAGTACAACACCGACCACTACGGCTCGTCCTCGGCGGACGAGTACGCGCTGATCAAGACGCAGCTGGAGGCCACCGGGCTGTTCAAGGTGAACCTGCAGTCCACCGAGTGGACCCAGTACGGCAAGGACCGCATCGCCCACCAGTATCCGCTGTACCAGCTCGGCTGGTACGCCGACTACCTCGACGCCGACAACTACCTCTCGCCCTTCTTCTCGGCCAACAGCTGGATCGCCAACGGCTATGCGGACCCCGCCGTGCGTGCCCTGATCAAAAAGGAGGAGACCGAGACGGACCCGGCCCAGCGGACCGAGCAGCTGAAGCAGGCACAGGACAAGGCCGCCGCGTCCGTCCCCTTGATCCCGCTGCTCCAGGGCTCCACCGCCATCGTCACCCGCACCGATGTCAGCGGTGTGCCGTCCGAGTTGGACGCCACGTACACGTTCCGCTGGGCGGGGCTCGCGAAAAGGTGAGCGTCCTGACGCGGGAGACCCCCGGCGCCGCCGGGTCCGGTCTCGTCCGCTACCTCGTGGCCCGCTTCCTCCTCATCGTTCCCACGGTGCTGATCCTGGTCAGCGTCGTCTTCTTTCTCATGCGGGCGACAGGTGATCCCGTCAGTGCCGCGTTCGCCGACCGGCTCACCCCGGAGCAACTGCGGGAGAAGCTCCACCAGACGGGCTACGACCGGCCGCTGCTCATCCAATACCTGGACTTCCTGCGGTCGTTGGCGACCGGGGACCTGGGTCGCACCGCCACCGACAACCAGCCGGTGAGTCACCTGCTGACCACCTACGGCGCTGCCACCGCCGAACTCGCCGGCTACGCCCTCGGTGTGGCCCTGCTCGTGGGCGTGCCGCTCGGCATGCTCGCCGCCTCCTACCGGGACCGCGCCGCCGACGCGGGACTGCGGGTCTTCGCGATCCTCACCTACGCCACACCGGTCTTCTTCCTCGGCCTGCTGCTCAAGCTCGTCTTCGCCGTGTGGCTCGGCTGGCTGCCCGCGTCGGGCCGGGCGAGCACCGAGGTCCAGCTCTTCTTGCAGGATCAGACCAGCACGACCGGCTTCTATCTCCTCGACGCCCTTCGCAGCGGTGACTCCGCGGCCATCGCCGACGTCGTACAACACGCGGTGCTGCCCGGCCTCGCGTTGGGCCTGCTGGTCGCGGGCGTGCTGCTGCGTCTCGTCCGCACCAACCTGATCGGCACCCTGAACACCGACTACGTCGAGGCCGCCCGCTCCCGCGGCGTGACCCCGTTCCGGCTGATCACCCGCCATGCCACCCGGCCCGCGCTCATCGCCGTCGTCACCGTCCTCGGACTCCAGGTGGCCGGCCTGCTCGGAGGGGCGGTCCTGACGGAGACCACCTTCGAGTGGAAGGGCCTCGGTTTCGAGCTCGCCCACTACCTGACGGTCCGTGACTTCCCGGCGGTGCAGGGCATCGCGGCCCTGTTCGCCATCGTCGTCGCGGTGACCAACTTCCTCGTCGATGTCGTGGCGGCGCTGATCGACCCCCGAGTGAGGTACTGACCCATGGCCGCCCAGGTCGTCCCGAGACGGCGTACCCTGCTTCCCGGCAGGCCGCGCCTTCCGGCCCGCGCCGGCGTGCAGCGAGCCATGCTGCTCACCGGAGTGCTGCTGACCGGGCTGTTCCTGCTCGCCGCGCTCCCGGGGCCGCTGCTCGCCCCGCACGGATACGCCGAACTCAGGGACCACACAGGGCTGTTCGGCTCACGCCGGCATCCCGGCGGGGCGCATCCGCTGGGCACGACCATCGCCGGGTACGACGTTCTGTCCCGCACCGTGTGGGGCGCCCGGACGGCACTGGAGATCATCCTTGCCGCACTGCTGCTCTCGGCCGTCCCCGGCACCGTGCTCGGCCTCGTCTCGGGCTACCTCGGCGGCCGACTCGACCGGCTCCTCGTAGGGCTCGCCGACGCGATGTACGCGTTCCCCTCCCTGCTCCTCTCGATCGTCATGTCGATCGTGATCAGCGGAGGGCAGTCGAGTCTCGTCGGCGGCCTGGGCGCGGCGGCCTGCGCGGTCGCGGTGGCGTTCGTACCGCAGTATTTCCGTGTCGTACGGGCCGACGTGATCCGGGTGAAAGCGGAGCCCTTCGTCGACGCGGCCCGGGTGACCGGCACCGGAACCTGGCGGATCATGTTCCGGCACGTGCTGCGGAACTCGCTCCGCACCCTCCCGCTGATCTTCACCATCAACGCCTCCGAAGCCACTCTCACCCTGGCGGGCCTCGGCTTCCTCGGCTTCGGTATCGAGCCCAACTCCGCCGCCGAATGGGGCTACGACCTCAACCGTTCGGTCGCGGACGTCACGTCGGGTATCTGGTGGACCGCCCTGCCACCCGGGCTCGCCATCGTCCTCACCGTGCTGGGCACCACCCTGCTCGGCGAGGGACTGACCGACCTGCTCGACCCGCGGCTGAGACGACGCGGCACGGGTGCCGCCGACAAGGACGGAGGCGTGAGCGATGAGTGACCTGCTCCGGATCGAGGACCTTCACGTCACCTTCGACACCGATGCCGGACCGTCCCCCGCCGTCGACGGGGTCAGCCTCTCCGCCGCCCCCGGAGAGATCCTCGCGCTGGTCGGCGAGAGCGGCAGCGGGAAGACCGTGACCGCCAGGTCGGTGCTCGGGCTGCTGCCCGACACCGCGACCGCCACCGGCCGCGTCCTGCTCGGAGACGGCACGGCCGACCCGGCCGAGGACATCCTGACCGCGTCCCCCGCCCGCCTGCGCGCCCTGCGCGGCACCCACGCCGCGATGGTCTTCCAGGAACCGTCCACCGCGCTGAACCCGGTCTTCACCATCGGCTGGCAGCTCACCGAGGGCCTGCGCGCCCACGGGCGCGGCGACAGGGCCGAACGCCGGGCCCTGGCCGTCGAGTGGCTCGACAAGGTCGGCATCCCGGACCCGGCCGTCCGCGTGGACCACTACCCCCACCAGTTGTCCGGCGGACAGAAGCAGCGCGCCGTCATCGCCATGGCCCTGGCACTGGGCACGAAACTCATCGTGGCCGACGAGCCGACGACGGCCCTGGACGTCACCGTCCAGGCCGAGATCCTTCACCTTCTGCACCGCTGCCGCACCGCCGTCCTGCTCATCACCCACAACATGGGCGTCGTCGCCGACCTCGCCGACCGGGTCGCGGTGATGCGCGAGGGCCGAGTGGTGGAAGAGGCGTCGGCAAGGACCCTGTTCGCGGCGCCCGCTCATCCGTACACCCGTGAACTGCTGGCCGCCGTACCGGACTTCGGCACGGGAGCGCGCACCCCGGTGGAGGCGGTCCGGGGCGGACCGCCGGCGGTCCGAGCCGTAGGGCTGGTCGTGGACCACCCCGGGAGGCCGGGACGGCGAGGCTTTCGCGCCGTGGACAGGGTCAGCTTCGAGATCGGTCCCGGACAGGTACTGGGCCTGGTGGGGGAGAGCGGCAGCGGCAAAACCACGATCGGCCGGGCGGTCGCCGGTCTCACGGCCGTCACCGCCGGTGAACTCGACGTGCTCGGGGAACCGCTGGGCGAGAGACGCCGTCGTAAGCGCGGTCACGCCGGAGACATCGGGTTCGTGTTCCAGGACCCGGCGACCAGCTTCAACCCCCTCCTCACGATCGCCGAAAGCGTCGCCGAGCCCCTGATCGTGCACCGGCGTGAACTGGGGGCACGGGCCGTCCGAGCGGAGGCCGAGGCCTTGCTCGACGCCGTGCAGCTGTCGCCCCGGACGTACGCGGACCGCTACCCCCACGAACTCAGTGGCGGCCAACGCCAGCGAGCCGGGCTGGCCCGGGCCCTCGCACTGCGCCCGCCGCTGCTCATCGCGGACGAGCCCACATCGGCCCTGGACGTGTCCGTCCAGGCGAAGGTGCTCGACCTTTTCACCCAGCTGCAACGGGAGCTGGGCTTCGCGGCGCTCTTCATCAGCCACGACCTCGCGGTGGTCGAGCGGGTCGCCGACCAGGTCGTCGTTCTGCACGAGGGCCGGATCGCGGAAGCCGGCACCACGGCGCAGGTCCTGGGCGCCCCGCGGGCCGAGTACACCCGCCGTCTGGTGGCCGCGATCCCCGTCCCCGACCCGGTCCGGCAGGCCCGCAGGTCTGAGGGGCGCTTCGACCGAGGAGTCGCACTCCCCTGACGGGCACGGCGACATTTGCGGGGGCGGCCCTGCCGCACCGCAATCCGCACCCATCGTGGCGCGGCATGTCACCGGCTTGGCGACCTGGCGCGGGCTCAGCCCGGTGAACCGGGCTGTCCAGGTCGGCCTCCGACGCCGTGATCACACCAGCCATCGCCCGGTCATCTCGGCCGTACGTGCGGCTCGCTCCAGCCGATCCTGTGTACGCGACGGTTGAGGAGGACGGCGTGGGGCTGATTCGGAGCGGGCCGCAGACCCCCTCCGCCGGCGGCACATCGAAGACGCCCGTCAGATGGCGCTCGTCCTACGCCTCTGCATCGAGAAGGACGTCGAACTCCTCATTCTGTGAGGTCTGTCGATCCGGGTCCACACACCATGGCGGCCACAGTCACGGGACGACCCTCGGCCGCGGCAGCGGACCCCATGTCCGGCCCAGGCGCCGGGTTCGATGGGGAGGCGGGCCATCGGTGATGAAGCGGTATCGGACGCTCCGATGTGGCCCTCCATTGCAGCTCCGTGAACTGTTCCTGACAGCCCAGGCTTCCAGCGGCCGACCGTAACGTCCGACTGACTGCACAGGACATTCGCTGCCGCATACGGCTGCGAACGTTCGCGTCGTCGAAGGACCATGGACCGGCTCACCGTCGGGCCGGAAAGAAGCTGGTGTCCAGTGGCCGATTCGGAAGCCATCCGCCTCCGTCCCCATTGACGCCGACGGCGAAAACCGGAACAAGGTCACTCTGTTTGCGCCACGTAACACTTCGGCCATGCGCGGCCGGCCGAGAACTCGGCGACGGGAACTTGTTCAAAAGGGGCAAGGTGCTTCATTTCCTGAGCTTACGTCTCCCATCTCGGTCGTGTACCTTCCGATTGCCCGCCGGAAATGCTGTCTTGTTCTGCCTGCGGGCACCCTCGGGGCGCGGTGGAAGATCGTCATGATCAGCGGCAGTGCTGTTATTGCCCCGGACTCTCGAAACGCGGGCGCAGTTATGGGTTGGGGAGGCGCACCAGGTATGTCCGCACGACTTCTGAAGCGAGCGCAGCGCCCCATGGGTCGATGTACTGAGACGGTCTGAGCGCCGGCCTCACACCAGGTGGTCGCGACGCTGATCCAGCAGGCGATCCCGTGAAATTCCAGTGATTCCGGCTGCTGGTGTTCGAAACCAGATCCATCACCGATCGCGCTTTCCCATGCCTGATTTCCCACGGCGTGTTACGCGCGTCGACTTGCCCGGAAACGACGAATTCTAGGTTCGAAGGACGATGGCGAAACCAACGGGGCCCGAGAAAACTTCTCTGTCAGACATGCTGCGTGCGGCCACGCACGCCCAACCCGACCGGACCGCCGTCTCCTGCGGCACGGAGCGGCTGACGTTTCGGCAGCTGCATGAGCGCAGTGAGGACGTGGCGGACCGGCTGCGGCGGCTCGGTGCCGCGGCGGACGACCCCGTCGGCATCTTCATGGGGCCGTCCGTCGACCTCATGGCGAGCGTCTGGGGAGTCCTGCACGCGGGCGCCGCGTACCTCCCGCTGTCGCCCGAGTACCCGGACGAGCGCGTGCGCTACATGGTCGCCGACTCACGGACCAGGATCATCCTGACGGACGAGTCCTTGGCGCCCCGCCTGTCCGCGATGACGCCGCCAGGAACGAAGATCGTCGTCCTCTCCCGGACACGAGCCCACCGGGCGACCGAGCCGGAGCCCCTGGCCGTCCCTCCCTCGCTGCCTTCACCTGAGCAGGGTGCCGGCCTTGCCTACGTCATCTACACCTCGGGAAGCACGGGCAACCCGAAGGGCATCGGCATCGAACACCACAGCATCGTCGATCAGATGCGCTGGCTGGCCGGCGAACGGGGCCTGGACGCCACCAGAACGGTGCTGCAGAAGACACCGCTGAGTTTCGACGCGGCGCAGTGGGAGATCCTCGCGCCGGCCTGCGGCAGCAGCGTGGTGATGAGCGAGCCGGGGGTCTACGCCGACCCCGGCGGCCTCATCGACCTGATCGTGGCGAACGAGGTGACCACTCTTCAGGGCGTGCCGACCCTGCTGCAGGCGCTTGTCGACACCGGACGGCTGTCCGACTGCACCTCGCTCACCCATGTCTTCAGCGGAGGCGAGGCACTCACCAAGAGCCTGGCGATCGAGCTGCTCGACGCGTTACCCGGCTGCGAACTGGTCAACCTGTACGGCCCGAGCGAGTGCACCATCAACGCCTCGGCCCACGTGGTGGACCGCGACTCCGTGCAGCACGGTCCGGACCACATCCCCATCGGCCTGCCGGTGCGGGGCATGAGCTTCCACATCCTCGACACCGCGCGCCGGCCGGTCGCGCGGGGGCAGTCGGGTGAACTCCACATCGCGGGACCCCAACTCGCCCGGGGGTATCTGAACAACCCCGAGCTGACCGCCGAGCGATTCGTCACCAACCCGTTCGCCACCGGTCCCGAATCGGCCCGCCTCTACCGCACCGGTGATCTGGCCCGGTGGAACGACGACGGCACCGCGCAGTTCCTCGGCCGCACCGACACCCAGGTCAAGTTGCGCGGGTTCCGGGTCGAGCTCGACGAGGTCAAGGTCTCCATCGAACGACACGACTGGGTCAAGCGCGCCGCCGTCCTGGTCCGGGACGACGCGAGGATCGGCACCAACCTCATCGCCTTCATCGAGCTCGATCCCCAGCGGGCCGCGCTGATGGACCAGGGCAACCACGGCGCACACCACCAGTCCAAGGGCAGCAGACTTCAACTCAAGGCGCAGCTCTCGAATCCGGGAGTCCGCCAGGAGGGCGGGGCACCGCACGTCGACCTGCCCGGACGGACGGCCACGGTCCGGCAGCGGCGCACGGTGTTCGCCCGCAAGACGTACCGGTTCTTCGAAGGGGGCGAGACCACCCGGTCCGACCTCCTCGGCCTGCTCGCCCGACCGGCCGACCGAGTGGACGCGCCGCGGACGCCGGACACCCTGACACTGCCCGAACTCGGCTCCCTGCTGCGCTACTTCGGGCAGTTCCCCAGCGGTGAACGGCTGTTGCCCAAGTACGGGTACGCCTCACCGGGCTCGCTGTACGCCACGCAGTTGTACCTGGAGATGTCCGGCGTCGCGGGCCTCGCACCGGGCTTCTACTACTACCATCCGGTCAGTCATCGGCTCGTGCTGATCAGCGGTGCCCCCGCCGGTGTTCCGAGACTGCGCGTCCACCTCGTCGGACGCCGGTCGGCCATCGAGCCCGTCTACCGGAACAACATCCAGGAAGTCCTCAGGTTCGAAGCCGGTCACCTGGCCGGTCTGTTCGACCATGTGCTGCCCGCGTACGGGCTGCGGATCAGCGCCCGCCCGGAAGCGCCCGAGGTCAAGGACGTCCTGCGCTGCCCACAAGAGGACCACCACCTGGCCACGTACGAGGTGGAGGCGGCGGACACCCCGGACGCGGACAGCCCGGTCGACCTGTACGTGCAGGCTCATCCCGGCCGGATCGCGGATCTCGACGGCGGTCAGTACCGCTACACCGGCGGCGAGCTGGTGCGTGTGTCCGACGACCTGATCCGCAAGCGGGACGTCATCGCCATCAACCAGGAGGTCTACGAGCGCGCGGACTTCGGGATCAGTCTGATCGGCCACGCGTCCGACCCCTGGCGGCGCTACGTCGACCTCGGCAGGGAACTCCAGCGCCTGCAGGCGAACGGCCTCGATCTGGGGCTGATGTCCTCCGGCTACAGCTCGGAGACCGGCAACCCCCTGCCGTCGGCCCGGCGCATCGCGGACATCGTCGGCCTCGGCCCGGACACGGCCTCCTACTTCGCCGTCGGCGGCCGCATCAGCGCCGAGCAGCGGCTCAGCGAGGGCATGAAGGAGGACGCGGTCCACATGCGGGGGCCCGCCGAGATCGTGAAGGACAATCTCGCCGAGTCCCTCCCTCCGTACATGGTGCCCAACCGGGTCACCGTCCTGGACGCCTTCCCCCTCACCCCGAACGGCAAGATCGACCACCAGGCGCTGCGCGACCTGGACAAGGCCGCCGTGGAAGACAGCGAAGCGCCGGTCGTCCCCCCGCGCACGCCCACCGAGGAAGCCATCGCCCGGCTGTGGCGGAAGGTGCTGCGGCAGGAGCGCGTCTCGATCCGGGACAACTTCTTCGCCGCCGGGGGGCACTCGCTGACCGCGGTCAACCTGGTCGGCCGCATCAACCGGGAACTCGGCAGCGCCCTGCCGCTCCAAGTGCTGTTCGACGCTCCGACCATCGCGGAGCTGGCCCGACGCGTCGACCGTGAGCCCGCGAGCGCGCTGTCGAGGCTGGTGCGGCTGCACACCGCGGAAGGCGGGCGGCCGGTCTTCTGCTGGCCCGGTCTGGGCGGATACCCGATGAGCCTGCGGCTGCTGGCCGGCAGGCTGGAGCAGGACCGGCCCTTTCTCGGTGTCCAGGCCCACGGCATCAACGCGGGCGAGACCGCCTACCCGTCGTTCGACGAGATGGTCGCCAAGGACGTCGAACTCATCCGGCAGGTCCAGCCGGTGGGCCCCTACACCCTGTGGGGCTACTCCTTCGGAGCCCGAGCCGCGTTCGAGGCGGCCCGTCAACTGGAGTCCGTCGGCGAACAGGTCGACGAGGTGATCCTGATCGCGCCGGGCAAGCCGCCGGTCGGTAAACGCGCCGGGGCCCGCGCGTCCGCCGAGGCGGCGGTCAGTTTCACCGACACCACCTTCGTCGCGATTCTCTACTCGGTGTTCGCCGGGAATCTCGAACAGCCGGCTGTCGACGCGTGTCTGGCCGCGACCCATGACGAGGACTCGTTCATCGCCTTCGTCTGCGGCCGGTTCTCGCACCTCGACCGCGAACTGGTCCGCAGGATCGTCGGCGTGGTGCGGCAGACCTTTCTCTTCGAGTACGCCCCGCACGAATTGGCCCGGCGCGGAATCACGGCGCCGATCACGGTTTTCCGTGCCGACGGCGACCAGGACTCCTTCATCGACACCGGCCACACACTGTCGAGCACGCCCCCCAGGATCAGCCGCCTCAAGGCCGATCACTACGAACTGCTGCGCGCGAGCGGAATAGACGAACTCGTCACCGCCATCAAGGCCGCACAACTCCCCGGAAAGGTCATCGGAGTGCCCCACGTCAGCATCAAGCATTTCCCGAACAACCTCGCAGCCGACCAGATATCGGCACTCGTCGACGCGATCACCAGCGCGGTCCGGACCGCGTTCTCGGTCGACGAGGGGGCGGTGTCGATCGCCCTCGAACCGGTGGCTCAGGACGCCTGGACCGAGCGGGTGTACATACCGGAGATCGTCGAAGGCACCGGAAAGCTGGTCAAGGCCCCGAACTACTGAAGCCTGCCACCGAATTCGACTGTGCCCACGGAGAAACAGGACATGATTTCACGGAGGATCGCATGCGCAGGGTGATCATGAGGGCGAGAGAGGACCTCTCCGTGATCGTCGCGCGGGACCCGTCGGTCCGCACACGCGCGGAGGCGCTGCTGCATCCCGCGCTGCCGGCGCTGTGGACCCACCGGCTGGCCTCCGTCCTCTACTCCCGCGGGCACCGTCAACTCGCCCGGCTCCTCGCCTACCTCGCGCGTGCGGTCACCGGCGGCATCGAGATCCATCCGGGCGCGAGGCTCGGCCGGCGCGTGTTCATCGATCACGGGGCCGCGGTGGTCATCGGGGAGACGGCCGAGGTCGGCGACGACGTCACGATCTTCCACCAGGTCACGCTGGGCGCGGTCGGCTGGTGGCGGGACGGGCGACGCGAGCCCGGCGCCCGCCGGCATCCGGTCGTCGGCGACCGCGTGGTGCTCGGCGCCAACGCGATCGTGCTCGGCCCGGTCACCGTCGGCGACGACGCGCTGATCGGCGCGGGTTCGCTCGTCCTGCGCGATGTGCCCTCAGGCGCCCGGGTGATGGCCCCCACGGCAGAGATCGTGCCGCGGCTCTCGGCCGCCGACCGAGAGGAGGCGGACCAGTTGCTGCGCTCGCTGGCCACGTCCGGGTGCTGGTGACGGCCGCCCGGACCGGTGCGCCGGCACTGCCCGCCGCTCGTCGTGCGCCGTTCCCTGTACGCCGCTTGTCACCCGCCGTCCGTCGTCCCGCTCAACCCGACCACGCGTCGGTATGCCATCGGAGGCATAGATGATTCACGTCGGTGTCGTGGAGAGCAACCTCTCCGGTTCCGGCTTCGAGGGCCTGCAGATCATCAAGGAACTCGACTGCCGCGTCACCTTCTTCACCCGCGACCTGGACCGGTACCTGGAAGTACCGGGCGGCCCGGCCTACTTCGACAACTACGTCGACGAGATCGTCCACTGCGAGACGAACATTTTCGAAGAACTCCTGCCGCACGTGCACGCGGCCGGGGCCGCGCACCCCTTCGACGCGTTCTTGACCCTGGCCGAGTACGACGTGGTCGTGGCCGCCGAGGTGGCGGTCCACCTCGGACTCCCCACGGTCAGCGTCGACGGCGTGGCGACCGCGCGCAACAAGGCGTCGATGCGCCGGCGCTGCGCCGAACTCGGCGTCGCCATACCGGCGTTCCGCACCGTCGAAACCCCGGCCGAGGCGGAGGCGGCAGCGACCGAGATCGGCCTGCCCTGTGTCGTGAAGCCCGCCGACGAGACCAGCAGCGCCGACGTCCGGCTCGTCGAGACCGCGTCCCAGGCCGCCGAACACGTCGCGCTGATCCGGTCACGCCGCGAGAACACGCGCGGCCAGGCCCGCCACCACGAGCTGATGGTCGAGGAGTACCTCAGCGGCCCCGAGGTCAGTGTGGAGGTCCTGGCCGACGGCGACCGCTACGAGGTGTTCGGGGTCACCGACAAGTCGGTGATCGGCCAGGGCTACTTCGTCGAGATCGCCCACAGCTTCCCCTCCAGCCTGCCCGAGCCGGTCGTCCGCGCCTGCGGCGACCTGGCCGTGGAGGCGCTCCGCGCGGTCGGGTTCGACCTGGGCATGGCCCATGTCGAGATCAAGGTGACCGAGTCCGGGCCCAAGCTCATCGAGATCAACCCCAGGCCCGCCGGCGGCAAGATCACCTATCTCGTCGACCGCGCCCTCGGCATCCGCTCACTGGAGCTGGTCGCCCGGCAGTACCTCGGACAGCCGCTCCCGGCCCGGGTGCTGCCCGAGCGGCCGGTCGGCGGTGCCGCCATCCGGTACCTCACGGCACAGCCCGGCCGCGTGGTGTCGGTCAGCGGGCAGGAACGGGCCGCCGCGCTGCCCGGCGTCGAGGAGGTCGTCGTCAAGCCGCAACCGGGCACTGTTCTGCGGGAGTTGCGCCGCAACGGCGACCGCGCCGGTCATGTGCTCGTGGTGGCCGAGACCGCCCAGCTCGCGGCGCGGACCGCAGAGGCCGCCGCGAAGGAGATCGACATCCGCACGGAGCCGGTCATCCGGCGCCCCGTCGCCCACTCCCTGGTCGACCTGATCGGCCGCACACCGCTGCTCCGGCTGCCGGTGGACCGCATCACGGACGGTGTCCCGGGCGATGCCGAGGTGCTGGCGAAACTTGAGCTGTTCAATCCCTGGTCCAGCAGCAAGGACCGGGCCGCGCTGTCGATGCTGCGCGGCGCCGAGGAACAAGGGCTGCTCACCCCGGGCAACGGCACCGTGATCGAGGCGACCTCGGGCAACACCGGGATCTCGCTGGCCGCGCTGGCGGCGGCCCGCGGCTACCGCTGTGTCATCGTGCTGCCGGACAACGCCACGCAGGAGCGGGTGGCCATCCTGCGGTCGCTCGGCGCCGAAGTGGTGCGGACGCCGCACACCGGTGGCTACCAGGCCGCGGTGGACAAGGCCGCGGAACTCCACCAGCGGACCCCCGGCTCGTGGTTCTGCTGCCAGCACGACAATCCGGACAACACCCGTGCGCACTACGAGTCGACCGGTCCGGAGATCTGGGCCGACACCGACGGGTGGGTCGACGTGTTCGTCTGCGGAGTCGGCACCGGCGGCACGATCAGCGGTGTGGGGCGGTACCTGCGCGAGCGGCACCCCGCCGTCCGGATCGTCGCGGTGGAACCGGCCGGGTCGCCCCTGCTGTCCGGCGGTGAGCCCGGAACCCACTCCATACCGGGTTTCAACGGCGGCTTCATCGCGCCGACCACGGATCGACGCCTGATCGACGAGGTGATCGCGGTCTCCGACCGGGACGCGCTGGACACCACCCGGCGGCTCGCGCTCCACGTGGGCCTCCTGGTCGGTGTCTCGGCCGGTGCGGTCGTCCACGCCTCCGGTGTGGTGGCCGGCCGTCCGGAGTACCGGGGCAAGCGCATCGTGACGCTGCTGCCCGACACCGGTGAGCGGTACCTGAGCCTGCTCGGCCGCGAGACCGAGCCGGTACCCGCCGGAGCCGCCGCCGGAGGTGCCCGGTGACAGCGCCCGCGCCCGCCGACGCCCGGCCGCGCCTGCTGATGGTGATGCCGTACCGCCAGTTCGTGCGCAAGGCACAGGCCGAGGGGTTCTGGGTCGGCGCGCTCTGGGACCCACGGCTCGAGTCGCCCGAGTACCTCGACGACGTGCGCGAGCTGGCGGACCTGTTCGTGACGGTCGACTTCGGGGACACGGAGCTGCTGCGCCGCACCCTTCGCGAGGTGGCCCGGGAACACCACGCCACGGTGATCTACCACATCGGCAGAGAAGAATCGATGATCACCGCCTACGAGGTGGCCGAGGACCTGCACGCCGAGGTCAACCCGGCCGCGGCGATCCGCCGCCTCGTCGACAAGCACGCGATGCGGGACCTGCTGGCCCGGCGCGGTCTGTCCCCGGTGTCCTTCGAGGCCGCACCGACCCGGCACGACGTACCGGACGCGGTCGAGCGCATCGGCTACCCGGCGGTCGTCAAGCCCACAGCGCTCGCCGGCAGCCGAGGCGTGTACCTCTGGCAGGACGCCGAGGACCGGGCGGCATGGAGCGCGATCGTCGACCAGTACGACTACGACGGCCCTTTCCTGGTCGAGGAGTACCTGCGGGGTCCCGAGTACAGTGTCGAGACGCTGAGCAAGGACGGCCGGCACCTGGTCGTCGGCGTCACCGAGAAGGTCCTGGGACCGCCGCCGCTGTTCGTGGAAGTGGGACACGTCCATCCGGCGCCACTGCCCGAGGACCGTCGGCGAAGCATCGAGGCCCTCACCACAGAGTTCCTCACGGCGTGCGGCTACCGGTTCGGTCCCGCGCACACCGAGGTGATCTGGACCCCGCACGGCCCGCGCATCGTCGAGTCACAGGCCCGGCTCGGCGGTGACCGCATACCGCGGCTCGTCGAGCTGGCCACCGGACTGGACATCGAACAGGCGATCTTCACCGCCCTCGCGGGCACGGCGGCCGAGCCGGTCGCGTCCCGGGCGACGGCGGTCGTACGGTTCTTCACCTTCCCGCCCGGCCGCGTCGGTGAGATCCGCGGCCTGGAGACAGCCGCTCGGCTCGGTCACGTCGACGAGCTGAGCATCAAGCTGCGCCCCGGCGACACCGTGCCGGCGGTCCGCGACTCCAAGAGCAGGCACGGGCACGTCATCGTCTCCGGCCCCACTCCCGAGGAAGCCAGGGCCCGCTGCGCGCAGGTGCTCTCCGCGATCGAAGTCGTCATCGACGGAACGCCCGTCCGGGCCGACGGCCGGGCCGCCGCGCCCGTACGAGCACCGTCGGCCACGCGTCCCCCCACCCCGCAGAAAGGCAAGGACCATGCAGAGCTCCCCACCGACGACACGGAGGTCGCCATGACCGCCGCCCCCACCGACGCACAGGTCGTGTTCGTCGGCTACAACGCGGCCTACCTGCGCGCGGTCGACGGGAAGGTTCCCAGCCGGTCGGTCGTGGTCATCGAGGAACCCGACATCATCCGCAAGCGGGAACTGGGAGAGGCCGCAGCGCGTTTCGACTGCCTGGACCGGATCGTGCCGGCGAGCTATCAGCAGTCGACCGAAGCCCTGGACCTGGCCGCCGAGCTGACGGCATCGCGAACCGTGGCCGCGGTCGTGCCGGGGCTCGAGTACGCGGTGCCGGCGGCAGCCGCGCTGGCCGAGAAGCTCGGGCTGCCGGGCGCGACCGAGGCCGCCGCGCAGGCCTTGCGGGACAAGGTCCGGCTGCGCGAGGTCTCCGGCGCCGGAGGGGTCCGCAATCCGCGCTGGCGCGAGGTGCACGGGCCCGCCGACATCCTCGAGTTCGCCGGTGACGGCCCGGTGGTCGTCAAGCCGGCGAACCGGCAGGCGAGTGTCGGCGTTCAACTCCTGGACTCCGTCGACGCCACCACCGCGGCACAGGCCTGGGAACGGACCTCGTCCGCCGCCGAGTACGAGCAGGTGCCCGACCGGCAACTGGCCTGGCGCTTCCTCGCCGAGGAACGACTGCAGGGTCCCGAGTACAGCGTCGAGGCACTGGTTCAGCGGGGCGAGATCGTCTTCCAGAACAACACGGCCAAGACCGTGATTCCGGGTCCGTACCCGGTCGAACTCGGCCATCTGCTGCCCGCGCCGCTCGACCCGGACACACAGGCCGCGTTCGCCACCGCCATGCGGGCGCTGGTCACCTCGATCGGGTTCGGGACCGGCATCCTGCACGCCGAGTGGATCCTGACCGACTCGGGACCGACGCTGGTCGAATGCGCCGGCAGGTGCCCCGGTGACTACCTCGTCGACCTGGTCGACCTGGCCTACGACACACGGATCAGGCTGACCCTCATCGACCTGCTGGCAGGCCGTCCGGTCACGCTGCCCCGATCGTCGCAGCGGACCTCGGCGATCCGCTTCCTGGCCGCCGGTCCCGGCACCGTGACCGAGGTCGTGGGCGTGGACACGGCCCGGAAGCTGCCCGGCGTCCAGGCCGTGGAGGTGGATGTCGAACCCGGTCAGGAAGTCCGGCCGTGGGCGTCCTCCTGGGACCGCGCCGGGCACGTCATCGCGACCGGGCCGGACGCGAACACCACGCGGCACCGCGTCCTGGACGCGGAGACCGCCATCCGTATCGCAACCGATTGAGGAAACACATGTCTGTTCTGTGGCAGCGCGTCCGCGGATGGCGCGGATCCATGCCCGGAGGCTCGGTCGGCATCCGGCTGGCCGTGATGGCGATGATCGACGCGGTGGGTACCGGTGCCTTCCTGGCCGTCTCCGTGCCCTTCATCACCAGGTCGGTCCGGCTGTCGGAGGGGAGCCTCGGTCTCGGCCTGACGCTGTCCGCCGCCATCGCCCTGGCCACGGCGATCCCGATCGGCATCCTGGCCGACCGGATCGGCCCGAAGAAGGTGCTGGTCGGGGTGAGCCTGTGGCGCTGCGCCTGCTTCGTGCTCTACCCGTTCGTCCAGAACCTGTGGCAGTTCCTGACCGTGGTGTGTCTGCTCGGCCTGGTCGACAAGGCGGCGGCACCGATGGAACAGGCTCTGGTCGGGCAGGCGACGGCGACGGAGGACCGGGTCAGGGTGGTCGCCATCCTGCGGTCGCTGCGCAACGTCGGCTTCACGGTCGGCGCCCTGCTGGGCGGCATCGGGCTCCTGATCGACAGCCGGGCGGGGTACTCCGCGATCCTGCTGGTGAACGCCGCCTCCTTCGCCGTACTGGCGACACTGGCCGCCCGGCTGCCGGTGCTCAGCGCGCCGGCGAAGAGTCTGCGCCGTCGCTTCTCGGTCAGTGTGCTGCGCGACGGATCGTTCCTGTCGTTCACCGGGATCAACGCGGTGCTCACCATGCACATGACCCTGCTCAGCATCGGGATCCCGCTGTGGATCGTCGGTCACACCGCTGTCTCCTCCGCGCTGATCTCGCCCCTGGTCGCGGTCAACACCGTGCTCGCGGTCGCTCTGCAGGTCCGGGCCAGCCGGGACACCGACACCATCGCCGGGGCGGCGCGGGCGCTGGTGCGGGCCGGGATCTGCCTGGCCGTCTGCTGCCTGCTGCTCGTCGCGGCGCCGAAGCTGCCGGTCGTCCTGGCCGTCGGGGTGCTGCTCCTGGCCATGGTCGCCCTGACCGGCGGCGAGTTGTTCCAGTCCGCCGGCGGCTGGGGCGGGTCCTACCTGCTCGCGGTGCCCGGGGAGGAGGGCGTCTACCTCTCGGTCTTCTGGCTGGGCGTGGCGGTGCAGCAGATCGCCGCACCGGTCGTGGTCAGCCTGGTCGTGACGAGCGGCACCGCGGGATGGTCGGTCCTGGCCGCGCTGTTCGCCGTCTGTGGCCTGGCGGCGCCGCTCATCGGCCGGTGGGCGCAGGCCCAGGCGGACAGCAGGACACCCGCGGACGCGAGCCTGGCCCAGGCCACGTAACGGACCCCGCACGTCGAACCCGTAGTCGATTCAGCACAGTTGCTCATCATTCAAGGAGAGACATGTCCGTTCCGCTGTATGTTCCCTCGGGCGAAGGCGAGTTCGTCAACATCCGGGACACGAAGAGGACCTACCTCAAGCTCACCACGGCCGACTCCGACGGGGAGTTCGGATTCTTCGAGCACCACATGGCTCCGGAGGCGAGCGGTGCCAGCCCGCACATCCACAAGCAGTCCACCGAGATGTTCTACGTGGTGAAGGGCGAGATCGAGTTCACCATCGGTGACCGCAAGGTGGTCGGCGAGCCCGGGGCGTTCGCCTACATACCCAAGGGCGAGCCGCACGGGTTCACGAACAGGGGCAACGAGGACGCCACGCTGCTCATCATGTTCTATCCGATCTACAACCGTGAGGACTACTTCCGCGGCCTCGGGCGCCTCACGGCCAACGGGCGCAACCCCAGCCTGGAGGAACTGCAGGAACACATGGCCAAGTACGACCAGTTCATGGTGTGACCCACGAACACGTGGGAACGATCAGGGCCTGGCAGCGGATTCCGCTGCCAGGCCCGGCGTTCGTACGGCGGTCAGCCGGCCGTGCTGTTCCTGGTACGGAAACGCCACTGCAAGTCCCTTACCTGCTCGGCGAGTTCCGGAACCGGGCCCGCCACTGCGAGACCGGGGACGACGTCCTGGATGGACAGCGGACTCAAGGGCGAGGTGATGGGCACGCCCCACTCCGCCTTCCAGTCCCGGGCCTGCTGGGACGAGCTCGCGTACACGATCCGTCCCAGCCCGACCCACCCGTGCGCGGCCGCGCACATCGGGCAGTGCTCACCCGAGGTGTACACGGTCGCGGTGGCTCGTGCCTCGGGGCTCAGATGGGCCGCGGCCCAGCGGGCGAGTTCGAACTCCGGGTGCGCGGTCGGGTCGCCGGTGGTGGACTCACGGTTGCGTTCCTCGGCCAGGATCTTGCCGTCCGCGTCGACGAGCACGGATCCGAACGGCCAGTCACCGGCCTCCACCGCCTCGGCCGCCAGCTCCACGCAGCGGCGCAGGTAGGGCAGTTCGGCCTCGCCGACGGTGTCGGCGCCGGGGGTACCGCTGTCGGGAAGGTCGTGGTCGTTGGGGGCCACTGTTGCTCCGTTTCTGGAAGTTGTCGGCTAAGGCCGGTGGGCGGCGATGGTGGCCAGGGCCTGCCATGCCACCTCGGGCCGCAAGGTCTCGTTCGGATCGCCGTGGTACGGATCGAGCAGTACGGTCTCGGCGCCGGCGCGACGCAATTCCTCGATGTCCTCGAGAATCTGCTCAAGGGTTCCTTCGCCCGCCCGGCGATCCAGGTGGTCGATCGGTTTCTCCGTGATCCGGAGAAATATGCGCGGCACCAACTCGGGGACCGGCTCGCCGAGATCGGCCGAAATAGTGTTCAGCCGGTTCAGAGCCTCTCTGAACCAGGGCATCGTGAACCGCAGCGGATGCCACGGAGACGCGAATCGTACGGCCCGGCGCATTGCGGCGTCACTGTTTCCGCCGACCCAGATCGGAACCTGTCCGCAGCCGTAATCCGCTTCGTTCTCCCACGCCGCCCGTATGGCCCGCAGGTGTTCGTCGGTGAGAGCGCCGCGTCGCTCGAAGGCGACACCCAGGGCCTCGAACTCCTCTCGCGCCCATCCGACCCCGACGCCGAGGATCAGTCGGCCACCGCTGAGTTGGTGCAGGTTGGCCGCCATGCGGGCGACCAGCAGGGGGTGTCGGTAGGGGGCGATGAGGACCGTCGTACCCAGCTTGAGCCTGGTCGTAATTCCGGCCAGCCAGGCGAGAGTTGTGACGGGTTCATAAAATGGGGCGGGATATTGTTTGGCGACGTCCGAGGTGATCGCCACATGGTCGGAGAGCATCAACAGGTCGAAGCCGAGGCCTTCCACTGTTTTGGCCCAGCGGGCCAGGACATCCGGGTTCGTGCCGGGACCGAAGTTGGGAACATTCACGCCTATCCGCATGGCCCAACACTAGCAACTGTGCTCCGTGGACGTGTAGTTGACACCAGGGCTTTCGAGGATCCGAATGTGTGACGAGCGGCCGGCGTCAGGTCTCGCGCGCCGAACCGCCATTCTTCGAATGCCGCGGGCGTATCGTGCGGAAGTCCACGACAAGGAATACGGCCAGCAGGGTCGCCGTCGCCGGGAAGAGGAGGGCCGGGCCGCCGACGGAGAGCAAGGGGCCGCCCGCGAGCGAGCCGACTCCCGTACCGCCGTCGAAGGCGACGTTCCAGGCGACCCCGGCCACGCCGAGACCGGCGGGGGTGTCCCCGGCCGCCTCCATGGCGAATACCAGAGTGGCGCTCTGGAGGGCTCCGAAGCCCGCTCCGAACAGGGCGGTACCGATCAGCAGCAGGGCCGTCTCGTGAGAGGCCGCACCCGCGGCGGTGCCCAGAGTGGTGACCACGACGGCAGGGACGAGCACCCGGCGGCCGCCGTGGCGGTCGATGAGCCACCCGGCCCCGAGCCGGCTGAGCACGGTGAAGGCCTGCGCGGCCAGGAGCGCCTCGGGCGCGGCCGAGGCGGTGAGCGGCAGAAAGGTGAAGACGACGCCGTAGGCGATGGTGGAGGCGACCTCCACCAACAAGGGGCCGGTCATGGGGCGCAGCGTTCGCCAGGTCCCGCGCAGGGACCATGAGCGGAGGGACCTCGGTGCTGTCCGGTGGGCCGGCGCCGTTCCCTGACGAAGGCCGAACGCGCCGGCCACGACCAGAGCGGCCGCGCCCCCCGCCAGGGCGAAGGCGAGCCCGTACGCCTCCTGTCGGGCCAGGGCGATGCCCAGGGGAGCCCCCAGGACACCGGCGACTCCGACCACCGCGCCGTACCAGCCGATGGCTCGCCCGCGTCTGCCGGGCGGGAACAGTTCGGCGGTGAAGGTGACGCCGGCGACGACGAAGACGCCGAAACCCAGCCCGCGCACCGCCGCGAGACCCGCCAGGGTGGACATCGTCGTGGCGGCAGGCAGCAACAGGCAGGGCAGCGCGAGCAGTACACCGCTGAGCGCGAGGGAGTACCGGCGTCCGAGCCGGGCGAAGAGCCGCGGCGTGAACGGCTGGACGACCAGGGTGGCCGCCATCAGCGTGGCGGTGAGCACTCCGGCCCCCGACGGTCCGGCGCCGGACCGGACGGCGTACGCGGGCATCGCGGAGAGCGTCACGTTGAAGCTGGCGAAGCCGCCGAACGCGGCGACCAGGGTGCCGGCCACCGCTGCTCGCCCCCGCCCGGCAGCCGGTGCCCGGGAACGGTCGGTCGACGAGGTCGGGTCCGCGGACGGGTCGGCGGGCGTGATCACCGCGATCCGGTCACGGGCGTGAACCGGGTGTGCGTCCGGGCCGGGTACGGGTCGCGGAAAGCGCGCGTGGTCTTCTCGGGCACATCGACGAAGGTACCCGCCTCACCCACCGCGGACTCCCTCCAGGATGGTCCGGAGCGCCCAACAGACCTCCCCGTCCGAGCCGTCCGGTCCCCGTTGTGCCCAACCGGGTTCGAACGCGGGCGCGATGGTGGTTATGATCACCGTGGCAAGGCTGTAGCGCAGAGGTCGTCGCGCCCAAGCATCGAGCTGGAGGACGTCGGTTCGAATCCGGCCGGCCTTGCCACCCTTGTCGTAGTGGAAGTCGATTGCTGTCGGTTCACCCTGGCGGGCGGAGGGCGATGGATGCCGCCCCCGGCGCGCCGGGCACCGGCGATGGACCGGTGGAGTGGTGATGACGCAGACGACACCCGTACGCTGCCCCGCGATCGAGCACCCCGACATCCCGATCAGCGAACCCGCCGCGCTGGAACCCTTGTTGGTCCGACTGCGGTCCGCCCGGCCGGTCGAGGCCGACGAGACGTTCCCGCTCGGCACCGTGCGCGCCGACGGACGTGTCGACCTGTGCAAGCAGGGACTCGGAGCGGGCGGCGCCGCCCGCCTGATGCCCGTGGCCGCGGCCTCCCCGCACGCCGCCCACCTCCTGCTCGGCACCAACGCCATCGGCGACGAGGGAGCCCGCACGGTCGCCGACGCACTCACCGACGGCCATGGCCTGCACACGCTCTACCTCGGCTGCAACCGCATCGGCCCCGACGGCGTCGCCGCGCTCACCGACGCGCTCACGACGGACGCCACCGTCCACGCCCTGTGGCTCAAGCGCAACCCGGTGGGCGACCACGGCGCCCGGGCCCTCGCCACGATGCTCCGCCGCAACACCACGCTGCGTACCCTCGACCTGGTCAACACCGGTCTGACCACCGACGGTCTGCGAGCCCTGTGCGAGACCCTGACCGACCGGCCCAGCCCGGTGGAACGACTCTTCCTCGGCGGCAACGGGCTGACCGCCGACGCCGCCCCGCTCCTGGCGGCGCTGATCCGTGAAGCGGGCGTGCGCGAGCTGTACCTCCCCGCCAACCACCTCGGGGACGAGGGCGCCGCGATCCTCGCCGCGGCCGCCGATCCCGCGCGGCCCGTACGCCTCGGCCTGGGCGGCAACGGCATCGGCCCCACCGGTGCCCGGGCCCTCGCCGACTCCCTCGGCGGCATCGAGGTACTCGACCTGGGCCGGCCGATGTCGGAACGCAGCCTCGGCGCCCCGGCCAACACCACCGGCGACGAAGGCGCCCACGCGCTGGCCGCCGCTCTGCCCGGCAGCCCGCTGCGCCGGCTCGAGTTGTGCCACACCGGTCTGACCGGGCGGGGCGCCAAGTCCCTGCTGGCGGCCGTTCCCGACAACACGCCCCTGGAGTACGTCGGTCTGGGGCCCGGCCTGCCCCGCAAGGTGAAGCGGTCCTTCACCCGGCGCCTGCGGCCCGTCGGCGGGGCGCACCCCGACCTGCGTGCGATAGGGAGCGTCTACCGTTGAGCTCTGGTGGCGAACTGCGCTGCTTCCCCGCGGACGAGGCGTCGAGCCGGCGCCGGATCCGCCGGTACGCCGTGCCGCGCTGGATGATCGACCGTGCGACCGCGTCCCGGCTGGCAGGTGACTGGCGCGGAGCCTGCGCGGCGGCCAACATCGACATCACCTTCGAGCTGTCCGAGGTGGCCGACCACTGCGGCGACGACGTCGCCACGGCTCTGGAGGACGACCTCCGTCACCTCGCCCCCGACCTGCTGCGCTGGCATGCGCCGCGCCTGCTCGGCGGGCGGACCACGCTCGCCACGGACGGGACGGTCGTCCTGGCGCGCTACCGCCCGAAGACGGCCGACGAGAACCATCTGACCACGCCGTACCTGCACATCACCACGCCCGCGATGGTCGAGGGACCGCAGCGGATCGCCCTGCGGTTCAGCACGGTCGAGAACGAGCGGGCCGCGGGAGTCTTCGGGCCGGGCACCGAGGACTGGCGGTCCGCCCGGCACCTGTGGGACACCCGGCACACCGCCGAACTGCTCGAACGCTGCGGCGGCGGTGCGGACCGGCCGCCGTTCTTCCACGCCGACGCCACCCCGCGTGGCACGGACGAACTGCCCACGGCCGATCCCGGCGTGGGGGACCCGGCGGCGCGCGCCGAGTGGGCCACGCTGCTGCACCAGAAGGGCGAGACCCAGGCCGCCCTCGCCGCCGCCGGCATCGAGGCGGACCTGACCCGCCCGCAGAACTCGCGCCGGTTGGTGGCCCTCGAGGAGCTGCTGGGCGGGATCGCGCTCGACCACACCGGCCTGGAGCCGGAGATCCGCCGGCAGATCGCCGAAGGCGTCGGCGACCGCTTCGTCATCGCCGCGCACTGGCGGACCCACATCCTGCTGGAGCCCGCGGAGTCCGGCGGGCTGCTGATGCGAGCCGTCGACCGGGACGAGGTCAAGGACCATCCCCTGCTCGCCGAGGCCCTGTGGCGCAGGCTCCCCGACCTCGACCTCATGCGCGCCGGTGGCGTAGCGGCGGAGCACCTTCATCCGCTCGTCCGCGACGCACTGTTCCCCGCCCTCCCCGTCCCAGCGGCCCCGGCCGGCCCGCCAGGCCCGACGCTCCCCGAACCCGTGCGGATCAGGTGCCGCGGCGAATGGCACGAGGTGGCCTTCCGCCCCGGCGGCCTCCCGGCCATGCCGCACAGCGACGAGGAACAACAGCGCGAGCGCGCCCTGCGCGCCTTCGGCGGCGCCATCGCCGGCTGCTTCGCCGTGGAGCAGACATGGACCTCCGGCGAGGGCCGGCTGCCGAAGGCGCTGCGGGCCCAGCGCAACGAACTCTTCCTGCGCGTCCAGCACGGCGACACCCCCGGCGTGCTGGAACTGCTCGACGCCGGTGTCGACCCGCGCGTACGGGACCCCAAAGGCCGCACCCTGCTGCACCTGCTGAACCTCCTCGACCACGAGCCGCTCCTGCCGCGACTGCTGGCGGAAGGGCTCGACCTCGAAGCCCGCGACCAGCGGCAACGCACACCGCTGTACGTGGCGGCCAACGACCTCGGTTCGAAGGCCCTGGTGGAGGCGCTCGTGGCCGCCGGGGCACGGCTCGACGCGGTCGACGAGTCCGATCTGTCGCTGGCCCAGATCGTCCGCCGTTACAAGCGGCGCGACCTGGCCTTCCTCCAAAAGCGCGTCCAGGCGGAGCACCCCGGCATCGGCGCCGAGTGGTGGGACGAATGGATGGAGGAGGCGGCGGAGCGCTACGGCGACGAGCCCGCCGAGCCCGACGACGATGTCGAGCCCGATGACGACCCCGGCGATGAGCCGGGCGACGGGTTCGCCCCCGAGCCCAGCGACGAGTTTGCCGATGAGCCTGGTGACGAGCCCGGCGATGAGCATGGTGACGAGCCCGGTGAAGAGTCCGTCGACGAAGGCGGCGACGAGGAGAGGCTGTCCCTTTGAACACCGGTGTGACCGCCCCCACCGCGCCGTCCGGCCCGCTGGCCGCCGCGGACGACCTCAACCGCAGGCTGCGTACACACCGCACCGAACCCACCGCGAACCCTCAACTGGAGGCGCTCGCACTGGCCGTGACGGCCAATCAGCCCGTGCTGCTGTGGGGCGAACCCGGAATCGGCAAGTCGGCCGCCCTGGAACAGCTCGCCGCCGGGCTCGGCCTGCCGCTGGAGACGGTCATCGCCAGCGTGCACGAACCTTCCGACTTCGCCGGACTGCCCATCGTCGGTGACGACCCGGCCACGACCGGCGTCCCGATGGCCCCGCCGGACTGGGCGGTCCGCCTCGCGCGAGCCGGACAGGGTCTGCTCTTCTTCGACGAACTCTCCTCCGCGCCGCCCGCCGTACAGGCGGCCCTGCTGCGCGTGGTGCTCGAACGACGGGTGGGCAGCCTGGTCCTGCCGGAGGCGGTACGCATCGTCGCCGCCGCCAACCCGCCCTCCAGCGCGGCCGACGGCTGGCATCTCAGCCCACCGCTCGCCAACCGGTTCGTCCACCTCGAATGGACCCACGACCCCCGGACCGTCGCCCGCGGCATGGCCGGCACCTGGCCGGAGGTGACCGTGCCCGTCGTCGGCGCCGCCAAGGTGCCCGGCGCGGTCGCCCGGGCCCGCGGCGCGATCTCCGGCTTCCTGACGGCCCGGCCCGGCCTGGTCCACCACATCCCCGGCGACGCCGAGAGCCGCGGCCGGTCCTGGCCGTCCCCTCGGACCTGGGAGATGGCGCTCAGACTGCTCGCCACCGGATACGCGGCCGGCGCCGGCCGAGAGGCGCTGGCCGCCGCGCTGACCGGTGCCGTCGGGGACGGCGCGGGCCTGGAGCTGCTGTCCTACCTCGAACACCTCGACCTGCCCGACCCCGACCGTGTCCTCGCCGATCCGGACGCCTTCGCCCTGCCCGAACGCGGTGACCGGCAGCTGGCGTTCCTCATCGCGGTGGTCGCCGCCGTCCAGAGCGACCTCACCCGGCCCCGGTGGGAGGCCTGCTGGACCGTGCTGGCCAAGGCCGTGGACGCGGGCGTACCGGACGTGGCCGCACGGGCCGCCACCGACCTCGCGGCGATGCGGCACCTCGACTGGCCCGTACCGCCCGGCATCGACGGGTTCCTGGACCTGCTGCGGACGTCGGGGGCGCTGCCCGGCGGCAGCCGGTGACGGGTGCGGGCACCGGGGACGAGTCCCGCGACGCCCTGGACATGACCAAACTGCTCGCCGCCCGCTACCGGGCGGCGAGCGACCGGCCGTATCTGGCGGCCGCGTTGTACTCCCTGACCGTGGTGCCGAGCACGCGGGTGCCCACGATGGGGGTGGACCGGCACTGGCGCTGTTATGTGTCTGCCGCCTTCGTCGAGGCGACGCCGGTGCCGGAGCTCGCGGGCGTGTGGGTGCACGAGGTGGCGCATCTGCTGCGCGACCACCACGGCCGGGCGGACCGTCTCCCGGCCGCCGTCCAGCGCGACGGGCACCGCGTCAACGTCGCCCAGGACTGCGAGATCAACGACGACCTGCTCGCCGACGGTCTCCGGCTGCCCGAGGGGCGCATGGAACCCCGCCTGTTCGGTCTTCCCGAGGGCCAGTTGTTCGAGGTGTACGTCGAGCGGCTGCCGCCGGAGGTGCGTACGCCGGACTGCGGATCGGGCGCCCACGGCCGGCCCGTGCCCTGGGAGCTGCCTGGGGACGCCGGGTCCGCACGGATCGGGGACATCGAGGCGCAGGCACTGCGGCGGCAGACCGCCGACGCGATGCGTGCCCACCAGCGTGTGCGGGGCACCCTGCCCGGGGGCTGGCAACGCTGGGCCGAGCAGATCCTGGAACCGACGGTGGACTGGCGGCAGGCGCTGTCCGGCGCGGTGCGGGAAGCCGCGGCCTGGGCGGGCGGAGCCGTCGACTACACCTATCGCCGCCCGTCGCGCCGCACCCCGGCCCTGCGCGGCGTCGTCCTCCCGAGTCTGCGCCGCCCGCTGCCGAGGGTGGCCGTGGTCATCGACACCTCCGGTTCGATGGGAGACGCCGAACTGGCCGCCGCCCTCGCGGAGGTGACGGGTGTCCTGCGTGAGGTGGGTGTACGGGGCAACCGCGTGACCGTGCTGGCATGCGACGCCGATGTGCAGGCGGTGTCCCGGGTCGCGGCCACCGAGCAGATCACCCTGGGCGGCGGTGGCGGCACGGACATGCGCGTCGGCATCGAGGCGGCGCTCGCGACGCCGGACCGCCCGAACATCGTCGTGGTCCTCACCGACGGGATCACCCCCTGGCCCGACGAGAGTCCACCCTGCCGGGTCATCGCGGCCCTGATCGGCACCACGGCACCACAGCCCCCGAAATGGGTGGAGACGGTACGGATTCGCGCCTGACGGGACCGGCGTCCGGCCCGGCCGGAACGCGCTGTGATCCAGGCCGAGGGCCTGATGGCATGATCGAGGCGTGACCAGTGAACCCGGCCGTCCCGGTGCGGCGAGGTATGTCCTGTTCGATGTCGATGGCACGCTGATCGACGCCGTGGAGAACCAGCGTCTGGTCTGGCGGACATGGGCGGAGCGGTACGGACTGGACCCCGACGAGGTTCACCGAGTGGCGTTGCGGACCAGGCCGATGGAGACCTTCGCCCAGGTCGCGCCGGACAAGGACCCCCGAGAATGTCTGGCGGCACTCCACGAGTTGGAGGACGAGGACGTTCGCTCAGGCACCTACACCGCCTTCGACGGCGCCTTGGAGTTGCTGAGTTCGTTGAGGGCCGGGGCCTGGGCGTTGGTGACCTCGAACTACGAGCACCGGGTCCGGGGGCGTTTCGCGCGGACGGGTCTGCCGGTGCCCGAGGTCTTGGTGGACGCGGCCGCTGTGGAGGAAGGGAAGCCGTCGCCGGTGCCGTATCTGCGGGCCGCCGCACGACTCGGCGCCAGACCGGAGGAGTGCCTGGTCATCGAGGACGCCCCCTCCGGGGTGCGGTCCGGCCTGCGTGCCGGGATGACGGTGTGGGGAGTCAACACCGCCGAAGCGGAGGACGGAGTGCACCGCCACTTCGACAGCCTGCGCGACGCGGTCGGCGACATCCTCGCCTTCGCGTCCGGCCTCCCACCTCACCGGCCCGAGGGCGCGGGCACCGCGACGCGCTCCAGCCCGTGGCAGCCGAAAGAGACGGAGACAATGGGGAGTTGAGGGCTTCGACGGCTTGGGGGCACGGATTGCTGACGGGAATCGTGATCGACGCACTGGACGTCGCGCGCATGGACCGCTTCTGGCGGGACGCCACGAAGGGGCGGACGGACGGCCTGCGGCTGCGCCTCGTGCCGACCGCGATCCCGAAGCCGTCGTCCAAGAACCGACTCCACCTCGACCTGGCCGGGGGACCCGAATGGGAAGCCGAGGTGGCACGACTGGTCGGACTCGGCGCGACCCGGATCGACATCGGCCAGGGGGACGTTCCGTGGGACGTCCTGGCCGATCCGGAGGGCAACGAGTTCTGTGTGCTGCGCCCCGGCCACCCCGGCGTGCTCGCCGACTCCGGCCTCGTCGCGGTCTGCCTCGACGTCGCCGAGGAAGACCGCTTCGCGCAGTCCGCCTTCTGGCAGTCCCAGGCGGACTGGCACGCGGCCGAGCACCACGACTGGGGCGTCCGCCTGCGCCGGAGGCCCTCCAGCACGGTCTCGCTGGTGATGGGACCGCCCGCGGCGCCGAAGGCGGGGAGGAACAGGCTGCGCCTGGAGGTCACCCGACGCGATGGTGAACCGGGCGAGTTCCTGGACGCCGGCGGCAACGAGTTCCACGTCACGAACTGACCGGACCGTGCTACCCGCCTCCGCGTGATGCCCGTGCGGGGGCACCCTTCCTGCCCGCGCGGGTGAACGCCGCCGACCGCCACGCCGGTGTGACGCCGGTCGTTCCGGGTCCTGACAGCCGGGGATGGTGGACCTCCGCCTCGCGGTCGCCGTAGAGCATGGTCACGTTGATGCGGAGGTTCTCGTAGCCGGGGCGGAAGGAGACCGCGTCCGACGCGTGAAAGAGGTCGGAATTGAAGATGACGGCACGGTTCTGCCGGTAGGGGATGGTCATGCTGCGGGCCCGCCGGCGTTGCAGGAACGGCCGGATCAGGTCCTGGCGGCCGTTGTACGTGTCGAAGCCCCAGGACAAGGGTGCGTCGAGGTCGTGTACCACCAGGCCGCCCGACCGCTCGTCGGCGTTCGCGTCGTCCGGAGTGACCCAGAAGTTGACGTTGACGGCCGCGAAGTCCGCGTGCGTGGTGACATCGGCGGGTACCTCGGGGCCGCACTTGAAGCCCCACATCTGGCGCAGGGGATAGCGGCTGCCGATGAGCCGAGGCAGGGCGGCGCGCAGTTCCTCCGCGATCTGCATGAGCAGAGGGCAGGTGAACCCGTCCTGCATGAGCGCGCCCACCCGGCCGTGCGCGTACCGGTTGCCGAACCACACCGTCGACTCCAGACAGAACCGGTACAGCTCGTCCAGCGCCTCCGCGGTGAGGAAGTCGTCCACGTACACCACGCCGGGCGCGTTCGCCAGGTACTGCTCCTCGACGGTTGCGGGATCCCAGCGCCCGGACAGGGCACGCGCCACGCGCGGTGTGTCGCGCACATGCAGCAGGCGGTTGTAGGTGTCGGCGATGCACCGGTTGGCATCGGAGTCCAGAGGCTCCCGGGCGTCGGGCCCCTTGGCCGCCAGTCGGTCGTGCACGCTTCGGTAGTCGTCGATGACGCGGCTGTATTCCGTGCCCAGCACCCCGAGGCGTCGGAGGTGGCGCATCTGGTCGATGTCGTGGCGCAACTTGGGCACGCTCAGCGGGACGGCCGAGCGAGCGGCGGGTTCGGAGGAATCGCCCCAGCGCAGTTGGGCGAAGAGCGCGGCGCACCCCTCGGCGAGCGGGAAGTCGCTTCGCTCCAAGGCCGCGTTGAGCACGTCCGGTGCCCACGCCCATCCGTCGGCACCCGTGCGCGGTTCGTCGCGCAACAGCGGCAGCGCCTCGTCCCGGCGGTCCGAGGCGACCAGCACCAGTGCCAACTCACGTCGCACGGCGTGGTCTTGGGGGTCGGCCAGAAGGGCGTCGCCCAGAACGCGCGTCCTCTCGTCGGTACGGCCGGCTCTGGCGGTCGCCCTCGCGCGGGCGACCACCGCTCCGGCGTCCCAGGGCGTGTCCACGCGGATCATCCGAGCCGGAAGACGTCGCGTGCCTGGAGCTCAACTGCGTAGCGGGCCAGCCCATTGAGGGTCACGGCGGCGTACGGGGGCACGAAGTGCGCGCTGAACGCCTGCTCGCCGGCCTCCTGTTGGACGTGCACGTAGGTGGTCCAGGTGATGGAGGTCACGAACGGGGTGGTGCCGGCCCGGGCCTGGATGCCGACGTCCTCCTGGTCCGCCACCGGTTCTCCGCCCTGCTCGGCAGCCCTGTCGTCGCAAATGGTCTGCGCGACATGGAGGTTGACGAAGTAGTGCAGCAGGTCATCGGTGAGCCCGTAGATTCCGGATTCCGCCGTGCATCCCTCCAGCAGGGTGGCCACGACGTCCCGGGCGCCGTTGCTGACGGTCGCCTCGCAGAAGTCGGCGAGGAACTGCCCACCGGTGGGCACCTCGTCGGTGTGACGGTGCACGTACTCCTGGAACCAGCGCAGCAGCTTCGGGTTGGCGAACACCGAGTAGATGAGCCGGTCGGTGAGGGCCGCTTGCTCCTCCGGAACGGAAGGGCCCGCGAGGTAGTCCATGAGGATCTGGGACGGACCGGTGATGAACTGCTCCCGCAGGAGGAAGTCGGTCTCCATGGCCTGGAACAGTGCGTCGATACGGCGCACGGCCGCGGCACGGGCCATCACGGTGGATCGTTGTGCGCCCAATGTCTACTCCTCCGGTCGCGTCGATCAGGCGGGCCCTCCCGTGCTGGGCCGCGGGACGGCTTCCAGCTAAAAGGCAAGCCGCCGCGGGAGCCCCTGCGGCACGCCGCAGCTCACGGGGCGCGGCCCAGGTTCACACGTATGGCCCGGGGAAGCCCGTCCCACGACCTTCGCGAGCGCGTGAGGCATTCGCGGGCGGCACCGCGTGGGCGGCCCGCAAGGCGGCCGGGAGCGCGGGCACCGCGGCCGGGCGCGAGGCCGCTCGGGCGGCGACGCCCGCGGCAGGCGCCGCACATCCGCGCTCACGCTGACCGCTCTCGCCCACGCGCACGCCCGCGCTCACCTTCGCGCGGACATCCGGGATCGCGGTGGGCGGCCCGCATGTCCTCGCGATCGGCGACGGCACCGACCGTGGTGGCGGTCAGGTCGGAGCGCTTGTCCTCGGCGGCGGGTCCTCGGGGGCGGCGCAGGGCCCCCGCGCCGGTCGCGCGGCGCGGCTCGGTCCGCCAACGAGCCCGTAGACCTCGGTCGTTGCCGGACGGAGGGCCGCCTGCCGATCCTGCGCGGCGACGCCTAAGATCGCGGGCATGGCCCTGAGTGCGAGTGACGTGGACCGGTTCGAGACCGCCAGGCCCCGGCTGGAGGCCATCGCCTACCGGCTGCTCGGCTCGGCGGGCGAGGCGGAGGACGCCGTACAGGAGACGTTCCTGCGCTGGCAGGCGGCCGACATCGGCCGGATCGAGGTGCCCGAGGCCTGGCTGACCAAGGTCCTCACCAACCTCTGCCTCAATCAGCTGACTTCGGCCCGCGCGCGGCGCGAGACGTACGTCGGACAGTGGCTCCCCGAGCCCCTGCTCGACGGGGACGCGATGCTCGGCCCCGCCGACAGCGCCGAACAGCGCGAGTCCGTGTCGTACGCCGTCCTCGTCCTGCTGGAGCGCCTGTCGCCCAAGGAGCGGGCGGTGTACGTCCTGCGGGAGGCCTTCGACTACCCGCACCGGGAGATCGCCGAGATCCTGGACATCACCGAGGCGGCCGGCCAGCAGATCTACCACCGGGCCAAGAAGCACGTCGCCGAGGGCACGGCACGCACCGAGGTCGACGAGGCCGCCGCCCGGCGGATCGTCGAGGAGTTCCTGGCGGCGGCGACCAGCGGCCGGACCGAGCCTCTCGTCCGCCTGCTCACCCAGGACGCCGTCGCGGTCGGCGACGGCGGCGGCAAGATCCCCGCCCGCGCCAAGGCGTTCGAGGGCGCGCGAGCGGTCGCCACCTTCCTGCGCGGTTTGTTCAAGCCCAGCGACGCCAAGCGGAAGTACATCGGCGGCGCGGCCGGTATGTACGCCACGACCGCCAACGGCGGGCCCGCGATCGTCGCGGTCGTGGACGGCAGGGTCGTCGGGATCACCTGCCTGGAGGTCACCGCGGAGGGCATCGTGGCCGTCCGGAGCCAGGTCAACCCCGACAAACTCGTCCGCGCGACGCGGCAGTGGACCGCGACCGACCCTGGGGACGGGCCGCTCTGCACCCTCTGACGTGATGTGGCGCAGGTCACATGTCGATCCTGTCAGGAAACGCCGGGCTGCCCGGTTCAAGGGGCGACACCACGCCGGACAACGGCGGACCCGCCCAGACAGGAGCACGGACATGCAGCACCGCATCGTCGTCCTCGGAGCCGGATACACCGGAGCCACCGCCGCCGGCCGCCTCGCCAAGAGGCTGCGCCGCGAGGACGTCACCATCACCCTCGTCAACCCCGAGCCCGACTTCGTCGAGCGCGTCCGGATGCACCAGCTCGCCACGGGCCAGGACCTCAAGCGCCGGCCGTTCAGCGAGATGTTCGCGGGCACGGGCGTGGAGCTGAGGCTGGCGAAGGTCACCGCCGTGGACGCGGACCGCAGGACGGTCTCCGTCACCGGCGCCGACGGCCCGGCCGAGCTCGCCTACGACACCCTGGTCTACGCCCTCGGCAGCGGGTGGAACGACGGAGACGTCCCCGGCAGCGCCGTACACGCCCACGAGTTGGCCAGCCGCCCGGGCGCCCTCCGCCTCCGCGACCGCCTTGCCGCCCTGGACGCCGGCATGGCCGTGGCCGTCGTGGGCGGCGGACTGACCGGCCTGGAGGCAGCGACCGAGATCGCCGAGGCCCGCCCGGACCTCAACGTCTCCCTGGCCGCGAACGGCGCACTCGGCGACTGGCTCTCGGAGAAGGGCCGCATCCACGTGCGGAAGGTGACCGACCGGCTCGGCATCGAGGTTCACGAGCACGCGGCGGTCACCACTGTGACGGCGGACGGCGTGACGACCGCCGACGGACGGACCGTCCCCGCCGCGGTCACCGTCTGGACCACCGGCTTCGCCGTCCACCCGATCGCCCGGGCCACCACCCTGGAGGTCACCGACCGCGGTCAGATCGTCGTCGACACCACGATGCGCTCGGTCTCCCACCCCGATGTGTACGCCGTCGGCGACGCCGCGCTCGCCATCGGCCCCAACGACAAGCCCCTCCGTATGTCCTGCGCCTCGGGCGTCCCCATGGCCTGGCAGGCGGCCGACGCCATCGCGGCCCGCCTCGCCGGTACCAAGGTCCCCCACGTCTCCATCCGCTACTTCCAGCAGTGCGTCTCCCTCGGCCGCGGCGAGGGCCTGATCCAGTTCGTCACGGCCGACGACCGAGCGGTCGACCGCGCCCTGACGGGCCGCGTGGCCGCCCTCTACAAGGAGCTGATCTGCAAGGGCGCGGCCTGGGGCGTCGCCAACCCGACGGTGGGCCTGCCGTCCCGGCGCCGCCGCGTCGTACGGCAGGAGCCCCAGGACCGCGCCCGCGCGGAGGCGACGACCGCCTGACCCCGCCCCACCCGAACCGACCGGAGCCCCAGGCCGCAGCCCTGGGGCTCGGACGGCGCGACGGGACAGGACGAGGGTCTCTTGGTCACGGCGAACCATCTGGGTGGGCTGAAAAGCCCGGAGCAGGGCACTCGGTCCCTGCGGCACCAATGGGCGCCGCTCCCGAAGAGAAGGAGAAACCCGTGTACATAGGCCTGGGAACCGTCGTCCTCATCATCATCATCGTCGCTGTCGTCATGCTGCTGCGCCGCGGCTGACCACGCCCCGCGTTCCGGCTGGTCAGCGATGGACCACACCCCGCCGCGAATTCCCTGCTCCAGGCCGGGACGGTCACGATCGACGGAGGAGCCGTTGGCGGTGCTGCGAGAGTCGTGTGGCCCGCTCACTGGGCCGAGTCGCCTGATCCGCCATGGCCTGTCCCGTTAATCCCTGGCTGCGTGGGCATGAGGCTGGCAGGATGACGGCCATGACCGCATACCGAAGGGCCGATGCCGCGTAGACGGCCTGGCGCTCTGCGTGCCCAGCACCATGGTTCTCGCGTCTGGGAGGACCCGCCGCCGAGTCGGATCCCTGGGCTCTCCGCCCTTACCAGCCTGGGGATACATCGAGTGGAGCGCCTCTCGGACGACTATTACGTCTTCCCCGGCGCCACTGCCTTCGCGCTGCGACGTTATCGAGCGTTCCCGCAACCGCCGGGGCGGCGGCCCTTGTATCCCCAGGACGCCCACTGCTCGTGCCGCGGCTGTTCCTTCGACGATGTGAGGCATGCCCGCGACGTCCTTGAGGAGGTTCTGCGACAACTGCCCTCACGGTCCCGCGCCGAGCTGAAGCACCGCGTGGCCTCCCTGGACGCCGTCTACCTTGAGCGCACTCTCCCTGATCCTTTCGCCGATCGTCGGCAGTGGCGTGCCGACCTCTGGTGGCGTCGCCGCCTCACGATGGGCGGGGAGGCCATGTGAGGTTCGTGGTCCGATCCAGGGCTGAGAGGCTCGCGGCGTGACTGGTGAATCCGTGCCGTCATCGACCCGCGATACAGACAACTCGAAGCCATCTCCGCGCCAGTCACACCTGACGAGGCGCGTGCTCTGGCTGCCTGCTTCGGCCCCGACGACTGCTATGGCGTCGCCTGGTCGCTGCTGCACCTGATCGAGACCAGCCCAGGGGCTCTGCCGCCAGTGATCCGCCCGGGCCCCAAGGCCGACGCCTGGCATCACACGCTCTGGAACCGCTGGGGAAATCACGGATTCACCGACGAGGACTCGACGCGTTAGAGCCCTGAGGTGTCTGGATGGCCCCGTTCACCGTCTGAGCCCATGCTGCTTCGGAAAACTGGTGACCATGCTGCGGGCGCGACTGCCGGCTCAGAAGCGACGGAGGCCACCACGCGCTCGGCGGCCTCGCGGATTGATCCCGGTGTTACTGGTCGCTCGCGGGCGTGCTTGGCAGCGGCCATCGAGGGTTCTGCGAGCTCCGGCAGCACCACCGTCCGCGCTTGTCGTCCGCTCGCGAGGACACGGTGCTGACAGTGGGTGACCCTGAGTGCCCAGGGTGCGTGCCCGTGGAGTGCGCCGGGTCAGCGCGAAGGCAGGGGGGTGGAGAGGATGCTTTGATGGAGGGGAGGTGCCTATGGAGCCTTTCGTTCGCAGCGCGGCCCTGAGCGGCTACACAGACCTGTGCCGCGCTCTGGATATCTCCTCGGAAGCGCTGCTGGTACGCGCGGGCCTTGAGCCTGACAGCCTCGCGGACCAGGACAGGTGGATCCCCGCGAGCGCGGTTGCCCGGCTGCTGGAGATCTCAGCGGAGGCATCCGGCCGATCCGCTTTCGCCCTGGAGATGTCCGGTCTGCGCCGCCCGTCCACGCTCGGCCCCATCAGTCTCGTGATCCGGGAAGAGCCGGACCTGCGCAGCGCCATCGAGGTCCTGCTTCGGCACCAGAGTCTCTACAACGAAGCCCTGAACTGCGCGCTCAGCGAGGAGGGCGGCCTGGCCACGATCATCGTGAACCTGCGGCTGGCGGAGACGGTGCGGGCGCGGCAGGCGGTCGAGCTGACTGTGGGTGTCTACCACCGCATCCTGCGGGACTCGCTAGGGAGCGGGTGGGGGCCTCTCACTGTCTGCTTCACGCACCCGGCGCCACGCGATCAGGAAGACCACCGGAGCATGTTCGGCTGCCGGGTGGAGTTCGACCGCGCCTTCAACGGGATCGTGCTGTACACCGACGACCTGGACACTTTGAACCCCGACGCGGACCCGCAACTCCTCGCCTATGCCCGCCACTACCTCGACATGGTCACGGATCAGCCCACGCAGACGCCGATGGAGGAGCGGGTACGCGCCCTCATCGAGGCGTTGCTGCCCGCCGGCCGGTGTTCCATCGAGCAGGTCGCGCGCAGCCTCCATGTCGACAGCCGCACCTTGCACCGTCAGTTGGCAGCCTCGGGGGAGTCGTTCGCCTCATTGCTCGACACCACCCGTGTCCAGCTGGCGAAACGGCTCGTGGCTCACAGGGATCGCTCACTGGCGGAAGTGGCGGGCCTGCTGGGCTTCTCGTCGCCGAGCGCGTTCTCCCGATGGTTCCGGGAACGCTTCGGCTCCAGCGCACGCGACTGGCGCATACGCGCCATGCGCCAGGCCGACGAACCGCTCGAACCCGCCGCGGTCGCCCCACGGAACCACATCCCGGATTCATGACGCGGCCCCACCGCGGAAGAGACATGACTCGTTCCTCGCCATGAGGGCCGACCCCCTCAAGGGCGACGGAGTCCACCACGCCCTGCTCGGTTCGCCCGCCTGCGCAGGGCGATCAAAACCGGCGCCGTTCATCTTCACGCGAACGCGTTGTAAGCCAACTATGGCCGAACCCCTATCGGGGGATGCATAAAGGATTCATATAAATCCGCTATGCTTCAGACATGAGTCGCCGAGACGCCGCGCACGGCGCTTCCGATGCCATCGGGTCAGCCCTCTACGGTCTGGCCACCAGGGCCGTGAGACGCCTTCCCCGCGACATGAGCCTGACGTCCGCCGCCACCTTGGCCACCTTGGACAAGACCGGCCCGCGACGGATCACCGATCTGGCGGTGGCCGAGGGCGTCACCCAGCCCGCGATGACCGTCCTGGTCCGGGTGATGGAGGAATCCGGGCTGGTCGAGCGGAAGGGCGATCCGTCCGACAAGCGGGTCACGCTGGTGTGCCTGACCGAGGCCGGCGCGTCGTACGTCCGGACGCGACGCCAGGCGGGCGTCGACGCGTACGCGCGGTTGATCGACGAACTCACCGGTGACGAGGTCGAGGCCTTGGCAGCGGCCCTTCCGGCGCTGCTGCATCTGGCGGAGCTCGAAAGCCACGCCCGAGAGGGGTCGGACCGGTGACCGCGGCCCAGCCTCAGGACCAGCCCATGAGCACTGCCCTGATACGTTCCGAGGCACGTCTGCTGGTCCCCGCCCTGGTGTTCATCGCCCTGGTCGTGGCGGCGGTCGCCAGCCTCGGGACGCCGCTCATCACCAGCGTGGCGACCACGTTCCACGTCTCCCTCGACAGCGCGCAGTGGACGCTGACCATAGCCCTGCTCAGCGGCGCCGTCGCCACACCCGTCCTCGGCCGGCTCGGAGCCGGTCCGCACCGGCGGGCCACGATTCTCGCCACGCTGGCGATCGTCGTCACCGGCAGCGCGCTCACCGTGCTGCCGCTGCCGTTCGCCTGGCTGCTCGTGGGCAGAGCGGCCCAAGGCGTCGGACTCGGTCTCACGGCGCTGATGATGGGCGTGGCCCGCGACCATCTTCCCGAGGAGCGCAGCGCGGCCACGATCGCCCTGATCTCAGTGGTCTCCATCATCGGAGCCGGCGTCGGCTACCCGCTGGCCGCGCTGCTCGCCGAGTTCGGCGGACTGCGGGCCGCCTACGGCCTCGGCCTGCTCGTCACCGCCATCGCCTTCGTGACCGCGTGGCGCTCCATGCCCGCAGCTCCCGAAGGCCGCTCCGCTCACGTGAACGTGGCTGGTGCGCTCGTCCTGGCGGGTGGACTGCTCCTCGTCCTGTTCCTGGCCGGCGAGAGGAGCCTGTGGAGCCGACACCTCGCCGTGGCGGTGACCCTTGCCGTCGCCGCCGTGCTCCTGCTCTGCGTCTGGACCGTTTCCGAACTGCGAACCAAGACGCCGCTGGTCGACGTCCGGGCGGTACGGCATCCGGCGGTCGCCGGGGCGAACATCGCCATGTTCGTCGGCGGGAGCGGCATGTACCTCCTGCTCACGCTCATCACCCGCTACGCGCAGACGCCGCACAGCGCCGGCTACGGCTTCGGACTGACCACCTTCGTGGCGGGGCTGGTCCTCATCCCGTTCTCCGTGCTGGGGTTCGTCGCCGGCAAGCTCACGCCGCGGGTCCGCGAACGGATCGACGGCCCCCTGCTCCTGGCCGGCAGCGCCGCCATCGTCGGCGGCGGGTTCGTCCTGTTCGCCACCGCCCGGTCCAACCTGGCCGAACTGCTCGCGGCGATGGGCGTGCTGGGCTTCGGTGTCGGCAGCTTCTCGGCCGCCATGCCCGGTGTCATCCTGGCCGTCACCCCCAAGAGCGAGACGTCGAGCGCCATGAGCTTCAACTACGTCGTCCGCAGCGTCGGGTACTCCCTGGGCAGCGCCATCGGCGGTCTGATCCTGGCCGCCGGCACCGCCACGGGCCGCCTCTTCCCGGACGACGACGCCTACACGACCGCGGCGCTGGTCGGCGTCGCCGCGATGGCGTTCACGGCGATGGCCGGCCTCGCCCTCGCCCGCCTTCGCCCACCCGAGACCAATCCGATCACAGCCCCAGTCGGTGTGCCGGGCCTGGGCCGGTCGAGTCGAACCGAAAGCTGAGGATCGAAGCCGTCCGACTTCGACGCCGTCTCCGTCGGCTCGCTGACCCACAGCGCGCCGGCCATGGATCCGAGCATGCTTCTGATCATCAATTCCGAACACGGGAGGTACCGTGGCCAAGGGCTACTGGGTCAGCGTCTACCGCACCATCGCAGACCCTGAGAGGCTTGCCGCCTACGACAAGTTGGCCGGTCCGGCCGTCAAGGCCGCGGGCGGGCGGCTGCTCTCCCGCGGCAGCCGGGTCGTCGCACACGACGCCGGAATCGCCGAGCGCACCATCCTGATCGAGTTCGACAGCTTCGAACAGGCGGTCGCCGCACGCGCGAGTGCGGCCTACCAGGAGGCACTGGCCGTACTTGCTGACGGTGTCGAGCGCGACTTCCGCATCATCGAAGGCCTCGACTGACGATCGAGACTGCAGTCGGCGACGAACGCGAAGCCGACTGCGGGGGATCACCCCGGCTCGTCAGCGCGCCGCACCTTCGCGAAGAGCGTCAGGCGCCGGTGGCATCGGCGGTGATGTCCGGTCCGGCGACGGTTCCCGGCGGGGCGGCCGCACGGACGTCGCCCTCGATCTGGCGGGGGTGCGTTCGACGAGGTTCCAGCGGCCGATGTGGGTCATCAGGGCGGCGCCGGGGTTCGGGGTCGCGATGTTGGAGAAGGAGAACGTGCCTCCGCCCCCTCGGCCCCAACGGGTGGCGTACGCGGGTCAGTTCCGCTCCGGCACACCAAGGACCGCGCAGACGGTCCGAGCTATGTGCCGTGGGGTCGTTGCAGGGTCGTGGGCGGGCAGCAGCAGGTGGCTGAGGGTGAGGCGTACGGCCAGATCGGCGGCCGCGGTGCGGCGGTCCTCGGCGGTTTGCGGGGCCGTCTCGCCGAGCCACGCGCAGAGCAGTCGCCGACTGTTGGAGAAGACGGGCTCGGGCCTGCTGGTCAGGAAGGGCAGCAGGGCATCGGTGCTGCCGCGCGTGGCGGTCAGTACGGCGCCGATGAACGGGTTGACCGCCGCCTGCTCCAGGGTGTGGGCCACGGCCGCCTCCAGCGCCGGGGCAAGGCGACCGCGGTGGGAGTCCAGTATCGCAGAGAGCCCGATGAGGAACGCGTCCGTCTCGTACTCCACCAGGGCGCGGCCGATCCCCGCCCGGTCACCGAATTCCTTGTAGATCGACGGGCGCGACACGTCGGCCCGCAGGGCAAGGTCAGCCACCCTGACACGGTCCCAGCCGTCTTCGGCAGCCAGCGATCTGGCCTCGGTGATGACCCGCTCGCGCATGTGCTTGCGCCAGGCCACGCGGGGTGGATCCGGCCGGGAATCTGGTGTCGCGGAGGCGTGGCCGTCAGACATGACCGCAGTGTGCCATGACGGACGCGGGGTGCTCGCGCACGTGGTGCTGTGAGGGAGGTCCGCGCGGGTTGTCGTACGACGGAGCCACTCTGCGACGCCGGGCCGCCGTCACTCGGAGCCGCATCCGCCCGTACGTGTTCTGACCGCTTCGGGAGATGGACGCCGCGTCCGTACAACGACGGCCTGGACTGCCCTTTGCCGCGCGCCTCCGCCGGTCCCGCCCGGGAGTCGGCGGAAGCGCGCTTGGCGACGAGCCTGCCACCCTCCGCGAGGTTCGACAAAGGGGGCCCGGTGTAAGCGTTCTGATGGATCGTCACGTAGAAGCGTGTCGGCTCACCGGCACCAACCTGCATAACCGGCGCCACTGACATGTCGGCCTCGGAGTCGCCACCCGACGCCAAGGGCGACAGCCCGCCCCGCGCCCGTCGGGCGCGAGCGGCTGCGCAGGGCCCGGGGAGGGGAGTCGTCATCAACCCATGCCCGTGGGTCGCGGTGAGACCTTGCGGAGGTCAGGGCTCGTCGTACCAAGCGACCGCGGAGATCCGCCAGCCCTGTGACATGCGGACGAACTGGATGGTCTTTGTGCCCTCTCCTTCGAACCGCCGGCCGTCCAAGATCCCGGACTTGCTGTACTTGCTGAACCGCGACGCGATATCGCCCGCGATCTCTGTCCGTTCGGAGGTCTCCCACTCGGAGAACTCGACCAGGCTGCCGTCGGCCAGCAGTTGACGGCGGGGCTCGATGAACTCGTCCACGGTGTAGACGGTGAACTCCGGGCCGGTCTTGACGATCACGCCACCCGGGAGAACCAGCCGACTGATCCGGTCCACGTCGGCGGCCTTGCCGCCCCGGTTGTCGAACGCGCTGAAGAACTCCGTGGTCACTGCGTCTATCTCGTTCTTGGACATGGCGCGACGGTAACGCGAAACAGGGCCGGACACCGCCTGCCTCGACGCCGCCTGGGCCTCCATCGCAGAACGGGGCCGGGCCTGGCAGGATCGCTGCTTGGCGTCGCACCCGGTCCCCGTGATCGGCCGCGTTCCCGCCCGTGCGCGAGACAATCACACCGTCGGGCAACCGAGTTGGGCGGATCCGAGGGCAGCGCGGAAGACGGCGGCACAGGGCCTCCAACTGCTCGTGGACTTCGACATTCACGAGCTGTGCAGCGGGCCCTGTCTCCAAGTACGCACGAGCCGAGCGCCCGAATCGGGCGACAGGCGTCGAGTCGCGTGTTTTCAAGATCGGCAGCGGACCTCTTGTTATCGGTCCAGGCCGCAGGCCACCTCGGCGGTTGTGAGCCACCCGAGGTACCAACTGGCGAAGTCCAGTGGAAGGCCGTCGGTGTCGCGCATCGGATGAAGATCTGTGCCGTTGCAGCGCGGGTCACGCCACATTCGGCCGCGTTCCGATCCGGTGACGACCAGCCGGCCCCGCCGGCTCCCACACGCAGGAGGAACGAGCGGTAGTCCTCGGGCAGGTGAACGTCCAGCCGCGCCTCAAGGTCGGCCACCTCGGCGGCGGTCAGCGTGGCATGGAGCGCAAAGCCGTGCGCCCTCGCTCCGAACACCTTGTCGCTGCCCGGCACTGCGGCCAGAGCCAGAGCCGATCAAGCACCCCGATCCAGTCGGTCATGGCGCCCGACCCTACCGGCGGCCCCGGCGCTCGGCGAGCCTGCGGCTGGGGGTGCTGCGGCGTGCTGCCGGCGGCTACGCGCAGATGTCGGCACGGCGGCCGGCCATGTGTCAGGACGTGATGTCCACCAGGACTTTGCCGACCGTGCCGCTTTCCACTGCCCGGTGTGCGTCGGCGGTGCGGTGGAGCGGGAGGCGTAGCAGCGGCAGACCGTGTTCCTCGCCGACCGGCAGGGCGCCGTCCCGGACCGCGGCGGCGACGTCCTCGACGGCCACGGCGCGTGCCTCCGGGCCGGCCGTGTAGAGCACCAGGAACTGAAGACGTGCGTTGAGCACCATGTTCTGCGGCACGTTCAGTTCGACCGGCTTGCCGCCGTCGTTGGCGTACGTCGCGATCGTGCCGCGCGTCCGCAGCACGGCCAGGTCCAGTGCGAGGTTCGCGCCGAGCGCCACCTCGGTGATGATGTCGACGCCGTCCGGGGCGATCTTGCGGATCTCGGTGGCAGGGTCGCCTTCGCGGTAGTTGATCACATGGTGGGCACCGGCGGCGGTGGCCAGCCGGGCCTTCTCCGGGCCGCTGACCGTGCTGATCACGGTGGCGCCGGCCCAGCGGGCGAGCTGGATCACGGCGTGCCCGACCGCCCCGGCCCCGCCCGCGGCGAGCACGACCTGGTCGTCGAGCGCCCCCGGATGGAGACGGCCGGGTCCGTCCTCGGCGACGGTGAGCGCGCGATGAGCGGTCAGCGCGGGGACGCCGAGTGAGGCGCCGAGGCCGAAGGCGACGTCGTCGGGCAGCGGTACGGCCCGTTCGGCGGGTACGACGGTGTACTCGGCGGCGGTGCCGGTGGGCCGCCCGGCGGCTGCCATGTACAGCCAGACCCGCTGGCCGGCCCGGCTCCGCTCGACTCCCTCGCCCACGGCGTCGATCACACCGGCACCGTCCAGGTGCGGGGTGACCTCGGAGAACAGCTTGGCATGGGCGACGCCTGAACGGGCTTGCCAGTCGGTCGGGTTGACTCCGGACACGGCGACCCGGACACGGACCTCGCCGGGGCCGGGCACGGGCAGGTCACGGTCGACCAGCTGAAGAACCTCGGGGCCGCCGTTGTCGCGGTAGACGATGGCTTTCATGATCTGTCCTTGATCCTTGGCGGATATGGGCTGTGCGCCGTGGCCGGGCGCCCGGGCTGCGGCCGCGAGCCGGGCCAGGTTGGTTCCGGTCAGCCGATGGGGACTTCGTTGGAGCGGGACTCGATGGCATCGAGGGTGGCGAGGGCCGCGGCGTCGAAGGTGATCTCGCCGGCCGCGATGTTGGCCTCCAGATGAGCGGCGTTGGCGGTGCCGGGGATGAGCAGCACGTTCGGGGCGTGGTGCAGCAGCCAGGCGAGGCCGACCTGGGAGGGTGTGACGCCCAGGGACTTGGCCACGGCGTGCACCGCCGGCTCGTCGGTTGCTTTGGGCAGGCTCGGGAAGGCCCCGCCCAGCGGGAAGAACGGCACCCAGGCGATGCCCTCGGCCGCGCAGAGCCGCAGCAGGTCCTCGTCGTCGCGGGAGACGAGGCTGTACGCGTTCTGGACGCAGACGACGCCGGCGGGCAGGGCGCGGCGCAGGCCGTCGAGGGTGACGCTGCTCAGGCCGATCGCGCCGATCTTCCCCTCGTCGCGCAGGGCGGTCATCACCGCGAGCTGGTCGTCGAGGTCGACGACTTGGTCCCCGTCAGGGCGCAGGCCGGGGCCGGAGTCGAGACGGCGCAGGTTGACCACCGGGAGCTGGTCGGTGCCGAGGCTTCGGAGGTTGTCCTCGACGCCGGCGCGCAGTTGTTCGGGCCGCTGCGCGAGACGCAGCGGCTGCGGCCCGCCCGGGTCGGGGTCGGCACCGACCTTCGTGACGACCAGGACGCCGTCCTCGGGGCGCAGCGCCTCGCGGATCACATCGTTGGCGAAACCGAAGCCGTAGAACTCGGCGGTGTCCACGTGGTCGACGCCCAGCTCGACCGCGCGGCGCAGTAGCGCGACGGCGTCGCTGCGGCGGTCGTGCAGGCGCTCGAGCTGCAAGGCGCCGTAACCGATCCGGAAAACGGTGCGGGCGGCTAACGAAGCGGTCGAGGTGGTCATGACGCTGTCTCCTCGGGCGGTGGTGTTCGCAAGGCGGTGTGCAGCAGTTCGGCCAGGTAGAGCGCCATCACCCGGTCGGTGATCGGGGCGACCTGCTCCTGGGCCTCGGCCGGGTCGAGGTGCTCGGCCTTGACCAGGTGGGCCATGACGCAGTCGTGCACCATGGCGCGCATCCGGTCGATCGTGTCGACGACGATGCCGTGGATGGCCGGATTGGTGGTCGCCTCGCCCCAGGTCTGCACACCGACGCGGGCCTCGGCGGGGTCGATCGCGGCGATCAGGCGGGCGAGCAGTTCGTCGGGGTCGGGCGGGGTGTCGCTCGCGGCGTAGTCGCCGAGGGCTTCGGCGCGCTTGGTGAGCACCGCGTGGGCGGAGGCCTGGACCAGGTCGGCTTTGCTGCGGTAGTGGGCGTAGATCGAGCCGTTCGAGAGGCCGGACTCGGCCGTGATGTCGGCGATCGAGGTCCGCTCCAGGCCGTTGCGGCTGAAGCAGCGTACGGCGGCCTCGGTGATCTGGGAGCGCCGAAGTTCCTTGCGTGCGTCGGTAAGCCGCGGCACTGCACCCTCCAGCAAAAGGAATCACTGCTCTGCGTGAAGAGTCCACCATACAGAGTCGCGGCTCTGTTTAGCTTGATGTGGTTCACGGGTGGCCAAGCCCGGCCGTGGACTACGCGCGGCGCTGGGACCTCTCCGAAGTTCTGCGACTGCTTCGGCCAGGAGGTCACCGGCCGCGACGTGGGTACCAAGGGCTGTCCCACCGTTCGTCATCCACGCCCCTCGTCCGCTCCAGCGACTGACTGGCGGCTGACTGGCCGGATCGGGCACCAGGAATCCGCTTGGGCCCGCCCGCGGACGATGCGTACTCTGTCGGACCATGTGCTACCACGCGTTCAACGGCGCCTTTCGGCACTACGTGTGCGTCGCGTGCCGGCTCGCCTTCAAGGGCAGCACGTGGCCGATCCGTAAGCGCGTCTGTCCTGGCTGCCGTGAACAACTCGTCTTCGCCGGCTACGACTTCGCCGCGCCCCGGCGACGTGACACGAAGGCGTGGTCCGTCGTTGCGACCGTACTCGCGGAGGGGCTGACCTACGATCACCGCCCTGGCTGCGGCTGCTCGCGGCTCCCCTCCTTCCGGCCCCGGACCCGAGCGCAGGTGCGTGTCCGGCGACGCGCGGCCGAGCGGCTGGGTCTGCCTCTGTCGGTGACCCTCGCTCGCCGCGACGCCTTCACCCCGGAGAGCCGCGACGAGCAACCAGCCTGAACCGCTCAATCATCGTGCGGGTAGCTCGGGACAGGGGCGGTACCTGCCCATCGGCACGTACCGCCCGATGAAATCCCTTTCATCGCCCTTCAGTTGCACCCGCGTCATGCCGGATGCGCTACCGGATCCGCTCCATGGCGCGGAAGGATCCGCCGGGTTGATCACGACTCGACACGCGCCCTGGATGGGCGGGCGGGGGCGGCGCATCCCCCTTGAGAGCTACAGGGACTGTCCATGTGGGGGTGACTCGCGGACGTCGGCGCGTCCCTAGCGTGGTTGTCAGGTCGCCACCGGTGCGACCACCACCACAGGGGGAGGCCACGATGGGCACGACGTCCACCGCACCGCACGACACAGGCTCCGGCCCGGACGAAGAGGGCGACGGCCGGGGCGGCCGTTTCGGCCGGATCGTTCGATCTCCGCTCGGCTGGATGCTGACGGGCATGGTCGGTGTCGGTCTCGTCTCGGGCCTGACCGCGACGGGCCCCGGTCCGGTGCCGGCGCTGGGAGCGGCTGCCGCGGTGGCCGTGTACTGGGCGGTCATGCGCTTCGTCGCCCGACGCTCCACGCCGGAGATCGCCCGGCGCGGGGCCGGCCGGGAGCTATTGCTCGGCGGCGGGATCGGTCTGGGCTTCATCCTCGTGTCCGCACTCCTGATCACGGCTTTCGGGGGCTACTCGTTCTCCTGGGCGGGCAACGGCTTCGTGTCGGTCGTGTGGTCCACGGTCATGGTGCAGATCGGCGCCGCGGTCACCGAGGAACTGCTGTTCCGCGGCCTCGCCCTGCAGGCTCTGGAGCAGTTGTGGGGCAGCCGGGCCGCCGTCGCGATCACCGCGTTGTTCTTCGGCGTCGCCCACCTGGGGGCTCCGGGTGCCAGTGGGCGGAGCCTGGTGGCGATCGCTCTCGAGGCGGGCGTCATGCTCGGTGCCGCGTTCCTGTGGCGGCGTAAGATCTGGTTCGTCGTGGGTCTGCACTTCGCCTGGAACACTGTCGAGCAACTGCTCGGCGTCCCGGTCTCCGGACACACCCCCGAGGCTCTGTACACCGTCGACGTCCATGGTTCCACCCTGCTGACCGGCGACGGCTTCGGCCTGGAGACGTCGATCGTGCCCATCCTCCTCGGGGTACTGATCACCGTCCCGATGGCCGTCCTGGCCCACCGGAGCGGCCGACTGCTGCCCCGGCGGCGGGCCCGGCACTGAGACAGGCCGACTGGAGGAACTGAACTGATGTCCCGTCAGGCGCTTTGGCGTACCCCGCTGTTCCGGGCATTACGTGACTGGTGGAGCGAGCGGGGTACCTCCGTCAAGGACGGCGTCCTCGCTCTGGTGCTCACCCTGCTGGCCTTCGTGCCGACCCTGTCGAACATCGGAGGGCAGATCGGCGATCTGCCCGAGCGGCCGGCGAACGGGCTGGGCATCGCGCTGACCCTGGCTCAGACCCTGCCGCTGGCAGCCCGCCGCCGGTGGCCCGCGATCTGTCTGGCCGTCGTCGCAGCCGCGTTCGCCACGCACCAGGCGCTGGGCTTCGCGACGACGTTCGGGAGTGTGGGACTGTATCTCGCCCTGTACTCCGCCGGTGCCCATCAGGTCAGCCTCCGCCGCGCTGTGAGTGTCGCGGCGAGTGCGGCCTACGCCGTACTGGCCGTCGTCCTGCACCACCTCGGCTCACCACTGGAAATCCCGGACTATCTGGCGTTCTATCTGACGTTGGCCGCGATCTGGCTGGTGGGGAGTGTCGTGCGTACGCGGCGCAGGGAAGAGGTGGAGCGGCGGCGGCTGGCCGCTGAGGTGGCCACGGCCGCCGAGCGGGCACGGATCGCCCGCGAACTGCACGACGTGGTCACCCATCACGTGACGGCCATGGTGGTTCAGTCCGACGCGGCGCAGTTCCTGCTCACGTCCGCGCCGGAACGGGCAGGGGAGGGACTGGCGGCCGTCAGCGACACCGGCCGTCGGGCTCTGACGGAGCTGCGGTACCTGCTGGGTGTGCTGGAGGCGACCGGTGAGTCCGCGGTCGCCGCCCCGGCGCGCGCGGACCGGGCCCCGACCCTGGGACGGGTGGTCGACCTGGTCGAACAGGCCCGCAGGTCGGGTCAGTTGGTCGAGTTCAGCGAGCAGGGCGAGCGGCGGGCGCAGTCCGTGGACGTGGAGCTGGCCGCGTACCGCGTGGTGCAGGAGGCGCTCACCAACGCGCTGAAGCACGCGTCCGGGCAGCCGGCACACGTCCTGGTCCGGCACCGCGAGGAGCACGTCGAGATCAAGGTGACGACCGACGCACCCGCCGCCTCCCGGGCGACCGTACCGGTCCCGCGGAAGCTTGGCCCAGCGGGAGGACGAGGCCTGGCCGGGCTGCGTGCGCGGGTGTGGATGCTCGATGGTGAACTTGAGGCCGGACCCCGGCCCGAGGGCGGGTTCGAGGTCCGCGCGACGATTCCGTCCAAGCCCGTTCAGGAGTGACCCCGTGAGCGATGCGCCGCAGTCCATCCGTGTACTCGTCTGCGACGACCAGGCACTGGTGCGGACCGGCTACGTCACCATCTTCTCCGCGCAGCCCGACCTCACGGTCGTCGGGGAGGCCGAGAACGGGCACGAGGCGGTGGAGGCCGCACGGCGGCTGCGGCCCGACGTGGTGGTGATGGACATCCGGATGCCTCTGCTCGACGGTATCCAGGCGACCCGGCAACTGGCCGGTCCCGGTGCCCAGTTCCCGCCGAAGGTGCTGGTCGTCACCACGTTCAACGTCGATGCCTACGTCTACGACGCGCTGCGGGCCGGAGCCAGCGGGTTCCTCCTCAAGGACGCGCCTCCCGCGGAGCTGGTGAACGGGATTCGGACGGTCGCCCGGGGCGAGTCCCTGCTGGCGCCCGCCGTCACCCGCCACCTCATCGGTCACTTCGCCGAACACCTGCGGCCTGCCGACACCTCCCGGCAGGCCAGAGAAGACCTCGTACGCGCGCTGACCCCCCGCGAGCTCGACGTGCTCCGGCAGATCGCCGAGGGGCTGTCGAACGCGGAGATTGCCACGGCGCTGTTCATCACCCCCGAGACGGTCAAGACCTACGTTTCGCGGATCCTGGCCAAACTCGGCCTGCGCGACCGGGTCCAGGCGGTCGTCCTCGCCTACCGGGTCGGGCTGATCCCAGCGGCCGACTGACCGGGGGCCGACCTGGCTCTCAGAGGCCGGCTGGGTGGCTGGAAAGCCAGTCCCCGTGTCGGTCACGCACACCGTCACGTTCTGAAGGCGTGGCAAGGATGAGGTCCGCGCCGCCGTCGTAGGGGTGGTGGATGCGTCGCAGTTCCGTGTCGGCGATGAAGACTTCGGCGAGAGCGTCGTCCGCGACGGCTCGCAGCAGTCGGTCGATGCAGCCGCGGTTTCACCGGCGCCGGTCGGCGTACAGCCGTGTGTGGGTGTGGAACTCCGGGTCGGGGTCGCCCTGGTCCGACTCGGTCCACCAGCGGACGCTGTCGGGGTGCAGTGTCCGTCGTGGTGTCGGGTAGCCCTCGGGCCCCGTCGGTGTGTCCGACCAGTCCATGGTCACCACGAACACGTCCGTGTCCGCGAACAACTCGTCCAGGATCGTGTTGTACCGGTCCAGCAGGATCGCGTACTCGTCCTCGGACTCCGGGTGGCGCTTCGAGCCGGGAAGGCTGTGGAAGCGTACCCAGCGATCCGCGTACCTGGTGCGAAACGTGTGAGCGACGGGAGGGCCCGACGGATGCCGTTCCCTCCACAAAGCCGCCAGGAGAGCAGGGTCTATGGCGAGACTCACCCCTTGGTCGGAGCCACACCGATCGGACGGGAAACGCCGGTTCCGCCGTGGCCGTTGATGTTGCGGTCAAGATACTGCTGGTGGTGGCCGCCTGCCGGGTAGAACGTACCGCCCGCCAAGCAAGGCAGGCGCCCACTCCGATATCAGGGGGTGCCGTGTTCGGGCTTCGGCGCCCGGGACATCAAGGCCGCCGCGGCGTCGGCAACGGTCACCGTTCCGTCGATCACTGCCGCGACGACCTCCGTGATGGGCATCTCAATGCCGTGAACTCGTGACAGGTCCAGGATGGCCCGGCAGGACTTCACACCCTCCGCCGTCTGCTTCGTCGCTGCCGTGGCCTCGGCCACTGTCATGCCCTGCCCAAGATGCTCCCCGAACGTGCGATTGCGGGACAGAGGCGAGGTGCAGGTGGCGATGAGGTCACCCGCTCCGGCGAGCCCGGAGAACGTCAGCGGGTCGGCGCCCATTGCCTGGCCCAGGCGAGCGGTCTCCGCGAGCCCGCGGGTGATGAGCAGGGCCCGCGCGTTGTCGCCCAAGTCCAGGCCCGCAGCGAGGCCGACCGCGAGGGCGATGACGTTCTTGGTCGCGCCGCCGAGCTCGCAGCCCACCACGTCCGTGCCCGTGTAGGGGCGGAAGTACGGGGTGTGGCAGGCCTTTTGCAGCGCGGCGGCCACCTTCTCGTCGGGACAGGCGATCACGGACGCAGCGGGCCGGCCTCCGGCGATCTCCCTGGCCAGGTTCGGCCCGGACACCACCGCGATCCGCTCGAACGGGATTCCCGTCACCTGGTTGATCACCTGGGACATCCGCATCCCGGAGTGCGTCTCGATACCTTTCATCAGGCTGACGACGACGGTGTCCGGCCTGATGTACGGGCCCCAGGCGGTGAGATTCGCCCTCAGCGTCTGAGCCGGGACCGACAGCACCACGTATGCCGCGCCGGAGAGGGCGAACGTCGTGTTCGTCGTCGCGTGGAGCTGGGCGGGCAGGGCTACGTCAGGGAGGTACCGGGCGTTGTGGTGCCGGGTGTTGATCTCGTCGACGACCTCGGCCCGCCGGGCGTGGATCATGACGTTGCTGCCGGCATCGGCGAACACCTTCGCCATCGTCGTCCCCCACGATCCCGCGGAGAACACCGCAACCCGAGCCACCCGATACACCCCGTCCGCCTAGCGAGCCCTGACTCAGGTGACCCTATCCGCTACTCTCCGTATTGGGGACTTCGTGGCCGTGCCGCAACCGGCAAAGGCAGTCTCAGCGTGAGTCCCTACAGCCGCTTGCCGTAGGAGAACAACGCTGCCTCCACCTGGTCAGGCAGGACGTCTTGGGCACGCGCGTAGTCGTGCACCATGGACACGTAATGGCCGTACTGGGCTGTCGTCCATCCGTTGTCCGGCCAATTGGCCTCCACCGCGCCCGCGGCCCTGAGGGCCCGTGACACGACGCTGTCCAGGATGACCGGACGGTGCTGCCCCACGGCTCTGTCGTGCCCGGCGAAGTAGAGCACCTTGGTGAAGAACGCCGGTCCCAGGTAAGGGCTGTGCTGATCGTTGTTGAAGGCGCGGTAGGCGGCGACGGCGCCGTGTTCCCGGAGCACGTCGAGCGCTCTGTACAGCCGGGCGTCTAGGTCCGCGCGGGTGGAGTTCTGGAAGATGCGTGCGCTGCGCCGGACCGACCGCACCTTCGTACCGTTCCCCCAGACCAGGGCGGCGACCAGGAGGTGGCGGCGGCCTTCAGCGGTGTCGGCCCGACGGGCGATGCCGAACACGGCCCGCCGGTCCACCCGGGGCCAACGGCCCGTCTGCGGACACCCGTCGAGCGCGTCCGGCCACCAAGTGGAATCCGGGAGCTGGGAGGTCCAGCGGGCCCGGTCGAAAGGGATCGCCTGCCCAAGGACCGCCTCACGGTCGGGAAGGCTGGCGTCGTCAGGTAGTACGGGCACTTGTGCTCCTTGCTCGGGCCCGCAGCCGGGCGCATTGCCACGCAGAGAGGAGGGCGACGGAACCGACCCTCGGCACCGGTGATCCGTCACTCGCCGAAGTCGAAGGAGGCGACGACACGGGCCGGAGCGCGGAGGGTGGCTCCGGCGGGGGTGCGTTCGATCAGGATGCTGACACCGGTGCCGGGACCCGTGCCGTGATAGTTCCAGACAGGTCCCTTGAGAGCCGGCCCGCACAGTCCATCGGGCATCTCGTGACCGCCCTCACCCCACGCGTACGCGCTGCTGTAGTTCTCGTCGAACAGAGGCTCTCCCTCCGGGACGAGACCTGTGCGGTGCAGATAGTCCGGCATCTGATCGCTCAGGAAGGAGACCTCGGCGAAGCCATCCTGCGTGATGTAGTGGACGTCGGTGGCATCGGCGGGGATCGGCACGCCTCCGGGCGAGATCTTCCCCGTCAGCGTGGAGTCGCTGCCCTCACAGGCCCGGGCGTCCCCGAACGGGTGGGACAACCCGTCCTGGAACAGCCAGAACAGGCCTCCTGCCACGACGCCGAGGAAGGCGAGACCGACGACCACGACCGCCGCGCTCGGCAGTCTCCGTCGTTCTGTGGAGACCTCCTGATCCGCGTCACCCAGACGCTCCGGACCCGAAGTCTCGTTCATCTCGTCCGAAACGACGCTCCCGCCTCCCGTTTCCGCATCAGCCATGGAAGCCTCCTCAGACGTACCCGCACGTGATCATGGGCAGCATAGACGTCTCCAACAGAGCGAATACCTGGCATTCCCAGGGCACTTCAGCTTCTGGCGGCAGCCGACCGCGTAGCTCCCGGACGAAGCGGTCGCGCCAGAGACGTGGCCGATCGTGCGGGGATCCAAGGGGAACCAGTTGGCCCACTCACCAAGCGCCTGCATCGTTCCGCCGCAGGGCAGTGGAGCTTCCGCCCGTAGACCACCTCAGCTTCCCAAACTCAGGGCGTCGGCCCTGGCGCCGCCTCACTGTTCTGAGCGGATACATCACCTGCGATCATTCAGGCATGACCTACGACCTTGCCGTTTGGGAGGGAGAGCCCCCGCTCGACAACGTCGAAGCAGGTTCCCTCTACGACGAGTTGTACGAGCGATACCTGGAGTCGGACGGCGTTGCCGTACCGCCGTCCGCGCGCATCGAGGCGTACGTTAAAGCTCTGACTGAGCGCTATCCGGAGGAGAGTCAGGTCGGCTACAAGAGTCCCTGGGCGTCCCCACCACTGATCGGCGAGGCGTCTGGGCCGATGGTGTACCTACTGATGTCCTACCGCCAGGCCGAGGAGGTCTCTGAGTACGCGGCCCAGGTGGCTCGGAGTCACGGATTGGTCTGTTTTGATCCACAAAGCGAGAACCTTCGGCCATGAAGCCCCCTGCTGGATGCGCCCGATGACATCACATTGGTGACATCAACACCGACGGATGACGCCGGCCGAAGGCCGATAAGCGGCCCCGCGTACCGCAAGGCAGAGCTACGCCCCCTCCGTCCGAGGTCGGGTCGGCGACACCGTGGAAACGCGTGGAGCTTCCCCAGCCACCCTCTGGGCGGATGGGGAAGCTCCATGACATCCGGGCTGGTCGTCCGGATCAACGGGTCAACGGGTGATCATGACCGCGTCCAGGTGCACGGTGGAGCGTCCGGCCGAGCTGCCGGCCAGCACCTTCACCTGCACCTTGTGGCCGGTGATCTTCGTACCGAGCGTGTACGTGAACACCACCTTCCGGTAGCCCGTCGTCGCAGCGTAGGTGTTCACCGTGCCCACGGTGACCCCGTCGACGAGTACCGCGAAGCGGCCGCCGTTCGACTTCCGAGTCGCGACGATCCGGAGTTTCGTGCCGTCGCCGGTGAGGGACACCGTGGCGCCCTTCGCGGCGGACACCCGCTCTGTCTTCGCCCAGGCCGACGTCACCGACGCCGACGTCCAGGTCCCCTTGTAGGTCAGGAGCGAGGACCGGTCGTCGATCGGTACGCCGGTCGCGGCCGCCGTGCTCCACGCCCCGGTCTGACCGGCGTCGTCATGGGCACGTACGTAGAAGCGGTACGTCAGACCGGACTTCGGCGTCACCGGGCTGCCGGATGCGCCGAACGTCGCGGACTTGGCCGTGGTGCGGGTGCGCCACGTCTGGAGCGAACCGAGCGTCCATACGCCCGTGCTGCTGCGGGTGGCGACCCGCCAGCCGACGTCGTACGACGTCACGCCCACCGTTTTCGCCGCCCAGCCGACCGGGATCACCGCGCCGGTCGAGCCGTCGCTGGCGAGAGCGGGTGCGGTGGCGGACGCGACAGGAACGCTCCTGCGCAGGGCGACCGTACCGCTGAGGCCGGCCGCAGGCTCGTCCGTCACCGTGTCCTTCGCGGTGAGCGTCCAGGTGTAGTCGCCCTCGGTGACCGCCGTGCCCGCGGGGTTCTTGCCGTTCCAGACCGGGGCGACCTTCCCGCCCGTGGCCGTTCCGGTCAGGGTGCGCACTGAGGTGCTGCCGGACTTGAGGGTCAGCGTCCAGGTCACCGGCCGGTTGTACGTCCAGGTGGGTGCCCAGGAGTCGGTCGAGCCGTCACCGTTCGGACTGAACCCTGTCGGGACGGAGGCGGAATCGGAGGAGCGGGACGGGGCGCCCGCCCACACCGTGTGGGTGACGCCGTCGTCGTCCATCCAGGCGGCCCACGGCGCCTCACGGTCCACGGCCCACCGCTCGGCGGCACCGGTGTTCGCCCTCGACGGCAGCGTGAACAGCGGCTGGGCGGTGGCCTCGGCCACACCCAGCGCCTGGGCGTTCACGGTGATGCCCGGTCCGGCGTTCCTCGTGAAGGTGTACAGCGTGTCCGTACCGAGGACCGGGGCCGTTACGGAGGAGTCCACCGATGTACGGGTGGTGGTCGCGCCCGTCTTGATCAGCAGGCCCTGGTTCGAGCCGACCCCGCACGTCGTCAGCAGGATCCACGGGCCGCGGACCTGGAGGCCTCCGGGCAGACAGTCCACCGTGGTGACGGTGGACGTGGCGCCGGTCGCCAGGTCGGTCCGCCGCACGGACCAGCCGGACGTGCCGCTCTTCACCGAGGTGTAGAAGGCGCCTCCGTACAGGACCGAGCCGTCGGGCACGCGCTCACTCTTGCCGGTCGCGACGGTGTACAGCAGCAGGCTTCCGTTGACGTCGGTTGTCCTGTCCGACAACAGGAAGTGGTCACCGTCGAAATCCCTGACCTGATCGGTCGAGGCGTCACCCAGGTCCAGGGGCACGCCGGTCGGTTTCCCGTGGTCGTAGACCTGGTAAGCACCGCCCTGCTCGACCAGCACCCGGTGTCCGGAGGCGGCCAGCGTCTGATGCACGGTGCCGGTCGAATAGGCCAGAACACGTGACGGCGTGGCCGCCGATGCTCCGGACGGGCCGACCGTGAGGCCGGAGGAGAGCAGCACACCGGTGCCGCGGGAGGAGTCGTCGGCGGTGTAGAGGGTGCCGCCGGACAGGGCCAGGGCATCCAGGCGTGCCGGGCCGGCGGGGATCGTCGACGCGTCGCCGTCAGCCTTGGACACCCGGCCGTCGACGAGGGTCTGGACGGCGGCGTCCTTGTCCGGCCGGTACAGCGACGCACGCATCCGGCCGTCGTCGCCAACCGATAGGTCACGGAACGTGCCGTCGAGGTCGGCGGCCGCGGTGGAGCCGTCACGGGACATCGCGTACAGCTCGTTGCCGTCGGCGCTCCACATGTACCAGGCCAGGGTGTCGTCGCTGATCCAGCGGGCCTTGTCGGTGGGCAGGGTGACGGTTGCCGGTCCGTCGGCGGGCGCGGATCGCCGCCACTCGGTCAGGGTCGCGCCGTCGATGACGCCGAAGTGGGAGGGGGTGAACTCCAGTCCCTGCGGCAGTTGGTCGGTGTCGGGCTCGGCGACGGTGACCGTCGTGCCGGTGGCGAAGTCGACGTAGTCGATCTGGTGACCCCAGCCGGGTGCGGTCCGCCGCAGAACCAGCGCCCCGTCGGCGTCCGACGCCAGTACCTCGTACTGTTCGTCGTCGGACAACAGGGTGCGGTCGCCGCCGGCGGTACGCAGCACCAGCCGCACGCGGTACGCCGAGTCGCTGTTTTCGTAGGCCTGTTGGACGAGGATGCCGTCGCCGGCCTGGGCCCGGTAGCGCTCGTCGAGCGAGTCGCCGGAACTGTCGTAGGCGACGGCGAGGGTCTCTTGGGCGCCCGTGTCGAGGTGGCGCAGGGTCACGTGGTCGGCGAGGTCGCCGTTGGGGTTGGCCGAGGTGGCGGTCGCCACCACAGAACCCTGCACGGACACCGCGTCGGGCTGGGCTGATTCGGCGGTGTCGGCCAGTGGCCCGAGGTCCTGTGGGGTGCCGCCCGCCACAGACAGCCAGCCGTGCGGCAGCCTGTCGGCGGACCTGCTCTGCTGCCAGACGACCGCCTGACCGGACCCCGACACATGGTCGGCCGGCGGTACGGACGTGGTCCGCGCCGGCAGCGAGGCCGTCACTCCGGTGGTGGCCGCGGCGGCGGGAAGCAGTGCGACCGATCCGGTGAGGACCAGCGCGCAGGCAACGGCCGCGGGCAGGGCGACGTGACGCGAATGTGAGGGCATGGGGCCGCTTTCTCCTGAACCTAAGGGCGGGATCATTGCACACAGGCCAAAGACACATACGCCCAGGTAGGAGTCGGCGGCATCGTCCCGCTGCGGTCCCGGACTCCGCCCGTTTCGCCGAACAGCCGGCGCCCGGGTCAACGGCTCGCCGCCGACGCCGCTTTACAGGATCACCGAATGCCTCCGTCGGACGCACGGCCCGCCATGGTCCTGTGGATGGACGGCGGTCATCGCACACCAAACAGTTCCGCCGTGCCGCACTCTCGTCGCCGAGACGGGGCTGCCCCGGACCCCGGCGGTCGGGCGTGGCCACGCACCGTCACACGTGCTCGTCCGCGGAGGCGGTGATGGGGGGCGCGGGGCCGGTGGGCAGGAGTTCAAGCACCAGGGCCAGAGCCTCTTCGGCGGTCGCGACTTCGCCGATTACTGCGGATGGACCGCGCCGACGAACCTTGAATCGTCCGTTGTCCAGGGGCTCGATCGACCCGGCCCGTACGGTCCAGGGGTAGTTGGTGGAGCTGCTGAAGCACAGGGCGAAGTGGCTGGTGAACGGACACAGCCGCCGGAGTCGTGGTTGAGCCGCAGCAGCCTCCAGCAACGGAACGATGCCCGGATATGGCCGCCCGGGAGAACGGATCTGGTGCACTGCGTGCTTCCACTGCCAGCTGAGTTGCAGGGACTGCCAATGGGCCTCGACAACGTCAGCTGGATCGCGACTGCGTGCTGCAGTTATGTCTGGCAGAACTGGTCTTGGAGGCAGGGGCAACTGCCGATCGCAGGTCTCGTCATTCGCGTCCACTGTCATAGTGTCGCCGCCGTTGCCTGAAACCGGTGCTCTGATAACGAAGATCATGGCCGGGTCAGACTGCGTGTCCGAAGAAGTCGGCACGAGGCTCGGCCATACATGGCGAGCGTCTCCCGGGCCGCATGGTCCACGAGGTGATCTTGCGGGGGCTCGGGGTGTCGGCCCGGACGGCTCGGCGGTGCCCGACCGGAGGACGGCGAGGTGTTTACGGACGACTTGGCGGCTGCCGGGGTAGCCGCGAGCCTGGATCTCCAGGAACACTCGGGTGCTGCTGACCTGGCCCTGGCCTTCGGTGAAGCGGGCGTTGAGGTATGCCTTGAACGGCTCCAGGACACCATTGGGGAGGCGCTCGCGCGCGGAGGCCAGCAGCTCGTCGAGGTCGGTGTAGCGGATGCGGCGCACGGACTTGCGGTCGAGGTTCAGACGGCGGGCGATGGCACTGACCGTCCAGCGCTTGTCCAGCAGGCGGTGGATGTGCTCGTGGCGATGGCGGGTACGTTCGATGATCTGGGTGCGGGGCAGTTCCGTGAGCGGCAACAGCATCGGGAGGTTCCGGCACTTCGGTCAGTGTCTCCTCCCCGGCGCGTTTGCGTAGGCAGTCGTGGTGCTGGTGGCAGGTCTTCTCCACCACGGAGGACAGGTTCTGCAACAGGTGCCAGCGATCAGCGACTTCCAGGGCATGCGGGGCGGCTTCCCTGACAGCCTTGGACGTAGGCGGTGGCCCGGTCCCGGCAGATGATCTCCGCTCCGAGATGCTCGGTCAGCCAGGCCGCGAACTTCTCGGAGGTGCGATCGGACAGCACGTCCACGACCCGACCGGCCTCGACGTCGATGAGCACGGTGCCGTAGACGCAGCCCTTGCGGAAAGCGGACTCGTCCGCCCCCAGCACTCGCGGCGCGCGGGCCGGCACCGTCGGCGCCGTCAACAGCCTGAGCAGCCGGGTCCTGGCTCGCCGCCGGCCTCGAGCGGCGGCACAACCGCGCGGCCGGACGTCCGCCGAGCTCGATCGCGATCGACCGCAGTCAGCCTGTCAGTCCGGTGCTGGAGCGGCGGTGCCGCTCGGACAGGCCCGGCACCTGCCAGAACACGCGAGCTGGTCGGTGACCAGCGCTGCGGTGCTCTCCAGACCGCATGCCCAGAGCGTCTCTGGTCGGACGCCGGCTCGGAGCGCGGGTCAGGACGTCAGGTGTCGCAGGCCGGGCGCATCCGGTGTGATGCGGAGGCGGGTGAAGTACTCGGTGCCCAAAATCCGAGCTCGGCGCTCGTCGTCGAGCCGGGAGAGGAGCGCGGGCAGTGGCCGTTCGCCCTCGAGTTGGCTGCGGTGCGAGCAGATCGCAGCCCACTTCTGATCGAGCCAAGCCGTCACGTCCACGGCGGCGGTCGCGTGCTCGTCCGGCACGCTCAGCAACGTTTTCCCGACCCCCGCAAGGAGTGGCCCCAGTTCACCGATCCCGGATTGGGGGTGCGTCGCCGCGTAGAGGGCGCTGGTCTGCCACGGCTCCCCGGCCTCAGGGTGCAGGTGGGCGAGAGCGGCGGCCTCCACCGCGAGCAACGTCACCTGATGGGTGCGCCGGTGGTCCGGATGCCCGGTGAGCTGGCCGAGGACGTCATGGGTCACCACGACAGCGGGACGGAACCGTCTGATGTGCGCCGCTACTTGGGCGACAGCCTCGTCCAGGTTCACGTCGCACCAGCGGGGTTGTCCGGGCGCTGACGCTTCGTTGCGGGCGTCGCCGAACCCGAGCATCCTCGGTGCGCCCGCGCCCAGGACACGTAGAGCGTCGGTGAGCTCGGCGGCGCGCGGGCCGCCCGTGGCCCAGGTCGCGGTGACGACCGCCGTGCGGGCACCGGCGGCGGCGTGCTGTGCGAGCACACCGCCGGCCAGGAGGCTCTCGTCGTCGGGGTGCGCGAACACTCCGAGCACGGAGGGGATCAGTCCATCGGAGTCAGGCACGCTGTGCGCCCGCCGCGACAGAGGCCCGCGTCCCGTCGGGAACGCGGCCGGGCCATCGGAAGATCAGCCGTGCGGAGGGCTTGTCGAGCACGTCACCGTCTGGCAGCTGATCGTCGGGTGTGTCGGCCGGGTGGACGGTCATCGGCGGGTAGCCGATCTCGCGTACCGTCTGGTCCCAGGTGCGCACGCAGTCGGCGAAGCGCTCCGCCAGTTGGTCGGCGCCGGGGCCGTAGGCGTGGATGAAGAACTCGGTGAGGCGGTCGGCCGGATTCGGGGCGTCCTTGACCTTGCGGTAGGTCAGGTAGGCGAGAGAGCCGTCCGCCAGCATCGCCGCCGCGTCCTGCTGCGCCACCAGCGTGGATCCGTCCGGGACGGCCAAGCGGCAGAACCCCGGCAGCGTGGTCGCGGCGTAGATCTGCAAGGTCTCGAAATTGAAGGTGCCACGGACCACGAGGCCGGTGGCGAGCTCGTGCCGGGGCCCGCGCAGTGCCTTTTCCAGTCCGGAGGTATCGCCGGGTTCACCGTCTTCCCACCGTACGGTGACCTCGCCGTCGGACAGCGGGACGGCGGGGGCGATGCGGGCGGCGGCGCCGCGGTCTCGCACGAAGCCGCAGTACGTCCAGTGCTCGCAGTGCAGCACGTCGCCGCGCCGGATCAGGGTGAGGGAGCGGGTGTAGCCGCCCATCTCCAGCGGCACCACCAACCTTGCTCCCTCGGCGACTTGCTCCCGCCAGGCCGGAGCGATGTCCGACGCGTTATACGTGATCATCACCCCGTCGAACCCCCGGGCGGGGACGTGGCCGGGCGCACCGAGTCCACCGTCGCCGAGGACCGCGGTGACCCGCCCGCTGCCGGCCTCCGCGCACAGCCTGCGGGTGCGGTGAACCACATACGGGTCGACGTCCACGGTCACCACGCGTCCGCGCGGCCCCAGGACGTGCGCCAAGAGCTCGCCGTTGTACCCGCCGGAGCCGACTTCCAGCACGGTCGTCCCCGGCTCCAGCCGGAGTTGCTCGATCATGTCGGCCTGAAGCCAGGCCGCGGAGACGGAGCTGAGCGCCGTCTGGGGCGACTCCCGGACCGTCACCACGGCGAGGTCGTCGTGGTAGGCCGTCTCCAGTCGGGCCTCCGGGACGAACCGGTGCCGGGGGACCTCGCGCAGCGCGGCCTGAACCCGCGGCGAGGGTGCCCAGCCCGTGCCGATCACGGTGTCCGCCATCCGCTCGCGCAACCGGAGCGCCTCCACCGGTTCGCCGGGCACCGACGGGACGGCGGCCGAGCACGCGTAGGAGTGGACCGGCTGCAGGTCCGGCAGCACCCCGGGCCACACCGCGGTGAGGGCTTGGGCGCTGGGCGCGAAGATGCGACCCAGGGTTGCCAGCGTGCTCAGGTCGTGGAACTCCCAGCGCACGAAGCGGTGCGGCTCGGGCAGACCGAGTTCACCGTCCCAGCGGGAGACGCGGACCACGGCGGTGATGCGACGCACGTCGAGACGATCGTCGTGGAGCACGGTGATGACGTGAGCGTCGTCCACGCGCGCCGTCAGCCCGGCCTCCTCCGTCAACTCCCGGACAGCCGCCGCTGGTGCGGCCTCGCCTGCCTCGATACGACCGCCCGGCAGCTCCCACATCTCCCGGGTCGAGCGTCCCAGCAGAACCCGGCCGAATGCGTCGGTGACTACCACCGCGGCACCGAAGGCGGCCTGCGGCTCGGGCCGCAGTTTCTCCTCCGCGCTGAACGACGTAGCCGGTCCGCGCAAGGCCAGCACCGCCAGTCCCGCCGCGTCGAACCGTTCGGCGTGCTCGAACCCGTCGGTGAGCGCGGAGAGTTCGTTCTCGTCCAGCGCGATGTGGCGCCGCTCCTCCGGCGTGTTCTCCACGACCGGCGTGATGACGACGAGTACCCCGCCATCGCGTAGCCGGGCGGTCAGACGGCGAAGGACACGGGCGCGATCGCGGATGAACGCGATCGACAGGCGCAGGACGATCAGGTCGTAGCCGTCCTCGGCGAGGCCGGCCAGGTCGTCGTGCTCCACGTCCAGGCACAGCCAGCGCACCCCCTCCACCTCGGCGTGCTCCGCGCGGGCCCGCTCCAGCGCGCCCTCGGCGAAGTCCACTCCGTCGACGGTGTACCCGAGCGAGGCGAGGTATGCGGACATCTCGCCGGTGCCGCAGCCGATGTCGAGCGCGCGGCCGCCCTCGGGCGCCGGGGCATGCTCCACGAGCAGGCCCTTCTCCCTGTCTCCGAGCCGCCGGAAGCCTCGCCCTTCGGTGTAGTGCTCGGACCAGTCGGTCCGGGTGATTCCCACAGATCGCTCCTCGTTCGTGAAAGGCGGGGGGTCGGTGTCAGGGCAGTTCGACGGGGCAGTAAAGGCCGGCCGGCTGCTGGACGTCGACGAGGACCTCGCCGCACTCCTGGACGGGGATCGCGGCCACCCTCCGGTCGGACATCAGGACAATGCTGCTGGTGGTCATGCGTTCCCCCAGGTGTCGACGTACGCGGCCACGCCGGTGCGGCGGGCTTCCTCCACGGCGCGCAGCCGCGCGAAATCGCGGGCCGGCATCAATGCCTGCCACTGTTCCAAGGGCAGGACGCGGGCCTCGTCGTGCTCGCGTGCGTTGAGGGTGAGGCCCCGGATCTGCGCATCGGTGAGGCGCCCGCCATCGAAGACGAGCTGCAGAGTGCTGTACGGACGTTGCGCCCGGGGCTGCCCGTACACGGTGGCCAGCAGCCGGGGCCGACCCACGGCGGTCATGCCCGTTTCTTCCCGGCACTCACGCACCACCGCGTCCCAGGGCCGCTCGCCCGGATCCATCGCGCCACCGATCATGTGCCAGGGGTGGCCGGGGGAGTAGACGGAGTGCAGCTGGAGCGGCCGGTCGTCCTCGTCGGTGACGTAGAGGCACACGAACGCGGCCGCCCGGGGCAGTGAGTCGGCGTACTCCTGCGGCGGCACCCACGTCGAGTCCGGCCGCGCACCGCCTGCCGCAACGCCGGGTTGGCGGTGGCGGATCATCCGCATCGGCGCCGGGTTGCCGCTGAAGCCAAGCGTCCGGTACAGGGGCGCGGCCTCCGTGCTGGTGACCGTCCCGCCGGTCACGTCCGGCACGAGGCGCAGTCGGTCGGCGCCTGGGTCGAAGGCGATGGCGTCGCCTGGCAGTTGGAAGTGCAGAGCGAGGTGGGCGCCGGCGCTGTAGGCGTCCAGGCCCGCACGGCAGTACGCCACCATCCCGACGGGCAGCGCGTGAAGGGGTGACCAGTCCATCGCGTCGCAGACGTCCGGCTCCGCGATCCGGGGCTCGCCCTTCCACTGCCGGACCTCGAAGAAATGTCCCGTACGGGAGGCACCTCCGGGGCTGCGATGGTGGACGGTCACGGCGGCCCGCACGTCGGCCGGATCGATGACGACACCGGTCTCCTCCCGCGCCTCGCGGATCAGGGCGGTGACGACGTCCTCGTGCGGGCCGTCCAGATGTCCCGACGGCAGGTGCCACAGGCCGGTGGCGTACACCGGTCCGGCCCGCCGTGACAGCAGGACCTGTGACCCGTCGGCGGTCTCCCGGCGCAGGATCAGGTGGACGTCCACCGGCTCGGTGTGCCGTTGCCTGCCACTCACCGCGCACCTGCCGGACGTCGGGCGAGCACCGTGAACAGGGCCTCCTCCAGGAGCGATCCGCCGTCCGTGAAGTCGTCGAGCAGCGCCCGGGGGACCTGTCCGGTGCTGGTGTTTAGATCGAGCAGTGTGGGATCGGAAAGGCCGCGGACGGTGTCGGCCGGCAGCTCGGCCATCTCGGCCGGGACACCCGGCCGGTAGCGGTCGTACTGAGCGGCGGCCGCCGCGAACAGGGCTTCCTTGCCCATAGACAGGCTCGGGAAGGGATTGTCGGGACAGGTCACGTGGACGCTCCGTTGTCGAGCGGGCCGGGGGTGGGGAGGCGCCAAGACAGACGGCCGCACGCCGATGCGACCCGCTGGCCACCGCCCGGCTCGAAGAGGAGGCGGTAGCGACGGGGACTGCCGGCCGCCCGCCACCGGACGGCCAGATCCTGGACTTCCTTCCAGATGTCGCGCGGGCCCTGGACGGTGACGTTCCAGCGAGAGAGCCCCACGGGCTCCGCCCGCAGCCACGATCCGCAGCCGGGCGCGCCGATCGCCAGGTACTCGGCGCCGAAGTCCCGCACCAGTTGCCCTCCCAGTAGGTGATCGGCGGCCAGCCACAGGCCCCGGTCGGTGTCCGTCGGCGGTGCCAGCATGGTCTGCTGCGTCCAGGTGCCCGGATCGGTGGCGATGCGCTGGCGGAACTCCTTGCTGAGCCAGATCCGGTTCATGCCGTGCCCGGCACGGTGGGCGAACTCCACGGCCCGCAGCTCCGCCTTGACCCGCCCGTCAGCGGTGCGCTCGACGACAGCGAGGCCGGGCCACGACGGGGACGCGCTGCTGACGTGCGCCAGCAACCTGCCCTCGGGAGCGAGCTGCTCGACGAGGGCCGCGGGCACGCGCTCCAGGGTGTACGACACGAAGATGCGGTCGAACTTCCGACCCGGCACGCCCTGTTCGCCTGAGCCGCACACCACCGCCGGCCGGAAGCCGAGGCCGGCCAGCCGCGCCTCTGCCCCGTCGGTGAGGTGCCGGTCCCGGTCGAGGGTCGCCACCCCCTGGTCGCCGCAGACCTGACAGGCCACCGCGGCGGTCACCCCCGCGCCCGTCCCAACGTCCAGCACCCGCAGACCCGGGCGCAGATCCAGCTCCTCCAGCAGAGGCGCGGTCAAACCCATCACCGTCGACATCGACGTGATCGACGACCCGGACCGCGTCCCGCGCACCCGGCCCAGCAGCGGCTCCCCATCGTGCTGGACGAGCACACTGGCCCCGCCGTACAGCAGCCCGAGCAACTCGGGGCGGTCCTGCGGCGCCGACCAGTCCAGCAGATCCCATCGCGGCGGCTCCTCGCCCGGGGCGCTGCGCCGTACGTACGCCTGCGGCATCAGCACTTCGCGGGGCAGCGTGAGGAGGGCGTCGCGGACCGGTCCCGGGCTCAGCGCCCCTTCCTCCTCGAGCCGGGCGACCATCGCGGCCCGCGAGACTGCCGGATCCGCTTCCGCAGGCGTCGGCGCGGCGTCGCTGACCTGGCGCGCGGTGTGCTCCGGCGCCTCGTCGCCGGCGGGGCAGGTGTCCAGAGTGCTCATCGTTCGCCCCAGCCCAGCTCGGAGTACGGGCGCCCCGCGAGAATCCCGTCGATGGCCCGCAGGGTGTACGGCACAACTTCGGCGGCCGGAAGGTTCTGCGGCTTCCACCACCGCCACTCCACGCACCGGTCGGGCTCCAGGACCTCCGGGTCGCCGGTCCAGGACCGGGCCCGGAAGACGAGCCCGATCCTGGGCCGCGCGGTGGGGGAGTCGATGTGGTGCACCGTGTGGACGAGCTCGACGTCCTCCGGGGCGATGGTGAGGCCTGCTTCCTCCTTCGCTTCCCGCACCAGGCAGTCGATCGCGGCTTCCCGCTCGCAGTGGCCGGCCAGGAAATGCCAGGTGTCCGGTGCGAAGGCGGAGTCCGGGTGGCGCAGGCCGAGGAGGATCCGACCGTGTTCGTCCTGGAGGTGGAGGTGGACACCGACGATGTGAAGCTCGGTCCCCACCGGGGCTTCGCCGGGCAGCGGACGAGCACCGTCCCGCCGTCCCTCCGCCGCGGGGTGCTCGGCCGCGTGGCGCCGGATCAGCTCCTCAAGTCCGGGGCTCAGGCGGAGCCGGTCGAGCATGTCCACGGTGCACCACTTCAACAGGACACCTTCGTGGAGCTTCACCGCCTCGGCATCCCCACTCCAGTGGCCGGCGTAGACCTGGATGGGCACCGCGAGGCCGTCGACGCTCGTCGCCTCCTCCACGGCGAACGGCGCCAGTTCGGTGGGTTCCAGACCTGGCGCCTCTTCGGCGAGCTCCCGCCGCAGTGTCGCCTCAAGGCAGGAGTCGTCCATCGTGCGGCCGCCACCGAGGAGGGCGAACACCCAGGGCTCCCAGATGCCCTCCCGGTCATCCCGAAGATGAAGCAGGTACCGGCCATGCGCGTCCTGGAGCAACGCGCCGGCGTTGACGGGCTCCGGCCGCCCGTCGAGGCCCTCCGCCACGGCGTCCAGGAGCTTGGCCCGCAGCGTAGGGGACCGCACGTCGGCGTACGCGAGCCACTGGGCGCCGGCGACTTCCTCGTCCCGCAGGGCGAGCGGCGGCGGCTGCTCGGCCGTGAGGTAGAACGCGAAGCGGAAGTCGAAGTGCTGGTGGGCGGACTCGCCCTTGGCCGGATGGGCGTCGATGTCATGGACGTCCACGTCGATGGGCCCGTCGAGGAACCGCGGGGTCGGACAGAGGTCGCCGGGACTGATCCCGGTCTCTTCGCACACTTCCCGCACGGCGGCCGCGATGAGCGTACGGTCACCCGCCTCGACGTGGCCACCTGGAGCGAGCAGCAGCCCTGTCACCCGATGGCGGATGTGCAGCACGCGACGGTCGCGGTCGATGACCACCGCGCTGCAGGTGACGTGACCGGGCAGCGTGGCCCGGCTCGACGGCTCCTCGGTGCCGTCGAGGACAGCCAGCAGCCCGTTCAGTGCCTCCTGTTCCTCGGCATGCCGGCCGAGGTAGGCCTCGATGGTCGCGCGGATGTGGGAGCGGGAGGGCGGCACGTGGTCACCTCGGGAGTTGGGGGGCGGAGCGTGGGGAGCGGCACATGCTGTACGCGGGGGTGGCCCTATCTGGGCGCCCTAAATCGAGCGCTGGGCGGCAAGGGCGTGTTCGGTGGGCCGGACGGCCCGCTGGTGAGGTCGGCTTGGGGTCACCGGCCGTGTTCAGGTCCGGGCTCACGGCCCCCTCCGGAAGCGCGGTCGCGCCGCCCGTCCGCGGCGGCAGCGGGATGCGGAACAGCAGGGCCCCATGCCGATGGCGCCGGTTGCGCGAGGGCGCCTGGTGAAGGGGGAGGCGCGGCGGGCGGGCCGGGCATGTCCAGCAGGCCGCGCAGCGGGGAGCGGTAGAGGATCACGAGGGGGACGACGAGCAGGCAGGTGCCGACGATCAGGGTGGGGCGTACGCCGATCCAGGTGCCGAGTCCGCCGGCGAGGAGTGCGGCCACCGGCCGCGCGCCGGAGGTGAGCCAGGTGCTCACGGCCTGCATACGGGCTTGCATACCGTCGGCGGTGACGACTTGGCGGATGGAGCGCTGGGTCGTTCCCGCGGCCGCGGCACAGGCCAGCTGAAGGAACAGCGCAGTGCCGATGGCGAACTGCCAGGCGAGGCCTGGGGAGGCGAGCAGCAGAGGGATCTGGGTGAGCGGCGTGATCGCGAGGGCGCCGAGCATCATCGGTCCGGGCCCGTACCGCGCCGCGAGTGACGGGGCGGCCAGCGCGCCGACCGCCGCGCCCAGGGCTCCGAGTCCCAGAACCATGCCGAAGACGGTCGTCCCCATCGCGAGGGAGCGGATCAGGTTTGTTTTGGCAAAGACTGTGTCCCCCGCAGGTCGTGTCGCTTTACGCCGGGGCTGCGCGCCTGGCCCGTGTCGCGTTACCTCGTGCCATGGTGTCCCTTTTCCAGCTGCTGCCTGTGGCGGACATCACGTCTCGCCGAACTCGGCGAGACCGGGAAGACCATCCCACAGGTCGCCGAGGAACTGGGCATCACCCCCGGGACCTTGCACTCGTGGGTGTTACGGGCGAAGCGGAACGGTTCGCCCGCCTCGGGCGCCCCGGCGGGCAGCCGAACGGCACCGCAGTCACAGGGCGGGGTGGTAGGGCGGCGACAGCCTGGGGGAAGGGGCTGCTTCGGCCGCCGACGTTGTGGCGACATAGCATCTGGCTGCTGGGCCGGCTGTGATTGACACGTGCGTTCGCTTGCTGACGGGGCCGCTCGGGCATGATGGGGAGGTGCCATCGGCGCCTTTTCCGGAGGGAGCGGGGATGACGGAGAGTCCGGCAGAGGGCCGCAGGAGCGGTCCGGCGGCACCGCAGTTGCGGCTGGATGAGCTGCTGGAGGGGCTGCAGGCGCAGATCACGCAGGTCCGCGCGACCCGGGACCGGGTCCACACGCTCCTGGACGCGGTTCTCGCGATCGGCTCCGATCTGGATCTCGACGTGGTGCTGCGGCGGATCACCGAGTCTGCCGTCACCCTGGTGGACGCCCAGTACGGGGCGCTGGGAGTGGTCGGCGAGGAAGGGAAGATTCGGCAGTTCATCACGGTCGGCATGGACGAGACCACCATCCAGACGATCGGCCACTATCCCGAGGGCCAGGGCATCCTCGGGCTGCTGATCCGCGAACCGGAGCCGCTACGGCTCGCCGACCTGGGCCGCCATCCCGACTCGGTGGGCTTCCCCGCGGGACATCCGCCCATGACGACCTTCCTGGGAGCGCCGGTGCGCGTGCGCGACCAGGTCTTCGGAAACCTGTACCTGACTGACAAGCGCGGCGGGGTTGAGTTCGACGAGGAGGACGAGGCGGTGCTGCGCACGCTCGCGGCCGCGGCCGGTGTCGCGATCGACAACGCCCGCCTGTACGAGGACAGCCGACGCCGGGAGCAGTGGCTGGCGGCGAGTAGCGAACTGACGCGCAGCCTGCTGTCGGGCACCGACCCTGACCAGGTCCTGCACCGGGTCGCCGCCACGGTCAGGATGCTGTCCGGCGCCGATCTGGTGACGCTGGCGGTGCCCTTCGACGGCGGTGAGCTGGTGATCGAAGCCGCTGACGGCGTTGGCGCCGAGCAGGTGCACGGATTGGTACTGCCGGCCACCACCCTGGCCGCGAAGGTCTACCACTCAGGCGAGCTGATCACCAGCAGCGCGCTGTCCGAGGAGCCGCAGACCGGGGGCGGCTCCGCTGCGAAGATCGACCTGGGGCCCGGATTCCTGCTCCCGCTGGGCGGTGCCGCCCACGTGCGCGGGGTCCTGCAGGTCGCCAACCTGCCCGGCGGCACGGAGTTCTCCGACGCCACCATGGCCATGATCGACGGCTTCGCCGACCAGGCCGCACTGGCCCTGGAGATCGCCGAGCACCGGCGTGAGGCCGAGCAGCTCCTGGTCCTGTCCGACCGCGACCGCATCGCACGCGACCTGCACGATCTGGCTATCCAGCGGCTGTTCGCCTCCGGGCTGACTCTGAACTCGGTCCTCGGCCGCATCTCCGACCGGCCCCAGGTGGCCGAGCGCGTCCAGCGTGTGGTAGACGACCTCGACGACACCATCAAGACCGTGCGGGGCACGATCTACGCGCTGCGCGAGCGCGACCGCTCCGACGGGCGCGGGGGGCTGCGTGCGAAGCTGCTGGCCGAGACCGACAAGGCCGCCGAGACACTCGGCTTCGCTCCCGCCCTGCGTATGACCGGCCTGCTGGACACCGACGTCCCCGCCGACTACGCCGAGCACCTGCTGGCGGTGCTGCGCGAGACGCTGTCGAACGCCGCCCGGCACGCACACGCGACCGGCGTCGAGATCACCGCCGAGACGGACGGCACCCAGCTGCGGCTGCGCGTGGCCGACAATGGATCCGGCATCGACCCTGCCGTCACTCGCCGCAGTGGCCTGGACAACCTCCACCAGCGCGCCGCCGACCTCGGCGGCACCTTCACCCTTACCCCGAACGAGCCCACCGGCACCATCATCGAATGGACTGTGCCCCTTTCCCCGCGGGTGGAAGCCTGATCCTCTTGTCGGCTGTCGGCTGTCGGCGCGTCTGACGCGCTGACCGGTGATACCTGCGGCGTCGGACACGGGCAACAGGGCACGCGACGTGCTCGCCGGGCTGGCTGGTGGCTCCGTTCGGTACTACGCCTCCCGGTTGGAGCCGGTGTGGGCATGCCCGTGTGCGGGCATCCAGGCGCCGACGGCGTCATGGGCGCCAGCCGTCACCGGGCAACCCTGAGGCCGCTTCGTGAGGCTGATCGCCGCAGGACGTGCGTCGGCCGCTCATGAACCCGTGCGTTCCCAGCCCCGATGCGGGGCCCGGGCGCCCAGTTGGACGTCGCGGCTGCGGTAGACGATGTACGGGCGGGTCAGATAGCCGAGCGGTGCGGTGAGCATGTGCACGAGCCGGGTGAACGGCCAGGCCGTGAACAGGAGCAGGGCGCTGATCGCGTGCAGTTGGAACAGCACCGGGGCTTCGGTCATCAGGGCGGGGTCGGGCTGGAGGTAGAAGATGGAGCGGAACCAGGGGGAGATGGTCTCGCGGTAGTCGTAGCCGCCGCCGACGACGTTCGCGGCCACGGTGGCGGACAGACCGAGCACGATGGTCACGGTCAGGGAGACGTACATGGCCTTGTCGTTGCGGGTGGTGGCGGAGAAGACCGGGCCGACGGTGCGGCGGCGGTAGATCAGGATGGCGATCCCGCCGAGCGTGGCGACGCCGGCGATGGTGCCGAGGACGACGGCGCCGATGTGGTACGTGTGCTCGCTGATCCCGATCGCCTCGGTCCAGCTCTTGGGGATGACCAGGCCGCCGATGTGGCCGAGGAGTACGACGAGGATGCCGAAGTGGAACAGGGGGCTGCCGATGCGCAGCAGCCTGTTCTCGTAGAGCTGGGAGGAGCGGGTGGTCCAGCCGAACTTGTCGTAGCGGTAGCGCCAGATGTGGCCGAGGACGAAGATCGCGAGGGCGACGTAGGGCAGGGCGACCCACAGCAGGATGGGGCCGGTGCCTGCCTCCGCCGCCAGGGTGAGGGGCTGCGCGGGTGCGGTCATCGGGGACCTCCTACGACGGGGTCGGGCAGGAACACAGGGGCTGACACGGGGGCTGATCCGGGTGATGGCATGGGGGGCGCGTACGGGTCGAGGCCGACCTGTTCCTCGGGCGGGCCCTGTGCGGCCAGGCGCATGACGGCCTCGCGGTCGTCGCCGGCGAGACTGGGCAGGGTGGCGGAGACGGAGTCCAGGACGTGGGCCCAGGGCGAGGTGTCGTCGTTCAGGGCGAGCCGCAGGAGTTCCAGGCCGGCCCGGTGTTCGGTGAGCAGGCCCGCTCCCGTCGCCGGGTCGGTCGCGGCGAACTCGAGAACCACGGCGAGGTGGTCGGGGAGTTCGTCGTCGCCCAGGCGCCAGCCGGCCGCGGCATAGGTCTGCTTCAGCCGCAGCAGGCCGAGGCCGCGCTTGCGGGTGTCGCCGTGCGCGTAGTAGGTCAGGTAGAGGCAGCAGCGTTTACGGTGGTCGAAGGTGGCTACATAGGCGGTGGCCAGGTCGGCGGGGTCGGTCTGCTGCGCGTGCGCGGTGAAACAAAGCAGGGGGCGGGCGACCGGTTCGGGCAGGGTGGCGGCGACCCTGGCGGCCAGGGCCAGGTACTGCGCGAACCGCTCGTCGGGGTAGGAGAGCAGCAGGGACTGTGCCTGCCAGGCGGCGGCGAGCCACGGCTTGGTGCGGGAGGTCTTCCGTTTCATGGCCTCGGTTCCACCTCTCCGTCGCGCTCGGCCCCGGTGCCGTTGTCGGCCGGCCTGTCCGGGAACAGGCCGGGTGGGGAGCTCTTGCCGTCCCAGTTGAGGAGGTTGACCCGGGTGGCCTTGTCGGTGGGGGTGGCCGGGGTGTCGGCGGTCTGCCGGTCACGCAGGGCGTGGAAGTTCTCCACCGCGATCGGCGCGGCGCCACCGGAGGTCTCCCCGAAGGGACCGGAACCGCCCATGCCCGGGCCGCCCTCGTAGTCGAGGCTGCACTCGGTGGCCAACTCCTCTAGCTTGTGGGCCTGTTCGGCGTGGGCGGGAGGGATGACGTACCGCTCGTCGTACTTGGCCAGTGCCAGCAGCCGGTACATGTCGTACACCTGCTCCCCGGTCATCCCGACCGCCTCGGGGATGTCGTCGTTCGGTTCGCGGCCGAGGTTGATGTCGCGCATGTACGCCCGCATTGCCGCCAGGCGGCGAAGCACCGCGTCCACCGGTGCCGGGTCGCCCGCGGTGAACAGTTGGGCGAGGTAGTCGATGGGGATGCGCAGGGCGTCGACGGCGGCGAAGAGGGTGCGGTGGTTCTCGGCGTCCTGTCCGGTGTCGCGGACGGCGTCGACGACCGGGGACAGTGGCGGGATGTACCAGACCATGGGCATCGTCCGGTACTCCGGGTGCAGCGGCAGGGCGACCTTGAAGGTGTTGATCAGGGCGTGGATCGGGGAGCGCTGGGCGGCCTCGATCCAGTCCCGGGGGATGCCCGCCTTCTCTGCCTGGCGAACGACTTCCGGATCGTTGGGGTCGAGGAAGACGCCTCGCTGGGCTTCGTAGAGGTCCGTGTCGTCGGGGGTGGAGGCGGCTTCCAGGACGCGGTCGGCGTCGTAGAGGACCAGGCCGATGTAGCGTAGCCGGCCCACGCAGGTCTCGGAGCAGACGGTGGGCAGGCCGACCTCGACGCGCGGGAAGCAGAAGGTGCACTTCTCGGCTTTGCCGGTGCGGTGGTTGAAGTAGATCTTCTTGTACGGGCAGCCCGTGACGCACATGCGCCAGCCGCGGCAGCGGTCCTGGTCGACCAGGACGATGCCGTCCTCTTCCCGCTTGTAGATGGCGCCGGAGGGGCAGGAGGCCGCGCAGGACGGGTTGAGGCAGTGCTCGCAGATCCGCGGCAGGTAGAACATGAAGGTCTGCTCGAACTCGAACTTGATCTTCTCGGAGACCTGGTTCAGCAGGACGTCCTGCTCGCTGGTGGCGGCCGATCCGCCGAGGTCGTCGTCCCAGTTCGCCGACCAGGAGATCTTCATGTCCTTGCCGGAGATCAGGGACTTGGGGCGGGCGACCGGGGTGTGTTCCTGCAGCGGGGCGTTGGTGAGGGTCTCGTAGTCGTAGGTCCAGGGCTCGTAGTAGTCGTCGAGGGAGGGCAGGACCGGGTTGGAGAAGATCTGGATCAGCTTCTTGAACCGGCCGCCGGCCTTCAGCGCGAGGTTGCCCTTCTTGTTCAGCTCCCAGCCGCCGCGCCATTTCTCCTGGTCCTCGTAGCGGCGGGGGTAGCCCTGGCCGGGGCGGGTCTCGACGTTGTTGAACCACACGTACTCGACGCCGGTGCGGTTGGTCCACGCCTGTTTGCAGGTGACCGAGCAGGTGTGGCAGCCGATGCACTTGTCGAGGTTCATCACCATCGCCATCTGGGCCATCACACGCATGTCAGTACTCCACGTCCTGGTTAGTGCGGCGGCGGATGACGGTGACCTCGTCGCGCTGATTGCCGGTGGGGCCGAGGTAGTTGAAGGCGTACGTCAGCTGGGCGTAGCCGCCGATGAGGTGGCTGGGTTTGATCAGCAGGCGGGTCAGGGAGTTGTGGATGCCGCCCCGGCGGCCGGTGGTCTCGGTGCGGGGCACGTCGATGAGGCGGTCCTGGGCGTGGTGCATGTAGACGGTGCCCTCGGGCATGCGGTGCGAGACGATGGCGCGGGCGGCGACCACGCCGTTGCGGTTGACCGCCTCGACCCAGTCGTTGTCCTTGACGCCGACCTTGGCCGCGTCCTGGGTGCTCATCCAGATGGTCGGGCCGCCCCGGGACAGGGAGAGCATGAAGAGGTTGTCCTGGTACTCGGAGTGGATGGACCACTTGTTGTGCGGGGTCAGGTAGCGCACGGTCACGCCGAGTTCGCCCGTCTCGCCGATGCGGGGCTCGTCGAAGAGCGCGTGCATGTTCAATGGTGGCCGGTAGACGGGCAGTTGTTCGCCGAGTGCGGTCATCCAGTCGTGGTCGAGGTAGAAGTGCTGGCGGCCGGTGAGGGTGTGCCAGGGCTTGAGGCGCTCGACGTTGATGGTGAACGGGGAGTAGCGGCGTCCTCCGGTCTCGGAGCCGGACCATTCCGGGGAGGTGATGACCGGCACCGGGGCGGCTTGGGTGTCGGCGAAGGTGATCTGCTTGCCCTCGTGTTCGGCGGCCAGGTCCGCGAGCCGTGTGCCGGTGCGGGCTTCGAGGGTGTGGAAGCCCTGGGTGGCGAGGTGGCCGTTGGTGGTGCCGGACAGGGCGAGGATCGCCTCGCAGGCGTGCGTGTCGCGGGCGATCGAGGGCCGCCCGTCGGCCGTGCCGCCGCGCACGGTGCCGTTCTTGTGCCGCAGGTACTCCAGCTCGCGCTCGACCTTGAAGGTGACGCCCTTGGTGGTGGCGCCCAGGGTGTCGAGCAGGGGGCCGAGGGCGGCCATCTTGTCGGCGACGGCGCCGTAGTTGCGTTCCACCGTCACCAGTTTCGGCATCGTGCGGCCGGGGACCGGCTCGCACTCGCCCGCCTTCCAGTCGAGCACCCGGCCGTGCGGGTTGGCCATCTCGTCGGGGGTGTCGTGCTGCAGCGCGGCGGCGACCACGTCCTTGCGGACGCCCAGGTGATCGGCGGCCTGGCGGCTGAACTCCTTGGCGATCGTGTGGAAGGCGTCCCAGTCGGTTCGGGTCTGCCAGGGCGGGGCGATGGCCGGGTTGAAGGCGTGCACGAAGGGGTGCATGTCGGTGCTGGACAGGTCGTGCTTCTCGTACCAGGTGGCGGCGGGCAGGACGATGTCGGAGAAGACGGTCGTGCTGGTCATGCGGAAGTCCAGGGTGAGCAGCAGGTCGAGCTTGCCCTCGGGGGCTTCCTCCCGCCACACCACGTCTCGGGGGCGGGCCTCAGGCGGCGCCTCGGTGGCCCGCACTGAGTGGTCGGTGCCGAGGAGGTGCTTGAGGAAGTACTCGTTGCCCTTGGCCGAGGAGCCCAGCAGATTGGCCCGCCAGATGGTCAGCACGCGCGGGAAGTTTTCGGGGGCGTCGGGGTCCTCGCCCGCGAACCGCAGCCGCCCCGCCTTCAGTTCGTCCACGACGTGCTCGGCGACCGGCCGGCCGGCGGCTTCGGCCTCGTCGGCCAGGTCCAGGGGGTTGCGGTCGAAGGTCGGATAGGACGGCATCCAGCCCATCCGCGCCGACTGCGCGATGACATCCGCCGTGGTCTTCCCGGCGAACGGGCCGCCCGTGCCCGGGCCGGCCGCGGCGAGGGTGTCGGCGGAGAACGGGTCGTAGCGGAACTGGTCGGCGTGCAGGTACCAGTAGGCGGTCTGGATCATCTGCCGGGCCGGCCGGTTCCAGTCCGCGGCGGTCGCGATCGCCGAGTAGCCGGTGATCGGACGGACCTTCTCCTGACCGACGTAGTGCGCCCAGCCACCGCCGTTGACGCCCTGGCAGCCGGTCAGCGTGGTCAACGTCAAGAATGCGCGGTAGATGGTGTCGGAGTGGAACCAGTGATTGGTGCCCGCCCCCATGATGATCATCGAACGACCGCCGGACTCCTCGGCGTTGGCCGCGAACTCCCGCGCGATCCGCGCCGCCTTCCCGGCCTCCACTCCGGTGATCGCCGCCTGCCAGGCCGGGGTGTACGGCTCCTCCGCGTCCTCGTACGAGGTCGGCCACCGGCCGGGCAGGCCGTCGCGGACCACCCCGTACTGGGCGAGCAGGAGGTCGTACACCGTGGTCACCAGCCGCCCGGCAACCCGCTGGACCGGGACCCCGCGCCGCAGTAGCGCCGCGCTGCCGTCGGGGGCGTCGAAGCGGGCCAGTTCGACCTCGACCGGCGCCTCCTCGCCGCCCTCGGCGGACAGCAACGGCTGGATGCCGCCGAGGTCGAGGTTCCACTTGCCGGCGCCCGCCTCGCCGTAACGGTCGCCGAGCGTTCCGTTGGGCACCACCGGCCGGCCGGTGGCCGCGTCCAGCAGCACGGTGCGGAACTCCGCGTGCTCGGCCTCGGCGTGTTCACCGCCCAGATCGGCGGCGGTCAGGAACTTGCCCGGCGTGAAGATGCCCGGCTCGCCCTCAGCCTCGTCGAGGGCGACCAGGAAGGGCAGGTCCGTGTACTTCGTGACGTAGTCGGTGAACTGCGGCGTGGTCCGGTCGACGAAGAACTCCTTGAGGATCACGTGTCCCATGGCCATGGCGAGGGCCCCGTCGGTGCCGGGCTGGGCGGCGAGCCATTCGTCGGCGAACTTCACGTTGTCCGCGTAGTCCGGGGACACAGCGACGACCTTCTGGCCGCGGTAGCGGGCCTCGGCCATCCAGTGCGCGTCCGGGGTGCGGGTGACCGGCAGGTTGGAACCCCACATGATCAGGTAGCCGGCGTCCCACCAGTCGCCCGACTCCGGAACGTCGGTCTGGTCGCCGAAGACCTGCGGGGAGGCGACCGGCAGGTCGGCGTACCAGTCGTAGAACGACAGCATCGCCCCGCCGAGCAGCGAGTAGAAACGGGCCCCGGCCGCGTGCGAGACCATCGACATCGCCGGGATCGGCGAGAACCCGGCCAGCCGGTCCGGGCCGTACTCTTTGATGGTGTGCACGTGCGCGGCGGCCACCATCTCCACCGCCTCGTCCCAGCTCGCCCGCACCAGGCCGCCCTTGCCGCGCACCCGCTTGTAGCGGCGGGCACGCTCGGGGTCGGAGACGATGTCCGCCCAGGCCGCCACCGGATCCCCGAGGCGTGCCTTGGCCTCCCGGTACATCTGCAGCAGCACGCCGCGCACGTACGGGTACCGCACCCGGGTCGGCGAGTAGGTGTACCAGGAGAAGGCCGCCCCGCGCGGACAGCCGCGCGGCTCGTACTCCGGGCTGTCCGGGCCGACCGAGGGGTAGTCGGTCTGCTGGGCCTCCCAGGTGATGATGCCGTCCTTGACGTACACCTTCCACGAGCAGGAGCCGGTGCAGTTCACGCCGTGGGTAGAGCGCACCACCTTGTCGTGCGACCAGCGGTCCCGGTAGAACTCGTCCGCCTGTCGGCCGCCCTTGCGGTGCAAGCTGCGCAGGTCCTTCGAGACCTCCGCCCGGGTGAAGAACCGGCGGCTGCGCACCAGCGCCTCCGCCAGATCGCCGTCCAGGCCCGCCCGTGTCTTGTCCCGGCTGGTCTCCGTGCTCACCGTGCCACTCCGCTCCGGGCGACGTGAGCCCGTTCGAGTCGTGATCAAGTCCGGTCGCAGACGACTCTATGACCGCCGTCCCCCGAAAGGTCAACCGTCACACCACAATCAGGCGAAACGCGGCTGATGGAGATCGTCTGCGCGCCGAAGCGGCTACCCGGGTTCCGCAGGCCCATGCCGAAGTGCCCGTGCCCGACCGGGATGGTCCGGTCGGGCACGGGCACTTCGGCATGGGCGGGCTGGCGGCTGATCCGCCCCGCCGAGAGCGGTCAGGCGGCAGGCCGGGACAGGGCGCTGCCCGCTTCGGCGCGCACCGCCTCGACGGCTTCCCACTGCTCGGTCGACAGGGTCGCCAGCGAGGCGGGGAAGACGCCGTCCTGCTCCTTGAGGATGTGATCACGCAGCAGGGCGAGCACCTCCAGCAGCCGGTCGGGCCAGGCGGGATCCGCCGGTACGCTGTCCGTCGCCTCGGCCAGCACCGCCTCGATGCGACGGTGCTCGGCCTCCAGGACGGCGATGTGGTCGGGGAACTCCAGGGCCATCGCGGGGAACAGCCCGTGCTCCTCCACCCGGGTGTGCGGGACCAGGACGGCGGTGATGCGGCGGGCGAGTCCGACCATGCCGGCGAGGTCGCCGTCGCGCCGGGCGTCGCGCACGTGGCTGATGAGGGTGACGACCTCGTCGTGTTCGCGGGTCAGCTCGTCGATCGTCGCCACGGACTGACAGCCGCAGTATTCGCACATCGGAGGACTCCGGCTTCTCTGCGTCGGTTCAGCTTGAGTGGACGATGGGCGGCGTGCGGCGGGTGAGTGCGTGCCGCACGCCGGTCTCGGTAAAGGTCAGCGCCGCCGCCGCGACAGCGGCCAGCAGGATGAGGCCGATCCCGTAGGAGCCGTAGGCGCCGTACAGCGACCCCATCACCAGCGGCGGCACGAAGCCGCCCAGGCCGCCCGCGGCACCGACGATGCCGGTGACCGAACCGACCTTGTTCGCCGGAGCCAGCAGCGCCACCAGCGCGAACACCGCGCCGCTGCCCGCGCCCAGCGCGGCGGCCATGGCCAGGAAGGCGATCGTGCCCACCGGCGCCAGGGCCGGTGTGAAGGACTGCGCGAGCGCCCCGGCCAGCACCACCGCGAGCGTGCTGGCCAGCACCCGCACCGGGCCGATGCGGTCCGACAGCCAGCCGCCCATCGGCCGCATGGCCACCGCGAGCAGCACGAAGCCGGCCATCCGGTTGGCCGCGTCGGCCTGGGTGAGGCCGTAGCCGGTCTTGAGGTAGGTGGGCAGGTAGACGGAGAAGGCGACGTAGCCGCCGAAGGCCACCGCGTACAGGGCGGACGCCTGCCAGGTGACGCCCAGGCGCAGGGTGGCGGCCAAACGCCGCCCCAGCGGTTCGGTCGGCACGGTGCGGCCCGGGGCGTCCCGCAGCACCAGCGCGGCCACGACCGCGTATGCCGCAAGGATGCCCGCGGTGATCAGGAAGGGCGTCGACATGCTGTGCGCGTCGACCAGTTTCACCGTGGTGAGGGCGCTGATCGCGGTGCCGCCCATACCCATGCCGAAGACGCCAATGGCAAGGCCCCGCCGCTCGGGCGGGAACCAGGCGCTCACGAAGGGCACGCCCACGGCGAAGGCGGTACCGCCGATACCGAGGAAGAACCCGCCGGCCAGCAGGGCGGTCAATGAGGAGTGTCCGGCCAGGCCCAGGTAGAGGACGGGCACGATGGTGACCGCCGAGACGATCGGGAACATCACACGCCCGCCGAACCGGTCGGTCAGCGCGCCGACCGGGATGCGGCCCAGGGAGCCGACGACAACCGGCACGGCCACCAGCAGCGACTGCTGGAAAGAGGTGAGGTCCAAAATGTCCTTGAAGCGAGGGCCGAGCGGGCTGAGCAGCGCCCAGGCCCAGAAGTTGACGGCGAAACCGACCGTGGCCAGGGCCAGCATCAGCCACGCCCGGCCGGACACCGCAGCACCTGAAGCCGCCCTGCTGCTCTCCGTCGTCGAAGACTGGACCATGCTGTCCGTCCCTTCCCTCTTACTCACATAGTTCTGCGACAGAGGCCGCAGAGGAATCCGCGGGCCCTGTCTTGCGGATCGGCGACCCCTCAGCCACTGTCGGCGGTGGGGCACCGGGGCGGCATGGGCCAAGGGTCCCTGCCGCCGGGCTGACGGTCCCCACCTCCGATCCGGCCGGCCCTCCTCCACTGCCCCCTGCCCCAGATTGCTCGCACGACTCCTTCCATACGGCAGCTGCGGCCTCTGCCGCCGGGGCACGAAAGTAGGGCCGACCGGCCCTACCCGATGCCGCGCCGCCACACTGAGGATGGTGAGATGCTCGAGAACGACGCCCCTCGCATTCTCGACCGGCAGGAATGCCTTCGCCTGCTGGCCAAGGTGCCGGTCGGTCGGGTCGTGTACACGCGGCAGGCGCTGCCCGCGGTCCTCCCGGTCAACTTTTCCCTGGACGAGGACGCCTCCGTCCTGCTGTACACCTCGGCCGGCTCCGACCTCGTGCGCGCCATCGACGGCGTCGTGGTCGCCTTCGAAGCGGACGAGTTCGACGCCGCGACCCGGTCCGGCTGGAGCGTGGTCGTCACCGGCCGAGCCGGCGTGGTGACCGACCCCGCCGAGCACGAACGGCTCTCGCAGAGCGGCCCGCATTCCTGGATGCCCGTGCGGGACGGGGTCTTCGTGCGCATCGAGTCCGAGCTGGTCACCGGACGCGAACTCGGGGGCACGCACCAATCGATGAGCCTCAGTCGACGCGGGCGTTCGTGATGCGTGACCGGTCGCAGGGTGCCTGCTGACCGGACACCGTCATACGGATCCGGCGGTCCTCCCACCGGAGGCCGCCGGATCGGGTCGGGGCGCGGGATGCGGTGCGGCGTGCACAGCCGCGCGCGGCGTGCGGCCACCCTCGGGGCCGTAGCCGAACCGGATCAGCAGCTGCGGGCAGCGCCGCTGCCGCCCTCCGCCCATCGCCGCCCGCAGATCCTTCCATTCCATCGCCTGATGCAGCATCGAGGTGCGCACCCCATACGCGGTCGCCACGAGCAGCACACGCTGCAGCGCCTGGCCGGCCCGCAGCCAGTCCTCCCGCCGGTCCCACGCCGTCCACACCAGCGCGACCTGCGCGTGGCGTTCGAACTGCAGGGCAGGAAGATGCGGCACCGGGAGCCGACCGGTGAAGTCCCGCATCGGCATCCGCCCGGTCGCGTCCAAGGCCCCTACGGCGGTCACCGGGATGCCGTAACCGGTCTCGCGTCCCGGGGCGGTGAGCCAGCCGCGTGCCTCGGCCGTGCGGCCCGGATGGGATGCGTTGCGGACCTCGCCCGCCTGGGTCAGTCGCAGCAGGCGCCGGGTCTCCATGATGTCGGGAACCTCCAGGTGCGCCCCCTCAGCACGGGCCGCGCCGATCATCTCCGTCACGATCGGCTCCGGCACGGGACGGCCGGTGAAGGGCATCCGGCTGGTGTGACGCCGCTCAATGGCCTCGTACAGGTGCCGCAGGCGCGACGGCCCGTCCTCGGCGGACCCGGCCAGTTGCACGATGGCCAGCAGGCCGGGATCGTCCGCGGCGGGCAGCAGCCGGACGACCGGCTCCCAGCCCATGCTTGCTGCGGCCACCCGGAGGTTGAAGACGGCCGCGCCCACCGACAGGTGCTGGGCACGCAGGTCGGGATCGATCATCGGCAACCGCCGTCCGGGGTCGGCGCGGACCTTGATCGACCGGCTGTCCGGGTCCAGGCCGAACCGCCAGGGCTGCGTGTTGTGGATCGACGGCGCGGCCACCGCCGCGGCGAGCAGGCACTGAACGGCTGCGGCGTCGACTTCCCGGGTCTGCATGGCGGCTCTCCTCTGCAACGATCTTCCCGTATCGCCCACCTTGCGCCACCAGCCCCGCTCGCAAGAGGGTTGACCGGCCCGTGCCGGGGCGCCATACGGCCCCAAAACCGAGCGCCGGACAACGGCGGGAGCCCTACGGGAGACCCAGGATCTCGGCCTGCCCATGGCGCGACGCTCCGGGCTCCGGGGCGATCCTTGTCTCTCCGGATCCCGAGCCCCGGCCGTCGGCCCCCTGCGCACCGGCCCACCCGCGAGGGGGACGGCCGGCCCCACCATCTGTCCCGGCTCGGCCCTGTACCAGCTGGGCAGCCCCGAGACAGGCTGGGCACGAGGTGGACCCGCGCCGCTCTGGCTCGCCCGGTCGGCAAGGGTGCCGCGGTTCTGGATGCCTGCGGCCACCGGTTCGACACCGGCCCGCACAGCTTCCGCGGGGGCCGGATCACCAGCCCCCCGTCCTGACCTCCTGCGGTGCCTGCTCAGCCTTCCGCGTGGGCCAGCCACAGGTCGGGGCCGAAGACCTCGTAACGGATGTGGCGGGCGGGGATGCCGGCCTGCAGCAGCTGGGCCCGCACGGTGCGCATGAAGGGCAGTGAGCCGCACAGGTAGACGTCGGCGTCGGCGGGCAGGTCCAGTCCGTCGAGGTCCATCAGACCGGTGCGGGCGCCGGGTTCGGCGGCGGCGTCCTGTTCGTACCAGAACTCGGCCCGGGCGCCGGGCAGTCGGCCGACGAGGCGGCGGGTGTCCGCGCGCAGGGCGTGGTCGGCCGGGGAGCGGTCGGCGTGCAGCACCGTGACCGGGCGGGCGGCTCCGGTCGCCGCGAGGTGTTCGAGCATGCCGACCATCGGGGTGCAGCCGATGCCGGCCGAGACCAGCAGCAGCGGGCTGTCGGCGTCGTCGAGGACCACGTCGCCGAACGGGGCGGACAGGGTGAGCTCGTCGCCGGCCCGGACGGTGCGATGCAGCTGGTTGGACACCTCGCCCTCGGGGGCGTCGGCCACGCTCGCGACCCGCTTGACGGTGATACGGCGCAGCTGGTCACCGGGGTCGCCGGAGAGGCTGTACTGGCGCAACTGGTGTATGCCGTCGGGCATCTCCACACGCACGCTGACGTACTGGCCGGACCTGCCGGAAGGGATCGGGCCGTCGTCCGCCGGGCGCAGCAGGAAGGACACCGCATCAGGGGTCTCCTCCCGCCGCTCGACGACCGTCCACTGCCGCCACGGATGACGGGGATCGACCTGCGCCTCCTGGTACAGGCGGGCCTCCCGGGCGATGAGCGCGCCGGCCATCAGCCAGTACACCTCGTCCCAGGCGGCGGCGACCTCCGGCGTGACCGCCTCGCCGAGCACGTCGGCAATGGCCCCGAACAGGTACTTGTGGACGATCGTGTACTGGTCCTCGGTGACACCGAGTGCGGCGTGCTTGTGGGCGATCCGCGACAGCAGCGCGTCCGGGCGGGCGTCGGGATCGGCGAGCAGTGCCTGTGCGAAGCCTGCGATGGACCCGGCCAGAGCGCGACGCTGTTGTCCGCTGGCCTGGTTGCCGCGGTTGAACAGCCCGTCCAGCAGCTCTGGTTGATCGGCGAACATCGTGTCGTAGAACCGCGCCGTGATCTCGTCCAGGGCTCCGCCGACGGCGGGCAGGGTGGCACGGACGACGGCGGCCGACTCGGGCGAAAGCATGGGTCTCCTCGGCAGATGGGGTGTACAAGGGGATTGGCGCTCACCATCGTGGCTTGATCCACGTACGGGGGCCGAGGGCCGAATGGCCTTCTTTTTGAGGCCGATCGGCTCGTCTGGACGCGGACGCCCCCACCAACGGACCCGTCGGTGGCAACAGTGCCCGGCCACCCCTCGGTCCGAACGGGCCACGGAGTCGCGCCTGGTTTCGGTGCGGGTCTCCAGTGACCGGATGTGCCAAACACCGAGGCCCAGTCAGACGGAAGCGGTGTCGCGGTTACACGATGTCGAGAACATCGGTGACCGGGCGGCGGGGGGTGGCCGGACCCCGCGGGCCGTAGCCGAGACGCAGCACCATCTGGACCTGCCCCGTGGCCGATCCCGGGTCGCGGACCAGCAGGCGCAGCTCGGGGGTCTCCAGCGCGTGGGAGGTCAGGGATGTGGCCAGGTCTGCCCGGGTTGCCTCCAGGAGCACCCGTTCCAGTGCCTGCCCGGCGCGCAGCCAGTCGGCGGGCCCGTCGCCGGGGGTGCTCAGCAGGGCCAGGTGGGGGGTGTACTCGAAGGTGGTGGTGCCACGGTCGGCCACCGGTCGGCGCCCGGCGAAGTCCCGTACCGGAGCCTTGCCGTCCCGCTTGCGCGGCCCGAAGGCGTACTCGGGGACACCGTCGACGGCTGTGTCCGCCTCCGGGCCGAGCCGGGTCCAGCGGACGAGGTCCTCGCGGGCGCCGGAGTCCATGACATCGCGGCTCTCCGCGTCGCGGACCAGGTCGAGCACCGTCTCGGCATGCCAGGGGCCGGGGAAGAGCAGGGCGGCCGACTCGCGTGCCGCAGCACCCTGCAGTGTGGTCCGGATGTCCTCGGGGATGCCCTTCTCGGCGAAGGGATGGCGGCTGGTGTGCCGCTGCCGGATCACCGCATGCAGCCGGGCCAGCTCCTCGTCCGGCGCGCCCCCGGCCTGCCCGGTCAGCTGGGCGGCGGCGAGCAGCAGCGGGTCCTGCGCCTCGGGCAGCAGCCGGACGTCCGCGGTGAGGCCCGCGTGCGCGGCGGAGACGCGCAGGTTGAACAGTGCCGCCCCGCAGCCGATGTGCAGCGCCCGGTTGCCGTGATCGGAGCGGGGCATGGCCCGCTCGAGGTCGGCGTACAGCAGCAGGAGACGTTCACTGGAAAGGAAGCGGAAACGCCATGGCTGAGCGTTGTGCATGGACGGCGCCGCGGTGGCCTCGGCGACCAGCGTGGTCACCGTCTTCTCATCGAGCTGTCGCAATGCCATGGCATCCTCCTTGCACGCGCCCGCCGGGACGTGGAGCCCACGGATCGGGTACCCCACTGACGACTCGGCCGACACGCCACACGACTGTGGCGGTCAGCCCGCACCCGGCCGGCTGATCCCAGTGTCCGCCTCATGGGACCTGCCGGGCGTGCGAAACCCCCGAATGCCGCAGCAGCGGGTCCTGCGGCTCGCAGATCGCCGGCGCCTCAGGCGGCGGGCGCCCGGACGAGCGTGTTGTCACCGCTTCGGCCGGCGAAGTAGTCCGCGACGTTGGCCACCGTCGTCTCGGCGATCTGGCCGACGGCGTCCCGGGTGAAGTACGCCTGGTGCGAGGTGACCAGGACGTTGTTGAAGGTCATCAGCCGCGCGAGGCGCTCGTCGGTCATCACTTCCAGGGACTTGTCGAGGAAGAACACGCCGGCCTCCTCCTCGTACACGTCCAGGCCGACGCCGCTGAGCCGCCCCGCGCGCAGGGTTTCCAGCAGGGCGTCGGTGTCCACGAGGCCGCCGCGGCTGGAGTTGACCAGGAGCGCGTCGTCCTTCATCAGCCCCAGGGCACGCGCGTCGAGGAGGTGGTGGGTGTCCGGCAACAGCGGCACGTGCAGGCTGACCAGGTCCGCTTCGGCGAACAGCCGCTCCCGCTCGACGTATTGCATGCCCAGGGCCAGGCAGTCCGGGTTCTCGGCGACGTCCCAGCCCAGCAGCCGCATCCCGAAGCCGTGGGCGATCCGCGCGAACGCGGCCCCGATCTTGCCGGTGCCCACGACACCGGCCGTCCGGCCGTACAGGTCGCGGCCCATCAGCCCGTCGAGCCGGAAGTCGAACTCCCGGGTGCGATGCGCGGCGCGAACGATCCGCCGGTCGACGGCGAGCGCCAGCGCCCAGGCGAACTCGGCGACCGAGTAGGGCGAGTAGGACGACACCCGGGCCACCGTCAGGCCGAGTTCCGCGGCCGCCGTCAGGTCGATGTTGTTGTAGCCGGTGGCCCGTTGGGCGATCATCTTCGTGCCGCCCGTGGCCAGGGCGCGCAGGACCTCGGCGTCGAGGGTGTCGTTGACGCTGGTGAGCACGATCTCGTGCCCGGCCGCGGTGGGGGCGGTGTCCCGGTTGAGGAAGAGTCCCAGACAGCGCAGGTCATGCCGGCCCGCGAACTCACCGTTGAATGCGCCGTGCAGCAGCGGCTCCTCGTCCGCGAGGACGCCGTACGCGATGGCCTCCACGTGCTGTCTCCTTCTGTGGTGAGCCGAATCAGAGGTCTTGGGGGTCGACCGGCGTCCCCGGCTGCTCGAAGTCCATGCCTGCCTTGCTCTGCGCGATGATCTCCTGCACATGCTGTTCGATCTGCTGAGGGTCGAGGCCCAGTGCCTTTCCTATGTGAACCGACCACACCTCGGAGCGCAGGTTGGTCTCGAAGTCCAGATCGGCGCGTACGTTCTCGCGTGCCGCCTGCCGGTTCTGGCTGACCATGACGAACGTCGACAGGAAGATCGCTTCCAAGCTGACGATCATGGTGAGCAGCCCGTAGGGATACGGGTCGAAGATCTCTGCCCTCCCGAGCAGGCCCTCGTTCAGCACAATCCAACCGGTGAACCAGAGAGCGTGCAGGTAGACGAACCGCATCGTCCCCGCGAACGAGGTGATCGCGTCGGCGACACGGTCCTGCGAGGTGCGCATCCGTGCCAGCCGGACACGCTCGTGGGGAACACGGACGGCAGCGCGCCGAGGACGGCTCCGGCCCGCGGAAGCGGGGCCGCTCTCACCGGCGGAGCCCGGCTTCACGCCCTCCATCCGTCGTCCTTTCGATCGATGCCCGGTGCTGACCGGGGTCCTCTCCCAGCGTGACAGCAGGGAAGCATGTCATGTGTGGGCCGCATGGGACGCCACCGGGGACGTTCAGCCCAGCCGCCTCCCGCGAAGAACGCCGGCTCAGTTCCCTTCGCGCCGGAGCCGGTCCGGGCCTGGGTGGCGATGACCGCGGCCGGGATGCGCCGCTCCACGCCGAGCTTGGCCGGGCAGCCAGGAGGGGCTCCTTTCCATCGGCCTCGAGGTTCCTGGGCAGTTCGGTCCTCGGCCCAGGGACGCTCGGCCCTGCCCCCACGCCCGTCCGGGAGGGAAGCTGACTGAAAGAGCACCAGGGGCCGGCTCCACGGGACGGGCCGCCAGGACGACATGGCCGAAAAGTGCCGTACTCCCTGCGCCATGCCGACATCTCACTGTCATGCGGGAACAGAACGGCACTCCGGCCCGGTGCCCGTCGCGGAGCGACACGGCTCCGACGCCGATCCGGCGCCGCGCTCGGCCTCCCTCCGCCGGGGAGACGACGGACAAGGAAGAAAGTGGGCGTGATGACGCACATCGTTGGTGACGTGATGACCCGCGAGGTCATCGAAGCCCGCCGGGAGACGCCGTTGAAGGATCTGGCACGGCTGCTGGACCGGCACCGGATCAGCGGCCTGCCCGTGGTCGACCACGACGACAAGGTCCTGGGCGTGATCTCCGAGACCGACCTGATCCGCCGCCAGGCAGCCCAGTCCGCCGACCGTCCTGTACGGCGGTTCCGCGTGCCCGCACTGCGACGCTCCGCCCGCCGCGCGGTCGCCGTCGCCCGGGCCTCCACCGCGGAGGACCTGATGACATCGCCTGCCATCACGGTACACCCCCAACAGCGGGTCGCGGACGCCGCGCGTGTGATGGAGCGCCACGGCATCGAACGCCTCCCGGTCGTGGACGAGGAGGACCGGCTGATCGGCATCGCCACCCGCCGCGACCTGCTGCGCGTCTTCCTGCGCACGGACGAGGAGATCCGCCGGGAAGTCATCGCCGAGGGGTTCACCCGCGCCATGCGCCTGCCGCCCGACACCGTGACCGCCTCCGTTCGGGACGGCATGGTCACGCTGGAAGGGTGCCTGCAGCGCCACAGCGACATTCCGTCGGCGATCACGGCTGACGTACCGGATCGACGGTGTGGTCGGCGTCGTGAACAGCTTGACGGGCGGCGTCGACGACAGCCGGTCCCGACACGTCGGCTGAAAGCCTGTGGCGGGGCCTGGACCGGAGAGTTGTGGCCGAAGGCGGATCGGTACGCGCGACCACTTACTACGGAGCCCTACCGTCGGCCCACACCAACGCATGGGGAACGTGACGCGGCCGGGTGATCCCCGTCCGCACGAGAAGGAACGGCGGCTCCGGAGGACTCCCCTGACGTCCGGTGCCGCCCTCCCCGGCCGGCTCAGCCGGAACAGCCCGGACGGACACGCGCAACTGCGTGCACCGGCACCGGGGCTGCCCGGGCGGACCGCGGTGTTGGCCGACCGGGCGCGAAAGAGGCGTGCCCGCCAAGGCGTTCCCGTCGTGGTGGCCGCGGGCAACGGCGGCCGGTGATTCACGCGTGCCGGTGGCCCCGGTGCGAGTTGAACTCGGCCCAGTCGTGGTCCCACCGCGCGCTGCGCCGCACCTCCAGCCGTACCCGAGCGACCCACCAGCCACCCAGCACCAGCACGCCCGCACCGGTCCCGGCTGCCGCCCCCAGCGCGGCTGCCTGGGTTCTGGCCTGAGCGGGGGTGGGCGGCGCGGGGTGGTTGCGGCCGGCGTCGTCGAGCCACACCGTGGCGGGAGAGCCCGCCCGGCTGCCCGCGGCCACCGACGCCGGGCCGGACCTGGAGGTGCCGCTGGGCGTGGTCCACCGCACGATCGCGCTGACCCGGTCGTCGGTCGCCAGGACGGAGAACCGTACCGGCGTCGGCTCTGGGGCGTCCCCGACAAGGCGGGCCGTGGTGCGGTGCAGCCCCCGGGCCTCATCGAGAGCCGAGTGCTCGGCGACGGCAGCCGTCGCCACGCCCAGAGCCGGCACCGCGAGGAGGAGCAGGGCTGCCGCTGCCGCGCCGAGCCAGGCTTCGGCGACGTCGGAGCGCCGCCTGAGCGGGTTGCGCCGCCAGCGCCACAGCAGCACCGTGCCACCCCGTCTCCGCATGCGTGTGTCCCTCCGTGTATGACCGGCATCAAGGCTTCGTTCCGTGAGAACTGCCGGGGCCGGGTCTGCCCGCGGGCGCCGGACCCGCTCGACGTCCGGCCGGCGGCTGGCGGGAGCGGATCACATCTCGAAGACGATGCGTGCCTTGATCTGTCCGTCGAGGACTTCGGCGATGGAGTCGTTGACGGTGTCCAGGGCCCGGGTTTCGTAGATGACCTTGGTGCGTCCGGCGGCGTGGAGCTGGAAGACCTCGTCGAGGTCCTGGCGGGTGCCGACGATGGAGCCGATGACGGAGGTGCCGTTCAGGACGGTGTCGAAGATGGGCACCTGGATGGTTCCGCCGGCGGGCAGGGCGACCATGACGAGTTTGCCGCCGCGCCGCAGTCCGCCGTAGACAGAGGCGAACGCCTGCTCGTTGACGGCCAGCGCGATGGCGGCGTGGGCGCCGCCGTGCTGCTTGAGCACCTTCGCCGGGTCCTCCTTGCGGGCGTCGATGAGGATGTCGGCGCCGAGTTCGCGGGCGAGGTCGAGTTTGTCGTCGGTGATGTCGATCGCGGCGACGGTGGCGCCGGCGATCTTCGCGTACTGCACGGCCAGGTGGCCGAGTCCGCCGATGCCGGAGATCGCCACCAGCTGGGTGGGACGGACACCGGCGACCTTGAGGGCCTTGTACGTGGTCACGCCGGCGCAGGTCAGCGGGGCGGCGTCGCGCGGGTCGATGCCGTCGGGGACCAGGGCCGCGAAGTCGGCCGGGGCGAGCATCTTCTCGGCGTAGCCGCCGTCCACGCCGTAGCCGGTGTTGATCTGCTGGTCGCACAGGGTCTCCCAGCCGGACAGGCAGTGCTCGCACCGGCCGCAGGCCCAGCCCAGCCAGGGCACGGCCACCCGCTGTCCGACCTCCAGGTGGGTGACGCCCTCGCCGAGCGCCTCGACGAGGCCGACGCCCTCATGGCCGGGAACGAAGGGCGGGGTGGGCTTGACGGGCCAGTCGCCGTGCGCGGCGTGGATGTCGGTGTGGCACAGCCCGGACGCCTCCACGCGGATGCGGACCTGGCCGGGGCCGGGCTCCGGATCCGGCCGTTCCTCGATCACCAGCGGCTGGCCGAACGACCGGACGACTGCTGCCTTCATCACATGCTCCTCAAGGGCTGACTGTGCGGTGCGAATCCAGCGTCGACTCCGTGCCGGCACGGGCGGCAGGTCCTGGACGTCCTCGGGGATGGGGCCGATCGGCCCCGAACAACCCGGAGACGGACCCCTTGAGCCGGGCAGAGCGCGCCGACGCGGGATGCATCCTGCTGATGCGACGCCATCGAGCACGACAGCGCGAGTCGGGAACACGGGCCGGGAACGCGGGACAGCGCACAGTGTCGCCGACCACCACACCGCCCACTCGTGCGGCGGTCGGTGCGACGTCGCAGGCGTGCCCCGGGCCGACCACCCGCATGACGGAGACCGGGAAGGCGGGAGGCTAAAGGGCAGTAGGACCGACCGGCCCTGGCCCTTTGGCCCCGGATCGCGCAAGATCTGGAATAGGCAAGGACCGGTTACGCCCTGTGGGCGACGGCCCGGTGCAGGATTCAGACAGCGCAGAACAAGGAGCATGCAATGGCGGACGGCGCGCAGCCCGGCCCCGACAACCCGATCCGGGTCTTCCTGCTGGACGACCACGAGGTGGTGCGGCGCGGGGTGCACGACCTGCTGAACGACGAGCCGGACATCACCGTCGTAGGCGAGGCCGCCACTGCCGAGCAGGCCCTGATCCGCGTGCCCGCGCTGCGCCCGCAGGTGGCGGTGCTCGACGTCCGCCTGCCCGACGGCGACGGCGTGACCGTGTGCCGGGAGCTGCGCTCGCAGATGCCGGACTTGGCCTGCCTGATGCTGACCTCGTTCGACGACGAGGAAGCCCTGCTGGATTCGATCATGGTGGGGGCGTCCGGGTACGTACTGAAGCAGATCAAGGGCTCGGACCTGGTCTCGGCCGTCCGCACGGTCGCCGCCGGCCAGTCCCTGCTCGACCCCAGCGCCACGGCCAAACTGATGGCCCGACTGCGCCAGGGCCAGGAGCCGGAACCCGAGCCCGACGCCCTGCCCGGACTGACGGACCGGGAGCGGGAGATCCTGGCCCTGATCGGCGAGGGACTGACCAACCGCCAGATCGGCCAGCAGCTCTTCCTCGCGGAGAAGACGGTGAAGAACCACATCTCCCGGCTGCTGGCCAAGCTCGGCGTGGAGCGGCGCATCCAGGCCGCGGTCATCGCCACCCAGGCCCAGGACCGGGCCAGGCGACAAGGGCACTGAAGCCCGCGGCGAGCCGCTGGGCCGAACGCCCCCCAGCTCGCCCCCGTCCGGCCCAAGCACGATCCCGTCCCCGGCCAGCAGGCTGGCAGCGACACGGAAGCGGATCGATCGGGAGGACGACGGACATGAGCGTGCGCGTGGGAATCAACGGCTTCGGCCGCATCGGGCGCAACTACCTGCGGCTCGTGCTGGAGCGCGCGGAGACGGCGGCCGGCACGCCGGTCGAGGTGGTCGCGGTCAACGACCTCACCTCACCGGCGGCGCTCGCCCATCTGCTGGAGTACGACTCGACGTACGGCAGGCTGCACCGCACGGTCGAGCACAACGACACCTCGATCACGGTCGACGGCCACCGCATCGCCGTGACCGCCGAACGCGACCCCGCCGCGCTGGACTGGGCCGGCCTCGGCGTGGATGTCGTCATCGAGTCCACCGGACGCTTCCGCAGCCGTGAGGAAGCCGGGCTGCATCTGAAGGGCGGCGCCCGCAAGGTGCTGCTGTCCGTGCCGGGCAAGGGAGTTGACGCCACCATCGTCATGGGCGTCAACGAGGGCACCTACGATCCGGTCAGCGACCACGTCGTCTCGAACGCCTCGTGCACCACCAACTGCGTGGCACCGATGGTGAAGGTCCTCGACGACGCGTTCGGCATCGACATGGGCATGATGACCACCATCCACGGTTACACCAACGACCAGGTCGTCCTGGACGGCCCGCACAAGGACCTGCGGCGGGGCCGCACCGCCGCGGTGAACATCATCCCGACCAGCACCGGAGCGGCCCGTGCCGTGGGCCTGGTCCTGCCGGAGCTGGCCGGCACCCTCGACGGCCTCGCGGTCCGCGTCCCCGTCGAGGACGGCTCCCTGACGGACCTGACCCTCGTACTCGACCGGGACGTGACCGTCGACGAGATCAACGCCGCCTTCCGGGAGGCCGCCGACGGGCCGCTGAAGGGAATCCTGCGGGTGTCCGACGCCCCGATCGTCTCCCGCGACGTCGTCGGCGACCCCGCATCCTGCGTCTTCGACGCCCCGCTCACCCAGGCCCACGGGAACCTGGTCAAGGTGTTCGGCTGGTACGACAACGAGTGGGGCTACACCAACCGGCTCCTCGACCTCACCGAGTACGTCGTCGCCCGGCTCCCCCTGGGCTGACGAGCGCTGATCACAGAAGCGGCCAGACGGTCGCCCCGTCGCGCCATCGGTCGCTCTTCGGTGCCCGCTCTTCGGTGCCGCGGCGGGGCCGAAGAGCGGCATCGGTGAGGGTGCGGTACCGGTCCCCACCTCACCGCCGCCGGACTAGCGCTGGTGCCCCAGCTTCGGCCGACCGACCAAGGAGGCGCGTTTCCATGGCCCGCAAGGACGTCCGGTTGCGGGATCGCCGTGGACCGGCCGGACAGCAACGCGCTGAAGGCAGCTCTCGGGCAGCAGCTGGTGGCCCACCGCAGCGCTCGTCGGGGCCGCAAGTGCGCTCGCCCTCAAGGCGATCTGGTTCGACCCATGGCTCAGTGTCGGCGCGCTGTTGGATGTGGGCGTCATCGTGGCCGTGGGCTGCACGTGGCCGGCCTCCGTGTACTGAGAGCATCAGCGCGGAGCCGCCGACCGGATGATCTGGTCGGCGGCTCCGCGCTGCTGCGTGTCGATCAGGTGGTTTCCGGGCCACTCCGCACGTCAGAGCGCCCGCAGGCCGTGCTCCCGTAACTGCTTGCGCACCCGCTCCGTCAGCTCGGGATCCGGCGTGGGGGTGTCGCGCAGCGGGAAGGGGATGCCCAGTCCGTCGTACTTGTGGGCGCCGAGCTTGTGGAAGGGCAGGACGTCCACCCGGTCGACGTTGTCGAGGCCGGCGAGGAACCCGCCGAGGCCGTCGACGGCGGCCGGGTCGTCGGTCCAGCCGGGCACGAGGACGTAGCGGATCCACACCGGGACGCCGAGCCGGTCCAGGCGGGTGGCGAAGTTCAGGGTCGGGGAAAGGTCGCCGCCGGTCAGCCTGCGGTAGGTCCGGACGTCGAAGGACTTGATGTCCAGCAGGACCAGGTCGGTGTCGGCGAGCAGCTCGTCGGTGGCGCGGGCGCCGAGGAAACCGGAGGTGTCCAGGCCCGTGTGCAGGCCGAGTTCCTTGCAGCGGCGGAAGACCGAGGCCGTGAACGCGGGCTGCAGCAGGGCCTCGCCACCGGTGAGGGTCACTCCGCCGCCGGCGGCGGTGATGAATCCCCGGTACTTCTCGATCTCGGCCATCACCTCGTCGACGGTGGTCTGTTTCCCGTCGCGCATGTGCCAGGTGTCGGGGTTGGCGCAGTACAGGCAGCGCAGTGGGCAGCCGCTGAGGAACAGCACGAACCGGGTCCCGGGACCGTCCACTCCCGTGGACAGGTCCCAGGAGTGGATCCGGCCCGTGACCGGTTCGACCGTGGTGCTCACAGCGATCCGTGGAAGGTGCGGCTGATCACGTCGAGTTGCTGCTCGCGGGTGAGGCGGACGAAGTTGACGGCGTAGCCGGAGACGCGGATGGTCAGCTCCGGGTACTTCTCCGGGTGTTCCATGGCGTCCTCCAGGGTCGCCCTGTCGAGGACGTTGACGTTCATGTGGAATCCGCCCGAGGCGGTGTATGCGTCGAGGATGCCCACCAGGTGGCCCGGCCGCTCGTCGGGGTTGTGCCCCAGCCCCTCCGGGGTGATCGTCGTGGTCAGGGAGATGCCGTCCCGTGCCTCCTCGTACGGCAGCTTCGCCACCGACAGCGCGGAGGCGGCCACTCCGTGCCGGTCGCGGCCGTTCATCGGGTTGGCGCCGGGTGCGAAGGGCTGTCCGGCACGCCGGCCGTCGGGGGTGTTGCCGGTGTGCTTGCCGTACACGACGTTGGAGGTGATGGTCAGCACCGACTGGGTGTGCTCGGCGTTGCGGTAGGTGGGGTGCTTGCGCACCTTCGCCATGAAGGACTTCACGAGGTCGACGGCGATGGAGTCGACTCGGTCGTCGTTGTTGCCGTACGCCGGGAAGTCGCCCTCGATCTCGTAGTCGACGGCCAGGCCCGTGTCGTCCCGGATCACCTTCACCCGGGCGTGCTTGACGGCGGAGAGGCTGTCGGCGGCCACCGACAGTCCGGCGATACCGCAGGCCATGTAGCGGTACACCGGGTGGTTGTGCAGGGCCATCTCGATGCGCTCGTAGGCGTACTTGTCGTGCATGTAGTGGATGACGTTGAGGGTGTTGACGTAGGTGGCCGCCAGCCAGTCCAGCATGCGGTCGTACGCGGCCGACAGCTCGCCGTATTCCAGGTACTCGCCGGTCAGCGCGGGCGCTTCGGGCGTGATCTGTTCGCCGGTCATCTCGTCCCGGCCGCCGTTGACGGCGTACAGCAGCGCCTTGGCGAGGTTGACGCGGGCACCGAAGAACTGCATCTGGCGGCCCACCGTCATCGCCGAGACGCAGCAGGCGATCGCGGTGTCGTCGCCGGTGCGTGGGCGCATCAGGTCGTCGGACTCGTACTGCACGGCGCTGGTGTCGATGGACACCCGGGCGCAGAACTCCTTGAACCCGGACGGCAGTTGGGGCGACCAGAGCACGGTCAGGTTGGGCTCGGGGGCCGGGCCGAGGTTGTAGAGCGTCTGCAGGAAGCGGAAGGAGGTGCGGGTGACGAGAGTGCGCCCGTCGCCTCCCATGCCGCCGATGGACTCGGTCACCCAGGTCGGGTCGCCGGAGAACAGCGCGTCGTACTCGGGGGTGCGCAGGAACCGTACGATCCGCAGCTTGATCACGAAGTCGTCGATCAGCTCCTGGGCCCGGGCCTCGTCGATCAGGCCCTCCTCCAGGTCGCGCTGCACGTAGACGTCCAGGAACGTGGAGGTGCGGCCCAGCGACATCGCGGCGCCGTTCTGCTCCTTCACCGCCGCCAGGAAGCCGAGGTAGAGCCACTGCACGGCCTCGTGGGCGGTGGCGGCCGGGCGGGAGACGTCGCAGCCGTACGAGGTCGCCATCTGGGTCAGTTCGCCCAACGCCCGTATCTGTTCGGCCAGTTCCTCACGGTCGCGGATGACGTCCGGGCTGGAGAGCCGCTCGTCCAGCAGGGCGCGCTCGGCCCGCTTGGACTCGATGAGCCGGTCGGTGCCGTACAGCACGACCCGCCGGTAGTCGCCGATGATCCGGCCGCGGCCGTAGGCGTCCGGCAGTCCGGTGATGATGCCGGCCTTGCGGGCGGCGCGCATCTCGGGGGTGTAGGCGTCGAAGACACCGTCGTTGTGGGTCTTGCGGTAGGTGCCGAAGACACGGGTGACGAAGGGATCGGCCCGGTAGCCGTACGCCTTCAGACTGTTCTCGACCATCCGCAGCCCGCCGCCCGGCATGATGGCCCGCCGCAGCGGGGCGTCGGTCTGCAGGCCGACGATCAGCTCCCGGTCGCGGTCGATGTATCCCGGCCGGTGCGAGGTGATGGTGGACGGGTTACCCGGGTCGACGTCGAGGATTCCCTTGCGCCGCTCCTCGGGGAACAGACGAGCGACCTTGTGCCAGACGGCCAGCGTGCGCTCGGTCGGACCGGCCAGGAACGCCGAGTCGCCCTCGTACGGCGTGTAGTTGGCCTGGATGAAGTCGCGTACGTCGATGCGGTCGCGCCAGCGCAAGCCGGCGAAGCCTCGCCATGCCTCGGTTGCCGCCCGGGCTCCAGTTGTCACCGTTGCCGTCATCGCCGGTCTCTCCCTCGCTCTGCACGTGGAACTTCTTCGCTTTCGATGCTCGTCGCCCGCGATACCTGCGAGGAGGGCCTGTCGGAGTATCTGGGGCTCGCCATCGGTCCCTCCCTGCCGGGCCGTTGGGCCCGGTCGGGCCTCCGGGCCTCGCCTGGCGACGTCAAACGAGCGACCGGGGCACCTCCGCCCGTCGGCGGAGGTGCCCCGGTCCTACTGAGCGCGCGGCCCTCAGAGCAGCCAGCGGTTGCGGCTGACGAACGGCAGCCGCGCCCACGCCTTGCCCAGTCCCCAGGTGGCACCGGCGCCCGCGACCGCCAGCGCGATCAGGACGATGGCGTAGACGAGGTGGTAGTCGGCGAACGGGTTGGTCGACATGCTCGCCGTGCCGTCGGACAGGTGCTTGGCCGGCGGCCACTCGGCGATCCACATGAGCGCCATCATGGCGGTGCCGGCGACCGCGGCGAGCCGCAGCGCGATGCCGGAGACGAGGGCGAGGCCGATGCCGAGCAGGCCGAGCATGAACAGCCAGTTCGCCCAGGTGTCCCCGGCCCAGGAGTGGAAGGTGGACTCCATCGGGCCGGCGGCGACCCCGCCGAGGAAGCCCTTGGTGGGCGAGCCGCCGTCGATCCAGCCCTTGCCGGAGCCGGTGGCGTAACCGAGGCCGAAGGTCTTGTCCAGGAAGGCCCACAGGAAGACGAACCCGGTCAGGAGTCGGAGCCCGGCGAACACGTACGCACGGGTCGCCGTCGCGGTGGCGGTCGTCTCGCCGGCGGCGGGAGCCGTCCTGGTCCTGGGCAGGGACGGGAAGCGGAAGCCCGGATGACGGTGGGTGTGTTCGTGCACTGCCATGATGCTCATCCCTTTCGAGGGGTATGACGCGCAGGATGTCGGGCGAAGTCTCGTCGCACCTTCAATGTCCCGCGTCGTCGACGCCCGTCGCAGGGGCTGCAGGGCCCGGGCCGCCGGGCCGAACGGCCCTCTGTCCGGGCCCTGTTGGCATCGGTCAGCCGTCCCAGGACCAGTCGGCGAGGTCCGGCAGGTCGTCGCGAGGGCGCAGCCGAGCGTCTTCCATCAACTCCCGTACGGGGGCGTCGTTGCGGACCACCATGTCGACGGCGTGGTCGTGGTGCCGACCTCCTGGCCGCGCGGTACTCGAAGTCGCTCATCCCGTGCGGGTGTTCCTCGACGGGCAGCAGCCGGGCGATGTCGACCACGTTCACGCTCTTCAGGTCGTCGGTACCAGCACCACAGGGCAGTGGGAGTGATGCATGAGGACATGCCCGACCGGGCCGAGTGGTGGACCCGGTCGGCCCGCGCGCCGGTGCGTGCCGATGACCACGACGTCGGCCTCGCGGGTAGCCGCCAGCAGAGCGTGGGCCGGGCCGACGCGAACCGTGCGGCTGTCGACCTCGACCCCGGGGTACTCGTCCCGCAGCCGGGCGATACTGAAGCGCGGCACCGCTTCTTCCGCACGGTCGCTTTGGGCCTGCCGCCGCTGGCCGGGACTCGTCGCGGCCACCAGCGAGGCCGGCTCCGGTGTGGTGTGGCGGTGTGTCGCGGAATGCACGACACGCAGCCGGGCTCCGCGCCGGGACGCCTCCTGGAAGGCATAAGCAGCAGCGGACTGATCGGCGTCGCTCTCCAGGCCGAGCAGCACCTCGTGCCCCTCGTCGCGAGAGTGATCCCCGCGGACGACCAGCAACGGACCGTGCACGTGTCCGACCAGGCGCCAGCTCACGGAGCCGGCCAGCAGGCCGGAGACACCGCCGAACCCCCGGGTGCCCACGACGGTGACGGCCGCGCTCTCGCTTTCCCGTGCCAGCACCGGCACGGCGCCGCCCTCCGCGGCGCTGGACTCCACCGGCAGACCGGCATGGCGCTCGTTGACCCGCGAGGCGGCCGATGCCAGAACCGGGCCCGCCTCGTCCCGGTCGGCCACGGCGTACACGATGCGCAACGCGACGCCGCGGCGCACCGCCTCCTCGGCGGCCCGGTCCAAGGCCCGTACGGCCACCAGTGAACCGTCCACTCCAACCACCACATGACGTTCAGTCATTGTCCTGTTCCCTTCTGCTCCACGGAGATGCTCGTCGTCCACGGACACTGCGGGCAGAGGACGGCGGAACCCGGCGGGGTGCCGTACGGCCTCATCTCGCGGGCCGTACGGCCCCGGCCGACGAGAAATCACAGGAAGAGGGAGGAAGAGCCTCAGGCTGGGAGATCGACCCCGTACAGGGTTCGTCCGCCGACGAGTTCCCGTCCCGTGACCAGTTCGGGCTCGATGCGGACGAAGACCTCCTGCGGCGCGGGCACCCAGGAGCCCGGGCCGGTGCGGGCCAGGCGTTCGTGCTCGGCCGGGTCGGTCACCACGGTGGCCGTGCCCGTGACGACGACGCTCCAGCCGGCGTGGCGGGCCGCGTCGACGTCGTCGACCTCGAAGGCGACCACCGCGCCGTCGATCGCGCGGACCAGTTCCGAGGCAGCGGAGGTGCGCAGCAGGATCGCGCCGTCGCCGTCCAGGCCGAAGTTGACCGGCAGCACGGCGGGCAGGGCGCGGCGCGTGTAGACGATGCGGCCGATGGGCGCCTTGGCCATCAGCCGCCGGCACTCCTGCCGCCCGAGTTCACGGTAACCGTCATTGGGATCCATCAGCCAGCCCGTCTCTCACCTGGTACAGCGGCATTGCGTTCTTCCACCCTGCGCCGGAGCAGGCCCGAGGATGAAGGGCCATGGGTCCCGGCCGAGACGGAGAACGACCCGTGCAACACCACGGTCGATGGGCCGCACGGCCGACCTGTCCGCGGTGTTCGGGGAGCGCTCGGCTGCTTCGCCACGCCTGACGGGCCCCGCAGGAACAGACGGGTGGGGCCGATCGGCCCCACCCGCGGCGCGCCTCGCCTCTCTCCTCAGATCAGGTCCGGTTCGCGTTGGTGAAACCACCGTCGTGGAGTTGCGCGGCGACATCGACGACCCCACCGCGCCGTCCCTCACGGCCCGGCTGGAGACCCTCACCACCGGCCCGCAGCCCGATCCGGTCCTGGACCTGCGTGCCACGGCCTCATCGACCGCACCTGCCTCGGCGTCGCCAGTCCGGTGGACAGACCCCGACGAGATTGTGCCCGAGTCGCCGATTCTCGGGTGATCCACGCTGAGCTGGGGAAGAACCGTTCCGGCGCCCCCCTTCGCGCCGGCGGCTCTCAGCCGACGGTCAGGTCGGAGCGCACGAGGGTCCCCGACCGCCCGTGGACGATCTCGTACGCGGCGTCGAGGGCGCCGATGGCGGCCAGGCCGCCTGTGCGTTCGACGAACCGGGCGGCGGCCTCCGTCTTGGGGCCCATCGAGTCCTCGGGGAAGCCGCCGCGCCGCAGATCGTCGGGGGTGACGTCGAGGACGGACTGCTGGTGCCGGGTGCCGTAGTCGGCGTAGACGTTCGGCACGTCGGTGAGGATGAGCAGGAAGTCGGCCTTCAGTTCCTCGGCGAGCAGGGCGGCCGTGAGGTCCTTGTCCACCACCGCCTCGACGCCGGTCAGCGCGCCCGTGTCGAGGTCGGCGGTGACGGGAACGCCCCCGCCGCCGGCACATATGACCAGCACGCCGCAGGTGAGCAGGTCATGGATGGTCTCGGTCTCCACGATCCCCTCGGGCGCAGGTGAGGCGACGACCTGACGCCACCCGGTGGCGTCCTTGGCGATGTGCCAGCCGCGCCTTCGCGCGAGGGAGTGGGCGACGTCCCGGGGATACACGGGGCCCACGCGCTTCGTGGGCCGCTCGAACGCCGGATCGTCGCCCCGTACCAGCGTGTGGGTGACGAGTGCGGCGATCTTGCGTCCGGGAAGCGTGTCGTACAGGGCCCGGACCAGCAGCGAGCCGATCAGGCCCTCGGTCTGGGCGCCGAGCAGGTCGAGCGGGAAGGGGGCGGTCAGGACCGGGTCGGCCGCGCTCTCCATGGCGAGCAGGCCGATCTGCGGCTCGTTGCCATGCGTGATGACGATCTCGTGTTCGAGGGCGAGGGCGGCGACAGCGGTGGTCACCCGGTCGACGTTCGCCTGCTGCACGGCCGCGTCGGGGCGATCACCCCGGCGCAGCAGGGCGTTGCCGCCGAGGGCGATGACGATGCGCACGGTTCAGTCCTCCAGTGTGACGACCAGCACGGCCTTCATGGTGTGCAACCCGTTGTCGGTTCGTTCCGGCCCGTCGGGGCCGCAGGTGTCCAGCAGGTCCCGGTCGGGGCGGGTGCGGTGATCGAGCGGCGCCGATCGGAGCACCGTGGGAACCGGTTCAGGCGTGCGGTACGACGGCGACGGGACAGCCGACATGGTGCAGCGCCGCGTGCGTCACGGGACCGATGTGCGTGCCGAGGTGACCGTCCCGGATGCGGCGCCCCACGACGACGAGGGAAGCACCGGACGACGCGCGCACCAGCTCGGTGGCCGCCCTGCCTTCGGAGACGGTCTCGGTCACGGAGATCTCGGGGAACTTCTCGCACCACGGACGCAGCGTCGCGACGACGGCGCGTTCCTGTGCCGCCAGGAGCTCCGGCCCCGCCCCCGTCACCGAGGGCAGGTCGCCGCCGTCGGCCGACGGAACGCTGAAGGCGTGGATCACACGCAGTGCGGCGCCGTAGCGCCCGGCGGCCTCGAAGGCGAACTCGATCAGCTCGTCGCAGGGGCGCCGGGTGTCCAGCCCCAGGACGACATCGCGGTACGGCGTCCCGGGAATCTCCTCCGGCGAGACACCGTCGGACACCGGAAGGTGTTCGTCGGCGGCAGCCTCGCCCGCCCGGACGAGGACCACGGGGCGCACCGACCTGGCCACGACCCGCTGGGACACGGATCCGACCAGGAAGCCCGCGACACCGCCGAGCCCACGGGAGCCCAGCACCAGCAACTCCGCCTCCTCGGGCGCGGCGAGCAGGGCGTCGACCGCGGAGCCGGACACCAACTGCTCGACGATCCGCAGCCCTGGGTGTGCGGCCCGGACGCTGCCAGCCGCTCGGTCCAGCGTCTGCTGGGCCCACTCGCGCTCGCTCGTGCCCATGGGTACGGAGGCGGCCGGGCGGGGATGCCAGGCCCACGCGTGCACCAGCCTCAACGCGGCTCCGCGACGCAGGGCTTCCCGGGCCGCCCAGTGCGCGGCCGCGAGACTCTCGGTGGAACCGTCCACTCCTGCGGTCACGTGCTGAAGCATGCTGACTGCCTCCTCCGTTTGAGCCTGTCTGCTCTTCTGGGTCGAGCGTTGTCAGGAACGTCCTCGACAGCTGCGCTCTGCACTTCTGCGGCTCAGTGCCGGGCCAGGCTCCGGACGGGTCGGTGGGACGCCTCGCTCATCCGCGTGGCCGTCGGCCGGTGCCGGATGTGGCGCCGCTGTGCCCGTAGCACCAGCGCGTCGAGCGCGGCGCTGAGCACGAAGGTGACCGCCATGGAGATCACCAGGAGGACGGCGAACAGCCTCCAGAACTCCGGGGTCAGTGACGTACCCACAATGAGCACCCCCTTCCCATGGGTTGTCTCTGGTCTTCATCGAACCGCTCGGCCCGTTCCCGGCCCAGGGGCCCAAGGGCTCTCACGGGGTACCGGACGGCCCGGCGCTGGGGCCGGGTGGCCCATGGCCCAGGAGCAGGCACGGGAACACGCTGGACATGGCAGGTTCGTACGCCCTGACTGGAGGCACGTCATGAACGCTCCCGCCGCGGCAGGCATGCTGCAGGCACTGCCGGCCGAGCACCGTCATCGGTTGATGCGCTTCGCCCGTGAGGTGTCGTTCCCGCAGGGCGCCCGCCTGTTCGAGGAAGGCGGCAAGGCGGATCGGTTCTGGATCATCCGTACCGGCACCGTCGCCCTCGACATGCATGTGCCCGGCCGCCGCGCAGCTGTCATCGAGACCCTCGACCACAACCAACTCCTCGGCTGGTCCTGGCTGTTCGCCCCGCACAGCTGGCATCTGGGCGCCGAGGCGACCAGCCCGGTGCGCGCCTACGAGTTCGACGCCACCGCAATCCGCTCGATGTGCCGGGACGACCCCGCGCTCGGCGCCAACGTCGCCCAGTGGGTCGGGAACGTCCTCGCCCACCGCCTGCGCTCGTCCCGCACCCGGCTGCTGGACCTGTACGCCCCCTACGGCAGCGGCAGCCTCCTGTGAACGCGCCGCATCGAAGTGACAGCGCCGAAGGAGGCGTCATGCACGGCAGTCCGCACATCGTCAGCGACGTGATGACCCAGACCGTCGCCGCCATCGGCCGGGGCGCCTCCTTCAAGGAGATCGTGCGGATGATGCACGACTGGAAGGTCAGCGCTCTGCCCGTCCTGGAGGGCGAGGGGCGCGTCGTCGGGGTGGTGTCCGAGGCCGACCTGCTGCCCAAGGAGGAGTTCCGCGACAGCGACCCGGACCGGTACACCCAGCTGCGCCGTCTGTCCGACCTCGCGAAGGCCGGCGCGGTGACGGCCGGGGAGCTGATGACCTGGCCGGCCCTCACCGTCCACGCGAACGCGACGCTCGCCCAGGCCGCGCGGACCATGGCGCACGAGAAGGTGAAGAGGCTGCCCGTCGTCGATGAACTGGGCATGCTGCAGGGCGTCGTCAGCCGCGCCGACCTGCTGAAGGTGTTCCTCCGCGAGGACGATGACATCGCGGAGGAGGTCCGCCGCGAGGTGGTGTCGTACCTCTTCCCCACCCCGGCGTCAGCCGCACGTGTCTCGGTCCGGGACGGTGTCGTGACGCTCAGCGGCCGTATCCGGGACGCGTCCCTGGTGCCCGTCGCAGCACGGCTGATTCGGGCGGTCGAGGGGGTCGTGGACGTGGAGTTCGACGTCTCCGAACACGGCCGTTCCTCTGAGTCGGCCCCTGTGCCGTCGAGTCACAGCGAGGACGCCGCACCGTCGTGAACCGCCCCACGAGGGAAGGTTGCGGTATCGCGGCGCCGTACTGACGGCGTCGCGCACGTCGTCCCCCAGCGCGCACCCACCGTGGGCAGCGCGCGGGGCGTTCGGCTGCCACCGCGGTCACCGTTCAAGGCGGTTCCGCCCACCCTTGCCTCCATCGACCGGTGACGTCCCGCCGGGACATGCAGCCGCGTGGTCTTCGTGACGCCGCAGGTCGCGGCAGTGATCGGCCCGGAGCTCGGGCGCCGGGCGGCGTACGCCGTCGTGACCGGCTCGCGCAGCGGACCGAAGCACTCGGCCGCACCGCTCGGCCACAGCCATCCGGACCGGCGCCGTCCGGATGACTGCACCACGCCGCGGGGCATCGATCCGTCGTCGCCGGCCCACCGCACGACGTGAGCGGGCGGCCCGTCCCGCCCTGCAGAGCTCGAAGGCTGCAGCTCCGAGGGGGCTGCGCTCGGCGTCGCCTTCGACAGCACCCGGATTCGAGGCTCACGCCTTCACGTTGTCCACGCCTGGTCGAGGACCCTGGCGCGGGCTCTGCTGGTTGCGCGAGGCCATGTGCCCTTAACCGTGGTGGCGTCGTAGGCACGGCCGTGCGGCGGCCCCGGTGCCGGACACCGGGGCCTGGATGGGGCGGATCATTCCGGCTCGCCTCTATGGGTGCGTCAGCTCGTCGGCCACATGTGCCGCCCATGTCTCGATCGCGGTGAAGTCGCGGAAGTCCCCGCCCTTCCCATTACGGAGGATCATCCGCGCGACCCATCCCTTCGCACCCTCCTCCAGGCATCCCCCGAAGGTGGCGTGATCCCTGGCGTCGAGCTCGACCATGGCCTTCTCCACTCCGGGAACGGGCGGGATCTCCCGCTCCGAGGCCGACGCGTCGAGCGGGCCGCTGCTGAACAGCCACAGCGGGCGCTCGGCCAAGTCGTGGCGGTGCCGGCGGAGGAACCGGCGCGCGTGCTTCTGCCAGCGCCCGGCGTACAGTCCGCCGCCGACCACCACCGCGTCGTACGACGTCACAGTGGCGACGGCCTGGGCCGGAAGGGTCTCCACCGTCAGCCCGCTCTTGCGTAGGACATCGGCGATGGTTTCGGCGATCTGCGCCGTCGATCCGTTCGTGGTTCCGTAGGTGACCAACACGGTGCCGGTCATGGCGGTACGCCTCCTCTCACATTCTGCGCAGCCGGTCGTCGGCCACGCCGTGCAGCGCCTGCTCCTGGGTGGGCAGGCGCGCGTCGTCTAGTCGGTAGGTGAGCCTGTCGACCACCCCGACCACGCCGTCGATCCGTGCGGTCATCGACAGGGCGATCTCCGTCTCGCTCTTGCGTTCCATGTGGCCGGTGAGCGTGACGACGCCCTGCACAACGGACACGTCGATGCTGCGGGGCGGAAGCCACAGGGTGCGCCCCAGTACGTCCTCGCTCACCTCGTCGCGGATGTCCCCGTCAGGCCGGAGGAACACCTGGAGCAGGTCGCGGCGGGTGACGATGCCGACCAGCCGGTCCGCCTCGTCGAGCACCGGCAGACGTTCCACCTGGTGCCGGGCCATGGTGCGGGCGGCCTCGACGACGGTGTCGTCGGCGTGGGCGGTGACGGGCGGCTCGCTCATGAGCCGGCCGGCGGTGCGGGCGTGCGCCTTCGCAGCCTGCCGCCGGGCAGCGCGTGTCAGCGCGGGGAACACGAAGCGACGGCGCGGCTCGTACGGTCCAGGCGTGGCCGCCTGGCGTGCCACCAGGTCCGTTTCGGAGATGACGCCGATGACCTTGTCGTCCTCGTCGACCACCGGCAGCCCGCTGATCCGGTGGGCCGCGAGCAGCCGGGCCACCTCCTTGAACGGGGTGCCGTAGGTGGCGCGGACGACCTTCGTGGTCATCACGGAGCCGACCTTGTTGTGTTTCATCTCCGTATTCCCTTCTCAGCGGAGGCGGCGCAGGTAGGGGTCCTGGGGCCTGCACGGCACCAGGCGGATCCGCGCGTCCAGCACGGTGACACCGCCCGGTGCCGCCAGGACCGGGTTGAAGTCGGTCTCGGCGAGCTGCGGCAGGTCCGCCGCCATGCGGGACAGCCGCAACAGCAACTGCTCCAGCTCCTCGATGTCGACGGGTCCCTTGCCGTGCGCGCCGAACAGGAGCGGGGCGCAGCGCGGGGCGGTGATCAGGTCACGCACGTCGTGGTCGGTGAGCGGGGCGAGCCGGGCCGCGTGGTCGGCCAGCACCTCCGTGGCCGTACCGCCGAGCCCGAACAGGACGAGCGGGCCGAAGACCTCGTCGCGGCGAGCCTGTGACCCGCTCCTGCTCGGGTCACACCTGGTGCGGTACGACGGCGACCGGGCAGGCGGAGTGGTGCAGCACCGCGTGGGCGACCCGGCCGAGCTGGAGCCCGAAGTGCCCCTCGCGGCGGCGGGCGCCGACGACCAGCAGGTCGGCCTCGTGCGAGGCGTCCAAGAGCACCCGGCGGGCAGGGCCCTCGACGGTGCGCCGGCGCACATCGACGATGTCCGCCGGGACATCCCGCAGCGCCGCTTCCAGTTCCTCAACGGCCCGCTCCTCGTGCAGCCGGGCGGGCTCACCGGCCAGCAGCGGATGGTCGGTGGTCTCATGTGCCGGGCACCGCCAGGCCCGTACGGCCTCCAGCGGCACGCCGCGACGCCGTGCCTCCTCGACGGCGAACCGCACGACAGCCGACTCCTTCGCGTCCTCACCGACACCCACGACGACGCGACCGTGGACCGGGGGCGTCACCTGATTGTCGTGGCTGCCGCGCAACACGATCACCGGGCAGTCGGCGTGGGCGGCGACGGCCAGGCTGACGGAGCCAAGCAGCATCTCGGCGACGCCACTGCGGCCGCGCGTCCCCACGACCAGCGCGGAGGCGTTCCGCCCCTCGCGCACCAGGGCGTACTCCGGCTCCTCGAACACCACGTCGGCGGTCACCTTCAGGTCGGGGTGCCGGGCACGCGCCCGCTGAGCAGCGGCGTCGGTGACGTCCTGGGGCAACGGCAGAGCGGTCGGCTTGCCGATGTCACGGGCGAGCGCGGCACCCTCGTACCGCTCCCACAGACAGGCGTACACCACCCGCAACGCCACCCCGCGCAGCACGGCCTCGTCGGCCGCCCAGTCGACGGCCCGCAAGCTCGGCTCGGAGCCGTCCACGCCCACGACCAAGGGCCCGCCGAGGGCTCGTTCCACCGCTGCGTTCATGATCTCCTCTCCTCCAGAGAATGCGTTCAGTCGTGCGCGACGACGGCGACGGGGGCGACGGCGTGGTGCAGTACCGCGTGTGTGACGGGTCCGATGTGGGCACCGATCGGGCTGTGGCGCGTCCGGCGGCCGACGACGACCAGCGATGACTCGCGGGAGGCGTCGATGACGTGGTTGGAGGGGCTGCCGCAGCGGGACACCTCGACTACCTCGATCTCCGGGTACTTCTGCCGCCAGGGGCGCAGCACCCCCGCCAGCGCGGCAGCCTCCTGCCGTCCCAGTTCGGCGTTGAGTTCGGGGTCGGCGGGGAGGCCGTAGGCGAAGTAAGGCGGAAGGTTCCAGCCGTGCACGACCCTCAGCGCGGTGTTACGGCGGGCAGCCTCCTCGAAGGCGAAGGCGATCACCGCGTCATCGGGGTGGCCGGTGTCGAGGCCGAGGACCACGGGCCGGTACGCGGTGGCGGCGGACGGGATGCCCGCCGGATCCGCCTCGTGCTCGTCGGCGGCCTGCTCCCCGGCCCGCACCAGAACGACAGGGGTCTCCGTGTGCGCGATCACTGCCATGCCGACGGACCCGACGAGGAATCCCCCGATCCCGCTCAGCCCGCGCGAGCCCATCACCAGCAGCTCGGCGTCCTTCGCCGCCTCGGCCAACGCATCCGTCGGCCTGCCGGAAATCTGCTCCATCTCCACATGCACGCCCGGGTGGCGCAGGCGAAGACCCTCAGCCGCCTCGCGCGGAATCCGCTCGCTCCAGTGCGCTTGCGTCTCGGCGCCTAGGAGCGGGGCCTGCGCCATGGGCTCCGGGACGGGTTCCCGGACGTGCACCAGCCGCAGCGGCAACTCGCGAAGCTTCGCCTCGCGGGCCGCCCACTCGGCGGCGGCGCGGCTCTCGGGCGAGCCGTCGAGGCCCACGGTGACGGTGCGGGACATGGTGTCCACCTCCTGGTCGGGGTTCTCACTCCAGGGTGGCGACAAGAAGGGACGCGGTGCAGAGCCCGCAGGTCCCCGGTCCGGGACCGACAGGCCCCATCGGCCGAGGTGTCCCCGCCATCGCAGGGCCCGCGACGCCGGCGGCGACAGAGCGGTACATGCGCGCAAAGGAAGGCCAGCGCCGAGTGTCAAGCAGACCGAGAGTCACCAGCCCGATCCGCCGAGAGCTGTGTGCTCGGAGCCGAACCGCCTCCGAGAACACCTCGGAGCAACCGCACCCGCGGGCCGTTCGGCATCTCGCGGTTGACCAGGGTCCCGGAGAATCATGAGGTCCTTCGGCTCAAGGAGGATCATGTCCCAGAGCTCGGTCGGCCGTGCTCCAAGGTGGCGCCGCCTGGTGCCCGGGCTCGGTGCACTGCTCGGCTATCGCCGCTCGTGGCTGAAGGGCGACGTCCTGGCCGGAGTGACGGTGGCCGCGTATCTCGTGCCCCAGGTGATGGCATACGCGGGCGTAGCCGGCCTGCCACCGGTCGCAGGACTGTGGGCGATCCTGCCCGCGCTCGCCCTGTACGCCCTGCTGGGCTCCTCCCGCCTGCTGTCGGTTGGCCCGGAGTCGACGACCGCGCTGATGACGGCGACCGTGGTCGGTCCGTTCGCCGCAGGAGATCCGGCGCGCTACGCGACGCTGGCGGCCACGCTCGCGATCGCGGTCGGCCTGTTGTGCGTGGTGGCATGGGCGGCGCGGCTCGGCTTCGTCGCGGACCTGCTGTCCCGGCCGGTGCTGATCGGCTATCTCGCGGGCGTGGCACTGATCATGATCGTGGACCAGCTCCCCAAACTCACCGGTGTCCGGACGACAGGCTCCTTCCCTCAACTGTGGTCCTTCGCTGGGCACTTGCCACGGCTCCAGCCGGCCACGGTGTTGTTCGCCGTCGCGGCACTGGGGGTCCTCTTCACGGTGGCCCACTTCTTCCGCACCGTCCCCGGCCCTCTGCTCGCCGTGGTGTTCGGCACGGCCGCCGTGTCCGTCTTCGACCTCGACGGCCGGTACGGCATCAAGGTGATCGGCGACGTCCCCTCGGGCCTGCCCACCGTGGCGGTGCCGGACATGACCGAACTGCCGCACCTGGTGCTCCCCGCCTTGGGCGTACTCCTGGTCGGCTACACGGACTTCATCCTCACCGCGCGGGCCTTCACCAACCACGAGGACGGGGATTCCGGGCTGGACCCCAACCAGGAGTTCCTGGCCATGGGCGCCGCCAACCTCGGTGCGGGCACGCTGCACGGCTTCCCGGTCAGCAGCAGTGCCAGCCGTACCGCGCTGGCCTCCTCAGCCGGCGGTCGCAGCCAGGCGTACTCGCTGGTGGCCGGCGCGGCCGTCCTGTCGGTCCTGCTCTTCCTGGGCCCCCTGCTCTCTCGCACGCCAACGGCAGTGCTCGGCGCGCTCGTCGTCTACGCGGCGGTCCGCATGATCGACCTGGCGGGCTTCCGACAGCTGGCGTCCTTCCGCCGCCGGGAACTCCTCCTGGCGCTCGGCTGCCTGGCAGGGGTTCTCGCCCTCGACATCCTGTACGGCGTGCTGGTCGCCGTCGGCCTGTCCGTGGCCGAACTGCTCACCCGGGTGGCCCGCCCGCACGACGCCGTCGAGGGCCTGGTACCCGGCGTGGCCGGCATGCACGACATCGACGACTACCCGCAGGCCCGCACCATCCCCGGCCTGCTCGTCTACCGCTACGACTCCCCTCTCTTCTTCGCCAACGCCGAGAACTTCCGCCGCCGGGCCCTGGCCGCCGTCGACGAACAGACGGAACCGGTCCGCTGGTTCGTCCTCAACACCGAGGCAAACGTTGAGGTCGACATCACCGCCCTGGACGCCGTCGACGAACTCCGCCGCGAGCTCGCCCACCGCGGCATCGTCTTCGCCCTCGCCCGCGTCAAGCAGGACCTGCTGGACGACCTGACGGCGTACGGCCTGGCGGACACCGTCGGCAGCGAGAGGATCTTCCCGACCCTGCCGACGGCCGTGGCCGCATATAGGAAATGGCGCCGCGATCGGTAGACGGCCCGGGGAGCCGTCCTCCCTTGCGCGACGCCTGCAGGGCGTGTGATGCAGCGGCTCACCCAGGTCGTTCGTGGCCGACAGGGCTCAAGGACGCGGGCGTGAAGCCCGGCAAGGTGTGGCGGCAGTGGACGTCGTCGAGCGCCGCACCGAAACCCCGGCGTGGTGTCCTACGTGCTGCGCCCGGCCGACGGCGATCCGCCGCCACGGGCGTGGGCAGGCCGGCACGTGAGCGTACGGGTCCGCATGGCCGACGGGGTCCGCCGACGTCTTTCTCGACGACCCGGCCGAGGGCCGTTCGGACCGGACGGGTGACCAACGGCCCACTGACGGCGCTCACCGGCGCAGGAAACGCTCATGGTGTGAGGTTCCCCGCACCGGGCGACAACGAGGAGTTGTGTGATGGCGAAGGCGTATCTGGTGGGCAGCGGTATCGCGGCGCTCGCCGCGGCCACGTTCCTGATCCGCGACGGCGGATTCGGCGGAGCGGACATCCACCTCTTCGAGGAGCAGCGGAACACCGGCGGCAGCCTCGACGCGGACGGCACGGCCGACGCCGGCTACACCATGCGCGGCGGGCGGATGTTCGAGGCCGAGTACCGCTGCACGTACGACCTGCTGTCGGGCATTCCCACGCTCGACGAGCCCTCGGTTTCGGTGACGCAGGAAATCCTGGCCGGCCACGAGGACTTCGCCTGGGACGACATCGCACGCCTCGTCGACGGCGACGGAAAGATCGTCGACACCCGCTCGATGGGCTTCTCCGAACTCGACCGGCTGGACCTGGTCCGTTGCCTGGCGACCCCCGAGGGGCACCTGGACGGCAAGCGGATCACCGACTGCTTCGGCGAGCATTTCTTCACCACGAACTTCTGGTTCATGTGGTGCACCACGTTCGCCTTCCAGCCCTGGCACAGCGCGATCGAGTTCCGCCGCTACCTCAGGCGCTTCATCCACCTCTTCCCCGAGTTCGCGTCCATGTCGGGCATCCACCGGACCCGCTACAACCAGTACGACTCCATCGTGCGGCCCCTGACCGCCTGGTTGCGTGAACGCGGCGTGACCTTCCACATGGGATGCCATGTCACCGACCTCGAGCTCGCGCCGGGCCGCGGGACCACGAGGGTCGAGCGCATCCACCTGTCCCGCAACGGCCGTGACGAGCACATCGAGGTGGCTCCCGAGGACCTGGTTCTGGTCACCAACGGTTCCATGACCGACGCCTCCAGCCTCGGCTCGCACACCGCCGCACCGGCCTCGCCTCCCCGCCGCTCGGACGCCTGGCTCCTCTGGCACCGCCTGGCCCGGGGACGCGACGACTTCGGCAACCCGGACGTCTTCGACAAGCACGTCAAGGAATCCCGCTGGGAGTCGTTCACGGTCACCACGAAGGATCCTGCCTTCCTCAAGGCGCTCGAGGAGTTCAGCGGCCGGGAAACCGGCAAGGGCGGCCTGATGACCTTCACCGACTCCAACTGGCTGCTCACCATCGTCGCCAACCGCCAACCCGTCTACCGCGACCAGCCCGAGGCCGTCGCGGTCTGGTGGGGATACGGTCTCTTCCCCGACCGCGCGGGCAACCACACACCCAAACCGATGACGATGTGTTCCGGCCGGGAGATCCTCGAAGAGGTCCTGCACCACCTGCACTTCGACGAGCCGACGGCGGCCCGGATCCTGCACAGCTCCACCGCCGTGCCCTGCCTGATGCCCTACATCACCAGCCAGTTCCTGGCCCGCCGCCGCGACGACCGACCCAAGGTAGTGCCCGAGGGATCGGTCAACCTGGCCTTCATCGGACAGTTCGCAGAGGTGCCGGACGACGTCGTCTTCACCGTCGAGTACTCCGTGCGAACCGCCTGGACGGCGGTGGCCCAACTCCTCCGGCTCGACACGCACCCACCCGCGGTCCACAAGGGCCACCATGATCCCCACGTCCTGGCCGCGGCGCTGGAAACCATGCACCGCCGGTAGCCCGGGGCGCCTCCCGGCCGCGGCGGGCGCATACGCCGTCCAGTTCGCCAAGCACCAAGGGGTATCGGTGACCGCACCGGACGGGGAGAAGGACGAGGAGCTGTGCGGCTCCCCGAGTGCCCGACGCCCGCACGCCCCGGCATCATCCGGCCTGCGGACACTCCTCCTGATACGTCCACCCGCCGGAAGAGTTCCCCGAGGTCGCGTCATCCGGGTACGCAACACCAGCACTCCGGCCACCTCCGCGCCCACGCGGGCCTCACCACCGGCACCCGCCGGTCCGCGTCCCGTCCACCGCGGGGCTTACACATCGAAGGGGGTCTTCCTCACCGATCTTCCACTCGGCCGCAGACAGTTTGTGACGACCGCGGCTTTGGCTGCCGGAGTCGTCGCGCCATCCGGCGTGTTGGCCGAACCAACCCGCACCAGTACGACCACCGCGCACTACTGGACGACTCCACCGCAGGCGACCACGAGGCGATCGGCACCGAAACCGCAGGCCATCGATCAGCTGCAGCAGCAGCGCTGGTGACGGCGGCGGAGAGGGACCGCGGCCGGCTGCCCGCCGACGTTTGCCCACCCTCCCCGCACCTGGTCAGCTCGGTTTCCGAGAGAAACTCAAGGATCGTTGAAGTCCGCCACCCGCACGGCACGCCGAAAGTCCCCCGTTACATCCATGGAACCACGGAGACTGGAAGCCATGCAGAAGATCTCACTCGACGCACTGGCCCGCGAGCACCTTGAACGCGCCACCGCCGCCTCCACCGGCCGCAGCGCCGCCACCGTCTACGGCGGCCACGAACACGTCCTGCGCCAGACCGTCCTCGCGCTTACCGCCGATACCTCGCTCGCCGAGCACGAGAGTCCCGGCGAGGCGACCCTGCTGGTGCTGCGCGGACGTGTCCGGCTCACCAGCGGCGAGACCTCCTGGGAAGGCCGGACCGGCGACCTGCTCACCATCCCCGAGGCCCGCCACAGTCTGCAAGCGATCGAAGACGCCGCAGTGCTGCTCACCGTCGCCAAACACGGCTGACGCCGAACCCGGACGGTCCTCGCCGAGGAGGCCACCGGACACGAGGTCGTCGACCAATGCAGGACCGGCCGCCAGTCCGGCAAAGCCGCCCACGCGAGAAACACCGGTCACGGGACGACGGCACCGCCGTGACACGGCGGCCGGCTCCCGGCCGGGCCCGGTCGGTGACCAGGAGCTGCGGTGGGGCGGGTGGCGTGTGCTTCTGCCAGGGGACCCAATGGGGAAGTAGCAGCCGAAGGTTGATCAGTACGCTGCGATCATCCAAACCGGCACGGAGTCATACGAACGGGCGGCTCCGGAGGTGTCGGTGCCATGACGTCCGGAGCCGCCCATCACCCGGCTGGTTCAGCCGGAACAGCCCCTGCCATGATCGTCGGGAAGCCAGACGGGGCCGCCGACACAACACCTGCACGGTGTCGTGTCACCCCTTCAACGCCACGGAACCCGCAAGGGCACGCATCCAGCACCAGTGGATTGACACCGGCAACCCCTGCCTGGCCCCGGACCGACACCGGAATCGGCCGCGCGGCGGCGACTGACACAATCCTCGCTCACCTCGTCCGCCGTCGCGGGGCGCATCACATCTGCCCGGGGCGGCTGGATGTCCGCCAGCTGCTGTTCCGTAGGCGTAGGCGCTCTATGCCATCTTCGCGTGGCGATGGTCATCGAGGCCGGTGGGCGGGGTGCGCACGGCAAGGAGGGCGAGGTCGTCGTGGCCGTCGCTGGGGTTCTGGTCGGCCAACGTGCGGCACAGTTCCTCCAGGGGCAGTCGTGCGTGGGCGGCGGCGGTGGCCGCAAGCCACCGCAGTCCGGCATCCAGAGGGCGGTCGGGGTGTTCGATCAGACCGTCGGTGAACAGCAGCACCGTGTCCCCGGCCACGAGAGCATGGGTGTGGTCGGGGCGTGGCAGACGAGTGTCGACGCCCAGCGGCACCCCGGGCTCGGCGTGCAGGTAGCGGGTGCGGCCGTCGGCGGTGAGGAGCAGGGGTGGAAGGTGGCCGGCCGTCGACCAGTGCAGGCGCCAGCCGTCGCCATCGGGTTCGATGCGGGCCAGGCAAGCGGTGGTGACGGGGACGTCAGTGGTGGCGTGGAGGGTGATATCGAGCCGGTCCAGAACCAGGCTCGGCGGGGTGCGCCGGTCGTAGAGCAGGGCGCGGAGCATGTTGCGGGTCTGCGCCATGGCGGCGGCCGCGGTCAGGTCGTGGCCGAGTACGTCGCCGATGATCGCGGCGCACGCGCCGTCCGGGAGCAGCAGGGCGTCGTACCAGTCGCCGCCCAGGTGGTGGCCGGGCGCGGTGGCCGCCCGGTAGACCGCGGCCGCGGTGAACGGCGTCAGATCGGGCAAGGTGGGCAGCAGCAGGCGCTGGAAGTGGTCGGCGGAGGTGCGTATCTGCTCATACAGGCGGGCGTTCTCGATGGCGATGCCGGCGGCCCCGGCCAGCGCGAGAACGACCGCCTCGTCCTGTTCGCCGAACGGCCGGCCATCGCGCCGATCGGACAGGTAGAGGTTGCCGTAGATGCGCCCGCGCACGCCGATCGCCACTCCGAGCAGGGTGCGCATCGGCGGATGTCCTGTGGGGAAGCCGACCGCGTCCCGGTGGCGCGGCACGTCGTCCACGCGCAGCGGCTCGCGCTGCTCGATCATAAGCGCGAGCAGACCGCGGCCGTGCGGCGGGTCGACTCCGGCCAAGCGCTGACGCTCGATGTCGCTCAGGCCGAGCGGGATGAACGCCTCCAGCTCCTCCCCCTCCTCCTTCAGCACGGTCAGGGCGCCATAGCGGGCGTCCACCAGGTGCATCGCGGCGCTCACCAGCCGGCGCAGCACGACCGGCAGCTCCAGCTCCCGGCTGACCGCGAGCACCGCGTCCAGCAACGCCTGCATCCGTGCCTGAGCTCGGGTGAGTTGTTGGAACTGCTCGGCGATGCTGCCCAGGTCCATGTCCCAGGCCGGGCCGGGCATCGCCGGCCGTGGCTGACGCCGGGGGCGTTCGTCGCCGCTCATCGGCACCTCACCCCTTCCCGGCGTTGTTGGGGTACGGCGACCGGATACGGCCACACCACTCACCCTAGAGCTCCGGCAGCCCGTCCGCCCCCGTCGTGAGCACGGTCGGCGCGCGGCTACCGCAGGGGACGGCGACACTCGCGACTGCGTGCACGGGCACTGGGGCTGCCCAGGCGCGCCACGATGTCGGGCCGAGCGGGGGTGGAAGGGGCGCGCCCGCTCGGCCCGGCCGGTGATTCACGCGTGCCGGTGGCCCCGGTGCGAGTTGAACTCGGCCCAGTCGTGGTCCCACCGCGCGCTGCGCCGCACCTCCAGCCGTACCCGAGCGACCCACCAGCCACCCAGCACCAGCACGCCCGCACCGGCCCCGGCTGCCGCCCCCAGCGCGGCTGCCTGGGTTCTGGCCTGAGCGGGGGTGGGCGGCGCGGGGTGGTTGCGGCCGGCGTCGTCGAGCCACACCGTGGCGGGAGAGCCCGCCCGGCTGCCCGCGGCCACCGACGCCGGGCCGGACCTGGAGGTGCCGCTGGGCGTGGTCCACCGCACGATCGCGCTGACCCGGTCGTCGGTCGCCAGGACGGAGAACCGTACCGGCGTCGGCTCTGGGGCGTCCCCGACAAGGCGGGCCGTGGTGCGGTGCAGCCCCCGGGCCTCATCGAGAGCGGAATGCTCGGCGACGGCAGCCGTCGCCACGCCCAGAGCCGGCACCGCGAGGAGGAGCAGGGCCGCCGCTGCCACGCCGAGCCAGGCTTCGGCGACGTCGGAGCGCCGCCTGAGCGGGTTGCGCCGCCAGCGCCACAGCAGCAACCTGCCACCGCGTTTCAGCATGCGTGTGTCCCTCCGTGTGCAAGCGGCATCAGGCTTCACTCCGTCACAGTGACGGAGGCGTCATCGGCCGGCCAGAGCCCACAAGGCCGTCGTGTTGGGGCCGTTCGGCCCCAACGTTGGAGTGATGACGCCGCGGCGTCCCCGCGGGGCATCGTGGCGCGGGCGCGCCGAACACCTGGCACGAGCTGTTGCCCGCGAGTGTCCTGCTCTGCCCGGTCTGGGACCGGTCAGGCTGCGGCGGGGCCACTGGCAGTGGCGGGTTCCGGGGCGGGCAGCATGGTCAGCAGCATGATGCTGGGTTCGGTGGCGCGCACGGTGTGCGGCAGACGGGCGGGCAGGTGGATCCAACTGCCGGGCGTGGCCTCGGTCTTCTCCTCGCCGAGGATGAGGTCGAGGCGGCCTTTGACGACCTGGATGACCACGGGCAGGGCGGAGGTGTGCTCGGTCAGTTCCTGGCCGGCGGCGAAGGCGAAGCCGACCACGCGCAGGCGGTCGTCGCGGTACAGGACGCGGCTGAGAGTGCCGTCCTCGGGCACGGTCAGGTCGGCGGCCAGGTCGGTGATCACGGTGGCATTCATCTGGGTACCTCCTCAGGGCTGGTGCGGGGTGGGGACGGCGAGCAGACCGATCGCGCCCAGGTGGGCGCCGTGGCGCTGGAAGACGCGGCGCATGTGCAGCACACGGCGCAGTGCGGACGGGTTGCGCAGGGCCCGGCCGGCGATGCGCAGCGCGGGGATCAGCCCTTCGTCGGCGACGAGGCGGCGTGGTTCGAGCAGTGCCATCGGTGCGGTCTTGTGGGCGGTGACGGTGAAGCCCTCGTCGGCGAGGAGCTCACGCCAGGCGGTGGGGGTCAGGGGGCGGGCGCCGACGTGGATGGCCTCGTGCAGGTCATGGGTGATCTGTTCGGCGAGTGCCGGGTCGAGGTCGTCGGGCAGCAGGCATAGTTCGTGGATGGCGTACCGGCCGGTGGCCTCGTCGAGGAGGCGGCGTGCTTCCCGTACGATGCGCCGCTTGGCGGGTTCGGGCTGCATGGTCAGCATCGCCTCGCCGTATACGACGGTGGCGTCGCCGTCCGGCAGCCGGGTGTCCGCGGCGTCCGACCGTACGGCGCGCACCTGGGTCGGGCCCAGGGCGGCGAGGGCGCTGAGTGCGGCGACGGCGGTGGCGTCGCGGTCGACGGCGGTGTAGGCGGCCGGGTGGCGGGCGAGGGTCAGCCGGGCGGTCGCGCCGAGGCCCGCGGCCAGCTCCACCACTCGGTCTTCCGGGTCCACGCCCAGGGCGTCCATCATCCAGCGGGTCAGCTCCACACCGCCGGGGCGCAGCACGCGCTTGCCCAGGCGGGCCAGCAGCCAGTGGCCGGGCATGCGGGCGGCGTCCAGTCCGTCGCCGGGAAGGGGGATGGTCTTCTGCAGGGCCGAATGGTCGGTCGATGCCATGTTCGTGCCTCGCTCTCTGCCTGCACCGGTGGTACTTAGGTGAACCTAACTCGGAGTGGTCGTGGGGTGCGGGGGCCGAACGTCCCGATCACAGGGCCCAGTGGGCCCGTCTCGGCCGGCGGCGTCAGCAGCCCGGAAGCACCTCTTCACGAGCAAGCGGACTACCCCGCTACCAGGCCGGGTGGACCGTGCGGTTCATGGCTTGCCTGTATATTCCGGCGCCCCGTGGTGCCTGCTATCCGTCGTGGAACAGGTCCGAGCTGAGGCAACGCTCCCCGGTGCGGGCAGGACGACCATGATCAGGGCGCCCTTGTGCCGTGGATGGTGGGTGATGGTGGCGGCCGAGTGGAGGGCGGCTCCGCCGGAGAGTCCGGTGAGGAAGCCCTCGGTGCGGGCGAGGCGGCGGGCCTCGGGCAGGTCGGCGCGGCAGACGGTGTCGTAGATCTCGGTGTCGAGGACGTCGAGGACGAAGCCGGCGCCGAGCGCCTGGGTGCGGTGCGGGCCGGGGGTGCCGCCGGATAGGACGGTTGACTCCGCCGGTTCCACGGCCACCACGGTGATGTCGGACTCATTCTCCTTGAGGACCGGCCCAACGCTGGTCACGGTGCCGCCGACGGCCGATGCCGGCCACCAGCATGTCAACCTGCCCGGCGGTGTCCTGCCAGATCTCCTGGGCTGTGGTACAGCGGTGGGCGTCGGAGTTGGCCGGGTGGCGCTGCGTCGCCGACTCGCTCAGGGTGCTCGCCCAGCCCGAGCCGGTAGCGCAGCAGTAGCAAGGAGGTGGTGTCGGCGACGGGAGCCAGACGGGTCAGCAGAGCCCGAATGGCGGGATCGTCTCCGGCGCGGACGGCGATGACAATACCGCTGATGAGTTCACGTACTGGTTCCGCAACGGGATGGCTGTCCACAAGGGGGGCCGCTGGGTTGCTGTCCATGCTCTCCTTTACCCGGTCTGCGTACGGGTAGCGTCACCCGTTCGAGGGCTACAGGGTCGGACGACGTGACCGGGACCGCTGCCCGCCAACTGTGAATCAAAATTCGCCAGGTATCCAGCAACATCACACCCACGAGGTACAGACAGTCCACCTCGGTCTGCCGCCGCATCCACAGCGGCGCGACGACCCAGCACCGGTCGGCGGGCAGTACGACTCGCAACGGGCTCTCGACAGCCGCCCGGTCATCGACATGGCGCGCGGTGTGCTGGCGGCGACGTACCACTGCTCAGCTGACCAAGCCTTCGATTTCCTGGTGCGGGCCTCCCAGCACGCCAACGTGAAACTGCGGCTGATCGCGCAGGTACTGGTGGACACCACACAGGGCAAGGAGCTGTCCGAACCGGTGCGCGCTCACGTGAGAGCGGCCGTGGACGTGGTCTGCGGCACGGATAGGCAGGCCAGGAGTGCTGTCAGCACGGGCGGGTAGCTGGTTGAGTGGCTGGCGAGGATGCGGCGGTGTGCCTGGGGAGGTCAGCGCCGCATCCTCGCGTTCCGGCCGCATGGACAGTCCTGGGGCGGTCACCCGGCCAGTGCGGGGTTAAGAAGCAGCCTCGAAGGGCCCTTCGCGGCAGTGTGGTGCGGAGGGCCCGCCCCTTTGACCGGACACGCCAGCGTCACGAGAACGCGGTGGCATGATCTGCCTTCTTGCGGGCAGGCGGCTGTGGTGTCACGTGTGCCTGCCGAATGCGCCTCGCAGGTGAGTTCTGCCCTGACCCAGGCCGGCTTTGATGTCCTGGGAGACACGGACACCGGCGTCCCCGGGCTGCGGGTGACCGAGGTGCCAGAGGGTGCATTGGTCAGTTGGACTGCCTCGGACGGGTTCACCTCGCTGGCCCGCGAACAAGCCGGACGCGCTGGAAGCGACGACAGCATGAGAGTGATCGTGCAGGCCGCAGTGACAGGGCTGCTGGTCCAGCTCGGACACACCGTCGCCGAAGCCACCGACCAAGGCGACGTGGTGGTCCTTGCCGACACGGCGGCATGACATCGATCCCCGCAGCCGGACACCACAGGCCCCCGGCGGTCTGCCATGACGTCCCTGGGGCCCGGCTCGGGGGGCGCCCCATCCAAGGACGCCTCGCTTCCCGCCGTCACGCAGGCCGGCTGCGGGCGGCTCCGCCCCGGCCGCGCAGGGTGACGCCGGCGTCGGTGAGGATGCGGTGGACGAAGCCGTACGAACGCCCGGTACCTTCGGCCAGCGTGCGGATGGAGGCGCCGCTCTCGTACGCCTTCTTCAAGTCGACGGCGAGCTTGTCGCGTGCCGCGCCGGTGACCCTCGTGCCCTTGCCTACCATGGCTTGTCTCCTTCACCGATCATTCTGGAAGGTGATCATCCCGTATCCCTGGGGTGTCTCCCGCTGCTGCTGGTCGTCGCTGAGTTGTCCGCCGACGAACTGCCGGGCCCCGCGCTGCTGGACGCGGCTCAGACCGACGCCGCCTGGGGGGTACGGGCGGCATCGAGCACCTCGGACAGGGGTAGAGCCAGGGCGGCGGCGAGTTCGGCCAGCTCCTCTTGTGTGGGATGGACGGGGCCGCCAGCGCCTTCCTGGGCGAAGACACGGATGCGCGGGGTGCGGATACCGGTCCGCGCGGCAAGCGTCTGCGCGTTCAGATGACGGCGGTGCATCCCCTGCTGCAGCAACTGCGAAAGATCAGCCATCCCCTTCTCCTGCCCGAGTCCGACGACTTCATCCGCTCCGGGAGCCACACGGGCGGCCACCGCCCAGGAACTCACTGCTGGCGGACCACCCCGCATCCTTGGACCGGGCACCACGTCGCTCTTGCCGAGTCTGGCCCGCTCGATCGCGGACCGCCGTCGCCGCGACCAGAGGATCCAGGTACGACGTCAGAAAGCTCCGACAGATGAAATCCCTTCCAGACCAAGGCGGTGTCGCGGGTCCCTGAAGACTGACCCCCAGGAGTAGGCCGGACGGTCCTGATCGTCACCTGTGGTGGGGGACCAACAGTCCTGGACAAAGGGGCTGTTCGGCCCGAGCGCTGCCTTCTGCGGTCCGGACATGCTGCTTTCCGAGACCGAACGGGAGGAGGCCACGGACCGCCGCTTCCACCTGCCGGCTGTGCGTTCTCCATACTCTGAGGCCGCGGTTGGAAGCGGCGCCTTCCGGCTCGGTCACCGTCCGGCCGCCTGCCACACCCGTCCCGGGTGGCCGGACGTACCCGGCCCGCTCGACGACGGTGCCGAGTGCTGCGCTGCGCCATCTCGGCCGTCGGCCGCCGCGACGGGTTGTCGTGTCCCGCGGCTCAGCAGCCGCCGCGAAGCTCCTTCGCCGGACGGTCGCCTTCTGCAACCGCTGATCCTCTGCCCCACCATGGCGAAGGCGGTACGTCCCGCAATCCGTCACGTGCGTTCTGGACGTACGCCTGCGGGTCTGAGGCCGACTCGTTGCTGTGGGCCGTGTGGCGCCGGGTGATGAGGCCGACAGGCCCATGCCCGAGGGCCGAAAGCCCCAGGTCTTTCCAAGGTAGGCAAGCCTAGCCTCGCCTTGTTGGTGATCGACTGCTGGGCAGACTCGCCCAGCACTATGGGGTGGAGACGCACATGAGTGGCACGGATTGTGTCTTCGACGAGGCATGCGGTCAGGGGATCAGCGTCATCGATGGCCTACCGCCCACTCTGGCGGACTTGGCACCCGGTGCCTGCGCCGTAGTGATCGGGGTCGTCGCCGAGAGTCAGCCCGCCGTTGTCCGCCGGCTGCGCGACCTCGGATTCAGCCCGGGCGCGGTGGTGGAGGTGGTACGCCGGGCGCCGCTGCGTGACCCGGTCCTCTACCGGGTCGCCGACTACGAGGTGTGCCTGCGCCGGGCGCAGGCGGAGTGCGTGCACGTCACCGAGGCGGAGCGGTGAACGCTGGCTGCCACGACGGCGGCGCTGCGGATGCGGCCCTGACCGAAGCACCGCGGATCGCCCTGGTCGGTGCCCCCAACTCGGGCAAGACCAGCGTCTTCAACGGCCTCACGGGTCTGCGCGCCAAGACCGGCAACTACCCCGGGGTGACCGTGTCCCGCTTCGTCGGAGAAGCCCGGACGGGCCGCCACCGGCACGCGGTCGAGGACCTGCCGGGCACCTACAGCCTGGAGCCGATCAGCCCGGACGAGCAGATCACCGTCGACGTACTGGACGGGCGACTCGAGGGAGCCGACCGTCCCGACGCGCTGCTCGTCGTGGCGGACGCCACTACGCTGCGGCGCTCCCTCGGCTTCCTCGCCCAGGTCATGGCCCGCGGACTGCCGACCTGTGTCGTGGTGACCTTCACCGATGAACTGGCCCGCCGTCAGGGCCGATTGGACATCGACGCGCTCGCTCAGGCGCTCGGCGTACCGGCACTGCCCGTCGTCGGCCACCGCGGGCTGGGTATCACGCAGCTGCGCGAACAGCTCACCACGTGGCGCACCTGGCAGACGCCGGCCGTACCACCGCCCACCGAACCCGGCGAGCGGGACGCCTGGTCGGAGTCGGTCCTGTCCTTCGCCGGCTACCGGCCCCCGGAACGCCACCGGATCACCCAGCGCGTGGATGCGGTGCTGCTGCATCCGCTGTGGGGGACGGTGGCGTTCTTCGCCGTGATGGCGCTGTTCTTCGAGACCGTCTTCACCGTGGCCGCCCCGCTGCAGGACGGGGTGGAGTCGCTGTTCGCGTGGCTTTCGGACCAGGTCGACGCCCACGTCAGCAGTCCGTGGCTGTCCGGGCTGCTGGGCGATGCCCTCATCGGCGGGGTGGGCGGCGTCCTGGTGTTCGTCCCGCAGATCGTGCTGCTGTTTCTGCTCCTTGCCCTGCTGGAGGGCGTGGGGTACATGGCGCGGGCGGCGTTCCTGATGGACCGGGTGATGGCCCGCGCCGGGCTGGAGGGCAGGGCCTTCGTGGCGCTGCTCTCCTCGTTCGCCTGCGCGATCCCCGGCATCATGGCCACCCGCACCCTGCCCTCGGCCAAGGACCGCTTGGCCACCATGATGGCCGCCCCGCTGATGACCTGCTCGGCGCGCCTGCCGGTCTACGTGCTGCTCATCGGCATGCTCGTCGACCCGTCCGCGCGCGTCGGCCCGTTCGGCGCGCAGGGCCTGGTCCTGTTCGGTCTCTACCTGCTGGGCGCGGTCTCGGCGCTGCTGGCCGCCTGGGTGTTCAAGAAGCTCGGCGACCGCCGCGGCCAGCCGGTGCCGTTCTTCATGGAGCTGCCGCCCTACCGGCTGCCCGCCCCGCGTGCGGTGCTGGTGGCGATGTGGTCCTCCGCGCGCGCCTTCCTGCGCAAGTGCACGACCGTCATCGTCGCCACCAGCATCGTCCTGTGGCTGCTGCTGAACCTGCCGCTGCACACGGACACGCAACTGCGCGCGGCCGGAGTCGACACCACCAGTTCCACGGCGGTGTCCGCCTACACCGTCGACCACAGCTACGCCGCCGGCCTCGGCCGCGCGGTGGCCCCCGTCTTCGACCCGCTGGGCTTCGACTGGCGCATCAACGTCGGTGTGCTGTCGGCCCAGGGCGCCCGGGAGACCTTCGTCGCCACCCTCGGACAGGTCGCCGCCGCCGAGCATGCCGAACAGCCGGCACAGGCCCTGCAGGCCATGGCCTATCCCGACGGGCCCCGGGCAGGGCAGCGGGTGTTCACCGCGCCCACCATCGCCGCGCTGCTGGTCTACTTCGTCTACGCGCTGCAGTGCATGGCCACCGTGGCGGTCCTGCGCCGGGAGACCGGCAGCTGGAGATGGCCGGCGGTCGCCTTCACCTACCTGACCGTCCTGGCCTGGCTGATGGCCTACCTGGCCCGCACGGCCACTGCCCTGCTGGGCGGGTGAGCAACGGCCATGATCCCCCTGCACCCCCAGCAGGTCCCTGGCAGGTCCGACCGGCTGCGCTGGGTCATCCCCGCCGGAATCCTCACCGGCACCGGCGCACTCGCCGAGGTACCCGAACCGCTGGCCGCACTGCTGAGCGACGGCACCCTCGCGCAGATCGCCCTGGAAGGCGAGGCCGTCGTCACCTGCCTCGGCGCGGACCGCACCTGGCCCGGGGAGGGCGCCCGGGTGCGCACCGCGCTGCACGCCGCTCTCGACGACCCCGCCGGATGGATCCCGGCCACCGGCATCGCCCCCTGCGACGACGACGCCCTGCTGTACGGCGCGGCGCGTGAGGTTCTCGCCGGACCGGTGGGTGACTTCGCCCGGTCCCACGGCGGCAGCATCGACCTCGTCGGCGTACGCGATGGCATCGTCACCGTCCGCCTCGGCGGTGCCTGCCACGGCTGCCCCGCCTCCTGGTTCACGCTGCACCAGCGCCTGGAATGTCAGCTGCGGCGGCGTCATCCCGGTCTGCGCGAAGTCCGTAACGCCGCCTCACAGGTGAGCCTGTTCGGTCGGTCGTACGACTCCCCCGAGGCACCCTCCTGACCGGGTCGGCTCAAAGCAGGCCCCTACGCCCCTGACGTTGCCGATTGTCTGCAGGGTCAAAGACGCAGGGGCCCGGGCGGGACTGGCTGCCGAGAAGCTCGCTATACGGCCGCGGGGCCGGGGCCCTGGTCGGCTTCGCCTGCCCACCGGGCGGCGAGTTCGCCGGCCTGCCGGGCTGCGGCGGCCACCGCGGCAGGACCGCCGCCTGCCTGCGCGGCCGCGTACCCGACCAGGAAGGTCGTCAGCGGAGCGGCGGGCCGGGCGACGCCGTGAGCAGCGTCACCCGCAAGGGCGAGGAGGAGGGCGCGGTCGACTTCGAGGTCGATGCCCAGGTCGGCCTGGAGAGCGGCCGTCCATTCCTGCAGTACGTCGTCCATGATCGTTGTTCTCTCGTTCGTGTGACCGTGAGCTGCTCGTGCGAAGTGCGCTGGCCGGTTAGATCAGGCTGCTCCAGTAGGGCCAGAAGCGGGTGAGAACGAGCAGCACGATCACCCCGTACCAGGCGCCGAGGAGCATCCAGTGCGTATCCCGCACAACCACCAGCACACCCGGGGGCACCGGAACGATGCCCTGCTCCAGGCAGTGCACGGTGACGTACCAGAACAGGGCGATAGTGACCACCCAGACGACGGCGCAGTACGGGCAGAGCTTGTTGAGCTCGTACAGCGACTGCCAGATCAGCCAGTGCGCGAACACCACCCCCACCAGTGCACCGGCATCCAGCGCGAGCCACAGCCGACGGTGCAGACGCGTCCCCGTGAGCACGGCGATACCCAGGGCGGCCACGGCGGCGAAGGCACCCAGTCCGAGGAGCATGTTGGGGAAGCCGAGCAGGCTGCCCTGCGGGCTGGACATGACGCTGCCGCAGCTCACGATGGGGCTGATGTTGCAGGGCGGTTGGTAGGCGGGGTCGCGCAGCAGCCGCCAGTCGTCCACCGTGAGCTGGAACGAGGCGAGCCAGCCGACGATCCCGGCCAGCAGCATCACCAGGCCGGTCCGGCGGCTTCCCCCAACTGACTGCGAGCGCCGCCCGGTCGCGGCGCCGTCCGGCGCGAGGGCCGATTCCTGACTCATGCCACTCACCGGGAGCCGGAGGCCGACCGGGGCCGGCCCGAGTTCGTCGATGCCGCAATCGTTGTGGCCCGCCGCCGGTAGACCAGGTACGGGCGGGCCAGGTACCCGATCGGGGCGCTCCATACGTGGACGAGGCGGGTGAAGGGCCAGGCGGCGAAGAGCAAGAAGGCGCTCAAGGCGTGCAGCTGGAACAGCAGCGGTGCGCCGGCGATCGCCTCCGGGTGCGGCTGGAGGACCAACAGGCCGCGGAACCAGACGGAGACGGTTGCGCGGTAGTCGTAGCCGGGGCCGAACACGTTGTGCGCAGCGGTGGCGGTGATGCCGAGTAGGACGGTGGCGGACAGCAGCGGGAAGAGGAGTTTGTCGCTGCGGTCGGTGGTCAGCCGGATCCGGCGGGTCAGCAGCCGGCGGGCGCACAGCATGCCGAGCCCCGCGACCATGGCGATGCCCGCAACCGAACCCGCCCAGACGGCCGTGGTGTGGTAGCTGTTCTCGGAGATGCCGACGGCCTCGGTCCACGAGTCGGGAATGGCGAGACCCACGATGTGCCCGGCGATCACCATGAAGGCGCCGAGGTGGAACAGCGGGCTGCCCCAGCGCAGCCAGCGGCGTTCGAGGAGCTGGCTGGTGTGCGTGGTCCAGCCGAACTGGTCCTGCCGGTAGCGCCAGACATGGCCGACCACGAACACCGCGAGGCAGATGTACGGGACGGCCACCCACAACAGGAGGTCGGTACCGCTCACCGGCGCGGCAGCCGACGGGGAGAGGGACGCTGCGTTCATCGGCTGCCTTCCATAGGGCTGGTGGTCGTGCCGGCGGGCGGCACCCGGGTCGGCGCAGCGGCCATCGGCGGCACGAACGTGCCTGGAGGGGCGAACTCGCCTTCCCCATAGGTGCCGTAGGGGTCGAGGCCGACTTCCTCGTTCGGCGGGCCCTCGGCGACGAGCTGGGCCACCGCCGCTCGGTCGGCCTCGGTGGGGGGCGGCAGCAGGGTGAGCAGCGCGGCCAGGACGTGCCGGTACGGCGAGTCGGCGTCGGTCAGCGCGCGGTGGATCAGCTCAAGCCCGCGGCGGTGCTGGCGCAGCGGGGCCTCGCCGCCGCCCGGGCCCGCCAGGGCGGCGAACTCCAGCACGACCGGCAGGTGGTCGGGCAGTTCACCCCCGTCGATGTCCCAGCCCGCGGCCTTGTACCTCTGGTTCAAAGTGAGCAGGGCCATGCCCCGGCGGCGGGTGTCGCCGTGCAGGTAGTAGGTCAGGTAGAGGCTGCTCTTGCGGCGCAGGTCGAACATCTCGACGTAGTGCCGCTCCAGCGCCTCCGCATCCTGGCCGGCGAGCCAGGTGGTGAAGGCGGCCAGGTCCTCGGCGGCCGGCGAGGGAGGCAGGCTCTCGATGGACGCGGTCAACACTGGGCGGCAGGCAGTCAGTTCGGCGTCCGGATACTGCAGCAGCAGCGAGCACAGCCGCAGCAGCAGGGTGCGCGCCTCCACCTCCTCGGGTGTGAGGCGGGCCGGGCGGCGTACAGCGGCGCGGACACGGGTGCGCACGAGGGCGGGAATGGTTGTGGGCAGCGGGCTCACGACTGGCCTCCGGCGGTCTTGCGACGCAGGGTGGGGATGCCGAGCATGACCTTGCGGGGCTCGTCCGGCTCACCGGAGGTCTCGACCGGGCAGCGGTTCTCCATCGCGGTCAGCGCGGCGGCGTCCTCCTTGTGCGCGGCGGGGACGACGTACCGGTCCTGGTACTTGGCGATGGCGAGCAGGCGGTGCAGATCCTCCGCCTCACGTGCGGTGAGACCCACGGCCTTGAGCGCGGCCTCGTCGCCGGCCTCACCGAGGGTGCGTTCGCGCATGTACGAGCGCAGGGCGGTGAGTTTCATCAGCACCCCCGCGACGACGTCCGCGTCCCCGGCGGTGAACAGTTCCGCCAGGTACTCCAGCGGGATGCGCAGCCGGGTGACGGCGGCGAAGACGTGGTCCGGGTCGTCCTGGTTTCCGCCCGTCGCGTCGACGGCGTCCAGGACGGGCGAGAGCGGGGGCACGTACCAGACCATCGGCATCGTCCGGTACTCCGGGTGCAGCGGCAGCGCCACCTTGTACCGCATGACCAGGTCGTACACCGGCGAGCGGCGGGCGGCCTCCAGCCAGTCCTCGGGGATACCGGCCTCCCGCGCCGCCGCGATCACATCGGGGTCGTGCGGGTCGAGGAAGACACCGCGCTGCGCGTCGAGGAGGTCCTTCTCGTCGGGGGTGGCGGCGGCCTCGCCGACACGGTCGGCGTCGTACAGCAGCAGCCCGAGGTAGCGCAGCCGGCCGACGCAGGTCTCGGAGCACACGGTGGGCTGGCCGGCCTCGATGCGCGGGAAGCAGAAGGTGCACTTCTCGGCCTTGCCGGTGGCGTGGTTGACGTACACCTTCTTGTACGGGCACGCCGTCACGCACATCCGCCAGCCGCGGCAGCGGTCCTGGTCGACCAGGACGATGCCGTCCTCGACCCGCTTGTACATCGCCCCCGACGGGCAGGCCGACACGCAGGCCGGGTTGAGGCAGTGCTCGCACAGCCGGGGGAGGTGGAAGAGGAAGGTCTGCTCGAACTCGAACTTCACCTTCTCCGCCCATTCCCCTGTCAGGTTGGGGTCGTCGCCCGCGTTCTCGGGCGCGCCGCCCAGGCCGTCCTCCCAGTTGGCGCCCCAGGTGATGGCGGTGGGTTTGCCGGTGAGCACCGAGCGCGGGCGGGCGACGGGCATGTCCTTGCCGGCCGGGGCGCTGATGAGGTTGTCGTAGTCGTAGGTGACCGGCTCGTAGTAGTCCTCGATGGACGGCAGGTCGGGGTTGGAGAAGATCGACAGCAGCCGCTTGAGGCGTCCGCCGGAGCGCAGGACGAGGCGTCCGCGCTTGTCGAGCATCCAGCCGCCCTTCCACTGCTCCTGGTCCTCGTAGCGGCGTGGGTAGCCAACTCCCGGCTTTGTCTCGACGTTGTTGAACCAGGCGTACTCGACGCCGGTGCGGTTGGTCCACGTCTGCTTGCAGGTGACCGAGCACGTGTGGCAGCCGATGCACTTGTCGAGGTTCATCACCATCGCGATCTGGGCCATCACTCGCATGTCAGTACTCCACTTGCTGGCTGCGGCGGCGGATGACGGTGACCTCGTCGCGCTGGTTGCCGGTCGGGCCGTAGTAGTTGAAGGCGTAGGTGAACTGGGCGTAGCCGCCCGCAAGATGGGTGGGCTTGAGCAGCAGCCGTGTCAGGGAGTTGTGGATGCCGCCGCGCTTGCCGCTGACCTCGGTCTTCGGGACGTTCACGTTGCGGTCCTGGGCGTGGTACATGTACACGGTTCCCTCGGGCATGCGGTGGGTGACCACGGCCCGGGCGGCGACGACGCCGTTGCGGTTGTACGCCTCGATCCACTCGTTGTCCTTCACGCCGATCTTCTCGGCGTCCTCCAGGGACATCCAGATCGTGGGTCCGCCACGGGACAGGTCGAGCATGTACTTGTTGTCCTGGTAGTTCGAGTGGATGGACCACTTCGAGTGCGGGGTCAGATAGCGGACGGTGACCTCCGCCCGGCCGTCCTCGCGCAGCTGCTCGTCGCCGTAGTGCCGGGGCGTGTTCAACGGCGGCCGGTAGACGGGAAGCTGCTCGCCGAGTTCGGCGATCCAGTCGTGCTGGACGAAGAAGTGCTGGCGGCCGGTGAGGGTGTGCCAGGGCTTCTTGTGCTCGGTGTTGATGACGAAGGGCGAGTAGCGCCGGCCACCGGTCTCCGAGCCGGACCACTCGTAGGAGGTGATCACGGAGCGGGGCTGGGTGCGGGTGTCGTCGAAGGTGATGCGCTCGGCCTCGCGTTCGGCGGCGAGTTCGACCAGGCCCTCGCTGCCGGTCTGCCGCTCCAGCTCCCGGAAGCCCTCGGTGGCCAGGCGGCCGTTGGTGGTGCCGGACAGGGCGAGGATCGCCTCGCACATGTCGGAGGCGGTGGCCAGCGAGGGCCGTCCGGCGGCGATGCCGTCCCTGACCGTGCCGTTGCGGCGCCGCAGGTCGTCGATCTCCTGGTTCGGGTGGACGGTGACGCCCTTGGTGGTGGTGCCCAGCGTGTCGAGCAGCGGGCCGACGGCGCGCATCTTCTGCGCGATCGCGGCGTAGTCCCGTTCGATGACGACCAGCTTCGGCATGGTCCGCCCGGGAACCGGTTCGCACTCGCCGGCCTTCCAGTCCCGCACCACCCCGCCCGGCTGGGCGAGTTCGTCCGGGGTGTCGTGCAGCAGAGGCACCGCGAGGACATCTGTGCGGGTGCCGAGGTGGTCGGCGGCCAGTTCGCTGAACTTGTCGGCCATGGTCAGGAACATGTCGTAGTCGGTGCGGGCCTGCCAGGGCGGGGCGATGGCCGGGGTGAAGGCGTGCACGAAGGGGTGCATGTCTGTGGACGACAGGTCGTCCTTCTCGTACCAGGTGGCGGCCGGCAGGACGACGTCGGAGAGCAGGCTGGTGGAGGTCATGCGGAAGTCCATGGTGACCAGCAGGTCGAGCTTGCCCTCGGGGGCCTCCTCCCGCCACACCACCTCCTTCGGGCGCCCCTCGGGCGGGGTCTCCTCGGAGCGGACCGCCGCGTCCGTGCCCAGCAGGTGGCGCAGGAAGTACTCGCTGCCCTTGCCGGAGGAGCCGAGCAGGTTCGCCCGCCACACGGTCAGGACGCGCGGGAAGTTGGCCGGGTCGTCCGGGTCCTCGACGGCGAACCGCAGCCTGCCGGACTTGAGCTCGTCGACGATGTGCTCGGCGACCGGCCGGCCCGCGGCGGCCGCCTCGTCGGTCAGGTCGAGAGGGTTGCGGTTGAAGCCGGGGTGACCGGGCGTCCACCCCAGCCGCACGGCCTGCGCCAGGCAGTCGGCGAACCCCTTGCCCTTGAACCGCCCGTCCCCGAGCGGGGAGGCCAGCTCGTCGGGCCCGAATGCCTCGTAGCGCCACTGGTCGGAGTTCAGGTACCAGTAGGAGGTGCCGGCCATGTGCCGGGTGGGCCGTTGCCAGTCGAAGGCGAACGACAGGTGCTGCTGCCCGGTGACCGGGCGTACCTTCTCCTGGCCGACATAGTGCGCCCAGCCGCCGCCGTTGACGCCCTGGCAGCCGGTCATCGTGGTCAGAGCCAGGAAGGCGCGGTAGATGGTGTCGGAATGGAACCAGTGGTTGGTACCCGCCCCCATGGCGATCATCGAACGGCCGCCTGTGCGCTCGGCGTTACGGGCGAACTCGCGGGCGATCCGGGCCGCCTGCTCGGACGGAACCGAGGTGATCGTCTCCTGCCAGGCCGGGGTGTAGGGCTGCGACGCGTCTTCGTACGACGTCGGCCAGCTGCCCGGCAGACCCGGCCGCTTCACCCCGTACTGCGCCAGCATCAGGTCGAACACCGTGGTGACGAGGCGTCCGCCGATCCGGCGTACCGGCACCCCGCGCATGAGGACCGAGCCGCCCTCCGTGGCGCCCTCGTCGAAGCGGGGCAGCGCGATCTCGGCCGTCTCCTCGGCCCGCTCCAGCAGGCTCAACTCGGGTACGACGTCGCCCAGGTCGAGGTTCCAGCGGCCTCGCCTGGCTTCCCCCCACCGGAAGCCGAGCGAGCCGCCGGGGACCACGGGTTCACCGGTAGCCCCGTCCAGGAGAACCGTCTTGGACTCGGCGTGTTCCGTGTCGTGTCCGAGGTCGGCGGCGGTCAGGAACCCGTCCGGGACGAGACCGCGCTCGTGCTCGCGCAGGGCCACCAGGAACGGGGCGTCGGTGAACTTGCGCAGGTAGTCCTGGAAGTACGGCACTTCGCGGTCGATCAGGAACTCGCGCAGGATCACGTGGCCCATGGCCATCGCCAGCGCGCCGTCGGTGCCGGGGTGCGGGGAAAGCCATTCGTCGGCGTGCTTGACGTTGTCGGCGTAGTCGGGGCTGACCGCGACGACCTTGGTGCCGTTGTAGCGCGTCTCGGTGAGGAAGTGGGCGTCGGGCGTGCGGGTCACGGGGATGTTGGAACCCCACATGATCAGATAGCCCGCGTTCCACCAGTCCGCGGCCTCCGGCACGTCCGTCTGGTCACCGAAGACCTGCGGCGAGGCGATCGGCAGATCGGCGTACCAGTCGTAGAACGACAGCAGCGTGCCGCCGATCAGCGAGTGGAACCGCGCGCCGGCCGCGAACGACGCCATCGACATCGCCGGGATCGGGGAGAAGCCGGCGACGCGGTCGGGTCCGTACGCCTTGACGGTGTGCACCTGCGCGGCGGCGATCAGCTCGCTCACCTCGTCCCAGTCGGCGCGCACCAGGCCGCCCTTGCCGCGGGCCCGCTTGTAGGCCCGTGCCTTGGCCGGGTCGCCCGTGATCTCCGCCCAGGCCGCCACCGGGTCACCGAGGCGGCGGCGGGCCTCGCGCCACAGCTTCAGCAACTCGCCCCGCACATACGGGTAGCGGACCCGGCTGGGCGAGTAGGTGTACCAGGAGAACGACGCACCGCGGGGGCAGCCGCGCGGCTCGTACTCGGGGCAGTCCGTGCCGATCGACGGGTAGTCGGTGGCCTGGTGCTCCCAGGTGATGATGCCGTCCTTGACGTACACCATCCACGAGCACGACCCGGTGCAGTTCACGCCGTGCGTGGAGCGCACCACCTTGTCGTGCGCCCACCGGTCCCGGTAGAAGCCCTCCCACTTCGGGTCGCCTTCACCGAACACGGCTCGCCCGTCGGCCGACACCTCACGGCGGCTCAGCAGCCTGCGCGCGGCCAGCGGCCAGCTTTCACCGGCGCGCGACTCCCGCTGCCGTGCGTTCTGATCGTTCTCCATGGCCAGGACGCTAAGCGGCGGACCGCGTCCTCCACCCGGGGCTGGCGGTCCCTGTCCGATGGCCTACTGGCCCCACTTGGCTGGTCATAGTAGGGACCATTGGTCCCGGTGCTGGGTCCGGTCGGCCGGGGAGCCGGGCATGCCGGGCGTTGCATGCTGGCTGTGATCGAACTGCAGATGCCCATCTGTACGACCGCATTCCGTGCCTGTCAGGCGGCCATTCCCCCGTCCCTGGCTGCCGCAGGTGCAGCGCGTACGGCGCGTGGCGCCCGGTTCGGTCGGGCGTCCGGCCGCTCACTGCGGCCGGACGCGGTATCCACACCCCCCGGGGTCGGGCTCCACAACGCCACCCCGCCCGCATCGGCCGGCCGGGCCGACCGTGACCTGTTGGAGACACCGTCATGAGCGTGCTCACCCTCGCCTCGGCCCCCGAGGACGCAACGGCCCTTCAAAGCGCCGAGGCGCATCACGCCCGCCTGGCCGGGGAACTGGCCGGACGAGTGAAGATGCTGTTCACCGCAGTGGACCGGGACCCGAGCGCCGCCGAGAAGATCCACGCAGGTCTCGTGGCCTTCTGCGACCGCTCGCTGCTGCCGCACGCCGCGGCCGAGGAAGCCGCGCTCTACCCCGCCGCACACCGCATGCCCGAGGCCCGCCTGCTGATCGAGAGCCTGATCGGCGAGCACCGATGCCTCACCACGCTCGTCGACGCCCTGCACGCCGCCCCCGGCCCGGCGGCCGCAGCGGCGGACGCCCGGGCTCTGCAGGTGCTCTTCGAGGAGCACGTGGCCAAGGAGAACGGCCTGGTGCTGCCGCTGCTCGCCATGACGCCCGAGACCTCCCTGGCGGAGTTGCTAGCGGACATGCACCACCGGCTCGCGAACGACTCGTCCGCCAAGGGCGCCCCAGAACATCAGCACAACGAGGAAGGGCACGACATGTACGAAGGACAGATCGAGGAGACCGGTGGCTGCGGCGGGGCGTGCGGCTGCGGCGGCGCGGAGGAGACGGCCGAGCCCGAACTGGATGTGCGGGAGGTTCCGCACGCCCTGCGCCACGCCACAGTCTTCGGCGCCCTCGACGCCGTCCCGGCGGGCACCGCGATGGTGCTGGTCGCCCCGCATGACCCGCTGCCGCTGCTCGCGCAGATCGAACAGCGCAGCCCGGGAGCCTTCGCCGTGGACTACCTGGAACGCGGCCCCGACACCTGGCGGCTGCGGCTCAGCCACCGCTGACCCCGCCCTCCACTCCCCAGCGACGTATCGACGTTGCCCCACCCGGCATGCGCGCACCGCCGCGCATCCGCAAGCACACGAGGAAAGAAGGAGGACAGGTCATGGACGGATCACACCGTCGGGCCGGCGCCCTGCTCAAGACGGTCGGCGCGGCCCTGGCAGTCGCCGGGCCGGTCATGGTGTGGCGCGGCCGCGGTGGCAGGACGGAGATCCGCACCGAGCTGGCCGCCCAGAAGATCACCTTCCCGGACCACGGGCTGCCCGCCGAACTCGCCGCCCACACCGGCCGCCGCGTGGAAACCGGCTCCCAGGCGTACGCCTACGCCGAGTTCATCAAGGGCAATGTCGCCCATGCAACCGGCGGTCGCACTTATGCCGAGATCAGTGCCGAGTTGCACGCCGCCAGCGACGACGAGAAGCTCGCCGAGCTGCGCCAGACCGCGTTCATGGGCCAGTCCCTGCGCGCCTCGCTGATGTCCGCCTACCAGGCATGGCAGCTCACCACCCTGGTCACGGGCCTGGGCGCCGCACTGACCGGCTTGGGCGTCGCCCTGGCGGCCACGGCGGACGCCCTGGCACCCCGCTCCCCGAACCGATCCTGAACCCCTGCGGCGCGCCGGACGGACCCCGGTCCGCCGGGGGGTGCTCCCAGGGGCGGGCCGTCCCCCAGCACCACGTCGGCTGTCCGACACGCCCGTCCGGCCCTGTCGCACCTGCCGCGAAGAGGGACCGTCGGCCCTGTTCGAGAAGACTATCGGCCGCCGCGCCGACCACCGTCGCCGGTGGATGCTGACGGCGACCGAACCGGAGGTATCCCGTGCACGACCACGTCGACCACCATCGAGGCCGATTCCACCGCTGTCGCTCGCGGTGGGTGCCGCGCACGGTCCGGCCCGGTCACCGTCCGGCCGCCCGCCTCGTCTGCCCTACCTCCAGGGCGGCCGGACACAGCCCCAAGGTGCTGGGCAGGACCGTGCGATGAGCGCCGCCGCGCACGCCATCCGCCGCCAGCGGCACGACGCGGCCGACCGGCCGTTCATCGTCATCTGGGAGTCCACCCGCGCCTGCCCGCTGGCCTGCCTGCACTGCCGCGCCGAAGCCGTGCCCGACCGCGACCCGCGGGAACTGGACACCGCCGCCGCCAAGGACCTGCTCGACCAGGTGGCCGCCTTCGGGCAGCCCGCCCCGATCTTCGTGATCACCGGTGGCGACCCGTTCCAGCGCCCCGACCTGACGGACCTGATCGCGTACGGCAAGGAGGTGGGCGTACGGGTCGCCGTATCGCCCTCCGGCACCCCCACGCTCACCGAGGAGCGGCTGCGGGAGGTGCACGCGGCGGGCGCGGTCGGACTCTCGCTGAGCCTGGACGGCTCCACCGCCGGCCTGCACGATGCCTTCCGCGGCGTGCCCGGCGTGTTCCGGTGGACTCTGGACGCCTGGGACGCGGCCCGCGCGATGGGCATGAAGGTGCAGATCAACACCACGGTCGCCCGGCACAACCTGCACGATCTGCCCGACATCGTCCGCCTGGTCGCCGACCACGGGGCGATGCTGTGGAGCGCCTTCTTCCTCGTGCCCACCGGCCGCGGGCGCCAACTCGGCCTCCTCACCGCCGCCGAGACGGAGGACGTGCTCAACTTCGTTTACGACGTGGGTCTGACCGTGCCGGCGAAGACCACCGAGGCCCACCACTTCCGCCGCGTCGCTCTGCAACGCCAGATCCTCACCGCCGCCGGTGACAACCATGTGGCGGTGCTCGGACTCGGTTCGCTGTACCGGGAGTTGCGTGAGCGGGCTGTCGAGCTGGGCCTGGACGCCGGTGGGCGCCGGGTGCGCCGCCCACCCCTGGACGTCAACGCGGGCCGCGGTTTCGTCTTCGTCTCGCACACCGGCACCGTGCACCCGAGCGGTTTCCTGCCGCTGAGCGCGGGCAGCGTGCGCAAGACGCCGCTGACGTCGATCTACCGAACCTCACCGCTGTTCACCGGCCTGCGGGACGCCGACATGCTGGGCGGACGGTGCGGCCGATGCGAGTTCCGCCGGGTCTGCGGCGGCTCGCGATCCCGTGCCTATGGCGTCACCGGCGACCCGTACGCCGAGGAGCCGTGGTGCGGCTACGTCCCCGGCTCCTTCCCGCACCAGCGGGAACTGGCCGTTCTGCTGGACGGCGGCGCCGACGCGCAACCGCCTGTTCGCCCCTGTCCGACCGCCGCTGCCCCGGGCGGCAAGGAGCACCGTGTACAGCAAGAACGATGACCCAGCCGCTGGCGGTGGCCGTCCGCCCAGCAGGTTCAAGGCGTCCGGTCTGCGCAGTCGGCACCTGGCCGCCCATGTCCTCGTCGGGGCCTGGGCGGTGCTCGCACTGCTGGCGGCGACCGCCCAGCAGACGCTGCCGGTGGCCCGCTGGCTGGCGATCCACCTGTTCCTGCTCGGCGCCGCCACCACCGCCATCGTCGTGTGGAGCGAGCACTTCGCCGTCGCCATGCTCCACGCCCCCCAACCGAACCGGCGATGGAGCAACGCCCGGCTGGCCGGCGTCAACACCGGGACCGCCGGCGTCCTCACCGGCGTGTGGGCCGACCTGCCCGTCCTGACCGGAGCCGGGTGCGCGCTGCTGATCACCGCCATCACCGCGCACCTGGTGGTCCTGGTCCGCATGGGCCGGGGAGCGCTGGGCGGACGGCTCGCCCCGATCGCCGACTACTACCGGGCCGCCGCGGCGGCACTGATCATCGGCGCGGTGCTGGGCTGGCTGCTGGCCACCGGCAAGACCGGACCGCAGCACTACACCGCGCTGAAGCTGGCCCACGTGCACGTCACGCTCCTCGGCTGGATCGGACTGCCCGTCCTGGGCACGCTGTTCATGCTCTGGCCCACCGTGCTGGGCGTGCGCATGGCCGAGCGCACCACCCGGCTGGCGCGCCGGGTGCTGGTGCTGACCGGAGGCGGCCTCCTGACCGCGGTCGCCGGACTGGCGGCCGGATGGCGCCCCGCCGCCGCACTCGGCATCGCCGGCTACGCGGCCGGGGTCGCCGTCGCGGCGCACCTGTTCGCCCGTACGATGCGCCGACGGCCCGCGATCTCGGCGGCCGCCGCGTGGATGCTGGCCGCTGCCATGGGCTGGCTGACCATCGGCGTGGTCGTGGACCTGGTGTTCCTGGCCGCACGGCCGCTCGCCGAGGTGCGGGACGGCATCTCGTCGCTGGCCCCGGTGCTGCTCGTCGGCCTCGTCGCGCAGGTCCTCATCGGGGCCCTCACCTACCTGCTGCCCATCGTGCTCTCCAACGGTCCCAAGGAACGAGCCGCGCTGCGGGCGGTACTCGAACGGGGCTGGGCGCCGCGGCTCGTCGCGCTCAACGTCGGCGTTGCCCTGCTCGCGCTTCCGCTGCCCGACGCCGTCGGCACGGCCGGCATGCTGCTGGCCGGCGCGGCCGGGGCCGCGTTCCTCGCCCTGGCGGTGCGTGTGCTGGTCCGCAGCGGACAGGGTCTCCTCCAGGACGCGGGCGAGGCCGGTGTGGCACGGCGCCCCGCCCTGTGGGGTACCGCCGCGGGTGCCGTACTGATCGTGCTGGCGGTGATCGTGGCCAACAGTGGCGGGGACACGAGCGGCGAGACGAGCGCCGCGGGGACGGCGGGTGTGGGCGCCGGGACCACCCGCACGGTCGCCGTCACCCTGGCCGACATGCGCATCCGCCCGGCCCGGATCGAGGTCGCCGCAGGCACCTCACTGCGGTTGAAGGTCACCAACACCGACGCCCAGCGCCACGACCTCAAGATCGAGGACGGTCCCGCCACCCCGATGCTCGCCAAGGGCAGCACACGCGTACTCGACCTCGGACCGGTCGCCGAGGACCGTGAGGCGTGGTGCACCCTGCCGGGCCATAAGGCGGCCGGGATGACCATGGACATCGTCGTGAAGGACGACACCGCGACCGACAGCAGCGCCCACGACGGACACACCTCCGCTGCTGCCGACGACAGCGGCCTGGACCTCTCCGCCAACTTCTCCACCAGCTGGCAAGCACGCGACGCCGACCTGGCCCCCGCACCCGGCGGGACGGTCCGCAAGGTCGAACTGCACGCCGCCCACACGATGGTGGAGGTGGCTCCAGGCGTGAAGCAGCAGATGTGGACCTTCGGCGGCACCGCACCGGGCCCCACCCTGCGCGGCAAGGTTGGCGACGTCTTCGAGGTCACCCTCGTCAACGACGACACCGGCATGGGCCACGGCATCGACTTCCACGCCGGCTCCCTCGCCCCCGACAAGCCCATGCGCACCCTCGACCCGGGCGAGCGCCTGGTCTACCGCTTCCGCGCCGAGAAGGCCGGGGCCTGGCTGTACCACTGCAGCACCGCACCGATGCTGCAGCACATCGGCAACGGCATGTACGGCGCAGTCGTCATCGACCCGCCCGGCCTGGCGAAGGTCGACCACGAGTACGTACTCGTTTCCTCCGAGGTCTACCTCGGCACCCCGGGCAGCACCGCCCAGGTGACGAAGATGCGTCAGAACACCCCGGACGCCTGGGTCTTCAACGGCATCGCCAACCAGTACACCCAGCAGCCCCTGAAGGTGAAGGCCGGCGAGCGGGCCCGCTTTTGGGTGGTCGCCGCAGGCCCGAGCGACGGCATCGCCTTCCACCTCGTGGGAACGGTCTTCGACACCGTGTACAAGGAAGGCGCCTACGCCCTGAAGCCCGGGGATCCGGGCGGCGCGCAGGTGCTGGACCTGGCCCCGGCCCAGGGCGGCTTCGTCGAGACGACGTTCCCCGAGGCCGGCCACTACCCCTTCGTCGACCACGACATGCGCCACGCCGAGGCGGGGGCGCACGGCATGGTGGACGTGAGCGACTGATGGACACCGTCGGCTGGTGGTCCCTGGTGCGCTTCGCGCACGTCGCAGGCGCCGCCCTGTGGGTCGGCGGCCAGCTGGCCCTGTCCCTGGTGATCCTGCCGCTGGCCCGCCACCTGCTCGACCCGGACGCCAAGGACCGTTTCACCGCCGCGGCCGGCCGCCGGTTCGGGATGCTGACCGGCGCGGTGTTCCTGCCCGTGCAGCTGGGCACCGGCTGGGCCATGGCCTGGCACCGAGGCGTCACCTGGGCTTCACTGGCCGAACCCGGCTACGGCCGCACCCTGGCCACCAAACTCGCCCTCTTCGTGCTGGTGATGCTCGCCGCAGCGGGCCACGGCGTCGCCCACGCCAAAGGCCGCGCCGACCTGGCCCGGACCCTGGCCGTCGTCTCCCTCGTCGGCTCACTCGGAGTCGTTCTGCTGGCCACCGCCCTTCCCTCCACCTGACCCGTGGCAACGAAGAAATCTGGAGGCATCATGCGTTCCCAAGTCCTGCCGGACGCAGCCACCGTGGAGTCGCTCCTGGCTGCGGCCGTAGCAGCCCCGTCGATCCACAACACCCAGCCCTGGCGCTTCCGCCTGGACCCGACAGCCGCGCGCTGGAGGTCCATTCGGCGCCGGCGCGAACGCTGCCGCTGGCCGACCCGATGCACCGCGCCCAGTATCTGTCCGTGGGCGCGGCGGTCTTCACCTCCGCCTCGCCGTCCTCCACTTGGGCCAGCGACCCGAGGTGAGACTGCTGGCGGGCCGTCACACTTTTGCCTGTTGGCCGCCGTACGACTGACCGGTCCGCTCAGCGCGGACGACCAGCCCCTGAGCGATCGTGGCGGAGATGGGCAGGGCCGCGCAGGCCGCCGACGCCCGCCTGCGCGCTCCCCGGCATCATGGCCACCCGTACCCTGCCCTCGGCCAAGGACCGCAACCGCACACACCCAGAACGCTCCACCAAAACCCTCACCCCGCGACCGTCGTCCGGTACGCGCCGGACATCGACGCGGCCGCGCCATAGGTTCGCGGCCTCGATACACCGGCGCTCGCACTCCTTCTCCGACAACGACGCTGAGCGCGGTATCGCCTCGGTCGTCGTCGGCTGCCCGGGCGGGCGGCTGCTGACCAGCGACGGGCAGATGTACGGGAGGGGCTTCGCACGCTCCACCGCAGTCCCCGACACCGAGTACGCGCTGGCCGCGGACCAGCTGCGCACCATGGCCCAGCAGGGCGCCCAGGCCGACAAGCCGCTCGCGAAACGGCCGCCGGCCGCCTGCGTTGAGTGCGTCAAGCGGATCGGCTGCGGGTGCCGACTGAGACCGGTCCTGGAGCGGGCGGTCAGCTACACGATCCGTACGGCGCACTCGCTTTGGAGCTGTACGGCAGAGCCCGGACATTCGACGGCGCGGCCAAGGCATCGCGAAGCCGCTCGATCTCCATCCTCTGGGCGGCGATCTGAGACAGAGCCCGCTCCCTGAAGTCAGTGAGCCCATCGATCTGCTCGTCACGCGCGGCAAGGCGTTCCTTCAGCCCGGCGACTTGTTCCTTGAGGCGCTCGACCTGCGCCGCCCGCGGGTCCGGAATCACGCCCGTTTCCCGAAGCTCGGCCAACCGGCCCTCGAACTCCTGCGCCAGGTGCTGGTAGGGGCCAGGCCGCGGCGAGCCGTCGCGGTTCTTCTTGGAATAGAAACCGGTGCGGGCAACCCCGGCCTGGGTCGCGAGGGTCTTGATGTCGCACTTGCCGCCCGAGGGAACGTCACCGGCAAGGAGCCGTTCCATGACCTGCCGAATGGCCGTCTCGTTGTTCCGCCGGGTCTCGTCGCTGATGCGGGCCACGTCATGCCCCCGTTCCGCAGAGGGCGTCGATCTCGGCCAGCACCCGTTCATCGCGGGCAAGTTCCCTACCCAGCCGGACCTTCTCCGCCCGCTGAGCGCGCCCGATGGAGGCGATGAAGACCTTCTTGCTCTCGGCGCTGGCCGCCCACACCGGGCGGTGCCCGGCATGATGGGTGGCCTGGGGGCACCGCGCCGAATCGCACATGCCGATCAAGGGCTCTGTCGCCCCGCGGGCGTGGGCCCCTGCGAGCTTGAGGCACAACGCCTTGGACGGATCGAGGAACCAGCAGTAGTTTGCCGGCCCCAGGTGCAGGGACTTGGCCCGCTTGGCGAGCAGATTCGTCACCTCCTGGTCACTGCGCTTGATGTTCGGCGCCCCGGAGGAATCCAGCTGTTCGTCGACGAACGCGAAGAAGTCCAGGAGGTCGCTGGCGCCAGGCCCCGCGGGCCGAATACCGTTCTGGTAGTCGTGGAATGCGTCCAGGGCGACGCGCATCTTGTGCTCTCGCTCCTCTTGGCCGAACTCGGCCATCAGCACCGACTGGGCCCCACCGGGGCGGTCCGCGTAGCCCTCGGTGGTGACCACGGAAATGTGCTTGAGATGGATCTTGGCGGCCAGCAGACCACCGGGCCGGTGCGCCATTTCCACCGCGAGGGTTCTCCGTAGCATCCGCAGACTGACCGGAACCTCGGGGATTGGCGCCAGCCCAAGTCGACGGCCCTCTGGGCCATTGATCCAGGTCAGGAACCATTCGTACGGGGTGAAGAAGGAGAGCGACTTGAACAGGTGACCGTCGTTCTTCACCGGGTCAGCGAGCGAGGCGGCTACATCGGCGGTGTCGTACGCCTGCTTGATGGTCACCCACTGATCGTGTTCGCCGCCCAGCTTCCGGCCCTTGATGACCTTGCCCTTCAGGCGGTAGCGGACGCGGCCCTCGCCGAGCTGTTCGGGAGGCAGGCGGCAGTCGTGGGTCAGCTCAGCCAGTTCGCTCTTCCGCATGCCTGTCAGCGCGGCGAGCGCGATCAGGCAGGCTGTGCGGGCCCGGGAGAGCTGCAGTCGGGCCTCGGTGGTGTTCATCGGCAGAGTCCAGGGGACACTACCCCGTCCGTCCGCGCGTTCGACCAGGCCGGCCGCCCGGCCCCAGCGCTTGGACAGGCCGACTTCCCGGACGGCCTTCTCCAGGTGACCGCGCAGGGTGGGCAGCCACGTGTAATGGAATGCGCGCCGTCCAGTCTCGTGGGCGAGGGAGATCAGGTTCACCCGTAGCAGCGGATCGTCCGGATCCCAGCCGTCCGCCAGCCGCTCGGCCACGACGTGATCGAGGGCGACATCGAACGGATCAGCCTCCTGTATGTGGCGGTCGATGGCCCGCGCGACCTCGACCCTCCAGTCCGGACGCCCACGGTTGTTGCGGCCCGGCCGATTCGGCACCATCTCCTGCAACTGCTGCTGCAGCTCCATGACGTGCGGCGCCAGCACCTCCACCACGTACAGGGCCGCCGCGACGAGCGGTTGGAAGACGTCGTTGCTCAGCGGCGGTGTCGTGTTGCCCGTCCGACGGACCATCCCGGCAACGGAGTACGCCGTGCGTCGCCCCCACGGACGGAAGGCCGACATGTAGCCGTCGGCTGAGAACAATTCCTTGTAGTAGCCCAGCTCCTGGATGACCGCCACTACGTCCATGCGGTAGCCGGGGCTGCTGTCGCGGATCACGACGCCGTCCTTGTCCCGTACCTTCTTGCGAAGTTCCAGGTAGGCGGCGCAGTGCTGCTGGGTTACCTCCTCGAGATTGTCTACGCCCTGTTCGGTGAGCCAGTTGAGCCAGCCGGTCAGCACGGTCAGCCGCCCGTGCACCGTGGCTATCTGCACGGGTGTTCGGTAGGCGTGGGCAAGTTCCCGCACCGCGGGGTGGTCCGGTGCGAGCCGGGCGAAGATGAACTCCTTTGCGAGTTCCCTCCACTGGGGATTGAGGATCTCGGTGAAGGACAGGATCCGCGCGTGCCGCGCAAGGTACCGCGGCAGCCCGATGACACCGGTGAAGTCCCAGACTGCGTCGTCGAAGTGAGGATGCGGGCCCGCGCCGTGGACCGGCAGGCCGGCCGCGGCGCACACGTCTTCGCCTCGAAAGACGGAACGCGAACAGGCAGCCGTGAGGCCCGTGGGCCGGTGCAGGGTGGTCATACGGTGTGCTCCTCAGGTCGCAGGGGAAGCTCGACATCGGAGTCGGTGACCTCGGCAGCGGCTGCCCGCAGCGCGTGCTCGGAGAAGTACCGGTCGGGGGTCAGGATCTCGTCGAGACGGTGGGCGTACGGGCCGAAGACAGGGATGAATTCGGCGGTGGTCATCTGCTGCCACTGGCGGGAGAAGAACGCCCGTAGCCGCAGCAGGTTCGGCAGATGGCGGGGGGTGAACAAGGCCAGGGGGCACAGCAGGCACACCCACGGGCGTGCTGGACAGGGCTTGCCCTTCGGCCCGTGGAGTCCCGACAGCTGATCCCCACATGCCGCGGTGAATACGTCGCGTTCCCCGGACAGCAGCTGCGCCAAGGCGTTGTCGTCCAGGCCGAGCCGCTTCATGTGCTCAGGGTAGTTCTCCACCAGGTCGGCCGTTTCAGCGGTGGCCAGCACCAGAGGTGGCAGCGCCCGGCGAACGAGGTCCTCCTGTGCCTGGGCGATGATGTCTTCCGCCGCCTCGCGCTGAGCCGGCGTCGTGTTCGTCAGGTAGTGGTCCCCCTCGACGCCGGGGGACCGGTTCGGATCCAGCGTGGATCGGCGGCTGCCGCGCCAGTGTGACCGGTCTTTCAGCGCATCGTGGGTAGTGCGGATGCGGTGCCGGTGAAGGAACAGGGGACGACCATCGTCGCCAGTCATCTGCAGGGGACGCCCGTCCTCGTCGACGGCTTGGCGCCGCTCCACCCACTTGCATATGGACAGGCGCGTGGCCGGCTTGGCCAGCCACCGTTCTCCCGACCGCGTGCCGCCCGGCGTGAAGCGCGCCCAGAGCTCGTCGCACAGTTCCTCGGGCGCGAAGCGGCGGGCCACCGCAGAGTGATCGAGCCACTGTTCCAGCAGGCGAGTGGCCTGACGTGACAGAGCAAGGCTCTCCGCCGCCGTGCGGCCCTTGACGTAGCTGAGGAGGATCTTCTCGTCACCCGCCCACTCGATGTCGTCGAGTCCCAGGTCCGCGATCCCGTCCGGCACGATCCCCGTGTAGGCGCCGAACAGCAGCTGATAGGCGATCATCACGTCCAGGGTCGGGAGGAGCGGATCCAGCATCGCGCGAAGACCGACCCCGTATCTCTGCCGGAAGGGGGACGAGCCCCGGTCTGCCATCTCGTTGACGAGCGGGTCGGGCCCGTCGTGAAGCACCAGCCAGTGGTGGGCAGTACGCTCACGGAGCGAAGCCCCTGGACCGTCAGCTGACGAAGCGTGATCACGGGCCGCGCAGAACGCGCGGAAGGCGCCATCGACCTCGGCCCGGCAGGTACGGATGAGCCGGGCCCATTCGGCCTCGCTGTACGGCTGGTGCGAGCCGTACCGCTCGCCCGTGTTGAACAGCCGGCCATCGACGAACGCGCGCACATCCGGCGCCAGAATCTGATCCTGGTCGTCCGCGCAACGCAACATCGCCCGCAGCGCGCTCTCCTGCGAGGATCGCACCCCTTGCCGCCAGTACCGGGCGAGGAGCGCGCGCGTCAGGTCGGATGCCCCGCCGGAGAACCCGAACTCGACCAGCCAGTCGGTGAATCCGCGGACGGCCGTGAGGTACAGGTCGAAGCCGCCCGCGCTGTCGACCTGCCCGTGCGGATGTACAAGATCCGTAGCGCCTTCCAGTAGAGTGCGTGCCAGCCCCGGGAGCTCCACTGGCCGCAGCACGCGCAGGGGACGGCGGTACTCCGACCCGTCGCTGAAGATGCAGTGCACACCCAGCGGGTCAAGGGTGACGGTGGCCGGCATCAGACCACCGCCGGCTCGTCGTCGAACTCAGTCTCGAGCTCCAGCTCGGCCTCTTCGTCCAGCAGCCCGTACTCCTTGCCGACCCGTCGATACAGGGACGTGAACAGGCGGAGCACGTCCAGACGGTGGAGGTACGATTCCGTGGTCAGCGAACTGGTATGTCCGAGCAGATCACGCAGAATCAGCAGCGGTTCCTGGGTCCGCAGGTAGTGCGCCAGGGCGGCATCGTCATCGGTGTCGCGGACCTGTCGAGCGGCCTGCTCGTACCAGCCGCGCATCAGCCGCGCCATGGTCGCCATGGCCATGGTGTGACGCAGCCGATGCGGATTGACGTGCGGAAAACGAGGCTCGTAACGCTCGCGGATGCGATCCGCGGTCCTGGCGAAGACCGAGGACCATCCGGTGAACGGGCGTCCCTGGCCCCACACAGACAGCAGCATCGAACCCCCCTCCGGGGCGACCAGACGCCGCCGCTCGTCAGGTACGAGCGAACTCCACTGCACACGGACCCCGTTGACACGCCCTCCCCGCTGGTCGGCCTCCGTCACGAACAGCGGCTCCCCCCACCGGGCCGGCGGACGCCACGACGATCCGAACGTCGCCGCTGCCCTGTCGAGAGCGATGTAGGAGTGCAGCTCAGCCAGCGCGTCGTAATCGATCCACGACTCGCGGTACTTGCTTCCCTTGGTAACCCCGGACGGGACCGGGAACGACACCGGCACCGCAGTCCGTCGCGAGGGAAGCGGCGGCACCTCGCAGACCAGCAAGTACGTGTACTCCTGGCTGCGTAGCCCGCTGGAGACGATCATCCGGCCGACCGCCGAGTTCCGGGCCAACTCTCGCCCTCGGTACCGCAGATCCCGCTCCCCGTCCGGGCCCAGGCCCGCCAACGCCTTCAGGAGGATGTCCGTGAAGTCGTCGTCGAGATACTTGATCGTCACATGGGGCTTGGCCTGGCGCCTTCGTGACTGGTTGACCCGCCCGCGACGGACTTGCCCCTTGAAGGCCCAGACCGCCTGCCGGTACGTGAACGGCTCGGAGTCTGCGTACTCCTCATCCTTCGCCCACTTGTAGAACCCCGCCAGAATCCCCATGTTCTGGTTCCACGTGGACGCCTCGAAGCGATGCTTGATGGGGCCCTGGGCTCGATAAACGGAGTACGCGCCCAACGCCGCCTTCAGCCGACGCCGCGTGTCGAACAGGGCGACTCCGTGCTGGGATATGAACTCCAGCCACTCACGCACCGTACGCACGTAGTAGGGCCACGAATTTGGCGATGGGCATCCATTCGCTGGCAGCTCGCAGGCCCAGCAGTTGATCACGGTGGTGGGACGGACGCCGTTGCTGTCTTCGAAGAGAAGGTCGTCGTCGAACAGCAACGGCATCCCCTCCGGGATCGCCGGCCTGAACGCAAGTCCCCAGGACTCCCAGCCCGCTGATGAGTACGTCGATTGGTGCATGGCCGATGAGTACCAATGCAACCCGGCTGAGTGCAACAAGCAAACGAGCAGGTCAGGTGGCACATCCGGCAGTAAGCAACACGGTCGCTAAGCAGGAACAAGCAGGTACAACGCCCACAGGGTGTTCAGGAGGGCCAGGGCGGCCGACGTCGTGGCGTTGACCAGGGTCAGCGTCCGCAGCCGGTGGTCGTGGTGCACGTACCGCAGGCCCTCACCGATCTCGGTGTGCAGCCGGCGCCCCGCCGCGGCTCCCCGGGGGCTGTCGGGGGCCTGGATGCGGGAGGTGCACCAGGCGCTGATGAGGTAGGAGATGACATCCCCGACAAGGGCCCGGGCCGGGCCGAGGAGCGCGGTCAGAGCGGCGCCGAGGTTGCTGCCCGCGGTGGCGGCGACGGCGAAGAGCCCGCCGATGCGGCTGTTGCTCCGCTGGATCAGGGACCGGTCGACCAGGCTGGGCAGGATGCTGATCGCTGCGGCATCGTGCAGGACGCCCGCCGCGCCCTGCACGGCCGCGACCACCATCAGCTGGGCCAGGCACAGCCTGTCCAGTGCGGCCGCTACCGGCACGCCGGCCAGCGCGGTGGCGCTGACCAGATCGCCGATGATCATCTGCTTCCGCTTGGAGTGGCGATCGGCGAGGGCCCCGGCGTGCAAGGCCAGCAGGGCGGGCGGCAGTTGACCCAGTAAGGTCAGCCAGGCGACCTCGGCGGTGGTCGCGTCCAGCTCGAGTACCGCCAGGACGGGGATCACCATGGCGCTGATCGAGCTGCCGGTCACGCCGGCTGCCTGACCGGTCAAGTAGCGGCGGAAGTCGCGGTGTCGCCACAGCGAGGGCTGGGTGCCGGGTGGGGAGTGGTCAGTGCGGGAGGTCATGAAGCACCTCCTCGGGTTCCGCCGGGCGCTCGCACGGCTCGACCACGGCGGCCTGCCGGTTCCGGCGCCTCATGCGGGTGTCCCGTGTTTCTCGCCGTCCGGCTCGGTCGTGATCTGGTAGGACAGCAACTGCCGGAACGGACCCGGCTGTTGAGCGAGCCGAGCGTAGGTTCCCTCCTGGACGATCCTGCCTTCGTCGAGGACGACGATCCGGTCGGCGACGGCGACATTGGTGATGCGGTGGGTCACCAGGAGCACCACGCGGTCCTGGGCGAGACCCCGCAGCCGCTGGAAAATGGAGTACTCGGCGCGGGGGTCGAGGTTCGCGGTCGGCTCGTCCAGGACCAGCAGTCCGGCCTGGCGGAAGAACGCCCTCGCGAGGGCGACGCGCTGCCACTGGCCGCCGCTGAGTTCCTCCCCGTTGAGCCACTCGCGGGCCAGGAGGGTGTCCAGTCCGGCACCGAGCTTGGCGACCACCTCGTCGGCACCGGACGCCTCGCACGCCTCACGTACCGCCGCGTCGCCGCGCGCCGTGGGCTGTCCCTGGGTCACGTTCTCGCGCACGGTCAGTGGCCAGTGCGCGTAGTCCTGGGGCACCAAGGCAACCTGCTGCCACAGAGCCTGCGGGTCGGCGTCGCGGGTGCAGACGCCGTCCCACAGCACCTGACCGTCCGTGGGCAGGTACAGGCCGCCGACCAGCTTCGACAGCGTCGACTTCCCGGAACCGTTGAAGCCCACGAGAGCGGTGACCTCGCCGCGGCGCAAGGTGAGCGAGACGTCGGACAGCGCGTCGCGGTCCTTGCCGGCATAGCGGTGGGTGACCGACCTGATCTCGATCGTCGTCGGCGGCTCGGGACGGCGCGGGCCACGGCGCATACGGAAGCCGCCGGCCTTGTCCAGGAAGCCGCTCCAGTCGTCCATGTACAGGCCCGTGCGCATGGCGCGCGCGCCGACGGACACCAGACCGCGGACCGACATGCCCACTGTCTGCAGAGCGAAGACGGCCGTCCCGGCATGGCCGACGGTGATACGGCCACTCGCGAGCAGCCACACCACGGCCGCCCACACCACCGCCGATCCCAGGCCTCCGCACAGCGCGCCGAACAGGGACATGCGGGCGCCCTTGTCGGCCGCGGCCCGGTCCTCACGGTTGATCCGGGCGACCGTCTGCCGGTACCGGCCGGACAGGAATCCGGCCATGGTGCCGGCGCGGATCTGGTCGGCGGCGTCCTTGGTGAAGATGTGCCAGCGCAGCACCGACAGCATGCGCTGGTCACCGTTGCTGCGCAGGTTCGCCAGGTAGCGCACCCGGGCGGCACTCACCTGGGCCAGAGCCTGGGGAATGCTGGCCGCCACCAGGAGGGGGAGAAGGACCCGGTGCACACCGGCCAGGACCACCGCCCCGGCGAGGAAACTGGCGCCTGAGGCGATGAGGTCCTGGCCCTCGTCGATCAGGTCACCGGTGACCTGTGCTCCGCGGTCGGCCGCCTCGCGGGCGCGGTTGAAGTCCGGCTCGTCGTAGGCGCACAGCTCCGCCTCGGCGCAGCCGGTGAGCAGCATCTGCTCGGCCTCGCGCGACATCAGCGGGCCGAGCCGGGAGGACAGCCAGCTGACGGTGATCCCCAGGAGGGCGCGTGCTCCGGAGGCTCCGGCCAGAAGGGCTACGGACGGCCAGGCTTGGAGGAGTCGGTGGTAGACGTCTCCGCTGGTGAAAAGCGCGGTGAGGGTGCCGCTGATGGCGACCAGGCCGAGCGCCTGCATCACGCCCGCGGCAGCTTGGCACAGCAGGAGACCGGTGGTCGCTCTCCGGTCGACCCGCCAGGCGAGAGCCAGTGAGCGGCGCACCAACTGGGGCAGGCGCCGGGCCATGTCGCGCATCCGGATGGAGCGGCCGGCCGCTTCTCGGCTGCCGGTCAGGTCGACGTAGCGCATCTGCGGTTCCGGGGAGACGCCCGGCTCGGTTTCGGGGTGGGCTTCCGGCCTGTTCCGCGGTTCGGGGGGCGGCGTCGCGGCGGGGGGTGCCACGGGGGTGGTGCGCGGCCCCGGGACGCCCTCGGCTGATGCATCCCTGGGCTCGCTCATGCCGCCCACCCTGATGACGGTCGGGATGTGGAGGCGAACAGGGCGCGACGCACGTCGACGGGACGCCGGAACGCGATGGTCCGGGCGGTCTGAGCGGGGGGATTCTCGAACACGGGGTGAAGGGCGGTCAGTACGCGGACGGGATTCACGGATTCTCCTCGGCTGCGGGGAATGGGCAGAGCACTCGCACAACGTCCCTGATCACGGGGCGGATACGGGTAGCTCCGGGCGACGGGTCGAGTGCAAGTTCGATACCAGAGGGGGAGGTCAAGTGCTGTCGGCCATGCGCGACGCACTCGACCGTTCGATTCACTCGTCAAGGGGACGGTGGAGCTGTCCCAGCCCGAGCGGGGACGGCAAGACGGCGTCGACGGCACCGGTCTCCTTCGGCGAGGTGGTCTGCTCTGTGGACGGCACCCTCGCTCACGCCACCGACAATCAGCGGGGGACGGCACCGCGATCCGGACAATCCGAACCGGCTGTGCTCCCAGGCCCGTTCGCGCGGGTGCGAGGCCGATGACCTGGGGCGAAGCCGGAAGAAAGGATTCTCGAACTGCCGTGGCGCAGCCCGGAATTGGGCGCCCGACAAGGTGGCTTGAAGTGCCTTCTGCCCGAGGTGCCGACCGGAGCGGCGTCCCGTGAACGGGTCCGACGGCGGCTAGCATCGGCATCCTCGACGCCAGGCGCGTGCGCGGGTGGGCCACCTGTCGGCGCGGCGGACGGTGTGTCCGCCGCCCTGTGGAAGCGGCGACGGGAAGAATCCAGGGCCTGTCTGGAGTCGTGATCACATGCCCTGGAAAAGAGTTGGAGCGATGGATGAACGTTCTGATAGCTTCCAGGCGACCGTGACACCGCCCGAGGAGGTGAGACCCATGAACGCTGTATCGACGTGGGTGCTCCCCCTTGCCGTCACGGCCGGCGATTGACCTTAGGTGTCGCCCGGAGCGCCTCGACCACAAGGCACTCCCGAAAGGCAACACCTGTGCACTCTCTGCAGTTCACCGCCGAGTCGTCGTCGAGCGGCATGCTCGAACGCGACTTCACCGTGGGCCGTGTCCCCGGTGTCCTCTGGTCGCCGGCTTCCGATGCGGCCGATCGCGCGCCCCTGGTCCTGATGGCCCACGGCGGCGGCAACCACAAGAAGCACCCGGCGATGTCCGGCCGCGCCCAACGGCTCGTGACCGGCTGCGGCTTCCACGTCGCCGTCATCGACGCGCCCGGCCACGGCGACCGGCCGCGCACTGCGCACGACGAGGCGGAAATCGCCGAGCTGTTCCGGGCGAGGGCGGCAGGCGAGCCGGAAGGCCCGATCGTCGTGCGCTACAACGACCACTTGGCGGAGCTCGCCGTGCCCGAGTACGTGGCGGCACTGGATGCCCTCCAGGAACTCCCGGAGATCGGCACCGACGGGCCGGTCGGCTTCTGGGGCATCAACATGGGCACCGCGATCGGCGTACCGTTCGTGGCGGTCGAACCCAGGGTCACCGCCGCGGTCTTCGGTCAGCACTGGCCCGAAGCCTTGGCCGAGAAGGCGAAGCAGATCACCATCCCGATCGAGTTCGACATGCAGTGGGATGACGAGCACATCTCGCGCGAGGAGGGTCTCGCGCTCTTCGAGGCCTTCGCCTCGAAGGAGAAGTCGTTGCACGTGAACTCGGGCAAGCACAAGGAGCTGCCTCGGTTCGAGGCCGACAGCGCGGTCCGGTTCTTCGCCCGGCACCTCGGCGGAGCGGTCACCGCGTCGGCCTGACCTGAGAGGTCGCGGCGTCCGGCTTCCCGGCGGGGCGCCGCGGCCCGGGGTCGAGGCTGCGTATTCAGATGATGGATCCCCGTAGGTGGAGCCCCGCCTTCGAGTTCGCGGGCGCCGCCTTGTCATAGCGCGTGGCCAGACCCCGCCATGCCCGGATCTCGTTGAGATTCACAAGCCGCCGGGGCCCGATATCGGGGGACTGTCCCAAGTGCCGCTCGCCGGGTGCATCGGTGCCACGGTCGGTGTCCGTCACAGCGGAACAAGCTCACCCCGGAGCCCTGCCGGCGCACGCATACGGTCCCGGTCCCGGGCTTGAGGCCCGGGCCGGGACCCATCTATCGGCCGGCGACTCCGCGTCGGCCGGGACGTCAGAAGGCGCTGTTGCTGCAGCCCGCGCTGGAGCCGAGGCTGGTGGCCTGGGCGCCAGGGTTGCCCTCGCCGCCCAGCAGGTTGCCGCCCAGGCCGTTGAGCAGGCCGACCTGGCCGAGGACATCCACGTTCAGGTCGTGCGACTTGCAGCTGGAGGACTGCTTGACGGTGAGCCCGTCGCCGTGGTCACCGGCGTGGGCCGTGCCGCCCACGAGTCCGATGCTGCCGATCGCGGCGATCAGGACGGCAACGTTGCGAAGCTTGTGCATGTCATCTCCGATGGAGTGAGGGGGGTGCGATCTATGCGGAAGATCGACTTTGACAATGCTGGGATATTAGTGAGGAATATGCCCGGAAACGGGCGCTGGCGCGCCGGGTCTCATGATCACGCGACAGAAGCACCCGAAAGCCTCAGCGCAGGCGAACCGACCGTCCGCGGCCACCGGGCCGCCAGACGGTGGTCGCCGGGGCTCACGATCCGCACGGCGACAGAGAACAGCCGCAGGCCGCAGGGGCCTTCGGGCCCGAAGCGGGGGAGAGGCGGAGCGTGGGCGACCGACGGAACGCAGAGAGGCGGAGCGTGGGCGGAACGCAGAGAGGCGCGGTGCCGGAGGTCGCGGGCCCGGAGTGATCCGGAGGGCAGTGCCTGGCGCGGGCGGCAGGAAACCCCTCGCGTCGGCGACGGCGGGCGTGCCAGCCTGGCGATCATGAGCAGTGACCCTGATGACCCGACCCACCCCATCGGCCAGGCGCGGCGCCTCACCGCCGAGCGTTTCCCCGATGCCCTGAGCGCGGTCCTGGCAGGCTCCACCGTGTCCGGCCGCGCCACCTCCACCAGCGACCTGGACATCGCGGTCCTGATAGAGGACGGCGGCGAGACCCGCCGGGAGACGCTCCGCTTCGAGGGGCGGCTGGTTGAGCTGTTCGTCCACACGCGGGCCGGCCTCGACGAACTCTTCGCCGCCGACACGGCCTCCCGCCGCGGCGTCATGCAGTGCATGTACGCCGACGGTCTGGTCCTTTCCGAGCGGGACGGAGCGGCCACCCACATCAAGCGGCTCGCTGAGGGCGTGCTCCGTGAGGGCCCCGGCGCACTGGCCCCCGCCACCGTCGAGAGCCTGCGCTACGTGCTCACCGATGCGCTGGACGATCTCGCCGACACCGCGGACGTCGTCGAGCGGCTCGCCGTGGCCGCCGTCGTCCTCAGCACCGCCGCCGACCTCCTCTTCGACCACTGCCGGGCCTGGACCGGCGGCGGCAAGTGGCTGCCCCGCCGCCTGCTGCAGGCCGACCCCGTGCACGGCGGAGCGCTCCTCGACGGCTACCGCCACCTCTGCGAGAACGGCGAGCCGGAGGACTTCGCCTACGCCGCTCTGGAGATCCTCGCCCTCGCGGGTGGCCCCCTCCGAGAGGGCTACTCCCGAACGTGGCGCGCCGCCGCCGAGCCTCAGCGCGGCGAGCCGATACGGTCTCGACGAGGTGATGCGGACCGTGAGCGGAAGGAGCCCCCGTGCTGAAGCAGGTAGCGGAGGGTGTGCTCATCCACGAGAGCGAGTTCGTGCGGAGCAACGCCGTCGTCGTGCAAGGCCACCCCGGCGTGCTGCTCATCGACGCCGGGGTGCTGGGCCGCGAGATGGTCTGCCTCGCCGACGACCTGTCCGGTTCGGGCCAGACCGTTGTGGCAGGGTTTTCCACGCATCCCCATTGGGATCACCTGCTCTGGCACGCCACGCTCGGCCCGGCGCCTCGCTACGGCACCGCGCGCTGCGCGGCCACTGTCCGGGATCGCCTGCCGGACGAAGCTGCCAAGGCCCGCGTGACCGCGATGATGCCGCCGGACATTGTCGACCAGGTACCGCTGGACCTGCTCGGCCTCATTGCCGGCCTGCCCGCCGGGACGGCGCAGATTCCTTGGGACGGCCCTCTCGTCCGGATCATCGAACATGACGCGCATGCCCCGGGCCATGCGGCGCTGTTCATCGAGGAACGCGGTGTCCTCGTCGCCGGCGACATGCTCTCCGACGTACTGATTCCGATGCTCGACCTGAACGACACCGCTGACCCGATCCAGAACTACCTCACCGCACTGAGGCTGCTGGAGGACGTGGCGGACGACGTCGATGTCGTCATTCCCGGCCACGGGTCCGTCGGCCGCGGTGACGAGGTACGCGGACGGATCGACCAGGATCGCGCGTACGTGCACGCCCTGCGTGACGCCGATGCCGCCGGCGACCCGCGGGTCGGCCCGTCGGCCACGTACGGCAGGGAATGGCTGCCCGGCGTGCACGAACGGCAACTCCAGCACCTCGCCCGAAGAAGCGATCCCGACGGGACGCCTGGCTAGCTACTACGTGCCATCTCGCTTCGGCCCGTGCGGTCGGACCCGGTGCGCAGGATCCCGGCCGCAGCGGCGGTGGTCACACACAGCAGCGTCAGCAGGACGAACGTGTGGTTCAGGGCGACCACGTGGGTCAGCCAGCCGATGACGGCGGGACCGGCGAGCATGCCGACGTAGCCGAGCCCGGCGACGCGGGAGACATTGGCACCGGCGGCCGCGGGATCGGTGTGCCCGGCCGCGCTGAACAGTTGCGGGACAGTGCCGGACAGGCCCAGGCCGAACAGCGCCCAGCCGGTGAACGCGGCCCACATCCACGGTCCGAGAGCCACGAGCGTGATGCCGACCGCGGCCAGGGCCGCGCCGTGGCGCAGGACCGCCACGGAGCCGAACCGGGCGACGAGGCGGTCGGCGACGAGCCGGCCGATGGTCATGGCCGCCGCGAAGGTGCCGTAAGCGAAGGCGGCCGTGCCGGCGGACGCGCCGAGGACGTCCTTCAGGTGCAGAGCGCTCCAGTCGTTGGCGGCGCCCTCGCACAGCATGACCATGAAGGCCAGGACGGCGAGGAGCCAGACGCGCCCCCCGGCTCCGCGCCGCGTCACGGCCGGTGAGACCTCCGGCTCTTCCGCGAAGCCGGTGCCGGTGCCGACGACGGCACCGGCGGGGGAGGGCGGCAGCAGGGCGCGCGCCGAGGCCAGGGCGATCACGATGCCCACAGCCCCCATGGCGGCCATGCTCGCGACCGGTTTCATACCGGCGGCCGCGGCACCCGCCCCGACGAGCGCGGCGATGACGCCGCCGACGGAGAAGGTGGCGTGGAAACCTGACATGACAGGCCGACCGTAGGCCTTCTCCACGTGCACGGCGTGCGCGTTCATGCTCACGTCCAGGCAGCCGTTGCAGAACCCGAAGACCAGCAACGCGCCGGCCAGCGTCCAGGGATCGCGGGCAAGACCGGGCAGCACCAGGGCCGCGCCGCACAGCACGCCGCCGGTGGGCACCACGACGCGCGCGCCGAAGCGATCGGTGAGAGGCCCGGCCACCTGCATCCCGGTGAAGGCCCCGAGCCCGAGCAGCACCAGCAGTCCGCCCAGCGTCGCGTGGCTGATGCCCACGCGCTCCTCGACAGCGGGAATGTGCACGACCCAGGCGCCCATCAGGGTGCCGCACAGGACGAAGTAGACGTAGGTCGCCGCACGGGCGGCTCGAAGCGATCGTTCCATGCCGCGTACCGTAACGAACATTCTGTGCGTTTGAAAAGTGCGCAAATGAACACCTTGCATGTTTGTTTTCGGATGGTGTTCAATCCCGTCATGAGCAACGCAGACCGGCACGGGCTGATCGCGAAGGCTGTCAGGGACTCCGGCGGCGCCACGGTCCAGGAACTCGCGGAGCTGACCAACGCCTCCGAGATGACCATCCGGCGTGACCTCGACACCCTGGCCGCGCAGGGCGTTCTCGAACGCGTCCGCGGCGGGGCACGCAGCCTGCTGCTCAGGGGCGAGGAACCCCCCTTCGCGTTGCGCGCGCACGAGGCGATCGACGTCAAGCGTCGGATCGCCGCCGAGGTCTCCGCGCTGATCGCCGATGGTGAGAGCGTCGTCCTGGACAGCGGCACCACCTGTCTGGAGGTCGCCCGCCTCCTGCGCGAACGGCCCGTCACCGTGATGCCCCTCTCCCTGCAGGCCATCCACCTGCTCGGCGAGACCCCCGGGCCGGCCACACTGGTGGTGCCCGGCGGACAGCCGCGCGCCGCCGAGGGAGCCCTCACCGGCCCCCTCACGCTCGCCTCCCTCGCGGCCCTGCGCTTCGACACCGCCGTCATCGGCTGCTGCGGCCTGAGCGCGGCGGACGGCCTGACCGCCTACGATCTCGACGACGCCGCGGTGAAGAAGGCCGGCATCGCCTCGGCCCGCCGCACCATCGTCGCCACGGACGGCGGCAAGCTCGGCCGCACCGCCTTCGCCCACGTGGGTCCCTCCACACTCCTGCAGACCCTCGTCACGGACACCACGGCACCCGCCGACGAGGTGAGGGCGCTCGAAGACGCGGGCACCGTCGTCAAAACCGCCTGATCTAGGGCCGGTCTGACAATTCGCGTCGTCGCCCGCCGGGCAGACGGGAATTGTCAGACAGGCCCTAGCGCCGCCCGACCGGTCGGATGTGGCTCTCGGCGAGGCCGCGCAGTTCGGCGCGCGTGAGTGCGGGGTCGGCGGAGGTCTCGACGGCACGGCCCATCGGGAGGTAGCGGACGCCGTCGATCTCGCAGATCAGCGGGCCCACGCCCGTGTCGTGCATCAGAGCGTCTCCTACCGGAGCGGGGCCCCCGATCGTGCGGCGCTCACTGCCGCGGGATCGTGAGATGCGCTGGAGGAACACCGGTGCCGCCACGTCTCCGCCGTCCGGACGGAACAGGACCAGCACCAACTCGCCGGGACCGGGGCGCAGTCGGACGTAGCGAATGGGCCGCCACGTGTCGTCCCCGGCGGCGGAACGGGCACCCCGCAGCACCGGGCCGCAGAGGGCGGACCGGTCGGCTATGAACCAGCCGAGCCGGGCGAGGGAGACGATGGCGACCGTACCGAACACGAGGAAGCGCCGGTGCCCCAGGTTGAAGTGGTCGTCGAGGACGGTGGCGCAGGAGAACACCAGGAAGTACCAGGCGCCGGTGCCGAGGATGGTGTTCAGCACCCAGAGGCGCGGCGAGACGGACGTACGGCCGAAGCCGCGGCGCGGCGAGGTCACTCGGGGACCCGGAGCGTGGCGATCGGCGTGACGGGCCGCGGCGGCGAGGCTCGCGTGGTTCAGGCCGTCCTCGAGAGCGGGCCACGCGACCTCGCTCTCCTCGTCCTCCTTCTCGAACGCGGGCCACGTGTCCTCGCTCTTCTCGTGCTCCTTGTCGCCCGCAGCCGCTGGTGGGGTGATCGCGGGTCCGGCCCGGCGCACTCTCCGGACGCGCCGTGCGCAGGCCAACGGGCTGATGATCAGAGCACCGCCCAGGCCGAGCAGAGCGGGGCCGCCCCCGAGGACGGCGACCGCGTTCAAGGAGGTCCGCGTATCCATGGCCTCACCCAGGAAGGGCCAGGGCAGCGCGATGATCGGGATGTGATCGCCGGGGCGGACGTCTATCGTGTCGCAGTCCACAGTCGTGTACTGCGCATCGCCGTCCCAGCCGACGAAGCAGCCGTCTCCGGCCCGGTCCAGACGGATCACCTCGGCGGAGGTGTGTTTCCCGAGCAGGGCGAAGTCCGCTGCCACCAAGCCCACGAACAGCGACGCCGCGAGCGCCAGCACCGCCCACAGCGGCGCGGTCGGCACCAGCGGCCGGCGGGCGGGTGCCTGGGTCGGATTGGTCTGTTCGCCCAGCCACGGACCGATCGTCCGCGCGTCGTGTGTGCCCAGGCTCAGCTTCAACACCCGGCCGGCGGGCGTCCGGTAACGCAGGCCGACCTTTTCGAAGGCGGCCTGGCGGACGGTGGTGACCGTCGCGTCCAGGGCCTCGCCGCCGCGCGGAAGGGCGGTGACGCCGCCGGAGCGGTCGAGGAAGACGGGTCCGTCGAGGCGCGGGTCGGCGAGCAGTCGGCCCTTCCGGCCGTCGAGTCGGCAGCGGAAGTGAACGGCCCGGCCCACTGCCAGGCCGTGCCGCCTCCTTGCCGCCGCCCATCGAACCATCCCGGCCATGACCAAGGGGCCTACCGCGAGGGCGACAAAACTGACGATCATCGATTCCGTCGTTTCTTCCGCTGATGAGAGACCGAAGCGTACGAGCGCTGCCGCAGGCTCTGACCCCGGGGGTGCCGTCATGACGCCACGTCCGAGTTCACCGGATGACGCGGACACCGTCCTTCGCGCGAAGACCGCGGCATCTTGATGACCGCGAGGGCGGCCAACAGGTTGTACCCGGGAACAGCGACCGGCAACGGAGGTCTGGTCACTGAGGGCTCCAGCGGGAGAGTTACCTGGCCGGGTCACTCGGGGGCGGGGACACCGAGGGCCCTGTGCCGCTGTTTCCACCCGACCCGGGGGCCGGGGGAGGGAGACGGGTGCTTCCTCCCCTGGCAAGACGTCGCGGTGGTCAGGACGCGGAGAGCTCCGTACGGACCGTGCGGGCGGCGGCGACCAGGTTCTCCAGGGACGCCCGGGTCTCGGGCCAGCCACGGGTCTTCAGACCGCAGTCGGGGTTGACCCACAACCGCTCGGCGGGAATGGTCTTCAGCCCGGTACGCAGCAGTGCGGCGACCTCGTCGCTGTCCGGTACGCGCGGGGAGTGGATGTCGTACACGCCGGGTCCCGCCTCGCGGGGGTAGCCGTGCGCCGCGAGTTCACGAGCCACCTGCATGCGCGAGCGGGCGGCTTCGAGACTGATGACGTCGGCGTCGAGGTCGTCGATGGCCTGGACGATGTCCCCGAACTCGGCGTAGCACATGTGGGTGTGGATCTGGGTGTCCGGTCGTACGCCGCCGGTGGTCAGCCGGAACGCCTCGGTCGCCCAGGCCAGGCTGAGCAGGCGGGGACGGCCTCCCGCCCACCGAGGGTCCAGGCAGGCCAGGCCGATCTCGTTGAACCTGTGGATCACATCCCGGACGGTGTCCTCGTCGGCCTGCACCAGCTTCGCGATCACCGGCACCCGGTTCCCGCCGGCCGAGGCCAGCAGCATCATCGCCCGCCGGAACCGCACCGTACTGGTGCTGCCACGGAGCACGATCTGCTGCAGCTTCTGCCCTTCCTGGTCGGACAACCTGCGCACACGAACGATCAGCCACCACACCCCCAGCGATCGGACGGACGTCACCGCACATCCAACCGCCATGACCACCAACGCGGCGAACCTATGTGGTCAGAGCACTAGGGATGCCCAGCAGCTTCTGCGCGGTGATGAATACGTCTTTCCACAGCCGTGCCTCGTACCGGTTCTCCAGTTTCGGCAGATAGAAGTACGGTCCGTGCCCAGCGTCGATCTGCCGCTGCGCGCAGTGGAAGAAGTAGAGCCCGAAGTCGACGAGGGCGGCGGGAACCGGTCCGCGGTCGAACTCCAGGTGTGCCTCGGTGAGATGCCAGCCGCGCTGCCGGACCACGATCGTGGCGAGCCGTTCACGGTCGGCCGGCCGGTACTCCTTGCCGTCCTCGGCGGTGAAGTCGAGGAGGCGCTCGATCGCGTCGAGCAGGACGATCTGACCGCCGATGACGTTGTCCCTACCCGGTGACCGATCGCACCAACTGACGGTACGACGGGCTTGATAGCCTCATCAGGCCAGTCGAGCCACATCCGAGGCCAGGGAATCCGGTGCGAATCCGGAACTGACGCGCAGCGGTGAGGGGGACGGGCGGGGCACACCAGCCACTGGGAGACCGGGAAGGCGCCTCGTCCGGACGAACCCGAGTCCGAAGACCTGCTGGCACCTTCGCGCCCCGGCGCGGAGGACATCCGCAGTCCAGGCTCCGCGTACGAGCCCCGACCCCGAGGTCCGCCTGTGCTCCCCACCCCCGCCCGTCCCCTCACACCCGCCCAGCCGGTCACCGGCAGCGGCGGCCCGAACAGCGACACCGAGGACACGACGAAGTCCGCCGCCGCGGGCCACCCGGATTCCCGACTGCCAACACGAGGGCCCGCCGAACCGGCACCGTGCCGCATCGTCGTCTGCCGGGACTGCTGCTGCGGAAGCCCGAAAGTCACCGGAGTGGATCACGCCCGGCAGACGGCACGCCTGGCCGAGAGCGCACCGGTACGCATCGCGGCCTGCCTCGACGTGTGCGAACACGCCAACGTGATCGTCGTCCAGCCCTCCGCCGCCGCACGCGCCGCGGGCGCCCGCCCGGTCTGGCTCGGCCTCGTCAACGACCCCGACGCCACCGAGGACATCGCCGCCTGGGTGGAAGCCGGCGGCCCGGGCGTCGCCCCCTGCCCCGAGATCCTCGACCTCTACGTCTTCACCCCGCCGCGGAGGACGCGATGAGGTGGGGCCCCGGCGGCAGAGGGCCGGGGGAGTTCGTGAGGGAGGCGGCCCAGCAGGCTCGCCCCGTGGCCGCGGACATCCGCCCGGGACGAGCTTGCCGAGATAGTGAGCGGGCTCCCGACCGCCTCCTCGCGGAACTCGACCTCCGTGAGTACAGGCCGCGGTGCTCAGGACCGGTGTGCCGGGCTCAGTCCGCCGTGAGCAGATCCGCCGCCCGTTCCCCGATCACGATGGACGGGGCGTTGGTGTGACCCCGGATGATCGTCGGCATGACCGAGGCGTCCGCCACCCGCAGGCCCCGCACTCCCCGTACCCGCAGCCACGGGTCCACGACAGAGGCGTCGTCGCGGCCCATCCGGGCCGTTCCGACGGGGTGGTAGAGCGTGTGGGAGTGTTCGGTCAGGGCGAGCGCGTCGCGCCGGTCCCGGGGCAGGTCCTCGGCCCCTGGCGGCATGAGGAAGCGGCCCGTGGACAGCCCCCGGTCGGAGAGCCGGCCGATGATCTCCTCGCAGACGCCGAGCCCGGCCAGCAGCGCCGCCCGGTCGGCGCCGTCCGGGTCCGTCAGATAGCGCGGGTCGATGACCGGCTTGGCGAAGGGGTTCGCCGAGGCCAGGGTGACCGAACCCGTGCTCTCGGGGCGCAGCAGGATCGCGCCCACGGTCAGCCCGTGCTCCGGCGCCTTGACGAGACCCTCACCGAGGAACGGCACCGGGGCGAAGATGATTTCGAGGTCGGGCAGTTCGAGGTCGGGCCGGCTGCGGACGAATCCGTACGCCTCGCCGATGTTCGACGTGAGCATCCCCCGGCGGCGGGTCAGGTACTTCACCAGCTCGGAAGGCCGTTCGGCGGCGAACAGGGTCCGGTCGGCGGCGTCCGCGACGAGGCCGCTGATGAGATGGTCGGTGAGGTTGGCGCCGACCTGCGGGGCGTCGACCAGCACCTCGATGCCCCGCTCGCGCAGATGCCCGGCGTCGCCGATGCCGGACAGCATGAGCAGCTGGGGCGTGTTGACGGCGCCCGCGCTCAGGACGACCTCGCGGCGGGCCAGCACCGTGCGGGTGACGCCCCCGGCGACGTACTCGACGCCGATGGCGCGCCGGTCCTCGAAGAGCACGCGAGTGGCCTGCGCGTCCGTGACGACCCGCAGGTTCGCGCGGCGTCGGGCCGGCTTGAGATAGCCGTCCGCGGTGCTCCACCGCGCGCCGCGCCGCTGGCTCACCATGGTCTGCGAGAACCCGTCGGGCGTCGCGGTGTTGGCGGGCTCGACGGTGTGGCCGAGCGCGCGGACGGCGTCGAGGAAGGCCGCCGTGTGCGGGTTCGGGTCGCGCTGCGGCTCGACGCTCATGGGGCCGGTGCGGCCGTGGTCCGGGTCGGTGGCCCCGAGGACCTGCTCCGTGCGTCGGAAGTACGGCAGCAGGCCCTTCCACGACCAGTCGGTGCCGCAGAGATCCCCCCACTCGTCGTAGTCGGCGGCGAACCCGCGCACCCACATCATCGCGTTCATCGAGGAGGAGCCGCCGAGCATCCGGCCCCTGGGCCAGTAGACGGGGCGCCCGGAGAGCTCGGGCTGCGGGGCGGTCGCGTAGTCCCAGTCGAGCTCGGTCCTGAACAACTGGGAGAAGGCCGCGGGTATGTGCACGGCCGCCTTCTTGTCCCGGCCGCCGGCTTCCAGGAGGACGACCGATGCCGGGCCGCTCCCGGTCAGCCGGCCGGCGAGCGCGGCGCCGGCCGACCCCGCTCCGACGACGACGTAGTCGGCGCTTTCCGGGGCGTTCATCGGCTCACCCCGGTCGCGCTCCGGACCGTACGGCCGGGCCCGCCCGCCACCGACCGGGCGGCGGGGCCGGGGGAGGCGATGCCGGGAGCGGCGACCCACCTCGCCCTCCTTCGGGGCCCGGGCGGTGGTGCGGGCTGTGGTGCGGTGTACGTCATGACGTCCTCCTCTTCAAGGTCCGCTCCAGAGCTTCCGGCCGGGGCGGTGCCACGGGGTAGCCCCTGGAGGTGATGAGTTCACGGAACCGGCCGGTGATTGAACCCCCGAGGGCGGCCGAGCGGGCGACCGCGCCGGCCGCCGCGTGGTGGGGCGCCGTCAGGGAAGCGAGGTGTCGCGGGTCCCTCAGGGGGCCGTGGGCGCGTCCCGCAGTTCGCGCTTGAGGATCTTGCCCGTGGCGTTGGTGGGCAGCTGGTCGCGGAACTCCACCAGACGCGGGTACTTGTAGCCGGCCATCCGCTCCTTGGACCATGTGATCAGCTCCGCGCCGGTGAGTTCGGCGCCCGGGGAGAGGACCACGCAGGCCTTGACCTCCTCGCCGTGCGTGGAGTGCGGCACCCCGACGACGGCCACGGTGCTCACGGCGGGGTGGGTGAGCAGGACCTCCTCGATCTCCCGCGGGTAGACGTTGAAGCCGCCGCGGATGATCAGGTCCTTGGTGCGGTCGACGACGTAGAGCCATCCGTCGGCGTCCCGGCGGGCCAGGTCCCCGGTGCGGAACCAGCCGTCGCGCAGCACCTCGGAGGTCGCCTCGGGCCGGTTGTAGTAGCCCTTCATGATGTTGTGCCCGCGCACGACGATCTCGCCGATGGCGTCCGGCCCCTTGACCGGCGTCCCGTCCTCGGCGATCAGGTCCACCTCCACGCCCCAGACCGGACGGCCGACGGAACCCGCGCGCGCCGGCTCCCCGCGCGGCGTGAACGTCACCGCGGGGCTGGTCTCCGACAAGCCGTACCCCTCCAGGACGGTGACCCCGAAGCGCTCCTCGAACCGGCGGTGCATCTCGACCGGCAGCGCCGAACCCCCGGAGCCGGCGATCCGCAGATTCCCGGCGATCTCCGCCCGTTCCGCCTCGGGCACGTCCTCGGCGAGCAGCGCCCCGTACATGGTGGGGACGCCCGCGAAGAAGGTGACGGCGTGACGCCGCATCAGGGCGAGGGCCGAGCCTGCGTCGAAGCGCGGCAGCAGGACCAGTGTCGCGCGGGCGGCGAGGCCGGCGTTCATCTGCACGGTCTGGCCGAAGGAGTGGAACAGCGGCAGGGCGATGAGATGGACGTCGTGCCCGACCTCGCCGAACATCTTGTGGCAGGTCAGCGCGTTCAGCGCCAGGTTGGCGTGGGTGAGTTCGGCGCCCTTGGGCCGGCCCGTGGTGCCGGAGGTGTAGAGGATGACCGCCGTGTCGTCCGCCTCGGTGGCGACCGTCTCGAAGTCGGCGCTCCGGCCGGCCAGCGCCGACGTCAGGGTCCGCGTGCCCGGGATCGGGGAGGTCTCGGTCGGTGCCGCGGTCAGCAGGAAGAAGTGGTCGCAGCTCTCCGTCTCGTTGAACCCGTCCCACCCTTCCTGACCCATCGGGAGCTCGGGGCCGCCCTCGAAGCAGAAGTACGCCTTGGCCTCGGAATCGGCCAGGTGGTAGGCGATCTCACGGCCCTTCAGGAGCACGTTGAGCGGGACGACCACCGCGCCGGCCTTCAGGATGCCGTAGTAGACGACCGGGAACGACGGGAGGTTCGGACAGGACAGCGCCACCTTGTCGCCCGGCTCGATGCCGCGTGAGCGCAACAGGCCGGCCACTTGGCGGGCGGCGGTGTCCAGCTCCGCGTAGGTCATCCGGCGGTCGCCCAGGACGACCGCCGTACGGTCGGGCACGGCGTGGGCACTGTTCTCCAGCATGACGGCGAGGTTGAGCATGGGCTGTTCTCCGTAAGGGTGTCGGCGGGGATCGGCGCGGGCCGGCGGCCTCAGCCGCGCAGCGCGGAGGCGAAGAGGGCGGGCAGCCGCAGGGCACTGGGCGCCGTGGTGAAGCGGGTGAGGCGCTCCACGGTGGTCAGGGCCGTGCGGTTGGTGACGAAGTACGGGGGGCGCGGGGACAGCGAAGGGTCGCCCGTGACGAGACCGCGCGGTGCGGGCGTGAACGGGGCACGCAGCACGGTCTTCTCGATGTCCTCGCCCCGGAGCATGAACGCGTTGTGCACGAAGCCGATGCCGCTGCCGATGTCCTGCCGGGTGTGGCCGGGGAAGGCGCCCCAGGGGGTGAACCCGAGCAGGAAGCCCACCCCGGACCAGCAGTTGACGCCCAGGGTGCCGTAGCGCAGGTCCGCGACGGCGGCCTCCACCGCCGCCCGGTCCGACCGCTCGGTCCTCGGGTGCACGACGAGGGTGGCGCCGAGGGTGCCGGGGAGGCGGTCGTTGGCGAAGTCGACGGCGTTGCGGAGGAACGCGGCCGCGGTCGCGCCCGGCAGCCGTACGACGCCCAGCGCGCTGGCGAACACCTCGTCGGTGACGAGGACGTCGTCGGGGCTGGTGACATCGGGGACGAGCAGGCGGCAGCCGTCGCCGTACCGCTCCGCCCGCGGGTGCGCGGCGAGAACGGCCTCCAGGCGCGAGCGGGCCCCGGGGTAGTAGTCGGCGCGGGCGGGAAGCGCGCGCAGCACCCGGCGGATCTCGTTCAGCAGCTTCTCGGTGCCGTCCCACTCGCGCGGTACGACGAGGACCTGGCCGGCGATGCAGTTGTGGCCGGAGTTGTTCATCTTGCTGGTGACGATGTGTTCGGCCTGGAAGCGGAAGTCGGCGTCGCTCCACGGGCCGGGAGCGACGACGCACGGGCTGACCCCGCCGAGTTCGCTGCTGAAGGGCTTGCCGATCAGCGGCCGGTCCTCGCTCCGGCGCCGCCCGGCGTCGTCGTCCGTCCCCCAGACGATCGCGTCGTGCGTACGGTCGCTGCCGGTGACGTGGATCGCGTCGACGTCCTCGTGACGGGCGAGGTATCCGCCCTCGGCCGCGCCGCCGTCGACGAAACGGACCCAGCCGCGGGTCACGAACTCCGCGAAGACGTGCTCGAAGTGGGGGCGCAGATAGGCGTTGACGGGGTTCATCTTGGCGACGACGACCTGGCCCTCGGCGTAGAGCTTGTGCAGGATGTCGAGCGCGGTGATGGAGGCGACGTTCCCGGCGCCGAGCACCAGGGCCACGGCCGAGGGCTCCGGCCGACCCCGGTACGGGCCTGCCGCGCGGTCGCGTGTCTCCTCGGCGGTGACGCCCGGCCGCATCCACACCTGGGCGCTGAAGCCGTTGAGCAGCAGCCGGTCCCAGCCGGTCGCGGGGAACACGTCGACGCGGGTGCGGCCGGCCGTCTCCCGCACGGCCTTCGCCGCGAGCGGTTCGCGGCCCGCGGCGAGGCGCCGCAGTACGTGGAGATACGCCGCGGCGTTCTGCGCGAGCGCCCAGGGACCCCCGGTCCAGTCCTCGGCGGCCCACGGGGAGCCGGGATCGTAGCCCTTGGCGCGGGCGCCGGCCGCGGCCAGTTCGGCCGCGCCCGAGTCGACCCGGCGCAGCAGCCGTTCGAGCAGCGCGACGCGTTCGGTGAGCGGGGCGGCGGACCAGGACGCGGCACCGCCGCGCAACTCGGCGAGGGCCCGGTCCAGGCAGGAAGTGTCGAGGGCGCTGGGGTTCACGTCATACCTCGCGGTAGGGAGGGAGCGGGGGAGGCGGTGGCGGGGGAATCGGGAAGAACGGTGGCGGAGGGTGCGCGTCGCCGGGGGAGAGGCCAGGTCGCTGGACGCCGGGGAGGAGGGAGGCCGGGGTCGCTGAGAGCTCGGGAAGCCGGGACGGGGATTCGGGTCACGCGGAGCCCCCGTCCCGCATGCGTCCACCGGACCCGGCGGACGCATGCGGGAGCGGTCCTCAGGCGGGCCGGCGCGGGGTGTCGTGGTCCGGGGCGAGAGGGGCGGTACGCCGGGCCGACAGCAGCCGGGCGTCGCGGGCCGGGTCGATCAGTGTGACGGCGGCGATTCCGCCCAGCAGGAGCAGCACCCCGGTGATCAGGAGCGCTTGCCGGTAGCCCGCGGTCCCGTGGGTGTCCACGAGATGCCCGACCAGGGTCGGGGCGATCAGACCCGCGGTGGTCACCACGGCGTTCATGATGCCCAGCGCGCCGCCGCGGCGGTCGGCCGGCGCCAGTTCGGCGACGGTGGTCGCGGCGACGCTGCCCATCGCCCCGGCGCAGCCGAATCCGGCGACCAGGAGGACGACGGTCGCGGCACCGGCCGGTGCCGCCGGCAGGGCGAGGCACGCCGCCGCGCCGACGAGCAGCAGGACGCCGCCGACCCCGCCGCGCGCCCGTCGGCTGGAGGTCCCGCGGCGCAGCAGCCATCCGGTCAGGCCGGCCTGGCCGAGCACCACGACACCGCTCAGCCCCCAGACCAGCATGAGGAGCCGGGCGGACGCGGCCGAGGAGTACCCGAGGCCGTCATGGAGATAGGAGGGGAGCCAGACCAGGCAGAAGGCGATCACCCAGTAGGTGCCGAAGTAGGCAGCCGTGGACCCGATCCAGGTACGGGTCGCGAGGATCCGGCGGTACGGCATCGCGCGCGCGGCGCCACCCGCCCCGGCCCCCGTGCCCTTGGCCGCCTCGGCTTCGCGGTCGGCTCCGCGGCCGTCGGCCGCCGGGTCGGCATCGGAACCCTGGGCCGTCCGACCAGCACCGGCAGCGAGGCCGGGGCCGTCGGCCGTGACCGGCCCCGGGGTCCCGCCGTTCCGCGTCCCCGCGTAGGGCCCCTCTCCGCCGAAGGGGATCCACAGCAGTGCCCACACCGCACCGGCGACCGCGACCACCGCGACCGCGGTGCGCCAGCCGTGTTCGTGGATGACCCAGGTCAGCACCGGGGCGGCGACCAGGACTCCGAGGGTGATCCCCAGCACGATCAGTGCCCCGGGCAGGTTGCGCCGGTGGTTGGGGAACCAGGACAGCGTGGTCTGCTGGGCCACCGGGAACGCCGGCCCCTCGGCGGCGCCGAGGAGAACCCGCGAGGCGACGAGTACCGCGAGCCCTCCGCCCAGGACCAGCGGCGCCTGGGACAGGGACCAAAGGACGGCCATCGTGAGCAGCAGCCACTTGGGCCGTACACGGTCCGCGAGCAGTCCCACCGCGGCGCCGCAGATCGAGAACAGCAGGAAGAACGCGCTGTTGGCGAGCCCGAAGGCGGACGCGGACAGGCCGAGGTCCGCACGGATGGGGTCGGCCGCCAGGCCCAGCACGGACTTGTCGGCGAAGTTGACCATCATGAAGACGACCAGGAGCGCGGTGACGGTCCACGCGCGGCGGCGGTGGTCGGGCGGCGCCTTCACGGAGGCGGCGGGCACAGCGGGTACGACGTCGGTGTCGGTCACAGGGGCTCCGCGAGGGACGGGTCGGGACGGGGAGACGGAGGCAGGGGCGCGGGGAGAAGGAGGCGGCCGGGCCCTTGGGACGCCGGCCGGAGAATGCGGGCAGGCACCCGACCGGAGGACAGCCCGGGACGCGGTCGGCGAGGAGACGCCGTTCCCGGCCGAGCCGGAGGTCCGCCCGGCCGGGGACGCCCCGCCTCGGTCGGCGAGGTGCGGGCCGGCCGGGCGGAAGCCTGCCCGGTGGGCGGGTGCCCGTCCTGGCAGGGGACGTCAGGGCAGGAGCCCCCGGGCGAGGGCTGTCAGGACAGCCGCTCGCCGGCGATCGCGATGCGCTCCATGACGCGGCGCTGCGGGTAGTAGTCGTTGATCGCGTAGTGCTGTGTGGCGATGTTGTCCCAGATCGCGACGGAGCCGGGCTGCCAGCGGAAGCGGACCTGGTACTCGGGGATACGGGCCTGCAGGACCAGTTCGGCGAGCAGCTCGCGGCTCTCGGTCTCCGATAGACCGGTGATCCGGGTGGTGAAGGGCTCGTTGACGTAGAGCAGCTTGCGGCCGGTGCGCGGGTGCCGCACGACCACGGGGTGCTCGACGGGCGGCAGGGCCTCCCGGTGCGCCGCGATCTGGCTCTCCGTCATCGTCAGGCCCCAGCTGGCGACCCAGTCGTGCACCGCGGTGAGCCCCTCGATCCGGGACTTCGTCCGCTCGGACAGGTTGTCGTACGCGGCACCCATGTCCGCCCAGAGGGTGTCGCCTCCCGCAGCGGGGACCTCGACGGCCCGCAGGACCGAGCCGAGGGCCGGTGCGGCCATGAAGGAGTGGTCGCTGTGCCAGATGTTCTCGGTGCCGATGGCCATGGCGTCCTTGGCCAGCCGCGAGACACCGGCGGTGTCGGCGGCGGGGAAGAACGGGTTGGGCTCAGGCGTGCCCCACAGGGCGGAGAGCGCGAGCTGGGCGCTCGGGTCGAAGGCGTGCTGGTCACGGAAGAAGATCACCTTCCACTCCAGCAGGGCCTGCCTCAGCTCCGCGGCGAGGTCCTCGCCGATCGGGAGCGAGAGGTCGACTCCGGCGATCTCCGCACCGATGTGCGGGGTGAGCGGGCGGATGTCCATCAGCCGGTACTCGGCCGGGGCGTTACCGGGCGCGGTGCGCTCCAGCACCCGCTTTCCGTAGTGCATCAGGGGCTTGTCGAAGGCAGGCGTGGGAGGGGTGACGACGCTGTCCATGGGGCTCTCCAGAACGACAACCGGGATTTCGTTACCTGGAGTATCGTTATTGGAGTACGAGGTGGCAAGGGTCTGGAGCGATCGTTGTGAACGGGCCCTTCGGGAGGGGGCGTGTCCGTTGGGCGGGCCGGCCTCGCGAGGTCGTCCCGCCCTGATCGGGAAGGCTGCGCATCGGGCCACTGGACGAGCCGCTCAGCGGGCCACGCATCCGGTTACGCATCCTCCGGGAGCGGCTCGCCCGTCTCCAGGAGCGACTTCAGACTTGCCACCACGTTCGGCCAGCCGTCGCTGACCATGTCGGCCAGGCTCGATCCGGGCTCGAAGGCGTCGTGCACGACGGTGAGCTTCACGACCTGCGCTGCGGCCTCCTCGATCGTGAAGGTGACCTTCGAACGGGCCTCGCCGGACAGCTTGGCGAGCAACTCCTCGTCCCAGTCGAAGCGCTTGGCCAGCTCCGGGGTGATGGCGTGCCAGGTGTAGGAGAGCCGGCTGTAGGGTTCGGCCTCCAGCACGACCTGCTTCGGGTCGCTGATCCGCACGCCGTGGTTGTCCCAGGTCATCGGTGAGCCGACGGACCAGTCCGTGGTGAATTCCGTGGCCCAGTAGCGGCGGGTGAAAGCGGGCTCGGTCAGCGCCTGCCAGAGCTTTTGCGGGGTGGTGCGGATGTAGGTGGTGTAGACGAAGGTCGGCGCGTCCATCGGGGTCTCCTCCAGGGCGAGTTTCAGGTCCGCCAGGGCTTGGACCCTGGTCCGGTCGTAGCGGCTGATCCACCGGTGAGCCATCTCGTGCACGGGCGCCGCGTTGAGGTAGTGGAGCTTCTCCCGGCCTCGCCACACGGTGGTGACGAGCCCGGCCTCCTCCAGTACCGCGAGGTGCTTGCTGACGGACTGTCTGGCCATGTCGAGTCCCGCGCACAGCTCGCGCAGCGTCTGCCCGTTGTGCGCGTTGAGCGAGTCGAGCAGCGCGCGCCGGGTCGGATCGGCCAGTGCCTTGAATACCTCGTCCATGTCCGCCTTCGTACCCAGGCCGCCGCCTGTCGATATGCAGCCCTACGGCTGCCTTTAATTTAGGCAGCCAATAGGCTGCATGTCAAGGTATCGCGGTCGCACGAGGGTCGCTGGGCACCCTTCACCGCCCTGCGGTGTCAACGCCGGCCTTCAGCGGCTGGCCGGCAGGGGTCTGGAGCGACGTAAGAACGCCTCAGGCCCCTCGCTCAGCCCAGTCAAGAAGGTGGACCTGATAAAGAAGAGGCCACACTCAGAGATTGCCTCTTTCCCGAGGTGCCATCGCACCCGATGCATGTTCTGGGGCAAACCGAAAGAAGAGAGCAGGCGGAATGACCTCATTACGATGCGAAGCCACTCGTTGGGCGCTCGATGATGACGACGACTTCTGGCCAGGGTGGGTCGAGGTGCGCCTGACCGACGCCAACGGCCGGCAATGGGTCTTCTTCGACAAGCCGCCGATCTTCGGGGGCGGTGATGCGCTGAGCCCCAAAGCCAGCTACCCCATAGCCGTCACGATCGATTGCGCGATTTTGCGTCGCACCTCAGATCCGCATGGCAATGAGGTCATCACGATCTCCACGGGCGGGCGGCCGCAAGCCACGGAAGGTGACCGGAGCGAGTTCGACGTTCGCCCCGATCAGCTCATGGAACCCTGACCCCGAGAAGAAGGCGCGGCCGGCCGGCGTCGACACCCAGGCTCAAGGGCGCCTGTGGAGACAAGCTATATTCGGCCGTCGCGCGCCATATCCGGCCGTCGCGTGGTGCTGGAACAGCACTTCAGTAGTCTTCCTCATTGGGGCGGGGCACGATGTGGCAAGCACTGTTCCGCCGACCCACGGAACCACTTCATCCACCCGTGCGCGGTAGGTGCGGTGCGGGCAGGCATGTGGTGCGCAGCGAGCGACTGTTGCTCTACACGCCGCTCATTGCCCTGGACATCTTGGCTCCCGCGGCGGCTGGTTCTGATACCGAGGCGCAGCGCTGGCTCGGGTGCAGGACTGACGAACTTGTGCAGGACGAAGACACGCGAGAGATGTTTTTGTCCATGCGTGCGGATGACGACCTATCAGGGTTCGCGCCGCGCGATCGCTTCAAGATGATGAGGAAGCTCGAGACCCGTTCCGATGGCTTCGTCGGGCTGACCGCCGTGCATGTGGCCGACGGCAGATATGCGGGCGCGACGAGCGTGGATCTGCACTCCGGCGAGATCGGTGGCTGGCTGGCTCCGGGCTTCCGCCGGCAGGGACTGGGTGTCGAGCTGTTCCGCTCGGCCGTTCAGATCGGTCACCGACATCTCGGCCTCAAGGTCGTACGAGCGGGCGCGGAGCCGACGAACAGTGCCTCTCGAGGTGCACTCGCGGCAGCGGGCTTCGTTCCTGCCTCAGGACCGCCACGGTTCACTCTGGGCGACGGACGTGAGATCGACGCATGCTGGTACCAGCATCGACAGGAAGCAACTTCACGCTGTCGTGGCGGGAGCTGAGTCGCCGGGGAGACCGGTCACCTGCTGCCGCTCCTCGCCTTCCTTGGCCGCCTGTGACGCGGATGATCGTCGCGAACGGTCGCGGCCTTGCAGCCTTCGAGACGAAGACCCCGGCTCAATCGGCCCTGCCGACCTCGATACCCTGCGGCGGTGGCTGATGCTTCGTTTAGGTTCCTGATCGATGCCGATCACGGGCAGTTCTATGTCCAAGACCTTGAACCCTATGACGCGTGGATGGCTGAGCACGCGATGGACCCGGACCTGCCGCCGGCCGGCTGGACCAAGGAAGCAGTCCACATCCACCGCATCGGGGTGGAGCCGCACTCGATCTCCGTCGGCACCGCTCGGGACGACATGGTCGAGTCGCCCAGATGCACAAGATCTCCGGCGTCCGTGCAACTATCTGCCTGCGTCGCTGATCGGAGCTCGTCCGCGCCAGGCCTGCGACTGCTTCCGTTGTGGTGTCTGGTTGGATGCGGACATGGGCAACGGTAGCCACGAGGAATCAGGTCTCTCCAAGAGCACCTGGAGCGACGCAGATTTCGAAGAAATGGGGTGGCATGACGTCACTATCCACGGGTTGTCCGTTCAGCCGACCAGCGACTTCCTGCCGCGCCTTCTTCTCGACCTCGACTACATCGTCCGCTGGGTCCACCCGGTCCCGCCCGCGAAACACTTTTCGTTCTGGGTCTCTCCGGCAACACTCGTCTTCGACGATGTCTTCGACCTTGAGGGCGACCTCGACTTCAAGGGTGTGGCCCTGGACTTGGAGGTCGACAGGGTGCACAGGCTGATGACGGACGATGCCCGCCCGAACTTTGCACACTGTCCGCTCTGGCACATCGAAGGCCATGCGTTCGAGTTGAAGTTCCGGGCGTCCGGCTTCCGTCAGTACTTCCGGCAGACTCCGAGGCTCGTATCCCGGCAGGCATTGCCCTATGCCGAACGCGGAGGTTGTGCCTTCACCGAACTGGGCTTCAGCTGACTTGTGACCTTCCGAGGCTTCTGCCAACAGCGAGCACGGCAACCGCGTCGACACAACCTGGGCCGGCCAGGACTCAAACACGGGCTGAGAAGGAGCGGCTGCGACCCGGCGAACCTTCCCGGTCAGAGCACCAGGGAGAACCGAGTACAGCCGGACGGAGGACGCAGGTGCCACCGTACGAGGGCGTGCGGTAGGTGGCTCGTCATCGGCCCGGCCGTCGGGATGTGCCTGTCAAGCCCTTGACCTGGTGCCGCTTCGACGGAGGATGGGGGAAGAGAGCGGGTCTGCGTGGTGACGTGTGGGCCTCTGACAACTCCGACAGCAGGGAGCATTTTTTCCGATGACCGCACAGTTCGCACGCCCTGAGCGCAGCGGTCCCCAGACCGCCTCGGTCATGGACGTCTCGCCCTTCAAGCCTTCTCTCGTCAAAGCGGTGTTCAGGGACGTAAGCCCGATGCACGTCTCTCGGTCGGCCGCGTGCGCCGCCGCGGCGGTGACGCGGACGGTGCTGACGGAGATAATCGACGGCGCGAGGAGAGCGGCGGCGGAGGAGGCCCGGAAGAAGCTGATTCCCGGGGACCTCGTCGCGGCGATCGATCGGAACGTCGAGCTCGAGGTGGGGAGCAAGTGGTTCCTCCACAGTCCGACGTTTCACGGCCTGACCGGTGTCATGTACGACGCCGAGGGCGTCATTGTTTCTACTCGTGAGCGCAGGGGGTCACGCAAACCGAGCGCTGTGGTCGGCGCCCACAGGTTCGAGGCCGGCGTCAAGAAACTGCTGCGAAACCAGGGGACGACGGCCGTCCCGGTGATGGTCCGCGACCTGGACGGAATCGCGAGCGCGTTCCTGACGGACCTCGCCCGGGACGCGGTCACGGTCGTCCGCAGGGGGGACAGGCGGACCATCGGCAGGGACGACATCCTGGCCGCCACCGCGATTCAGTTGTTCGGCGGCACCCTCAGGCAGCGAGCCCTTACCGAGGCACGCGAGGCGACACAGAACACTTCGGCCGGCTGAACGGGTGCGATGGTGCGACCAACAACGCCGCCTGCACTCTCATCTGCCACCGCAGACGCGCCGCGGTCTGTAGCGGTTTGTGGACTGGACACCCGACGCGACGCCCCATGACCCATGACGGCCGGGGCCGTCGGAGGTTGCCAAACGATGCAGACTTGCCCAGGTGATCCGTGAGGTGGCCGGCCGGGAGCCCGATGCCCGGAGACAGGCGGCACTCCTCGAAACGCCGTACCACCTCGGTCTCGAAGACCCGGATGATGAATGAGCCTGCCGCCATCAGCAGACGAGTCGGCTCCCGGCCCGGGCCGTCGCGATGCAACAACAAAGCCTCGGTGTAACGGAGTTCAGCGCAGAGCACGCCGCTCATCTACACAACGGGTCGGTGTCCCCAGAAACACATCGGGTGTTGCAGAGCCATAAAGGATGTTGAACGTCTCCAATTGATAGGACCAGGCCCCATCGCATCTGCCGACGAACCGGTGATTGATCTGCCACTGCAGCCACTGGCCGGGAGCCAGGCGGACGGCGGGCGGGCGCCGATTACGTCGTGGCATGGCGAACGTGGATATCGCTGGTGGATCCACGCGCAGCACCCCATCGACCTCGCGGAGGATGGTCCCGGGCGCCGACAGATCCCGCACCTGCATACGAGGCTCGAAGGAATCGGACTCCCGCATGGCGACCTCGTGGAGGGCGGAACTCAAGCCCGGAGGCAGCGAGAAGACCGTAGGGGCGGCGTTCCTCAGGGCAGCATCAGGGCCGCCGCGCGACTTCTTGGTCCACGACGTGCGCACGCGCTGAACGACTGCATCCATGGGCTCGATCATCCGGCATGACTCCGCACCGCGGCCACAGAGTTACGTGCCGCGCCGGCCTGTGCCAGGTCGTGCGGGCAACTACGGGGAACACCGGGCACCTTGCCGGCGCCTCCGGACGCTGGCACCGCCCCGACGCACGTCAGAGGTGCCCTGATTCCAGAACGCTCGGTTGATGTGCCTGACAACGGTGACCGGTTGAGAGATCATCGGTTGATGCCCTCAGAGACGGCGCTTTTCAGCCTGCGCATGGTGTGTCCGCCGCCGGGTCAGGGGGCGTTGGAAGCCCGCCCGGTTGTCGACGGCAGGGATGTGCTGTCCGAGGTGTTTCCCGGGCGTGTGGCCGTGAGCCCCCTGTATCTCCTGGACCCGGACGACGGGCCCTTGCACGCCACGGCCACGCCCCACGAGGTCCGGCTCGCGGGGTCGAGCCCCTGCGAGGAATGGTGTTGCGGCGCGCTGTATGTGACCGTCAGACGTGAGGGGCAGCAGGTGGTCTGGGCGGGCTGGCGCAACCCGGCCAGTCAGGACCTCGACCTACCGGAACTGCGGTTCGACGTCGACCAGTACGAGGCGGAGGTCAACCGGGCGGCAACGGACCGCGGCTGGGAATGGCCGGCCGGAGCGGTCGCGAGGCTCCTGCAAGCCCGGTTGCGCCGGCACGAAGACTGGCTGGAGACGTGGGACTGCGAGGTGGAAGGCATCGGGGCACCCCGGACCGAACCCGATCGCATCCATGTCGTTCTGATGCACCCCCGAATCCGGACCGAGGCGGACCAGCCCTGGCTCCAGTTCGGGATAACCCTCCCGGTCTCCCAGGACGACCCCGTCGACAGCCAGGCCGCACACCTCCAGGCGCGCCTGACCGCCGGTGATCCCCGCGCGATCGCCGAAGTCTGGGGTGGCTCGGAGGCGTACGCCGAACAACTCGGCTACCCGTGGCCGCACTGATGCCGCGCACCTGATCGCACGGGGACGAATCCTGTACCCAGCGGGCATCGATCTCGCGGCGGTTCGGCAGGGTGTGGCGCGGCGGGTCCGCGGCCGGGATGAAGCCGGCGCCTGACAGCGCTCGGCCGGACGCGGGTGTTCGCCACCTCGTGACCAGCACGCAGGGTCCGAAGACCTCCGTGCGCAGGACATGCCGCGGATGAGCGCGCACGGATGGCAGCGGAGTGTTGGGCACTGTCCATCCGCGACGCAGTCGTGACCAGGCCGTTTGCTCCCCTGGAGCCCCGATGGCCAACTCCGCCGGTGTTGGCTGCTGCCGCGCTGTCAGCGCGTCAAGGTCACCAGGCCAAAGATCACCAACCCGGCCCCCATGAATCCGAACTGCAGTCTCATGCGTTCAAGGTTCTTCCAGGGCGTCCCCCAGCGCGTCCTGTAGCGCGATGACACGTCTGCCCAGTCCCACACCCAGACATCCACGCCGCGAAAGCCACAGGCCACCACGAGGAAAGCACCGCCCACGATCAGCGTGAGCACCCCACGGAGCAACACACCAGTCCACCCCCTGCCTCATGATCAGTGTCACCGTCGCGGCATTGTCGCAGGAGGCGCCGAAAGCCCTGGGAGCGGTCCCCAGCAGAGCCGTGGCAGAGCGAAGAGAGGCACGGCATGCGTACGAGCCCGGTCCCTCGCCCCATGACGGCTCCAACCCAAGGCCTCACGCCGGGCGTCCGGCCGTACTGTCGGAGGCGGCTTGTATCCTGCACGCATTTGACGATCGGACGATCACGGATACGGGCGTGCGGGAACGGGGCGGGCGTCCAGGGGCGGGAGCGCGGGGATTTCGATGAGTGACGCACATCCGATACGAAGCCATGGACCGGGCCTCTCGATCGGCGCGCGCATCATCGCGGTGGTCGTCCTCGCCGCGATCGGGGCCGTCGTCGCCTGGCTCCAGCACGACGCTCCCGGCCGGAGCACGGAGCCGCGTACGGAGTTCACCGCGAACAACCCGCCCGCGGGTCTGCCCACCGCGCTCACCGCCGGCCAGCACCTCCACTGGGCCAACTGCACCTCGCCGCCCACCGCGCGCACGGGCTACGACTGCGCCACCATGAAGGCCCCCCTCGACTACCGGAAACCGGACGGCAGGACGATCGACGTCGCCCTGATCCGCCGCAAGGCCACCGGCCCGAACGCCCGGCGCATCGGCTCGCTCGTCCTCAACTTCGGCGGCCCCGGCGTGTCCGGCGTGCGCGGACTGCCCGAACGCCTCAACCAGTACGAGCCGCTCCTCGACCGCTACGACCTGGTCTCCTTCGACCCGCGAGGCGTCGGCGCGACCATCCCCGTGCGATGCGGGAAGACCGCGAAAGACACCGGCTACGACGGGACCGACGCCTGCGCCGAGCACTCCGGGGCGCTCCTCCCGTACATCGGCACCTCGCACACCGCGCGCGACCTCGACCTGATGCGCTACCTCCTCGGCGACGAGCGGCTGCACTACTTCGGCGTCTCCTACGGAACGGCGCTCGGCGGGGTCTACGCCCACCTGTACCCGTCGCACGTCGGACGGCTCGTCCTCGAAGCGTCCGTCGATCCGACCGAGGACCTCGACGAGGAGCAGGTGTCACAGGTCAAGGCGGTCCAGGCGGCGTTCGACCGGTTCGCCGCGCACTGCGCGGCCCGTATCCGCCACTGCCCGACCGGCGACGGGCCCGAGGAGGCCGCGCGGCGCATGGCGCGTCTGGCCGACCGCCTGGAGAAGAAGCCGGCCCCGGCCGGCGCCGGAAGGAACCTTGACGCCGACGACCTCGCGTACGCCGTCGGCGACCATCTCGACCTCGGCACGGACGGCTGGGCGCTGCTCGCCAAGGCCCTCACCGCGCTGATCGACCACAACGACGGCCGTCTGCTGAGCAAGGGCGCGGACGACATCGGCTCCGGCGACCGCACGGCGATCCCGCACGATTTCAGCCGCGCCGCCCTGACCGCGATCACCTGCGCGGACTCCAGCCTGCGCCCCGGCTTCGAACGCCTCGACCGTGACGAGGCCCGCGTCAAAGCCGCCTCACCCGTCTTCGGCGCGGCCTGGTCCATCGGTGTCTACCTCTGCTACGACTGGCCGTTCGACGGCGAGCGCGCCACGCTCCAGGTGAACGCCGACGGCGCTGCCCCCGTCCTGGTGGTCGGGGGCACCGGCGACCCGACGACCCCCTACCCCGGCGCCCGCCACATGGCCCGCGCCCTCGGTGACGGCGTCGGCGTCCTCCTGACGGCCGAGGAGGAGGGCCACGGCACCTATCCGCAGAACCGCTGCGTCAAGGAGAAGGTCGACCAGTACCTCCGCACGGGCCGAACCCCGGCCCAGGGGACGGTGTGCCGGGGCAGCATGTCCTGAGGCTCGTACGGATCCGCCGGGCGGCCGTCAGCACACCGGTTCATTCGCAGCTGGAGGGTGAAGGCGGTCGCGTCGGCGGCGGCGATCTTCACCACCCGTTGAAGACCTGTCCTGAACCCCTGCCTGCGTTCCGGCGCCCCGTACGCACACTCGCCACACGCACGCACCGGCCGCTGCTGCGCCCGCGCTCCGCGCGAGCGACGGGGGTTCAGAGACAGACTCCTGTTCGTCTGGGGGAGTCATTGCAGGAAGCTGTCGATGGGCGCCGCGTCGAATTCGGTCGCGCCCGTCGTAGTGATGCCGCTGGCTGAGCCGGGCAGTCGCAGAGAGCCGACGGCGCTCACCAACAGGTCGGCCTTTCCGTCACCGTTCGTGTCGCGCAGCCGTACCAGGTCACCGAACTGGTCGTCAGCCGTCAACGGGCCCGGCACGCCGGGGGTGTTGCGGGCGAACCACTGCGAGCCGGCACCGGACAGACCGCTCGCGCGCCCCTTGAGGACGTGTACGGCGCCCGCGTTGTCCTGGCCGTCGATCTCTTCGCCCCGCACGCCGATCGCGAGATCGGCGTAGCCGTCGCCGTTGACGTCGCCCGCCGAGATGGATGAGCCGAACTCGTCGTAGTTCTCTGGGGATCCGGCGACCCCACTGGTCGACTGGGTGAGGCGGGTGTTTCGGGACGGGCCGGTGGACGAGCCGTACCAGACGCTGACGCGGCCCTTGTGCTTGGAGTAGAGGGATGTGCCGACGGCGATGTCGCCGTAACCGTCCTTGTCGAAGTCGGCTATGACACCGTCGCCACCGCGCTCGGAGCTGCCGCCGTTGCCGGACTGGGACTCCAGGCGGAGGCTGTTGCCCGGGGTGAGCGCGCTCGCGCCGCCCTTGATGAACCAGACGTCGGACGCGATGTATTCGGGGGTGGCCACGTCACCGATGATCGCGAGGTCGGTCTTGCTGTCGCCGTTGACCTTGCCGGAGATGAGGGCCGCGGAGTAGAAGGACGTCGTCTTGTCGAGCTTGGTCACCGAGCCGGTGGTTCCGGAGCGCTTGAGCGGGCCGCGGTAGACGTAGGTCATGGCGTCGTTGATGACGGCCAGGTCCTGCTTGCCGTCCCCGTTGAAGTCGCCGGTGGCCAGATCCAGGCCCATGTAGTTGTTGCGGCCCGGGTTCTTGTTCGGGAGAGCCGTGCCCGTGGACAGGCCGGAGGCGGAGCCCCAGAGAACCGTCACGGCGCCCTGGTCGGCGCCGTGGGAGCCGTTCTCGCCGGTCGCCGCCACCGCGAGGTCGCCGTATCCGTCGCCGTCGAAGTCCGTGGCGGCCCGTACCTCACCGAACATGTCGTCGGCTTCGTCGCTGCCGGGCACGCCGGGGCTCGACTGGGTGATGCGCTGCTGTGTGGTGCCGGGTCCGGTGGCGGTCCCGAAGACCACGGTGACGCCGCCGCCCCCTCTGGCGCTGAAGCTCGAGTACGCGTAGTCGCGGTAACCGTCGCCGTTGAAGTCGTCGCCGTGCTTCGCGGGCGCGGCGCTCGCCGCCGCGGCGGGCAGGGTGAGGGGGATGAGGCCCGCTACCAGAAGGGTGGCGAGCATGACCGTTGTGCGGTTGGGCATGGGTGTTGGGGTTCCTTGTGTGTCGCGGAGGCGGTGGGGTCGGTCGGCGATCTGGGCATCGAAGCGGGATGCGTGGCCGGTGGTGGGTGGGGGCGCCACGTCGTTCACCGAAAGCTGTTCCGGGTGACGCGTGGGGTGTGCGAAGAGCAGACCGGTGAGGGGGCGTAAGGGTTGTACGTCGGCGCACAGGAACGTCGCCCGGCTACGGTACGGGCATGGTGAATTTCGTGCTGGTTGCGGGTGCGCGGCTCGGGGCCTGGGCGTGGGACGACGTGGTGCCGTATCTGCGTGCGGCCGGCCACGGCGCTTACCCGTTGACGCTGTCCGGCCTTGCTGAAAAGCGGGGTGTACGCGCGGGGCAAGCGACCCACGTCCAGGACATCGTTTCCGAAGTGGAACGCCAGGGTCTGCGTGACGTGGTCCTGGTCGGTCACAGCTACTCGGGCATCCCGGTTGGCCAGGCCGCGGAGCGGATCGGCGACCGACTGGCCCACGTGGTATTCGTCGACTCAAGTGTGCCAATTGACGGCGAGTCGTTTGTCTCCGCCTGGCCAGATGGTGGGGCGGCGGTGAAGGCATCGATCGCCGAAAACGGTGGGTTTTGGCCGCTCGTGCCAGCTGCTCACTATGACGGCGAGGGTCTCACCGAGGAGCAGATCGCACGACTCGTCCGTGGCTCAACGCCTCACCCGGGCGCCACGCTGACCGAGCCCGCCGTGCTCGCAGGGCCGCTCGGTGAACTTCCGGCGACGTACGTCCTTTGCCTGTTCGCGGGGGCCGAGCCCGACGAAGACGTGGCCGAGCTGCTGAACAGCAAGCACTGGCGGCTGGTCACGATGAACACCGGCCATTGGCCGATGTTCTCCCAGCCGCGTGAACTGGCGCAGATTTTCATCGATTCTGCCGTGGAGTAACAGCACTTGCATGCTGCGGGCTCCCCATAGGGAACGCTTCACGTGCGCTGGTCACAGCCATTCGTCGATGGCGGCAACGAGAATGGTCGCCTCGTAGCGGACCACTGATGCGGCGGATTCCCCGGCAACGCAGGTAAGCGTGATTCCTTCTGGAGGTCACCGTGCTTGCGTGCACCACGCTTTCGAGCGGCAGGTTGCCTCTTATGACACGCCGTAGGCACCCGTCGGGCTGGCGGGCAGACTGCGTCCATGCAACTCCCCGCACAAGCCGTTGCAGCCACCGCGCTGATCGAAGTCGTCAGGATCTCCGCCCTCCCGGCCAAGCGGGGCGCCCCATTCCCTGGCGAGGTGGTCACCCACTGGGCCGGGAGCGAGGCCGCCGACGCCTTGGCCTTGATCGAGACCCTGCCCGGCAGCGAACAGCACCGCTGCGGCTTCTCACCAGGCTGGAGCATCCGGGCATACGAGGACACCCTCGACCTGGCGTTGTTCGAGGCGGCATTCTGCTTCAGCTGCCATGAGGTCCGGATGCAGGGAACGGCTGTGCCACCCACGCTGGCCACGCAGTTCTTCGACGCGGCCGCCCCGTCGGCCCAGAGCCTCCTGGCCCTCTTCCGCGAGGCGGCCTTGTAGTCGGCAGGCTTCCGGGTTCGGCGCTCAGGTTGGGCGGACGGGCCAACCTGAGCGCTCAGCCACAGGCGTGTGACGCCGTCCGGGGCATGGCGAAGAGCCCCGGATCGGGTTCGGTGTGGATGCCGATGCCCAGTTCCTGACGATCGGCGCCCTCAAGGCTTCGGCTCGACCGAACCATCTTGATAGCGACACACATGGCCACGACAGCAACTGTTCTTCCCAAGGGCTGCATCGGGTCAGCGAGCACCGTCGTGGCGACCGCCAACAAACACACGCCGAAGGCGAACAACAGCAGCCCCCAACCGTAGACGCGAGGGCGTTTCACCGTCGGCCGGGCCTTCGGAAAAACCCAGCCGCCAGTGATTGCCGCGATGGCCTCGACAGCGTTCACCAACGCCAGCACACCAGCGAATATCACCCAGTAGATGGACATACTTCCTCCGCTACACGCCAGATCCAGGCACAACGCCCCCGTGGTCATGACAGCGCCTCCATAGGGCGGGGTACGTGGCGTCGGCCTCGGCCTCCTCGATCCCTCGCGTGCCGTCCTCGACTCCGCCCGCGTCCGCGCCAAGCCGCGCCCCGGCTTCCAGGTCGGGCGGGGAAGCCTTGGCGGATGGTCGCCAAGCGACTGCTTCACCCCGACGATATGACCTCGACATACACGGCAGAAAAGGTGGCGTCATCTTCGTCGACGAACAGGTTGTAGGTGACTCCGCCACGGCTCACCGAGCCGGACTCGTATCGCTTCACCTTGGAGACGTCGCGTCCAGCCATGTGCGCAACCTCTTCGAAACCCTGCCAAGGTCCGGGGCCGTAGGGGGACTTCAGGTCGACATCAATCGACTGGAAATAGGGTTTAACGCGGTTTTCGGGAATGACGAAGAGGAAGTGTGACATACCCGCGTACGGAACGCCCTGCCCGTCCGTGCAGTGATAGACCTCGTCCGCCTCCGCCGGCAACGAGACGTTCCATGCCCGGGCGAGCCCGGCCGCATCGCCCCGACCGCTCTTCCCGCAGTCCTCTCCCATTGCTATCGCGTTCCAGGACGGTAGATGGAAACCGACGACCAGCCAGTAGCCGAAGGCCAAGACGAACGCCGCGCACCCGACGCGACGGCGTGCCCTACCTCGAACCTCACCTTGCATTGCCCATACCTTTCTTGCACCCGACCCCGTGGCGACTCTTGTGACCGCGAGAATCAGGAGAGCGAGGGAATCGCAGTTCACACGCGTGGGTTGCCCCTCGCTCCGGAGACGGAGGTCAGTCAGTCCGTGGCGATCAGCAAGTCACCGTCGTCGTCGCCCCAGCCGATGCCTACCGCACCGTCGGCGATGTCGCCAATGACGAACTTCATGTAGTCGACGGCCCCGTCGCCCACACTCTGGGCCGGCAGTCGCAGGGTGTGGAGCAGACGCCCGGTGTCCGCGTCGAGGACGAGCAGCTCGCCTTGGAACCAGCAGCACGCGTCCGCCTCGGTGAGGTAGGGCTGACGTACGACGTACACCCGGCCTTCAGCGATCTTGGGGAGCCCGTACTCCTGGCCGCTCGGCGCCCGCAGTTGCCAAGTGGGCCGTCCGTCGGCGGTGTCGAAGGCGCGCAGGAGCGTGACATGTCTGCCGGAACGGTGCTTCGGGTCGGTGCCGGACAGTACGGTGCCGCTGCCCGCAGCGATCATGTTCCATCGGTCCAGGGGGAGAGTGGTGCGTGGTGAGATCCTTTGGCGGTTCATGTCGAGCACCTGGATGGTCCGCCGGTGGTCGGGGTCCGGAGCGACCAATGTGTGCCCGTCACCCCAAGCCGTCAGATCCGGGTCCACGGTGCGCTGCTGCCACAGGACCTTGCCCGTGCGGTTGTCGACACCCAGCAGCAGGCCGATGTCGTCGGGGCCGTAGCGTCCCGAGCCGTTGCACAACACGTGGACGGCGGTCAGATGGTCCGGCAGGGTGTGCACGGAATTGAGGAACACCTCGGGACACCAGTCAGGGGTTTTCGCCGTCCACAGGTTCCGGCCGTCGCGTTCGTCGAAGGCGCGCACGGCCCCGGGATCCTCGGTGACGGTCTGGCCTCCGGCGATCTTCACGTTCCGGCCGCGGTCGCCGGCCTGGATCTCCGCGTGCCACAGCAGTTTGCCGGTGCGCAGATCGAGGGCGACGAGCTTCCCGTCGTCGAAGCGGGTCACCACCGTGCGGCCCGACGCCCCGAAGTGCCACACAAGGGAGTCGTCCACATCCCGGCGCTCGTAGTGCCAGTACTCCTTGCCGGTCCGCAGGTTCACGGCCTCGATGCCGTTGTACTCGTCCATGTACATGTCCGTCCACCGCAGGGACAACCCGTGCACCAGGACTTGCCTGTTCCGCGGGCTGCGTATGAGGTGTTCAGGCGCGACCGGGGCCTCGGTGGCGAACGCGGCGGGGAAGGGGCCGTGGGCTCCGGTGAACACGTCCCGTGACATGTACCAGTCGTCCAGGGCAAGGGCCGCTTTGGAAAGGAGGAGCACCACCAAGAGAACGATGACTTTCCAGTTGCCGTCCATCAGTCGGCTCGCACGACCCCCCAGGGGCCTGCCCGGCCCCATGGATGCACCCACCCCTGGTTCTCCCAGCAAATTCATCCGCTGCACCACGACTGCCCCCAATGCCCTGCGCCTGTCACGGTGACGGGGCAGCTCAGGGATCTTCACTGGTCAACGGGAGCCAGGCAAGTCGGGCCATCGGCGCAGTCCTGTCGGCCGCACTGACGCGTGAACGGCATCTGGGACCGAATGGCACCCTCCGGACATCCAGCCGGATTTGCTCATATTCGGCCACGTGGGGCGGCCGCCCCTTCGCGTTTCCAAGGGCTGTCCCGTGAGTGACCTTCAGGCGGTTGCGGTCAGGCGCCCGTGCAGGGGAGTGACCAAGCCCGCCGCTGCGGGCAGGTCGACGGCCCCTTACTCGTAGCGGTACTTCAGGGAGTCGGCCTCCGCCTGCTGGATGTCGGCGATCGTCAACTCGGGCATCCGGAGTTGCGCCAGTGTCACCTCGGCCGAGGTCGGCTGGGCGTCCGCCGACAGCCACTGGTCCGGCTTCCAGGCCCCGCTGCGCAGGAGCGCCTTGGGGCAGTGCGGGTAGACCTCCTCGATCCCCAGCACCAGCGCACTGGCCGGCGGCTTGCCCACGGCGGTCAGCTGGGACAGCAGCTCCGGGCGGGTGGAGACGCAGGCCCGGCCGTTCACCCTGAGTGTCGTGGTGCGCCCCGGGATGATGAACAGCAGCCCGGCCCGTCCGGTGGCGACGACATTCTGCAGGGTGTCCAGACGCTTGTTGCCGGTCGCGTCCGGTATCGCCACCGTCCGTGCGTCCAGGACGGCGACGAACCCGGCGGGGCCGCCGCGCGGGGAAACGTCACAGTTGCCCTCGGCGTCCGCGCTGGCGACCAGGACCAGCGATGAGCATCCGATCAACCGCTTGGTCTGCTCGGTGAGTTCGGTCATCTGCTTGCGCACGGCCGTGTCGCTGGGGAGTGCGTAAGCCCGGCGCAGCGCCTCCTGGTCGGGCACGGCGTCCAGGCGGAGCGAGTCGAAGGCACTGCCGGCAAGAGGTGTCGTCATGCCCACGACCCTAACGGGCGCCGACACGTGATTGATCTTGGTCGTCCCGTCCCGCGCCGGTCCAGTGGGCGACCAGCGGAGGATGCGCCTCCTCGGAAGCGACCTGCCGAGCGTGAACGACCTCATGAGTCATCGCCCAGCGGGAACATGACGCTCAATCGCGGGAGTCTGCGAGTCGCATCGGCTTCATCCCGAACATTCCAACGTTCCCCAGCCAACACCCGCCTGCCGACCAGGTGTTCGCCCCGCTGAGCCCGCACAGCGGCATGGAACCGATCGCCGCACGGGTCTGGATCCCCGGTCGCAAGGCCGTAGGCTTCCGACGCCACATAGTCCAGCAATTCCCATCCTGGCCAGTCCTCGCCCCAGTCCCTCCAACTCCTCCCGGTCAAAGCCAGGACCTCAGGCGCATCGGCCAGGGCATCCGGATCGAGCACCGCTCGTCCGAAGATCTGCCCTCCCAGCCCGACCATCCAGAGGCCGAAGTAGTCGAAGTCGTCGTCCGAGCACCGGCCGCCGAAGATCCGCTCGGCCGCGGCCACCAAGTCCCAGTGGAAGGCCTGACGGGTCACCCGGTCGAGGCACAGCTGGAAGTCGACGATCTCCAGTTGCGGCCTTCGCGACAGGTCGGCCCGCAGCCAGGCCAGCCGCGCATCCCTGCCTTCCGCCTGTCGGCGGCATGTCTCCATCAGTTCCCAGAAGGATTCAACGTCCACGGGGAACACCCTGCCAGGGGCCACTGACAACCACCGTGTCGGCTTCGGGGCGGGGCTCACGGCGGCCGGTGGGCGCGATCGCACGACAGAGGAGGCGTCGCCCGTACAACCGTTCCGAGTCGGCAAGGGTCTAGTGATCGCAACACTGTTCCCCTGGAAGACAGCGTCCGTTTCCCCCGCGTCCCAACAAAGGTTCCCTCCATGCCGATACCCCCACACAACCGTCGCACCTCCCGGGCCGCTGTCGCCGCCCTCGGTGCTGCCGGCCTGATCGCGTTGGTCACGGTTCCCGCCGCCTTCGCCGATGCAGCAGCATCCGAACTGGTCGTCGGAGGCATCGAGCCGATCCACGGGTTGAAACCGGGGGACACCTTCGACCTGCCGGTCACCGTGGCGAACAAGGGCACCGGGACCGCCGAGAAGGTGTGGGTCTCCTACTCCGTCACCCGGGGGCTCGACTTCGTGGACGTTCCCTCCAATTGCCGTGTACAGCACATTGAGACCTACGACGAGATGACCGAGAACTGGGCCGCGACGTGCGCGTTCGACCAGGCAGTGGAGCCGGGCGTCGTCTACACGCCCGAGAAGCCTCTCCGTGTCAAGGTACTGGACCGCGCGTACATAGACAGGCTGCGTGTGCGTGTCGAGGACGGCGGCGCCCCCATGGACGACGAGAACGGAGATCCGTCGGTGGCGGGGACCGCGCCGGCGGTGAAACTGGTCGAGCAACCGGCCGGGGGCGAGGGCTCCGCGGAACGTGTCAAGGTGTCGGTCACCTCGGTCAACACGGCCGACTACCAGGTGACGGGTGCCGCGTTGAGGGGGCGGGTCGGTGACACGGTGACGATGAAGGTGAAGTTCGCCAACGCCGGGCCCGCCTGGCTTCTGGAAGAGGAAGTGGAGCGGGGCGTCCAGATCATGATCACGCCTCCCGCCGGAACCTCGGTCATCAAGCGCGACTACTACTGCCACGCCGAGCGCGGGACGTATCGCTGCCCCGCGCACTTCGGTATGAACATGGCTGAGGACGTCCAGACGGCCTACACCTTCAAGCTGAAGATCGACAAGCGGGTCGCGGGCGCCAAGGGCTCGATCGCGCTGACCACCGAACCGCGGCCGTTCGACCACAACAAGGCCAACGACAAGGCCGACATCACGCTGGACGTCACGGGCGGGGGGTCGACCGGCTCGACGGGCGGCTCGACCAATGGTTCAGGCGGCTCGTCCGGCGGGTCGACAACGGGCTCGACGACGGGTTCGACGGGCGGCTCGACGAGTGGCTCGGGCGGATCGTCCGGCGGGTCGTCGACGACCGGCGGCGAGGGGGCGACGACGACCGGCGGCAACCTGGCGGAGACCGGCTCCTCGACCCTGCCGGTCATGGGCGCGGCCGCCGTGGCGCTGGTCACGGGTGCGGGCACCCTCCTGATCGTGCGCCGCCGACGGGCCAGCGCCTGAGCTGACGACCGTCCGACGCGAAGGGCGGCCCCGGACCTCTGGTCCGGGGCCATCACGACACGGCGGCTTCCCGGTACTGCCCCAGGTAGCGGAACGCGCGGTCGACGACCTGGAAGTCGAACATCGCGTCGTGGTTGTAGCCGTACCCCGACTCGTACTTGACCGTGCGGGTGATGCCGGCATACGTGATCTGGGGCATCCGGCGGGCGATCGCGCCCCGTTCCGTCAGCGTGATGCCGTCGTTGTGACAACTCTTGGCCAGGAACATCACGGCGTCGTGGGCCTCCGCCGCGTACCAGCCGGGGTCGGCGCCGAAGCGGGTGCGGTAGGCCGCCGTGAACGCGCGGGCCGAGGCGCGGGCCGTCGGGTCGGTGAACGACGTGACGAAGACCCAGCCCTTCGCGGCGGCTCCGGCCGCCGCGAGGAACCGTGGGTCGAGAGCGCGTTCCGTCGCCATCCGGGCGCCGGTGAACCGGTCGGCGGTCAGCGCCGCCGCGAGTCCGGCGGCCCGGGCCGCGTCGCCGGTGAAGACGACCGCGTCCGCGCGGGCGGACCGCACCTCGGCGGCGAGCGACGCGTAGTCGATCTTCCCGGCGGCCACATGGGTCACCGTGGCGTCCCGGCCGTTCTGCCGCAGCGCCCGCTCTGTCTGGTCGCACACGGTCCAGGCGAAGTCGCCCTGCGCCCGGTCGTCCACGAGGAGCACCTGACGGGAGTCGACGTGGTTGCTGAGATAGCGGACGCACGGGGCCGCGAGCAGCCCGTACGTGACGTGGAGCGCCGCATGGCAGTGGAAGACGTTCGTGCCGAACGTCGAACTCAGCGTGTCGGTGCCCACCGAGACGGACACGACGGGCATCACCGCCTCGGTGTACGTCCTCTCGGTGGCGCGGAAGCAGGCGTCGCTGGTCGGGCCCAGCACCGCGAGCACCTCGGCGTCCTTCGTCAGCCGGGCGGCCAGCTCACCGGCCCGCCCGGTGTCGCCGCCGTCGTCGTACGTCCGCAGCTTCAGCCGAAACGGGTGGTCGCTCCGCGCGTTGAGCTGATCGACGGCCAGCCGGGCGCCATTGAGCTGGGCCGTCCCGCTCTCCTTGGCGGCGCCGGTCAGATCGCCGTGGAACGCCACGACCAGTTCGGGGCGCCGAGTGCCGGTCCCGGAGGACGTGGACGTTCCCGGTTTCGCCCGGGTGCTCCACCACCAGGCTCCGCCACCGCCCGCCGCGAGGAGTCCCGCCGTCGAGCCGAGGCGCAGGAAGCCGCGGCGGCCGACCGCGCGCGGGATGGGGTCGGTGGCGGTGACGGCCGTCAGCGTCGCGGCCTCCGGCGACGCCGTACTCGCCGTGTTCGGCGGTGTGGACGCGGACACCTGGGTCGGCTCGATCGCGCCGATGGTGAGCACGGCGGCGGCCCTGTCGTTGATCAGCCGGGTGACCGGCGCGGGCAGCCAGTCGGACGGCTCGTCGGAGTCGGCCGGCGTTTTCTCCCCGAGCGTCGCCCGGAGCCGGGCGAGGCTCGGCCGGTCGGCCGGAGCCTTGTGCAGGCAGGCACGCAGCAGAGGTGTCAGAGCGTCCGGGAGCGACGCCGGATCGGGCTCCTCGTAGATGGTGCGCAGCAGTACTCCCGCCGCCGGTCCGCCACCGAACGGCCGCACCCCGGTCGCGGCGAACGCCAGGACGCACCCCAGCGAGAACACGTCGCTGGGCGGGCCGATCTCGCCGCCCCGCGCCCGCGCCTGCTCGGGTGACAGGAAGCCGGGCGAGCCGACGATCACGCCGCTGGAAGTGAGCGCGGTGGCGTCGGGCGCGCGGGCGATGCCGAAGTCGATGAGCCGTGGACCGTCCGGGGCCAGCAGGACGTTTCCCGGCTTCACGTCGCGGTGCACGAGACCGGCGCCGTGCACCGCCTCGAGCGCTTCGGCGAGTCGCGTGCCCAGCACGTGCACGGAGGTGAGCGACAGCGGTCCGAATGCGTGCACCGCCTCGGCGAGCGAGGGCCCCGGCACGTACGAGGTCGCCAGCCACGGTGTCTCCGCGTCGGCGTCCGCGTCCAGCAGCGGGACCACCCAGCGGCTGCCGACCTGCCGGGCGGCCTCGACCTCACGGCGGAAGCGGGCCCGGAATCCGCTCTCGTCGGCGTACGAGGACCGGACCGTCTTCACCGCGGCGATCGCCCCGCCGGGCGCACGCGCCAGGAAGACCACGCCCATGCCGCCGGCGCCCAGTCGCCTCAGCAGTCGATAGCGGCCGATCCGCGACGGGTCGGCCGCCCGCAGGGGTTCCATCAGACGGTGAGCGGCGCGGGGCCGTCGTACACGAAGGCACCCTGCTCCACCCGCCAGAGGAAGCCGCCGGTGCCGTCGATGACCATCATGCCGTTCTTCTTGAAGGCGTACGTCTTGGTGATGCCCTCGTACGTCCCGTCCCGTACGGCCGTGAGCAGGTTCTGCCGGGTGCGGCTCTTCGGTGGCAGCCCGGCCAGGGCCTTGAGCAGCATCCCGGTCACGTCGTAGGCCTCCGCCGCGTACCGGGGCGGCGCCTCCTTGAAGCGCTCGCGGTAGGCTGCGGCGAACTTCCGCGCCTCGGGTTTGCGGGTCGCGTCGATGACCGGGGCCACCATCACCCAGCCCTCGGCGCCTTCTTGAGCCTGTGTCAGGAACCGTTCGTCCAGCAGCGCAGGTCCGGACACCCGCGGACCCGGGAAGGCGCGTTCCCGCAGCGTCGCGGCGATCAGCGCTCCCCGGTCGGGCAGACCGGCGAAGAACACGGAGTCGGCCCCGGCGGAGAGCACCGCGTCCACGGCGCTGCCGAAGTCGTGGCGCATCGCGCTGACCACTTCCGGCACGGACGGGTACGGGATGCTGCCGAGGGCGTTGCTGAGGGAACTGCCCAGGTTCGTCCCGTAGTTGCCGGCGGGGCGGTCGATGACGATGCCGACCTTGCGTGATCGCCCGGCACCGCGCAGGTAGTTGCTCACGTAGACGGGCAACACCGCGTCGGGCAGACGTGCGTGCAGGAACGAGCGGAACCCCTGGAGGGACAGGTTGGTCGTGCCGGGGGACACGCCGACGACCGGCAGCAGCCCGGCGTCGTAGGTCGCGAGTGCCGCCTGCCCGGTGTCGTCGGTGGTCGGGCCGACCACGGCGAGGACCGCCGGATCGTCGGTGAGCTGCGCGGCGATCCGGGCCGAGGCCGCCGGATCACCCCCGTCGTCGACGGCTTTGACCTTCACCGTGAACGGGGCGTCGCCGCGGGCGTTGAACTCCGCGACCGCGAGCCGCAGTCCACGCTCCTGGGCCCGGCCCGTCTCCCGCTGCGGTCCGCTGAGGTCGCCGTGCAGCGCGACGGTGTGAACCGGTCGGCGCGAGGACACGGCGGCAGGGCTCTTGCCTTCCGGGCCGCCGTCGCGGGCGACCGCCCACCAGGCCCCGCCCCCGCCCGCCGCCAGCACCACGGCCCCGCCCGCGAGCAGCAGGAAACGACGCCGGCCGGCCGGGAGGGAGTCCAGCGGCTCTGCCGGCCCGGACATGTCCCGCGTGTCGGGCTCCGCCGGGTCGGCGGCGGCCGGTGTGTCGGACGGCGCCAGCGTGTGCTCGATGTCCGGCAGCGCGAGCGCGGCGGCCGAGCGCTCGGCGATCAGCCGGGCCACCGGCTCGGGCAGCCACCCGGACGCCCCGTCGTCCCGCCGCGCCGCTTCGGAGGTCTCCTCGTCCGGCGGTGCGGCTTCGGACGTCCCGTCGTCCGGCGATGCCGCTTCCGAGGTCTCTTCGTCCCGGGGTGCCGCTTCCGAGGCCGGTGCGTTCCGTAGTGCGGCTGCGGAGATCTCTTCGCCCGGGGCGGCGCCGGCGGCCGTCAGTTCCCGTACCAGCTCACCGGCATCCGGCCGCCGGGCAGGATCCTTCTCCAGGCAGCGGTCCAGCACCTCATGCAGCCACGCCGGCACCCCCTCGAGGTCCGCCGGGTCGTGGACGGCACGGTAGAGCAGGGCGTCGACCGCTCCGCTGCCGAACGGCGCCCGCCCGGTCGCCGCGAAGGCCAGGACACAGCCGAGGGAGAAAACGTCGCTCGCCGGGCCGATGCCGTCCCCGCCCCGCCCCTCGGCCTGCTCGGGAGACAGATAACCGGGTGTGCCGACCACCATCCCGGTCGCCGTGAGTGTCCGGTCCTCCGGCGCGCGGGCGATACCGAAGTCGATGAGTCGCGGCCCGTCATGGGCGGTCAGCACATTGCCCGGCTTCAGGTCCCGGTGGACCAGCCCGGCCCGGTGCACCTCGCCCAGCGCCTCGGCCAGCCGGGCGCCGAGCAGCCGCAGACCGCGCTCGGGCAGCGGCCCGTAGGCGGCCACGGCCTCGCCCAGCGACGGTCCGGGCACGAACGCCGTCGCCAGCCACGGCGCCTCGGCGTCCGGGTCGGCACCCACCAGCGGCACCACCCAGGGGCTGTCGACGCGCCGGGCGACCTCGACCTCGCGGCGGAACCGCTCCTTGAATCCGGGCTCCTCGGCGTACTCGGCGAGCAGCACCTTCAGCGCCACCAGCGCGCCGCCCGGCGTGCGCGCCAGGTACACCACGCCCATGCCTCCGGCGCCGAGCCGCCCGAGCAGGCGATGGTCCGCGATGCGCGCGGGATCCGACGAACGCAGCGGCTCCATCAGCTCTTTCCTCCGAGCTCGAACTCCACACTGTTGAGCATCGTGACGTTGGCGTGCGACGCGTAAGTGGCCAACTCGTTGTCCGTGTAGCCCTTGGCGCCCTTCACCGACACCGCCAAGGTCACCGTGCCGAGCCGGGTGACATACCAGTAATAGGTCTGCTCGCCGCTGCCGGTGAGGTATTTGCCGATTTCCACGACCTGGTCGTCGGAGTAGGTGTTGTTGCCCTGGCCGTAAGGAGTGGCGGCCGAGATGAGTTTGGCGATCCGCTCGTCGGTACGGACCTGCTGTTGCCGACAGCGCAACGGCTCCTCCAAGGTGGAGGCCAGCCGCTCGTCGGCGTCGCGCACGCTGGTGTGCACGGTGACCGCCGCGCTCACCTTGAGCTCGCCCTTGCCATCGGCAGCGGGAATCTCGCTGTAGCGGGAGAGGGAGGCCAGGACGCCCTGCGACAGACCCCGCCGCTCCCACCGGCACTGCTCGTCCAGCACGGCGACCGTGCGCGGGGTGCTCACGGCCGGCCGCTGCGCCCGGAAATCCGCCCCCCACGCCTGCGGTTTCAGCGTGACAGCCGCTGCCAGGGCCTCGGCCCGGCTCTTCGTCCTGGGCACCTTGGCGGGGTCCGCCTGGAACGGTGTCAGCGGCGACGCGTCACCATCCGAGGAGGACGCGGACGCGGCGGCCGAGGGAGTGCCGGACGTCGCGGCTGAGGCAGTGCCGGACGTGGTCGCGGCGGCGGATTTCGAAGGTGCCGAAGGTTTCGGCCCGGCCGCCTTGCCATCGTCCCCGGAACCGCAGCCGCTGAGCACCAGGGCCGTCGTGGCGAGCGAAGCGGCTAATCGCCACGCCCAAGTGCTCCTGCGCACAACGGTGTTGCCGTCGTTCATCCCCGCCCCCTCGCTCACGAGCCCCCCGCCCGCGTGCCGTGATCATAGCGGCGGACACGAGGAGTGGGCGGGCGGTTACAAGAAAGCAGCTCGTGAGGCCCGGATCGCCCTTCGGCGTGGTGTCAGCGCAGGCCGCTGTAGGCGGCCATCACGATCTCCATGCCGCGGTCGTCCTGCTGCCGGTCCCGGTCGATCATCTGATTCATGACGTAGGCGACCGTCATGTGCGAACCGGGATCGTTCACGACCAGCGAGCCGCCCCAGCCGCCCCAGCCGAAGGTGTCGCCGAACTTGCCGAAGCCGGCAGTCCAGGACATCGGCGTCCCCAGCACGCGGTCGTCGCCGCGGAACACCTCCTGCCACGCGGGCTCGCACCCCTGGGCGGAGAGCAGTCGCACGCCGCCCGCCGAACCCTGGTTCGCCAGCACCGACTGGACAAGGGCGACGGAGCGAGCGTTGCCGAAGCCGTTCACTGCGGGGATCTGCGCACGGCGCCAGGGCGCGGAGTTGGCGTCCTTGACCCGGATGACGGCACCGGTGTTCTCCCGGCGTGTGCCATCCGGTCGGGGCGGTGCCTCGGCAGCGTACTCGTCGGTCAGTGACGGTGGCGGGATGAGCGGTGCGACGCGGTGGTCATGGTCGTCGGAGAGCCCGATGTGGAAATCCGCGCCCAGTGGTCCGGCCACCTCTTCGGCGAAGAACTCGCCGAGACCGCGGCCGGTGACGCGGCGGACGATCTCACCCACAAGGAAGCCGAAGGTGAGCGCGTGATAGCCGGCGGCCGTTCCCGGTTCCCATTCGGTCGCCTGGGCGGCGAGCCCTGCCGTCACGTTCTCCCAGTCGTAGAGCTCCTCGACCGCCGTCAGCCCGGACAGGTCCGGAAGCCCCGCGGTGTGCGACAGCACGTGTCGTACCAGCACCTTCTCCTTGCCGGCCGCGGCGAACTCGGGCCAGTAGGCGGCGACCGGCGCAGACAGATCGAGCTCGCCCCGGTCGGCGAGAATCAGCGCGCACAGGGCGGTCATGTTCTTGGTCGTCGAGTTAACGCCGGTGAGGGTGTCGCTCTCCCATCCGACGGAGCGGTCCGCGTCGGCGTACCCGCCCCAGAGGTCGACCACCGGCTCACCGTCGATGTAGACGGCCGCCGAGGCGCCCACGTCGTCCTTGCCGAGCAAAGCGGAGAGTGCCTCACGGACTGCGGAGAACCCCGGTTCGCAAAATCCCCTAACATCGTTCATGGGCGTAAGCCTCGGACAACCCCAGGGCCTCCTGCCCGACAATTCCCGCACCGGTCATGTCGGGCGGGGCGCGAACAGAACTCCTGTACTCCGGTGAGGCGGCCTGACGGCCGCGCGGTCGTCCCCTCGGACGAGGCCTTCCGCCTCCGGCCCCGGGTCTTCCGGAGGTCGACCCCTCTGACCCTGCCCAGCGGCCTGGCGGCGGCCCGGCCGGTCGTCCACCAGCCCGGCCGTATCGGTAGCTGTCCCCGGAAGTAAGGACGGACACGCGTGCTGGAGCGGCTGAATCAGGCGCTGGACCACCTGGAGGCCTGCCTCGACCAAGAGGTCGACATGGCCGAGGTGGCCCGGATCGCCGCGGTGTCGGAATACCACTTCCGGCGGATGTTCTCCGCGCTCGCCGGGATGCCGCTCACGGTCTACGTACGGCGCCGGAGGATGACACTCGCCGGGGCCGAGGTGCTGGCCGGGGAGCCGACGCTGCTCGACGTCGCGGTGCGGTACGGGTACGGCTCGGGCGAGGCGTTCGCCCGGGCGTTCCGGTCGGTGCACGGCATCGGGCCGGGCGAGGCCCGGCGAACGGGCGCGGTGCTCTCGGCACAGCCGCGCATGTCCTTCCGTGTTGTCGTCGAGGGTAGTACGACGATGCGGTACCGGATCGTGGAGAAGGAGTCGTTCCAGGTCGTCGGCAGGAAGGCCCGGGTCCCCCTCGTGCACGAGGGGCTCAACGCGGCAGCCGCGGCGCACGTGCAGAGCCTGGACGAGCGGGCGATCGTGCGGATGAAGGAGCTGGGCGACAGGGAGCCGGAGGGGGTCCTGTCGGCGGTGGTGTACCTGACCGACAGCCGGGAGGAGGGCGCCGAGGCGGACTACTGGGTGGGCGTGGTGACCGGTCCTGAGGTGGTCGCCGAGGAACTCGACGCCCTCGACGTGCCGGCCGGGACCTGGGCGGTCTTCGACAACCACGGGCCCTATCCGAGCGCCCTCCAGGAGCTGTGGCGCGACGTGTTCACGCAGTGGTTCCCTTCGAACCGGTACACGACCCGACCGGGCCCGGAGCTGCTGCGGACGCGGCCGGTGGAGATCGGCGCGGAGACCAACTCCCAGCTGTGGATCCCGGTCGAGCGGGGCAACGGGAGTGCCGGGGCGTGAACATCGTTCCCTGACATCGGAGTTCTGGCTCGGCTGGCCGATTCCGCCCTGCTGGTCCGCGCTTGCGCAGGCCTCCACCCGCCCGCCCGCGGCGCCGTCACCCTTGGCTACGTGCAGCTTGCAAGCCTCTACCGCCGACGTACCCGGGGACCGGCGCCGCCGCATCCAGCTCGTCCCGCAGAACCGGCTCGGCGCCTTCAATCCCGCGCACGCCGTCGGCACCAGCATCGCCCGGCCAACGCGCGCTCACCACAGGGCCGAAGGCAGGGCTGATGCCCGGATGACCCCTGGTCTCCGGCTGGTTGTGGGCCGAACCAGGCCGGGTCGGTCGAGTCACGGCCGCACCACGCAGCGCCGGACACCTGGCGTACACCGCGGATACGGCAGGCGGCACCCGTGGACTCGCCTCTGGGTGCCGCCCCGCGCAGGCGCGGCTCGCGCACGTCCAGAACGGTGTCCGCCACTCCCTCGTGACGAAGTTCGTCAACGAGCTGATCGAGGCCGCGGACGAGAAGCCGTTGATCAAGACTGTCGCCCGCCACGGACGCGTCGATCTCCTCTGCACGACGAACTCGCCACCTGGAACTCGACCGTCACGGCGCCGAACGCCTCTTCCAGGTCCTGACGGAACACGAGGAGATGAGCGGTGTCGGCATCACATCCACTGCCCCCTTCTCCAAAGCGCACCGCGCGGCCATCGTCGACCGCCTGATCTTCAACGGCACCATCACCGAGACCGGCACTGACCCCTACCGCCTCGCCGGCACCCGGGCGCGAGCTGAGGGGCCGGCGAACGCCGGCTGAGCTCAGGGCGACCAGACATACGGTGTCGTCGTGGTGACCGCGTGCAGGCCGAGGCGGGTGAGTATCGGGGCGCTGTCGGCCGAGGCGTCGACATAGACGTAGGGGACATCGCGAGCAGCGGCGAGTTGGGCTCGGTGGGCGACCATGGCCCGGTAGATTCCCTGTCCGCGCCATTCCTTGAGCGTCGAGCCGCCCCAGAGGCCGCCGAAGTCGACGCCGTCCTTGAACACCAGCCAGGCGGCGCAGACGACTTGGGCGCGTGCCTCGGCGACGAGGACGACGATGTCTCCGGGGGCGTTCTCGATCCGGGCGGCCAGGTCGTCGGCGAGCCAACTCCAGTCCTCGCCCCAGACGATGCTCTCCATGGCGGCAATGCGCTCGACGTCGGATCTGGCGGAGCGTCACGCCGTCGGGCAGGACGGGGTCGGCGGCGAGTTCCGCTGACTTCCCGATGAGCACGGTCTCGCTGGCCTCGGCGACGAAACCGGCTGCCGTGAGTCGGTCAGTGAGGTCGGGGGGGTGCCCCTATGGGTTTGGTCAACCCGATCGGACGGGTTGTGGGTCGTAAAAGGTGCCGTCGCGGAGCATCGCGAAGAGGACGTCGGCTCGTCGTCTGGCAAGGCAGAGGAGGGCTTGGGTGTGGTGCTTGCCTTGACTGATCTTCTTGTCGTAGTAGGCCCTGGAGACGGGGTCGGCCAGGGCGGCGAACGCGGAGAGGAAGAAGGCCCGTTTGAGCTGCTTTTTTCCCCGCAGGGACGGCTGTTCGCCGCGGATCGAGGAGCCCGAGCTGCGGGTTGCCGGGGCGAGGCCTGCGTAGGCGGCGAGGTGGGCGGCGGACGGGAACGAACTGCCGTCGCCGATGTCGATGAGGATGCGGGCTCCGGTCCTGACGCCGATCCCCGGCATGGACGTCAGGACCTTCGAAAGAGGGTGGTTCTCCAGCAGTTCCTCGATCCTTGCGGCGAGGAGTTTTCGCTGTTCAAGGACGGTCTGGAGCGAGTTGGCGAGGCTGGGGACGATCAGTGCGGCTGCGTCGGTGCCCGGGACGACGACAGTCTGTTCGTCCAGGGCCGTGAAGATGTCCTCGACCAGCCGCTCGGCCATCCGCGGGGCCTTCGGACGTATCAAAGTCACGAGCCTGCGGCGTCCAGCCTTGCGAATCTGGGTTGGTGAACCGAACTGGTCGAGGAGCTTGAGGACGGCCGGGTGCTGCAGCCGCGGGCCCAGCACCCGTTCCAGCGCCGGGTGGATCTGCGTGAGCAGACCGCGAAGGCGGTTGCTGATGCGGGTTGCTTCGCCGGCCAGGTCGTCGTCGAACCCGACGATCATCTCCAGCTCGGCAATGGTCTCGTCTTCGAGGTCGACCGAGCGGAGGGTGTGGGGCATGACGCGGGCCGCGTCGGCGATGACGAAGGCGTCGCGGGCATCGGTCTTGGCCTCGCCCGGATAGAGATCGGCGATCCGCCGCATCGTCAGCCCGGGGAGATATGCGACCGAGCAGCCCATGTCACGCGCGACTGCCAGGGACAGGGCACCGATGGAGGCCGGCTGGTCGACCACGACGAGCACGGTTCCGTGCTTGGCCTGCAGTTTCCCGAACACCTCGCGGAGCTTGGGTTCACTGTTGGGCAGCCGCTTGTCGAATGCCTTCTTCCCGACCGGGGTGACGGCGGTGGCGTGGTGTTCGCCCTTGCCGACGTCCAGGCCGAGGAAGGCGCCGATGTCACTGACGTCGATCACGTGCGTCCTCCGGTCGTCCCCACACCCGGCCGTCCCACGGCACCGATCGCCACATCCACATTACGAAGAGCCTCCCGACCTGCGGAAAGGCCGGTGGTCATGCCCCTAATCAGCGGTCTGTCGATGCCTCCGGAGCCGGTGACACCACCCCCCAGGCCATGCGTTCGACAGGGGGAGACAGTCATGCCAACTCCGGAGGCCGGGCGCCCCATTGCGGGGCCACCAAAACGGTAATGGGGGGGGAGGTCATGGCCGCGCGTCTTCCATTCGACCGCCTCGCCACGGGCGGCGTAGAAGTCACGCTGCCGCGCTATGAGCGTGTCGAGTTCCGCCCCGCACACACCGAGGTCGCGTGGGCCCGTGACGAAGCCGCGGTGCCAGCCGACGACGCGGGTCAACGGGCCGTCCCTCTCGACGCGGGCGCTGCCACCGGGCGGTGTGACACCGCGGAGTTGGGCGTCGTACGCGGTGCGGAGTTCGTCGATCAGAATGTCTTTCACGCGAACACCGTACGGACCGGGTCAAGTGATGTGAACGCCGTCGAACCGAGGTCGTGCCCGTGAATATCGCCTCCGCCCGGCTCGTGCCGGCCAAGACGAGCATGCACGGAGCCATGGCACGCGAACAGGCCGCTTTCACAGTGGACTTGGGGGGACCGGTGGAAGACACAGCAACTCTGCTGATCCGCGACGATCGTCCCCTCGCTCCAGCTCGGGGATTCGCCGAGGATCCGGCGGGGCGAGGCGCAGGGGAGCAAAGTCTCTCGGAGCGGAACCGGTAAGCGCCGAGAGCCGGTGACGGAAACCTCCGGTAGCGGGGTTCGGGTTTCGGGTTCAGGAACGGTTGTGGGCGCGTCCGGCGTGCTTGCATGAGGTCGTGGTGAACGACGGCATGGCCGTGACCATCGACCTCGTGTCCGAAGTGGTCGAGCGTGCATGGAAGTTGTTGCCTGAGGAAAGCTGTCGGCCGGGTTCGCGTCATCCTCGGAAAGAGCCTCGCCCGGGGTGCGCGTCGATGGCACCGAGCGGATAATCGAAGTAGACACGGTTCTCACCTCTTCGGTCATGCGCACGAAGCAGAGACAGTGAGACCGCTCGCTACACGGCTGAGCCGGCATCCCGGAATTCACCTCGCCGTACAGAGGTGCGGAGCAGGTGGGGCCCGGCGCGTCAGACGCGATTGCCCGGTCACAGTAAAACCGTCCGCCTGGCGATCGACACCGTCGATGCGCCGCCTCCGGCGCAGACGATCGACGAGGGCGAGCTCCAGTCGGGGTCGGCGTGAGTGTTCCGAACGCGGAGAACAACCACGCGACAACATCCGATGAGCGAGGTTTCCCCACCCCTCCTCATGTACGCGAGGTGTCCCATGACCAGGACCTCCCACCTCCATTGCATCATCCCCCCGCACCTGCTCGAAAAGCTCCTGAGCAGCGACGACAGCGAAGTGCGCCAGACGGCACTGAACACCATGCTGACCACCGCCCGGTTGCGGGGCGAGCGAGGGATCCGGGCGTCCTTCGCAGGCGCCGCTGCCACCCCCGGCAACGGCCGGCGGACCGTCTTCGACTGCCAGAACGGCACCTTCCTCCCTTCTGCTGTTCTCGCCCGGTCGGAGGACGGCCCCGAGTCCCCGGATGACTCCGTCAACAAAGCCTTCGGCGGACTCGGAACGACACGCGATTTCTACAAGGCGGTGTTCAACCGCGATTCGATCGACGGCCAGGGGATGCGGCTGGACGCGTTCGCCCACTTCGGCGAAAGGTTCAACAACGCCTTCTGGGACGGGCAGCAGATGGTCTTCGGTGACGGGGACGGAAGGATGTTCTCCGACTTCACCGGATCCGTCGACGTGATCGGCCATGAGCTGACACACGGAGTCACCGAGCTCACCGCGGGACTCAAGTATCACAACCAGTCCGGGGCCCTGAACGAATCCCTGTCGGATGTCTTCGGGTCGCTGGTCAAACAATGGTCACTGAAGCAGTCGGCCGATGAGGCGGACTGGCTGATCGGGCCCGACATCTTCACCCCGGGAATCGACGCCGACGCCCTGCGATCGATGAAGGCCCCGGGGCGCGCGTACGACAACGACCTGTTCGGCAGAGACCCCCAACCCGACCACATGGAGAACTTCGTCAGACTGCCGGACACCGAGAAGGGTGACCTGGGCGGGGTGCACGTCAACTCCGGTATCCCGAACAAGGCGTTCTTCCTGACGGCGGCACGCATCGGCGGATTCGCCTGGGAGGCTCCCGGACTCATCTGGTACGAATCACTCAAGGCTTCCAACGCCGAGACCCAGTTCCAGGAGTTCGCGAACACCACGTACCGGAAGGCCGCGGAACTGTTCGGCGAGGACAGCGCCGAACAGTTGGCCGTACTGGCGGGCTGGCAGGACGTGGGCATCCAGATCAGCGGGATCCTGGCAGGCGTCGCCCGGGCGCGAAGCCTCGCCGCCGACCGGAACGGTGGCACGGGCGGTGACAAGGGAATGGCGACCGTGAGCCGCCAGATCGGCGCACTGGCCGCCCAGGTGACGGGGCTGGCCAGGGACGTGACCGCGCTGAAGGGCAAGTGACCGACGGCTGTTGACGCGGCCGACCCCCGACGGCGAGGAGTGCCGGTCGGTCGGCCTGAAGGGTGTGCCCGATGAGGGTGACCTGGGAAGCACAGGGAGGCCAGGCGGCTGCGATCCGCCTGGGCCTACCGCCCAAGGTGCTGGACACCGACGCCCTGCCCGAAAGCGCGGCGGGAGAGCTGGACCGCCTGGTGGCGGCGGCCGCCCCCGAAGCCGGGCAGGACCGGCCGAGCCGGGCCAGGGACGCGATGAGCTACACGATCACCGTGGAGGACGGCGGCCGCTCGACCGCTCTGACCCAGTCCGAAGCCGCCATGTCCCCGGCATTCGCGGCCCTGCTCGGCTGGCTCGAAAAACACATCGCGGAGCAGTGACACACGCGGGAACGCCCATCAGGCCGAGGAGGACACCATGGCCGCCCCTATGAGCACGCACATCCCGGCCGAGGTCCTGGCGGGCAGGGGAGAACCACCGCGCGAACCGGTCACGGACCCTACGCTGGGCATTCCGGTCGGTGACCAGGAGCAGGGACAGGAGCCACGCCATCGGCTCGTGACGATCGGCGACTCACTCACGCACGGGTTCCAGAGCGGAGCGGTCTTCAACACCGACCTGTCCTACCCGGCGATCATCGCTCACGAACTGGGATCCGGCACCGACTTCCGATTCCCCGTGTACCCGGGGTACGGAGGGCTGCCCCTCAACATCGAACTGCTGCTGAGGGAGCTTCAGGAGCGCTTCGGAAAGGATCTGGACTGGTGGGAGGTCCCGCTGGCCCTCTTCCACGCCCGCAGGTTCCTGGACGAGGCCGAGGACTACTGGGAGCGCGGGCCGGGAAGCGTCGTCCCGCAGATCGACGCCATCAACCACAACCTCTCCGTGTACGGCTGGGACCTGCGCGACGTCCTCGAAAAGAGCGCCAAGATCTGCCAGGACGCCATCGCGGCGCCCGCCGACAACCTGCTGCGGCAGACCGTGGAGAACAACGGTGACCGCGCGGCACTGCGGGTCCTGCCCTCCGGCAGCGTGGACCGAGGCGGAACCATGACGCTGCTGTCGGCGGCCCGCCGCCTCGGTGAGGACCGTCCCGAGGGGGGGACCACGGAATCGAGACCCTGATCGTCTTCCTCGGCGCCAACAACGCCTTGCAGACAGTGACCCAGCTCAAAGTGGCGTGGAGCGGTGAGGGATACGACGACCTGGAGCACAAGAAGGCGTACACGGTCTGGGATCCCAGCCACTTCAAGGACGAGCTGCGGCAGATCGTCGCCCAAGTACGGCAGATCGCGGCTCGCCATGTCATCTGGTGCACCGTCCCGCACGTCACCATCGCCCCGCTCGCCCGTGGAATCGGCGCCAAGAGCGCGCCAGGGTCCAGGTACTTCCCCTACTACACCCGTCCCTGGATCGACGATGACACCTTCAGCCCCGTCCTTCACCCTCACCTGACGGGGCAGGAGGCGGAAGACGTCGACCGTGCCATCGACCTCTACAACGAGGCCATCACCGACCAGGTGAGAACAGCGCGGACGACGGGGGCGGACTGACTCCTCATGGACACGGCCGGCCTGCTCGACCGGCTCGCGTCACGCCGGTACATCAAAGACATGACGGCCCAACCGCCATGGTGGCGGCCCTACCAACTGCCGCCGCAACTGAAGGCCCTTGCCCCGGAGCCGAACTCCCACTTCATCACCAGCGACGGCACAGGACGTAGCGACGGCGGCCTGTTCTCCCTCGACGGCGTTCACCCCACCACCATCGCGTACGGGATCGTCGCCCAGGAACTGATCAACGTCATGCTCGCGGCCGGTGTGCGGTTCCGCCACTCCGACGGAAGCGTACGGACTGCCCCGGTCACGGTCGACTTCGATCGGCTCATCCGCCGGGACACCCTCGTCAACCAGCCTCCCGCCAACCTGGATTCCACCTTGAACATCCTCGCCTGGGCGCAGTCGTCACTCGGCCTCCTGAAACGCACCGTGTACTTCCGCGTCTGACAGGTCTCCCGCCGGCACAGGCGTCAGCCCCCTCACCGCGTCTCCCGATCCGTCGAGAGCGGCCGACGGCTCACTGTCCGGCCGTTCCCAGAATCGCGTCGGCCGTCGTGAAGCGGTGCACTATCGGCTTCAGTACCTCGTGGAGGTGCCCGAAGTACGCCGTTTCCGCAGTCCCGGTGAGCACCGCCAACAGGAAGGCGAGGCACCCCATGTCGTGCTGCTCCCACAGGGGACCGCGCCCCTCGTTGTAGAGCACGGTCCACTCGTCGGGGTGCTGACCGGGCCGCGCCAGCCAGTACAGGAACGCCCCCGTGCCCTCCTCGAATGCCCACGGCAGGACCTTCACCCCCGCCTCCCGCAGACCGGCGGGCTTCTCCTCGAACTCCCACAGGTCTGCCAGGATTTCGTCGCGCTCCGCCGTCTGCGCGTGCAGGTCGCAGTCGTCGTAGGCGGAGTCGGGGACGAGCAGCCAGATCGTCTCGTCGAAGATGCCGTCGCCGTATGTCTCGACGAGCTGCTTGTAGTCGGCCGGCAGTCCCGCACCCAGGGCGCCCTCGGCTTGCGCCCAGTCCACCGGTGGCGTATCGGCGGGCGGAGGGCAGAGCCGGACGAGTGCGTCGAGAGCGATCATGGAACGGACGTTACAGGGATGCCGACCGCTGTCCGAGGGGGTCCCAGCCCTGTTCGGGGCCGACGCCAGACGGGCGGTAACGGAGACTGCGAGGTCGTCGGCCCCATCAGGATCCGGGCGTCAGGCTCGCCGTACGGCTCTCGTTCAGGAGGGCTGACGCTGCTCCTGAAGGAGAGCCGCAGCTTGAAGGTCATTGGTCACCATCACCTGAGCCAGTCTGGCCGCGATGGCGATCACGGAGCCCCATTCCTCGGCATCGAGATAGGCTTCATCCGGGGCGCTGCGGCCCACGGACTCCTGCACCGGCGAGTAGGCTCTGCCCAGCTCCTTCATGAGCGTGACTTCCTCCTCGGTCCGGAGGCTCTTGCCCAGCCACGGAGCGGGATCGTCAGCGTTGCAGAAGTCGTCGAACAGCACGTTGATCACGTAGTCCAGGTTTTCGAACTCCTCCGGCTGCAGCCACACATCGCGTTGCCATGAGGGGCTCGCCAGAGCGAGAACCGCCGGCACGACATGCAGACGAAAAACGGGGAACTCAATGCCGTGATCAGTCACTCGGCCAGCCTAACGAGGCGGTGAGGGAGGCGGAGCCGTCCGATCAGGAACCGCGGACAGAGCCCTGATTCCGTCCGGTGCCGCTCGTCGCCTCAGTCGGTTTGGTGCTCAACGGATGGGGAGGTTTGCCGACATTGCGCGAGTTCCGGGGTGAGGCCGGTAGGGCCATAGGTGCTGCAGAACTCGCAATCACAGCTGGTCAGGGAGTTCGCCTGGCAATGGGCGGTCGGCCAGTAGCGGGATGCGCAGGGGCCTGGGTCGAGCGGGGATTCGTCGCGGGGCACTGTCCTGTCGCACCAGGTGCAGCGGACGGCCGCAGACACGTCGGCCTCCCGCAGTCGTCGGGCCGCGACGGCGGCCGTGTCGAGCGGGACCTTCTCCACAACCGTCGCGGGGGCACGGTCCAGAAGAAGCTTGCTACGCCACAGGCTCAGTCCGGTCAACGCTCCGATCGCCTGCAGGGCTTCGCGTCCTCCGTTCCCGGAATGGGTCACCAGCACGGTGAACTCTGGCTCCTCCATGGATCACGTCTCCCTCGGCGACGGGACAGCGGCCTCAGTATGCCGACGGAGAGACTTTCGGCCCACCAGTTTTCAGCGAGACGACCGCCCTTACCGCCGGGCGGCGACGTCGTCATCTGTGAGGCTCTGGCTCGCGGAAGTGCCTGTGCTGTCGCTGGACGTGAGCGACCCCTCGTGGTGACACTGATCCCATGACCAGGGCAACGAGGGAACCGCTACCGGGAGGCGGTGTCGTCCTGGCCGTACCGGACGGGCTGTCAGGCCCGCCCCTCCTGCGCTTTGAGCGCGTTACGGACCGCGAGTGGACCCTCCGGCAGGGGGAACGGCCGCTGATCCAGGCCCGGTCGGAGGGCGACGGCTGCTGCCGCGACCTCCACCTGCGCCGCCTGCCCGGCCACCGCTCCCCACTGCCGCCGCTGACCGCCGCGGCGATGCGGACCGGGGCCGACTGGCCGCACCGATACGCGCTGTGGCTGGAGGAGACGGGGCTCGGCCCACTGCACCACGGGCGCTGGCTGCTGACTCCGCGCTCCACTTTCGCTCCGGGTATCTGGGATGGTGACCTCGTTCAGGACTGGCCGGACGCCACCCTCGAACTGCTCTGCGGGGGTGGCTGGCACGGTGTCTTGCCGCTGCGTCCGCTGTCGGCACCGGATGCCTCGCGCGTGAAGGCGTACCGCAAGCACGCCCGGGAGGGCACTCTCGCCCCGGTCCTGCTGTGGTGGGTGTCCTTCCTGGACGGTTGGTTGCTCCTCGACGGTCATGACCGCGCTGCTGCCGCTCTGGCCGAGGGCAGGCAACCGGCCTGCGTGGAACTGGTCCGCGTACCGGACGACGCCGACTGGCGGGCGACCGCCGAGAAGATCACCGAGGCGCACGAGCAACAAGTGGCGCGACTGTCCGAGCGCCCCGTGGGCCCGCACACCGCACGTGAACGGCAGACGCTGGACCGGGGCTACGCCGACGTGATCTCCACGCTGGCGTACGACGCGAACGCCACCGCCGTGTTTGAACGCCCCCGCGAATGACCGCATCGTGCTGCGCCTCTTACTTCGCGCCAAGGGCGGATGCGGCACCGAACTCGGCGTCGTCTGGGGCGGATCCGTACCACCGGACCCTGAGGAGAGCCAGGTGATCGCCTCCAGCTCGGTTTCAGCGCCGGGTGCGTCCTTGCGGGCCCATGCCTTCTGTCGCGCCCCACGGGATCGATTCGGCCCAGGCACGCTCCAGCAGGGCGCCGAAGGGGGGCGAGCTCTCGGCGGATCAACTCGGTCAGTGTGGAGTCGACGGCCGTGAAGTTGCGGCCCGGGTTTTGCCTTTCGCCGGGAACGACCCGGCACGGCAGCCGGTGTGCGCCCTCGACGCCTTCACCGTACCTACTCCTTCAGTCTTCCTGGTCTTGCCGCGGCTGTCGTGCCGTCAGGAGTACGGTGAAGACGTCGAGGGCACGTCGTACGCCGGTGATCACACAGGCCTCGTCCTCGTCGCAAGAGAGATGCGGGCCACTCAGGTCCGGGCAGGTTCCGCCCCGTGACACCCGAAGCCGCGCATTGCCCACCCCGCTCCGAGGCCACGCATGAGCGAGCAGGGCCGGGTGAAGCCCGTATGGTCGCCGCGGACTGTGAAGCGGTTCCGCGCGTCGCGGACGCGCTCCGGTCGCCTTCCGCCGGTGACGAGCAGCGTCGCGGGCCCCTCGGGAACGGGGACGCGACTGCACCTCACAGCGAACGCCTCGCACGCAGCGGGTCCGCTCCGCTCCTGGCTCGACTTCCGCGGACTGCCCGCCGATCGCATCCACCCACCCATCGTCGAAGAGGCGCAGCCCAAGACCCCGGCCGCACTGTCGTCACCGAGGTCAAGGACCGCCCATGTCTTTCCAGTCTCTCCGTCCCCCGTCCGCCGCTCAGCCGGAAAGTGCCTCGCCGCTCCAGGAGTACGACGGGAGGGCACCCTTCCCGTGCGGCGGAACCACGGGCGAGCGCACCGGCAGCGAGCGGCTGTCCCTGACGATCACGGCGTTGATCGTCTTTCTGCCGTTCCTGGCACTGGGCCTGGCCGGCTGGTTGCTGTGGGGCGCCTGATCCATCCTGTCGATGTCGTGCTCGCCACGGTGCTCTACACGGTCACGGGCCTCGGCGTCACCGTCGGGTTCCACCGGGGCCTGACCCACGGCGGCTACCGGGCCGTACGGCCACTGCGCATCGTGCTCGCGACGGCCGGGTCGATGAGCTTCCAGGGTGACGTGATCGGCTGGGTCGCCATCCACCGCCGCCACCACGCCTTCACCGACCGGCCGGGCGATCCGCACTCTCCGTACCGCTACGGCACGTCTGTGCGCGGCCAGTTGCGGGGTCTGGTGGACGCCCACGTCGGCTGGCTGTTCCGCAACGACCCCACGTCCGCCGCGCGTTACGCTCCCGACCTCGTCGCCGACCGCGACATCCAGGCCGTGTCCCGGGCCTTCCCGGCCCTGTGTGTGCTCACCCTCGTCCTCCCCTTCGCCGCGGGCGGGCTGATCGGCGGCACCTGGGCGTCCGCTCTGACCGCCCTGCTGTGGGCGGGACTTGTCCGCATCGCCCTGCTCCACCACGTCACCTGGAGTGTGAACTCCCTCTGCCATGTGATCGGCGAGCGTCCGTTTCGCACCCGTCGCCACGACCGCGCCACCAACTGGTGGCCTCTGGCCCTGCTCTCCTTCGGCGAGAGCTGGCACAACCTCCACCACGCCGACCCCACCAGCGCCCGGCACGGCGTCGACCGTGGCCAGCTCGACCCGTCCGCCGCCGTCATCCGCCTCTTCGAACGCCTCGGCTGGGTCAGGGACGTGCGCTGGCCGACCCCGGACCGTATCGCCGCCCGTCGTGTGTGAATCCGATCGACCGTGTCCCTCAGGAGTTCTCATGACACTCGCTCCCCCGCCCCCGCCCCCGCTCTCCTCGTCGTCCGCCGTCCGCCTGTGCCTGTCGGTCCAACCGGCACAGGGCCGCATGCCCCGGCGCATCGACGGCGCCTGGTGGCCCCGCTCGACCGATCTGACGTCCGAACTGCCCCAGCTGCTGGGCGGACTGCCGCCCGCCTGGGGGCACGTGAGCAGCGTCCTGGTGGACGAGGCCGTATGGGCTCCGTTCCCCGTACGGCTGCTCGTCGCCGATCAGGTGGTACGCCTGCGCCGGACGACCAGCCGGCACGCCCCTTCCACCGTCTGTCTGCTGGTGCCCGGCCGCGGCCGGTGGGACCTGCTGGTCGTACCGCCCGCGGCCACGGAGGCGGAGGCCGGAGGGCTCATGGACGGCATGGACACCGCCGTGAAGGACGGCCTGGGGTGGGGAACCGCTGTCCGTTGACGGTGTCTGCCGGACCGGTTGTGGGTCCACGGCACCCAGGGGGGCCGTGGACCCGGGGGCGTGGTCACCGCACCGGTCGAGGGCCGTCAGTGCCTTCCGCCCGGCACCGAGCGGCGCAGCCCGGAGCGGTGGAGGTCGGTGGTGCTGCGGTGACACGACCGGGCGGCGCGGAGTTCTCGTCCCCCGTCCTGCGGCGGCCGTGTTGTTCGGACGCGGAGTCCGTCCGGACCATCGGCGGAGTACGCTCGGTGCTACCGAGGGTATTTCGCGCACCGGCTCCCATGTCCGTGTCGCTTTCGGCGATTTGATCACCTCGGGCCGGTTTCGGTCGGTCCGGAGCCGGGTTCGTGTCATGAATGCGACCGCTACCCTCACGCCGATCCCCGCATACACGCCTTCCCCTCCGTCATGCCGGAGGCCTTTCGCTTTCGTTGATTCCTCGCCGACGGCCGTGCTCGATCCGCTGAAGGGGCCGGTCACAGGCGACCTGGCGGATCATCCGTACCGGACGGCTGTCCCGGGCGCGGTGCCCGTGGGTGGGCAGGGACAGCGGACTCCGGCCTCGGCTCTTTGGCTGCTGGCCGCGGGGAGAGACTGCCTGCGCACCTCGCACGCGGGCCGACTGATGGTGGAGGCGGCGAGCCTGCGCACAGTCTCCGAGGCTGACCGGGCCGTTCAGACGGCCTGGGACTCCGAAGGGGACGATGCGATCCGCGAGCCGTCAGCACGCCCGCAGATCCCGGTCGTTTCCGCTCCGCCGGCGGCGAGATGAGGGCCGTTGAGGCGCTGTGACCACCACGGCCACAGCCGGACAGGGCCGGGCGGGCGCACCAGGAGGTGAGGGAGGAGGGTCGCCGTGCCGTGAGCGCCGCCGGGCTCCTGGCGGACGGCGGCGGGGAGCCGCTCCTTCCCGGCACTGTGATCCTTCGGATGAAGACGACAGCCGAGCACGCGGGACCTTCGACCGCGCTTGGTGACTGTCGGCACGCGACCTCAAGAGTCGGCCGGCACACGACCTTCGGCCGGCACGCGACCTCAAGAGTCCGTGGTGGCCGCGGACACGCGACCCCAGGAGCTGGCAACTCCTCCACGGCAGCCCGAGACCCCGGCCGCATCACAGACGACAGGCCGGGGTCCGCCCGTGCCGTGTGCTTGCCGGATCCCTCGGGTCCGGGACCGTCATCGACGTAAGGAATGTGGGAACCATGGGTGTTCTGATCACCGTGCTGGCGGTGTTCGCCGTGGCCGGGCTCGTCCTGCTCGCCCTCAGCGTGCGCAACGTCCAGCAGTACGAGAAGGGTGTGGTGTTCCGCTTCGGACGGCTGCTGCCGGACATCCGCGGGCCGGGCCTGCGGCTCATCCGGCCGATCGGGGACCGGATGCGGAAGGTGTCCGTACAGACCGAGGTCCTCGGTATCCCGCCGCAAGGGTCCATCACCGCCGACAACGTGACACTCACCGTCGACGCTGTCGTCTACTTCAAGGTCATCGACCCTGTCAAAGCCCTGGTGAACGTGCGCAACTACCCCGCCGCCGTCTCCCAGATCGCCCAGACATCGCTCCGCTCGGTCATCGGCAGGGCCGATCTGGACACACTGCTCTCCGACCGCGACCACATCAACGCTGAACTCAAGAAGGTGATGGACGCCCCCACCGAGGAGCCCTGGGGGCTGCGCATCGAGCGTGTTGAGATCAAGGACATCGCCCTCCCGGAGTCGATGATGCGCTCGATGTCCAAGCAGGCCGAGGCGGAGCGGGAACGTCGTGCCCGGGTCATCGCCGCCGACGGCGAGTTCCAGGCGTCGCAGCGGCTGAGCGACGCCGCGGCGACCATGGCCGACACCCCCGGAGCTCTCCAACTACGCCTGCTGCAGACCGTGGTGGACGTGTCCGCCGAGAAGAACAGCACTCTCGTGATGCCGTTCCCCGTGGAGATGCTCCGCTTCTTCGAGCACCAGAGCAGGGAAAGCGGCGGCGTGTCCGACGGACGGGTCACGCACCGGATCAGCCGTAGGACCCGGCGCCCCGCGGCGCCTACGGGCGTCGTGATCCCCGAACCCGCCGTCCCGTCACCGGTCATCGCGCCCGCCTTCTCACTGAGCGGAGAACGGGTCGGATCCGGCGGCAAGCGGATCGGCGGCCGTGCGGAGGAGGCCGGGGAGCGACGGGACGACTGGCCGACACGGAGGGACGCCGAGGAGTCACTGAACGGCTGACCGCTCGGCCGACGGAGTGACGCGGATCGTGGTGCCGCTGATGACCTCGGTGACAGCACGTCACCAGGGTCACAGCGGTCCGGAGTGACTGAAGCGGCCGGCCCGGCGCTGGATGCGGTGCCGGAGGGTGCGGTGGCGTACCGGTGGTAGCGAGGCCCGCGCGTCGGCACGGGCGTAGAAGACGTGCTTGGCGCTCTCGATCAGCACCAGGTAGAGCACGACCATCAGGGCCAGGGTGAGGAGGAGCCCGAGCGGCAGGGACTGGAAACCGAGCGGCCCCGCGAGCGGCGACATCGGCAGCGCGACACCGACGGCGACGACGGCGAAGGCGCTGACCATCAGGGGGCGGCTGGGCCGGCTGCGGTAGAACGGTACCCGGCGGGTGCGGATCGCGAAGACGACCAGGGCCTGCGTGGCGAGGGACTCCACGAACCAGCCGGAGCGGAACAGGGACGCGCCCGTGTGGAAGATCTCGGTCATGACCGCGAAGGTGAGGAAGTCGAAGACGGAGCTGACGGGCCCGAAGAAGAGCATGAAACGGCGGATGAAGGCGATGTCCCAGTGCGAGGGCGCGCGCAGCTGCTCCGGGTCGACGTGGTCGGTGGGGATGGTCAACTGCCCGGCGTCGTAGAGGAGGTTGTTGAGCAGGATCTGCGAGGGCAGCATCGGCAGGAAGGGCAGCACCAGGGAGGCTCCGGCCGCGCTGAACATGTTGCCGAAGTTGCTGGAGGTGCCCATCAGGACGTACTTGATGGTGTTGGCGAAGATCCGGCGGCCCTCGGCGACCCCGTCTGCCAGGACGCCGAGGTCCTTCTCCAGGAGCAGGACGTCGGCCGCGTCCTTGGCCACGTCGGTCGCGGTGTCCACGGACAGCCCCACGTCGGCTGCGTGCAGGGCCAGCGCGTCGTTCACGCCGTCGCCCAGGAACCCGATGGCCCGGCCCCGGTGCCGCAGCGCCCGTACGACCCGGGCCTTCTCCTGAGGTGAGACGCGGGCGAAGACGGTGGTGGTCTCGGCCGCCCTGGTCAGCTGGTCGTCGTCCAGCTCCCCGATGTCCCGGCCGGTCAGGGCCCGGCCGGGCGGCAGACCGAGGTCGGCGCAGACCTTCTGCGCGACGAGCGCGTTGTCGCCTGTACAGATCTTGACGGTGATGCCGAGATCGGCCAGGCGTTTCAGCGAGGCGGCGGCACCGGTCTTGGGCGGATCGAGGAAGACCAGGAAGCCGGCCAGGCACAGCCGGTACTCGTCGGCCGCGGTGAGGGACGTCTGCCCGTCGGCGTCCCTGGTGGCGACGGCGACGACCCGGCTGCCCGCCGCGAAGTGTTCCTGGAGCACCACCGCGGACTCGTCCGGTACGTCCCCGCAGCGGGCCAGGACCGCCTCGGGCGCCCCCTTGGCCACGAGCAGGCGGCTGCCGTCCGCGCGCTCGACGAGCGCGGAGCCCAGCTGCCGGTCGTGGTCGAAGGGCAGCAGTGCGAGCCGGTGGTGACCGGCCGGGGGAGTGCCCGTGGCCTGCCACAGCGCGCTGTCCAGCGCGTTCCCGCCCACCTGGTCGAGGTCGCCCTCGGCGGCCAGCAGGCCCAGCTTGAGCACCGTGTCGGAGGGCGCGCCGGCCGGGTCGAGGGCCGCCTCGAAACGGATGCGGCCCTCGGTGAGCGTGCCGGTCTTGTCGGTGACCAGGACGTCCATGTCGCCCAGGTCCTCGATGCACACCAGCCGTTTGACGAGGACCTTGCGCCGCGCCAGCTGCCGTGAACCGGTCGCCAGACTCGTGCTCACCACGGCGGGCAGCAGCTGCGGGGTGATCCCCACCGCGATGGCCAGCGAGAAGAGCAGGGCGTCGAGCAGCGGCCGGTGGAGCAGGAGGTTGACGACGAAGATTCCCGTGGTGAGGGCGGCGGCGACCTTGAGGAGCAGCATGGAGAAGCGGCGAAGCCCCGCCTGGAAGTCGGTCTCCGGCTGCCGTTCTCCCAGCCCCAGCGCGATCCGCCCGAACTCGGCACGGCCCCCGGTGGCGACGACCACTCCGGTCGCGCCGCCCCCGTGCACCACCGTCCCCATCAGCGCACAGGACGTCAGCTCGGCCAGCGCCGCCCCCGCGGCGACCGGCTCCGGGGTCTTGTCGACAGGGGCGGACTCCCCGGTGAGGACGCTCTCGTCGCAGGCGAACGCCGTGCACTCCAGCAGGCGCAGGTCCGCGGGCACCACCTGTCCCAGCGTCAGACGTACGACATCGCCCGGCACCAGCTCGGTCACATCGACCTCGGTGGCCGCGCCGTCCCGGACCACGACGGCCGTGTGGCGCACCCGCGAGTGCAGGGCCTGTGCCGCCTTCTCCGCCCGGTACTCGTTGACGAATCCCAGGGCCACGCTCAGCACCAGGATCCCCGCGATGATGATCGCGCCGGTCCGCTCTCCGAAGAAGTACGAGACCCCGGCCGTCACCGCCAGCAGGATCAGCAGAGCGCTGCGCAGTTGCCGCCCGAGAAGTGCCAGGACGCGGACGTGGTGTGTGCGTACGGCGTTCGGCCCGACGGCCGCGAGGCGCTCGGCCGCCTCACCCGCCTCGCCCCCCGACAGTCCGTCGGGACCGCTCGCGAGCGCGGCCAGCACGGCCTTCGCGTCTTCGGTGGCGGCGTCCCCCACCCGCATCTCCGCCACCAGGGTGGTCACTGGCTCCAGGTCCATTCGGCGACCTCGGGCAGGTCCTCCCCGTGGGCGCGGATCCAGTCGTGATGGCGATGGCGGACGTCGACCATCCGCTGCCGCAGCGCCGCGGCCCGGACCGCGAGACCGGGCACCCGGTCGATGACGTCCATGACCAGCCGGTACCGGTCGAGGTCGTTGCGTACGACCATGTCGAACGGGGTCGTCGTGGTGCCCTCCTCCTTGTAGCCGCGCACGTGCAGGTGCGGGTGATGGGCGCGCCGGTAGGAGAGCCGGTGGATCAGCCACGGATAGCCGTGGTACGCGAAGACGACGGGCTTGTCGGGGGTGAACAGTGCGTCGTACTCGTTCTCGGACATGCCGTGCGGGTGTTCCTCCGCGGGCAGCAGCCGGGCGATGTCGACGACGTTGACCACCCGTACCGCGAGTTCGGGCAGCTGGACACGGAGCAGCGAGGCGGCGGCCAGCACCTCGAGGGTGGGTACGTCGCCCGCGCAGGCGAGCACCACGTCCGGCTCGCCGCGCTCGGACTCGGTGCCGGCCCAGGACCAGATCCCGGCGCCGCGGGCGCAGTGCGCACGGGCGGCGTCGAGGTCGAGCCAGTCGAAGCAGGGCTGCTTGCCCGCGACGACGACATTGACGTAGTCGCGGCTGCGCAGCACGTGATCCGCCACGGACAGCAGGGTGTTGGTGTCCGGTGGGTAGTAGACCCGCACGACCTCCGGGGACTTGTTCAGCACGTGGTCGACGAAACCGGGGTCCTGATGCGAGAAGCCGTTGTTGTCCTGGCGCCACACGTGCGAGGTGAGCAGGTAGTTGAGGGAGGCGATCGGGCGGCGCCAGGGGAGCCTTCGGGCGACGCGCAGCCACTTGATGTGCTGGTTCGCCATGGAGTCGACGATGTGGACGAAGGCCTCGTAACAGGAGAACAGGCCGTGCCGTCCGGTGAGGAGATAGCCCTCCAGCCAGCCCTGGCAGGTGTGTTCGGACAGGATCTCCATCACCCGGCCCCCGCGTTCCAGATGCTCGTCCGTCGGCAGTACCTGGGCCTCCCACGCCTTGCCGCTCGCCTCGTAGACGGCCTGGAGGCGGTTGGAGGCCGTCTCGTCCGGGCCGATCAGCCGGAAGTCCCGCCGTTCGCCCGTGTCGGCCATCACCCGGGCCAGCAGGTCGCCGAGGACACGGGTCGGCTCATGCGCCGTCGCGCCGGGCTTGTCGACCGGGACGGCGAACCCTTCCAGGGGCGGGAGGGGCAGGTCGTGCAGCAGCAGGCCGCCGTTGGTGCGGGGGTTGACGCCCAGGCGGTGCGCTCCGTCCGGAACACAGGCCACGACCTGCGCCCGGGGGCGTCCGTGCTCGTCGAAGAGTTCCTCCGGCTGGTAGGAGCGCAGCCACTGCTCCAACTGCCGCAGATGGTCCGGATTTTCGCGTACGGCCGACAGCGGGACCTGGTGCGCCCGCCAGGTGCCCTCCACCGGGAGGCCGTCGACCTCGGCCGGTCCGGTCCAGCCCTTGGGGGTGCGCAGCACGATCACCGGCCACCGCGGGCGTTCGGTGACGGCGGAACCGGCGCCTTCGGTGCGGGCGGCGTGCTGGAAGGCGGCGATGCGGTCCAGGGCCTCGTCCATGGCGCGAGCCATCGCCTGGTGCACGGCATGAGGGTCGTCCCCGGTGACGTGGAGGGGCTCGTGGCCGTATCCCCTGAGCAGGGAGTCGAGTTCGGGCTCCGGTATCCGGGCCAGGACCGCCGGGTTGGCGATCTTGTAGCCGTTGAGGTGCAGGATCGGCAGGACGGCACCGTCCCGTACCGGGTCGAGGAACTTGTTCGAGTGCCAGGAAGCGGCCAGCGGGCCCGTCTCGGCCTCGCCGTCGCCGATCACACAGGCCACCAGGAGCCCCGGGTTGTCGAACGCGGCCCCGTAGGCGTGCGCGAGGGAGTAGCCCAGCTCTCCACCCTCGTGGATCGATCCGGGGGTCTCGGGCGCGACATGACTGGGGACGCCGCCCGGGAAGGAGAACTGCCGGAAGAGGCGGGCCATGCCGGCCGCGTCCCGCGTGATGTCCGGGTACGTATCGGTGTAGCTGCCCTCCAGCCAGGAGTTCGCCACCACGGCGGGCCCACCGTGACCGGGCCCCCAGACACAGATCGCGTCCAAGTCCCTGGCTTTCACCACCCGGTTGAGGTGGGTGTGGACCAGGTTCAGTCCCGGTGAGGTGCCCCAGTGCCCCAGCAGCCGCGGCTTGACGTGCTCAAGAGCCAGGGGCTCGGTCAGCAGCGGGTTGGACAGGAGGTAGATCTGCCCGACGGCCAGGTAGTTCGCCGCCCGCCAGTGGGCGTCCAGCGCGGTCAGTTCCTCCTCGTCGATGGTGTCGCCGCGGGCCGGGGTGTCGAGCGAAGTCCCGCGAGGGGGGCCGAGTGGCATGACGAACCCTTCTTGAAGAGGGTTGCTCAGGAACTTCGGGAACTGAGGCCGGGGAGGAATTCGGTTTCGTCGATGAAGGCGCGGGCGACATCCGAGAGGCGGCGGTTGTGGGAGCGGGCGTAGGCCCTCAGGGTGGTGAAGGCCTGTTCCATGTCCGTGTGGCGGCGTTCGGCGAGTTTTCCCTTGGCCTGTTCGATCAGGACGCGGCTGTTGAGGGCCGTCTGCAACTGCTCGTTGAGGAGCGTGTTGCGCTCGGTGGTGCGTTGTTGCAGCAGGCTGATGGTGGCGACGTCGGCGAGGGCCTGGGCGAAGGGTGCGGCGGCGGGGCTGATGGGCGCCGGGGTGGCGTGGAAGAGGTTGAGGGCGCCGACCACCTCGTCGCGCAGGCGCATGGGCAGCGCTTGGACGGCGGTGAAGCCGCTGCGCTGAGCCTGGGCGGTGAACAGGGGCCAGCGGGCAGCCTCGTTGCGCAGGTCGTGGACGGAGACCGCGATTCCGGTGTGGAAGCAGTCCAGACAGGGGCCTTCGTGGTTCTGGAGCTGGAAGAGTTCCAGCAGGCGCACCCGTTCGTCGGAGGCGGCCATGACGCGCAGGACGCCGTCACGGTCGGCGAGCAGGACGCCCGCCGCGCTCGCGTCGAGCAGGTCGACACAGCGGTCGGTGAGCAGGCGCAGGAAGTCCATGAGGTCGAAGTCGGCGACGAGACTGTCGGCGAGCTCGACGAACGTCCGGGCCATCAGCTGTTCCTTCATCGTGCACATCTCTGTGGATGGGGCGTGAGCATCAAGGCTCCTCGTCGGGGGGTCGTGCCTCCGGCGGTCGGATGTCGGACGGAGTCGTGTCCGGGGGGAGGCGGAGCCGGTGGGCGACCACGTCGGCGGCGACCACCGAGATCGGTGTCCCCCGGGCGTACGCGTGGGCGCGCAGCCGGATGAAGGCTTCCTCGAAGCCGACGTCGAGCTGGACCATGAGGATCCCGGTGGCCTGGTCGATCTCGGCGCGGTACCCGCCCAGGTCGTCGAAGGGCGCGGTGTCCGGCCGGTCGGTGCCGGCCGCGTCGGTGTCGGGCGCGCGGGTGTCGAACGGGACACCCGTCTCACTGATCCGGGCATCGAGCAGAATCAACGTGGCAGCGTCGGCGAAGGCCATCGCATCGGCCACCTCCTCCGCGTCCAGCTCGACCGAGATGCTGGAGTACAGGTCGAGTACGCCGGGGCTGACGGCCCCGATCTGCAGAGGGAAAGCGAAGACCGCTCTGGCACCGGCTTCCAGGGCCGCGTCGGCGAACACCGTCCAATGCCGCTGGAGTTCACCGGCCAACAGGTCGGGGCAGAGCACCGTCGAGCCGAGGACGTAGGCGTCCACGCACGGTCCCTCGCCCAGCGTGAGCTGGAGTTCTTCCAGATGCTGACTGACGGAGTCGGTGCTGCACAGCGGATGACTCGCCCGGTCGCGGGACATCGCGGACATCCCGGCCCCGCCGACCGGCAGTGCCGCCACCGCCGCCGTACACACGTCGAGGACGCCGACCCGGGCGCCGCGCAGCGCCGCCTGCTCGGCCACGAGAGCCTGGATCCGCGCCGACCGGCTGCCCGGTATCACCGCGACCACCGGGTCCAGGAGCGGAGACCAAGTCCCTTCGGCCTCACCGCCGTTCGCACCCCCGAGGGGATCGCCAGGGCCAGGAGCACGGCGCCGTCGGCCGCCCTGCGGCCGTCTCCGGCGTCCCTCCGGTCCCAGCGGCGGAGAGCGGCCAGGATGGGCTGGTCAGGCCGGTCCGCCAAGGTGACACCGGGTGGTGCCCGGTGCGCGGTGAGCAGCGGTTCCCGCAGCGGCCGGGGGGATTCTCCGGTCGTGGCGCTGGTGACCGGCGCCCGGTTGTCCGTGTCGTGCCGGCAGACGTTCAGGATCGGTGGGATACCCATGGGGCAGGGTGCCTCGGTTCACGAGACCGTACCGGGTACGCGGTACGGTCGTACGGTCGTGCAGGCAGGCGAATGACCGATCCAGCAGCCGATGTTCCGGACCGTAGGACCCAGCCGGTCACCTCGGGATGCGCGGGGCGGGCGGACGGGTGATCCGCTCTCCGCAGGCATGGGGGGCAAGCAGTGGTGGCCCGCCGGGGTCTGGGACGTCCGTACGCAGCATAGTCCCGAGGCCGGTCTCCTGGTGGGTCCGGAGAGGGCACCGCGATGTAAACACGGCGGTGGACGGCTCCCATGCCGTGCCGGGGCGTTGACCACAGGTGAAACACCGTCAGCCGGGCAGCCGACGCGGGTTCTCCGCCGAAGAGGCCTCACCTACCCCGCGTTCAGCGGGAGAGATAGCCCGGTACTGCCTGAACGCGAGCCGGGGTTCCTCGGTCTGCGCGTTGGTCGCCGTGCTGTCGGTCAACGCCCGACTGACTCTCTTGTCAACGCATTCTCGACAAGCGGGAGTTCCGCGAGCTGGGCGGGGGTCGCTGGGCGAACGGAGCCTCGGCGGGGGCGTTCACCGGCTCGGCCGATGGCGCCGGCAGGATGCGGTCCTCCCGCCAGGACGGGCCCATCATGGCGGCGAGCAGGACGAAGGAGGTCGAAGCCGGAACGATCACCGCGTACATCTGTACCGCCCTGCGGCGGTATGCGCGCGATGCGGCGGACAGCACGAGGGGGCTGGACGGGCGTCAAGTGGCCATCCGCTTCCGGCCACTTCCGACCGCTTCCGTCGGACGCCGAGGCCACGGTGCGCTATCCGCAGGCCCTTGGAAGGGCTACGCTGTGTGAACAGGCCCTGGCCCCCGGCAGTGATGGTTTGTTCCGCTCCGGGGAGGCCCGCCGTGTTCGTTCTGTTTCTCGTGCCGATCGTCGTCCTGTTCGGCCTCGGCTTTCTCAATCCCCTTTGGTGGGTGGCCGCGGCCGCGTTGCTCTTCGGCGCCAACCGTTACGGCCGAGATCGCGGGGGAGGCTGGATCCGTGGCGACGGTTCCGATCACAGGGGCTACCGGGACTATCAGGCGCGCTGGGACCGGCAGGACCGGTGGGACCGCCGCTACAGCCGACAGAACCGGGCGCGCTGGAGGCGCGAGGAGCGTCGGGACCACGAACGCCGCGGGTGACCGGTTGGCCGCCCCGTCGTGCGGTCGGCGGCCGTGTCAGGGGTGCGCCACTCGCGGATCCCACTCGCGGATCCCGGCTGCCCGGATCATCCGCTGTCCCTCTTGAGCGGGATGTCCGTCGATGCGAGCCGCGCCCCTTGGAAGGTCGCGGTCTGACCGCCCCGCCAGTTCGGCTGTGGCAACGACTCCGGCGCAAACACGCCGGAGTCGCCCTTCCAGGCGGCTGCACGTGAGAGTGAGCCAACCCAACATCCATGCTACTGCGGGTGGCGCGGTTCGTACTTTCTCCCAGGGGTCGCGCCAACCGCGCTCTCCTCTGGCTTACGTGATCCATCCGGCACCGAGGACATGGCCCACGGGTGACGTGACGACGACTACCCCGCCTACACGATGGGGCGGGCCGCCGAGATGCTCGGCACCACCCAGGGCTTCCTCCGTGCCATCGGCGAAGCCCACCTGGTCACCCCACTGCGCTCCGAAGGCGGGCACCGCCGCTACTCCCGCTACCAGCTGCGGATCGCCGCGCGCCCGGGAACTCGTCTACCAGGTGACCCCCATCTTCCTGAGCATCGCCAGCACTCTGGCCGTGCTCCTCTTCTGGCCGTGCTCCTCCTCCCGTCGGACCGGCGGCCCGTCCCGCTGTGGATCGTCTGGACAGGCGCGCCGGCCGGTTCGGCTTCCACGAGATCTGGCATGCCGAAGCGCAGGACTCGGGGACGGGTCCTGGCTGCACCTGGTCCGGGAGAGGCTGGTGGGCGGGGCGGAACCCGGGTTCCGTGATGCGATGTGACCTGTCCGATGATGGACTTTGCACAGGTCGTTCGCACCTGCGGGGCGGAGTCCTGAGCGTCATCGAGCAGTGAGGAGCCGCTGTGACCGCAAGAACGCCGGACAGCGGGCGGGCCTCTCCTCCTGCGAAGGGCGGGGGTGGCCGGGGCGGGGCGATGACCTTGGCGGGGACGCTGGAGGCGGCGGAGGCTGCGGCGCCGGTGGAGTCGCTCGACGTGGTCGCGCGCATGCTCAAGGAACATCTCGGGGCGAAGTCGGTGTCATTCCTGATCACCGACTTCAGCGGTGGCTCGGTCGTACGGCTGGGGCTGGCGGGCAGCGTCGATACCGACGAAACCGCCCGGCGCATCACGCTGCGGGGCACCCTGTACGACGACGTGATCCGCACCCAGCGGCCGGGTGTGGAGGACAAGGGCGAGGACGCGCTGGTGCGGATCGTCGCCCCGGTGACCAACCGCGGGGACGCCATCGGGCTCCTCGAACTGTTCCTGCCCGCGGCTCCGGACGCGGAGGTGATGCGGGAGATCGGCGAGACCGCGCACGCTCTGGCGTACATCGTCATCGCGAACCGCTCCTTCACCGACGTCTACCAGTGGGGCCGTCGCACCACCCCGCTGAGCCTGGCCGCGGAGATCCAGCACCGGCTGCTCCCGGCGTCGCTGGCGTGCGAGGCGGCGCAGTTCGCGGTCGCCGGGGCGCTGGAGCCCGCCGACCACGTCGGAGGTGACACCTTCGACTACGTGATCGACCGGGACACCGTCCAGCTCTCCATCACCGACGCCATGGGTCACGACGTCGACGCCGCACTCCTGGCCACCCTCATGGTCGGGGCCCTGCGCCGGGCGAGGAGGGCCGGTGCGAGTCTTGAGGGGCAGGCCCACGAAGCCGACCGTGCTGTGAGGGAACACGGCCGCGAGGGTTATGTCACCGGCCAGCTGCTGCGGATCAATCTGATCGACGGCGGTACCGAGTTCGTCAACGCCGGCCACCCCTGGCCGCTGCGGATGCGGGACGGCCAGGTACGAGAGATCGTTCCGAAGGTCGACAGGCCGTTCGGCTTCCACGCCCCTCACACCTACCGGGTGCAGTCGCTGGACCTGCGGCCCGGGGATCGGCTGGTGATGCTGACGGACGGCATGCTGGAGCGCAATGCCAAGACCCTGGATCTGTCGGACATGATCGTCCGCAGCCGTGCCCTGCATCCCCGCGAAGCCGCTCGCGCCCTCATCGGGGCGATCGTCGACGCCGGCCACGGTCACCTGGAAGACGACGCGACCGTCATGTGCCTGGACTGGTACGGCACTGGCTACTCCCAGCGGGACGCCGACACCGGCGCCGACCTCACCGACGCCTCACAACCGTCAGGGACGGGCCGGACCAGTCCCGGGCGATGACCCTGGGCGGATGGCGAGGAAGACGGCGACGCGGTCGCTGTGCTGCGCGTTGAGCCAGGTCGATGAGGGGCGCCGCGGGACCGACCATCGCCAGGATCACGACCGTCTGCATGATCCTCACCTCCTCACCTCCTCAACGGCTGACACGGCAGCGTGGCGGCGGCGGGCGGGATCCGTGGACGTACGAGAGGTGCGGGGCCCCTGCCAGGTGTGAGCGGGACGACCGTGTGCCCAAGTCCACCACACCGATCCGGGCACCACACAGGGCCGTCGGCTCGGTGACCAGCACCTGGATGCCGGCCGACCGGCTGCCGGGCCTCACCCAGGCCACCGCGTCCAGGCATCGTGCGCAAGTACCTCCGACCTCCGGGAGGTTGATTTGCCGGCGGGAAGGATCAGCACCCGGAGCGGCGTGGTGCCGGTCGGCTTCCAGAACGCTCCCACGTCCAGCCACCCCCAGGAACGGCGCGTGGTGAGGGTGGGGTGATCGGCCCGGTCCACCAGGGTGGCGCCGAGTGACGCCTGGTGGTCGGCCAGCAGCCGCTCCTGCAACCGGCGGGCCACGTGCGCGTTCTGCGGGTGCGGGGGGATCAGGATGTCGGTGATCGCGAAGACGCCCTGAGCCGCTGCGAGTTGTTCGACGCCGCGCGGTAGGGCTCGGTCGAACCCGATCCGCCCGAAGGCGTCGCTGAGCATCGGGGATCCGAAAGCACATCCCACCAGTCCGTCCGTCTCCGCGATCACCATCGCGAAGCCCGGCCGCCGGATGTCGGCTGTGAGACGGTCCAGGAACTGCCGGCGGCTGGGACGGCCGTACGCATCAGGACGCGATGATGTCTCGTGGGAGTCCACATACAGTTCCGTCAGCTTCCCGCTCAGATCCTGTGCCAGCCCGCGGTTCACCCGACGTAACCGGACCGCGTCCAAGATGGGCGATTCGCAGCCACGGGGCTTTCGTGGCCGTCCCCGCCCCGCCCAGGCCGTCACGGCGCATCACCCGAGAGCGCAGAGGCAAGTGGAACAGCCCGGCGCCGCGGGGTCTGAGCGGTCGGGGCCGGGACATCCCCGAGGGGAAGTGACAGCTGCCCGAGAGGATCGTCGAGGAGCAGGAACCCGGAGCCGGTGAGGTCGAGGATCAGACCCAGCGTCGGCGGCGGGTGGTGGAGTCGCAGGGTCCCGCCGGTCTCGGTGGTCTGCTGCGCGGCGTGGAGGAAGACGTTGAGGCCGGTGCAGTCGCAGAAGGTGACAGGGGTGAGGTCGATGTCGATGGTGCGGATGCCGTCGCTCAGACATCGCGCCAGTGCCGTGCGTACCAGCGGGGCCGATTCCAGGTCGATCTCACCGGCCAGGGTGATCAGTACCCGCTTCCCTCGGTCATGGCGATAGACGGCGAGCTGCGGTCGGGGCATGATGCCTCGATTCGGTGGACCATCCGGCAGCGGACGAGGTGACGCCGGGGATCCCGGCCCCCCATGGCGCGCTGCCTACAGGGCGTACGTTCGCGGAGGCGGAGCAACGGACGGTCCGACAGCGCACCGGAACCGCCCAGTTCCTCCAGGGATGCGACGGGTCACAGACGAAGAGTCCGCTCCCTGCAGCCATCTGTGTCGAGCAACGACAAGCCGCCAGGGTCTGGGACGCCCGAACAGCAGCATAGTCCTCGACCCGGCCCGGCGGACGCCCGGCAGCCATCCGTTCCTCGTACCCGGGCGACGCCTGGACATTTTGCCGCGCGAGTACATCCGTGCCCTGCCTGATCCTTGGGTCAGTCGTTTTCCCATGCCTTCTGCGCCTCCACAGGATCTATTCGGCCCAGGCACGCTCCAGCAGGGCGCCGAAGGTGGCGGGCTCTCGGCCGATCAGCTCGGCCAGCGTCGAGTCGACGGCGGTGAACTCGCCGTTCCGGGCCGCTGCGAAGATGCTCACCATCAGGTCGGCGATCGGGGCCGGGGCACCGTGCGCCAGTGCCTGCTCGCGGAAGGCCTCGTCGGGGACGACGGTGCGGGTGAAGGGCCGTCCGGTGGCCTGGGACGCGAGCTCGGCGATGGCGTCGAAGTCGAGCGTCGCCGCGCCGGTGAGCGGCGGGGTGGGCCCCTCGAATCGGCCCTCCTCGGTGAGGATCGCCGCGGTGGCCTCGGCGAGGTCGTCGTGGCCGGTCCAGGCGACGGGACCGTCTGCGGGGAGGGCGATGTCGCCGGTGTGGCGGGCGGACTCCAGGAAGTGCAAGGCGCTGGCCGCGTAGAAGCCGTTGCGCAGCGCGGTCCAGGGCAGGCCGGTGGCGCGCAGAAGATCCTCGGTCTGGGCGTGGTCCCGGCATGCCTGGAAGCGGGAGTCGTGGGCGGCGCCCATCTGGCTGGTGTAGAGGATGCGGCCGACGCCGGCCTTCACGGCGGCGTCGATGGCGGTGCGGTGGCCGGTGACGCACTCCTCGCCGATGCGGTCGAGGGAGACGAGGAGCAGCTGCTCGGCCCCCTCGAAGGCGTGCACCAGCGAGGCGAGGTCGTCGAAGCTGCCCTGCCGGACCCGGACGCCGCGGTCGGCGAGGTCCTGGGCCTTGCGGGGGTCGCGGACGCTGACGCCGACGCGGTCCGCCGGGACGCGCTCCAGGAGGCGTTCGACGGTGCGGCGGCCGAGCTTTCCGGTGGCTCCGGTCACGATGATCATGAGGTTCTCCCGACGGTGTTTCCAGTGGAATCATTTCGACGATAACACTGGAATATCAATGGAACCAAGTCTTCGATATCATCGATTCATGGCCACGCACGACATCACCGACAGCCCTCGTCGCCGCATCGTCGAGGCGGCCGTCGAGCTGCTGGAGAACGGTGGCCCGGACGCGGTGAGCACCCGCGCGGTCGCCGCCGCGGCCGGAACGCAGCCTCCGGCGATCTACCGCCTCTTCGGAGACAAGGAGGGGCTCCTCGAGGCCGTCGCCGAGCACGGCTACGCGCAGTTCCTGGAGCGCAAGCGCGCACAGCTCGACTCCGGCCCGCAGGACGCGCTGGAAGACCTGCGCCGCGGCTGGGACATGGTGGTGGAGTTCGGGATCTCCCGACCCGAGCTGTTCGCGGTGATGAACAGGGCCACCAGCCGGGGGGCGGACATGGCGCACCGCGCGGGCCTGGAGATCCTCCACGGCCGGGTGCGCCGACTGGCGGCCGAAGGGTGGCTGCGGGTCGATGAGGAGCTGGCCGCCCAGATCATCCAGGCCACCGGTCAAGGCACGGTCACCACCTGGCACTCCACCCCGGCAGAACGCCGCGATCCGGCGCTGCTGACCGCTCTTCGCGAGGCCATGGTCTCCGCCATCACTCGCGCGGAACCGACGATCCCCGCCACGGAGTCCGGCCCCGCCGCGGCGGCCCGCACGCTGCGCGCCGCTCTCCCCGACGATGCCGATGTCCTGAGCGACGCCGAACAGTACCTGCTGCGCGAGTGGCTCACCCGCCTGGCGGCGGACAGTGGCGCCCCGTACGCCTGATCGCGCCCCAGGACCCCTCGTGCTCACCCGGCAGTGCGAGACGGACACCCGTGCCCGCTTGGCCTTGGCGTGCGAGCGGGCCTGCGGTCCGGACGCCGATCCAGCTTGAGCTGCCTTCACTTCTCCACGCAGTACGGCCGGTTTCCCGGGGGCCGGTTCGAACTGCCTGGAGTCCGTCGCCCGGCAGGTACAGGTACCCGTGTCGGCAGGAGCGGAGGAGAGAGCGCGGGGCTACGGTGTCAGCACGATCCTGCCGAAGACTTCACCCGCGTCCATCTTCTGGTGCGCCAGCGCAGCTTCGTCCAGAGGAAGCAGTGCGTGCACCACCGCTTCGATCTCGCCGCGGCCGGCTGCGCCGAACTGCTTGCCGCGCACGGTACCCAGCTCGGCTGGGGTGACGGTAGCCGCGCTGAAAGCGGCGAAGGACATCGACTTCTGGAACGCCGCCATGATCTTCGTCCCGAAGTCCGCAGGCGGCTGACCTGCGACAGCGCCCACGGCCACCATGCGGCCGTTCGGGTTGAGCCTGTCGAAGAACGACGGCATGTCCTCACCGGCCACCACGTCGATGATGACGTCATAGCCCGGGGGAGCCTCTTTTCCTCCGTCGCCGGAGCGGTCCAGCACGTGGGTCGCGCCGAGACGGCGCAGCCGCTCGCCGCGCTCGGACGACGATGTCGTGACCGCCACCGCGGCGGCACCACCGCGAGCCGCGAGCTGCACTGCCATGATCCCGATACTGCCGGCCGCGCCACGCACCAAGACCGTCTCCCCGGGAGCGAAATGGGCGTGGCGAAGCCCGAAGTGGGCCACCGCGCCGGAACTGCCGAGCGTCACCGCGGCAGCGGCGGACAGGCCGCTGGGCAGGGGAAGAATCTGCTCGACCGGCACGATGGCCTGTTCGACGTAGCCTCCGCCGGTGCCGGTGAAGCCCCACACCCGCCGGCCGATCCACGACGCGTCGACGCCGTCACCGACCGCGGTCACGGTGCCCGCCACCTCGCTACCCGGGATGTGACCCTCCTTGAAGCCGTAGGCGGCCAGAGCCCCGCTTCGGATCAGGGTGTCGACACCACCGACGCCCACCGCCTCGGTGGCTATCAGTACCTGCCCGGCAGCAGGCGTGGGTGTTGGCAGGTCGACAACAGCCAGACCGTCAGGACTTCCGAACGTCTGGATCGAGATTGCCTTCAATGTGGTCTCCAGGTTCCCGGACAGCTCAAAATGCGAGAGCTTCTACGTCTCGGACGGTAACGGACGCCCCCGTCCGTTTAGGTAAAGTGAGAGCGGTGACCGACCGTTTGCCTCATACGTTGCGCTCCGACGCGCTGGACAACCGCGAACGCATCCTCGACGCGGCCCGAGCGCTGTTCTCCACCGACGGCCTGGACGTGCCGATGCGGGAGGTCGCGCGGCGTGCCGGGGTGGGACCCGCCACCTTGTACCGTCGCTTCCCGACCAAGCAGATGCTGGTCACCGAGGCCTTCGCGGATCAACTGAGCGCGTGTCGGGCCATTGTCGACGAGGGGTGCGCCGATCCTGATCCCTGGCGTGGCCTGTGCCTGGTGATCGAGAGGATCTGTGAGCTGCACGCACGCGATCGGGGTTTCACCGAAGCCTTCCTGTCGACCTACCCGGAGGTGAAGGATGTCGCCGCCGGCCGGGAGTACACGGTGAAAGCAGTCGCCGAACTGGCTCAGCGAGCCAAGGAAGCGGGGCACCTGCGCTCCGACTTCGTCCTGGACGACCTGATTCTCATCCTCATGGCCAACAAGGGGATCCACGCCACATCGACCGCCGGCCAGGTCAAGGCCTCCCGACGCTTTTCAGGGCTGGTGATCCAGGCGTTCGAAGCCTGCCCTCGGCATGCACCCCTACCACCCGCGGCACGACTGGCATCCGGACCACCCCACGGCCTGTCGCGGTAGAGGCCCGATTCACCGTGGCGGAACCTCTGCGGTGATCTTCGCGACCCGCGGCGGACCGATCCGGCCGCCGAGGCGTCATGCCGCTGACCGTCGGCTCCGTCTCGAGTTCTGGCGAGTTCCAGGTCCGGTTCCCTGTGGCTACTGCTTCTGCTTGGTGGTGTGCTCCTCGGAGCCCTGGCTCGTCGGCAGCAGGTACTGCAACTGCGTGTACCGCTGAGCGCAGGCCGTGTGCGCGATGGCCTCGGCGACAGCGTCGGCGAGGGGGCGGGATGCTTCGCCCAGCAGCGTTCGGGCCTTGTCGGTGAGTGCCACCTCGACGCCGCGCCGGTCGCGGCACGCGGAGTTCTTGGTGATCAGTCCCGCGTGCTGCAGGCAGGCCACCTGGTAGGTCAGCCGGGTCTTGGGGCGTCCCAGCAGTTCCGCGATCCGTGTCATTCGCAGGCTGGAACCGGGCTGATCGGCGAGCAGGCACAGCAGCAGGAACTCGTCGTGCGAGATCCCCGTCGCGTCCTTCACCCGTGAGCGGAGCTGTTGCTCGATCGTGCCGGCCGCGGCCAACAGCCGCATCCAGGAGCGCAGTTCGGCGGGCAGGAGCCCGGCGTCGTCCGATGGCTCGCGCTCGGGCTGATCGGCGGGGGCGGAAGAGTCGGCCATGGTGTCACAGTCTAACGGTTGTCCATTTTTGGATAAACCGCTAGCGTGCGGGGAGTCATCCAAATTTGGACTACTGGGCTGCGGTCCCGGCACTTGCGTCGCGGATGCGGCTTCCCCGTTCCCATCCTCACTCTTATGGAGAACCCCCATGACCGTCGTCATAGAAACCGGCTTGTGGCAGCTGGATCCCGCCCGGTCCACCGTGGCTATCGCGCATCGGACGATGTGGGGTCTGGTGACGGTGAAGGGTGCCTTCGGCCATGTCACCGGAGAGGGCGAGATCAAGCCCGACGGGACCGCCCACGGTGTTGTCAGTGTGGACGCGGCGTCTCTGGACACGAAGAACGCGAAGCGGGATGAGCACCTGCGCGGCAGTGAGTTCTTCGACACCGAGAACCACCCGACTCTCGCCTTCGCCGTCAACGGCGCAGCGGTGCCCGAGGACGGCACCGCCGAGATCGTCGGTCAGCTGACCGTCCGGGGTGCCAGCAGCGCGCAGGCCGTCACCGCCCACGTCACCGCGTCGAGTGGCGACGCGATCAGCCTCGCCATGGAGTTCACCGTGGACCGGGAGCAGTTCGGGATGGTCTGGAACCAGCTGGGGATGATCCGCGGCCTGACCACCGTCACCGCGACGCTCACCTTCGCTCGCGCGGTGGTCTGAGGAGCCAACGGGCTCGCGCCCTGACGACCAGATCCTTCCCAGCCGGGGCGGCCGGCCGACAGAACGAGCCGCCCGGCTCGCGGTCTTGCGCCGGCTCGGCTTCTACGACCACCGGCGCAGGCACTCCACTATCGGCTACCTCACCGGTCGCCTTCGAACAGAGATCAACTACGCCGGCCATCGCTGCATGACAAGCGGTGTCCATGATCAAGGTGGAAGCCCCGTGAGCGGCGAGGGCGGAACCGAGATCATCCGCTGTCCCTCACGGGCTCGGCTCGCCCGCTACTCCTCGCCCTCGTCCGTGACCGCGTCCCAGGACGGCAGGGTCGTTCCGGCCGCCGTCGTTATCCGAAGCACCTCACATCCCATGAGCCGAACAGCGGCGACGAGACGCCGGCGAACCTGTTTGCTGTCCTCGGGTGGGAAGTTGATTCGGATCTGGTGAGGCCGGGACGCGTCGTAGGTCAGCAGCCAGTCGGCATCGACCATCGCGAAGTGGTCTTGTCTCGCCTCGTCGTGCTCGGAGCTCCACGAGCCCCGGTCCGTGGTGGGAGCCAGCGTCTCGCGCAGGATCCGTAGCCGATCGGGGTGGGACAGGGGGCCTTCGGACAGCCGCAGGCACCGGTGGGTGCGGGTACGGAAGGCGTTGAACCACGGCGCCAGGTTCGGCTCCATGCTTCCGAGCAAGCCGGAGCTTACGCGTCCGCCGGCCCAGCCCTCAAGGAAATCGGCCGCGCCCATCCGATGGGTCTCGTACCAGCCCTCGCTGCTCCACACCACCACAGGCCACTGCTCCGGAACCCCGTCGGTGAGCCAGCACAGCCGGTCGGCGTCCATGGTGGTGCCCCAGATCAGCAGCCCACCCGGAGCGGGGTGCAGTGGATAGGGGTAGCGCTCAGGGTCCCCTTCCGGAGATCCCGTGGGGTGGGGACTCTGCCACTGGATGCCGTTGTGCCTGTTGGTTCCGAACGGAGTCCGGAGGTAGAGGAAATCGCAGAACTCGCCCCAGCCGTAGGCTTCGACGAGTCGCTTGTAGTCTTCCGGCAGCCGGGTACCGATCAGGGTCTCGACGGTGATCCAGTCCCCGTGGGCGTCCACGGGCGCGGCCGGCGGCGGCACGAGCCGGACCAATCGGTCGCAGTACGCCGTGCTGGGCTTCGCATCCGCCATGGCGGGAGCATAGGCATCCCCCGGCGATGAGATCGACGAGATTTCAGGCCGGCGGTGGAGCGCTCGCCCGGATCCCCTCGCGGCCGTCCGTCCAGAGTGGTGAGGGCGAGCGAACGGGCGTGTTCTGACCCATGCGGCTCAACGCACTGCGCCGCTGCACATCGCACGCCGCCGTCGCCCGGCCGACGCACTACTGCGCCGACCTCGCGGTTGTTGCGCAACACAAGGTTGCGTATCCCTGACGCGAGGGCTAGGGTGATACGCAACCGATGGTTGCTTATTGGAGGTATGTGGTGGAGTTCGGAAAGCTGGAACGCGAGATCCAGATCGATGCCGCACCGGAGATCGTGTTCGATGTCGTGAGTCGTCCCGAGCACATCAAGATGTGGTGGTCCGACGACGCGTCGTTCGATCCCGCGCCGGGCGCGGTCGGCGAACTGGTCTGGGGCGACCGCGCCGCGGTGGAGCGGATCGTGGTCGTCGACGTGGATCCGCCGCGCAAGTTCGCCTTCCGCTGGGTCGCCGAAGACGGGCAACTGCCCGATGGCGACAACTCCCTCCTGGTCACCATCGAGCTCGAGCCCTCCGGTGACGGCACGATTCTGCGCCTCACCGAGAGCGGCTGGCGAGAGAAGGGCTGGGAAGCCGCCGTACTGGAGGAAGCCTTCCACGACCACGAGCGCGGCTGGGACCTGTTCCTGCCCAAGCTGCAGGGCTACGCCCCTTCCGTGGTGGCGCAATGACCGCCGCCGTCGACGACGAACTCTGGTCGGCGATAGGCGACCCGATCAGGCGCCGCCTGCTCGACCTGCTGCTCGCGGAAGGAGTCGGTACGCCGACCAGCCTGAGCGATCGTCTCCCGATCACGCGCCAAGCGGTCACCAAGCACCTGGGCGTCCTCGATCGCGCGGGCCTCGTGCACGCGACACCGATGGGCCGCGAGCGGCGCTACGAAGTCGACGAGGCGCAGCTCGCCCGTGCGGTCCGCCAACTGAATGAGGTCGGCAGGGCGTGGGATGCGCGATTGAACCGCATCAAGAGCATCGCGGAACAGATCCAGCGTCAGAAGAACGACCGAGACTGACCGTCCGGCCCCCGGAAGAGAGCTCTGGCCACCCCTTCGATCAAGGTCGGCGCCCCGGCTACGTAGCGCGCAATGAACCCATCACCTGTGAACGACCCCATCACCTTTGGAGGGCACAATGAGTGGATTGCTGCTTGCTGACAAGAACGCCGTGATCTACGGAGGCGGGGGCGCGATCGGCGGCGCGATCGCACGGGTATTCGCCCGCGAAGGCGCAAGGGTCTTCCTCGCCGGGCGGACGCAGGAGAAGCTCGACGCCGTGGCGCGCGACATCGCCGCCACCGGCGGGAAGGTCGAGACCGCGCAGGTCGACGTGTTCGACCAACAGGCCGTCGAAAAGCACGCCGAGGACGTCGCGGCGACGGCCGGCAGCATCGACATCGCGCTCAGTGCCGTGAGTGTCATGCACGACCAGGGGACCTTGCTGGCGGATCTCTCGCTCGAGGAGTTCATGCGGCCCATCGACGGCTTCCTTCAGACGCTGTTCATCACCAGCAAGGCCGTGGCGCGCCACATGGGCCGCGAGCGTCCTGGCGTCATCCTGACGTTGTCCGAGCCGGGTTCCAAACTGGCTGTGGGCGGCATCTTGGGGCACAGCGTGAGCGCGGCCGGCAAGGAGGCCTTCTCGCGGGTTCTGGCCGCGGAGCTGGCACCCGACAACATCCGGGTGGTCTGCATCCGTCCACACGCTGTCGTCGACGCGCCGGCAGCGGGTTCGTACACCAAGGACCTCTTCCAGCAGATGGCGGCAGCGGGCGGGCAGTCGGTCCAGGAGATGCTCGAAGGCGGAGGGATGGTGCAAGGGACGCTTCTGAAGAGGCTTCCCACGCTGTCGGAAATCGCGGAGACAGCCGCGTTCCTGGCGTCGGATCGCGCGGGAGCCATGACCGGCACCGTCGCCAATCTCTCCGCCGGCGCGCTGGTCGACTGAGCCCGTCATGTCCGATCAAGCATGTCCGATCAAGCCGACAAGGCCAGACTGCTCAGGCCCCGCACATCCCGGGCGCCCCGCCGGTGCTGCCGAACGCCTGGGACGCGGGCAGCGCCCGTGCCGTCGTCAAGGCGGGGTTCCCGGTGGTAGCGACCGCCGGCAACGCAAGCTCCGGGTGCTCGACGAGGGGCTCGACGCCCTTCTCAGACATGCAGGACGGGTCGATAGACGAGCTCTTGGATGTGGCCGTCGAGCGTCCGGTGCTCGATCAGCTCGAGGTCGAAGTCGGCCGCACCCTGGAAGATGGGGTCCAGCCCTGTCTGACCGGTGATCACCGGGAAGAGCGTCACCTGGACGCGGTCCACCAGACCTGCGGCCATCAGCGCCCTGTTCATCGACAGGCTGCCGTGCGAGCGCAGGGGAACGTCGGAGTCCTTCTTGAGACGGGCGACGACGTCGACGGCGTCGCCGCTCACGACGTTCGCATCCGGCCAGTCGAGAGGTCCTTCCAGGGTGGACGACACCACCGTGGCCGGCAGGCTCCTCATCCGCGTGACCCACGGGTCGCGCACGTCGGACTCGTCGGTGCTCGCCGCGATCATCTGCGCGAACGCCCTGTACGTGTTGGCTCCGAAGACCATCCGCTGGTCCTCGTCGTACAGGGCGAGGCGGCGGTCGAGGAGCTCGGGGCCCTGCTTGCCCCAGTAGCCGGTCCAGTTGCCGCCGGCGGCGCCGAAGCCGTCGAGGCTGGAAAAGACGTCGAAGGTGTAGGTCGTGGTCATGACGTGATCCTCGAGTTCGTTGGTCCGGGTGTGTTGATAGAGACTGGAAGCCACGGCAGAACTCATCGCCGACGGACTCCTGGAGTCCAGCGTGGCTCCGGCTGCGGTCCCCGGCGACGGTGCTCCTCAGGGATGGCCGCACAGGAGAAGCGGGACATCCCTCGGTCAGCATTTCGCGGCCGGCTCGTCGAACGCCCCGAGCCGCAGCGGCATGACCGTCCGCGCGCCGGATAATCCCTCGTCCAGCGGAGACCGTCCGGCGATACTGCCTCCTCATGAGGCGTGATGAGCCCGACGGGGAAGTCCCGGCCAACCCGGCGTTGCGACGCATTTTGCGACGGCCTCGCGGCACGGAACTGTCGGAGCTGCTGACCGAGGGTATGTCCGGTGGTGATCTGACCACGCTGCTGCTCGAAGTGTTCAGGCGCCGGGCGGAGCGGCTCTCACCGGCGGACGTGATGCGGTGCTACCGCAGTGATCGGTTCGTGGCACCCGCACCGATCAGTTTCGCCGCACTGTGTCGCGCCGACGGCGCCTTGCTGTTCGCGTTGCCGGACGAGTTCGAGATTCTCGTGCTCGCCCCAGTGCTGCCGCTGGCCGCGCACTCAGCTGTCGCGACCGTCGATCCGCGCAAGGTGATCGCAACGCTACGGCGTCGACCGGCTGGCTGAAAGCCTCCCACCGTCCCATTGAGGCACCGTGCTCCGGGCGTCGTTCAGCACATGCCTGCCTGCCGTGCCTGCCGTGCCTGCCGTGCGTGAGGATCTTTCGATGGCCGGTGTGAGGACGGGGTCGGAATCGTTTGGTCTGGCTCCACCGCAGGCCCACCGCGTGGCGCTCCCATCGCGCCAACGCCGCGGGGGAGTTGGGCACGTGAGCTCGCTCGTGCCGGTGCCCGCGTCGCGCTCGGCGTGCGCGACACCGACGCGGCCCGACGCGCGGTCGCCGCGCTGACCGTCGCCTTGGCATCCGACCGCTCGACGTGTCGGACCTGACCTCGGTGCGAGCCTTCGCCGAGTCCTGGTCGGGAATGGTGCCGAGAAATGAGAGCACCGGGGCGATGGAGGCATGTCAGTGGTCTCCGGTTGTATTGCCTCATGAGTGTCCACGAAGTGATCAAACAGCTGCCCGAACCCGAGGCCGTGCGTGCCCGCTCGAAGGCGATGGCGATGCTGGACGCCGTCCTGAGCCCGGAGTGGCAGTGGCGTTACTACTCGTACGACGCTCAGTGGGCGCCGGATGAGGAGATGGCCTCGATGCGCGACGGCTCCGGCAACGACTACGCCGTCGTCTTCTCCGCGGCCGGGGTCTATGCCCAGGCGAACAACCACAAGTCGCCGATCGCCGCATATCGTCGCTCGCCGCCGGCGCCGTGGCCCGGCATGTTCGACTCGCTTCCCGAGGCTTTCCGTCCGTTTGCGCAGGAGCCCGCCTTCCAGGACCACAACGGTGTTCCTCGGGCCACCGTCTGTCTGTGGCGAGAGAACGCGGACTCCGCGTGGAGGTGCGGCGACGTCCGGATCCCGGATGAGGACGAGAATGACGCCGATGGCGCTGTGTGGTTGTTCGGGCTCCTGCTGGAGGGCAAGGCCGAGGCCTATCTGGAGTTCGCCGAGAGCTACTACGAAGTGGAACCGCCCATGGAGGCGATCCGGCACGTGTATGACCTCAAGCCGCTCACACAGGAGGTCGTCTCAGCCCTGAACCCGGAGGTTCGGCTTGAAGATCTGGCCGAGGACATCGCCCAGATCGGGTATCCGCAGTAGGCGTCGGCCGCTCCGGACGATCGGCCGTGTTCCCGTACGCGTGTGCGAGACAATCGCACGACACGACGGGCGAGTTGGAGTCGAGGGGCCGGGCGGCTTACACATGCGGGCTGGGCGGCTTACACAGGTGACAACACGGCCTCCTGGGAGAGTCGGTTGGTTCGCATCCCCGAACTGCCAAGAAGCCCTGCCTTCATGCGCGCACAGCCGGAAGATCGCCCGGCCGGGAACCCTGTTCGGCCCACACGTTCCCTGATCGGTTGAGATACAGCTACTCAGCTCTGGACGAGCGCGCGTCCGACCGGTGGGATCACTCCTCAACTCCCGCCCTCGACAAGGGCGTCGACGATAAGATGATCTCGCTCGCACCTGCGGCGCACGCCCCGATCCGTCCTCTCCGGGAGACCAAGACATGAGCGTGGCCGGCAGCGCGTCCGACGCGAGCGCGAACGATGAACGTGAGGTCTTCGTCGGGCGGCGGTCCGAGTCCGAGCGGCTCGCGGCGTGTGTGGACAAGGTGCGCGGCGGTGAGGCGTGGCTGGCGGTCGTCGAGGGTGAGGCGGGGATCGGCAAGAGCGCTCTGATACGCCGGGCGGTCTCCTCGCTGGATGACTTCACGGTGCTGTGGGCGGTGGGCGATCCCTCGGAAACCGATCTGCCCGGTGGCGTGCTGAGCCAGTTGGTGCGGCGGGTCGACAGGGAGTTGGCGGCCCGGTTCCCGCTGCTGGCGCGGCCGGACGCGGCGGGGGTGTCGCCGCACGCCCTGGGCGGGCAGTTGTTGTTGCTGCTGGGCGCGCTGCAGGAGTCCGGGGGCGGGGTCGCGGTCGTCGTCGACGACGCGCACTGGGCCGATCCGCTGTCCTCGCAGGTGCTGGGATTCGTGGTGCGCCGTCTCTGGGCCGACCGGGTGCTGGTGCTGATGGCGACCCGTACGGACAGCGGGCAGAGCGGGGAGGCGCTGGAACGGCTGGTGCGGTCCGTCGAGCGGGCGGCACGGGTCGAGGTCGGCGGACTCGGACAGGACGAGGTCGACCAGTTGGCCCGGCGGCTGTTGGCGGTGCGTGTGACACCGGAGCTGGTGACACGGCTGCACGGCTACACGAAGGGCCATCCCCTCTACGTGCGCACGGTCCTGGCTGAGGTACCGCTTCAGGTGCTGGGCGACGCTTCGGCACGGCGGTGGCCGGTCCACCAGTCGCTGCGGGCGGGGATCGGGGCCGTACTGGGGCGCCTTCCCGCCGATTCGGTGGCCCTGGTGGAGGCGCTGGCGGTGCTGGACGGCCGGTTCCCCCTGGTGGGTGTGGCGCGGGTGGCCGGGGTGGACGACGCCGTGCGGGCGCTCGAACCGGCGCTGGCGGCGGGTCTGGTGCGATGGTGGCCGACGGATTCCGTGGGGCCGGTGTCCTTGGTGCACGGGTTGCAGCGGGACGCGGTCTACGCGGGGATCGGACCCGAGCGACGGCGCGCACTGCACAACTCCGCGGCCGAGGTGGTGGGTTCGGGAGCGGCGTGGGCCCATCGTGTGGCCGCGGCCACGTCCGATGACCCTGTTCTGGCGGCCGACCTGGAGCGTTCGGCGAACGCCGAGGCCCTCGCCGGCCGCAACGCCCTGGCCGCCACCCGGTTGCTGTGGGCATCGTCGTTGTCCGACGACCGTCTGGAACGGGAGCGGCGTCTGCTCACGGCCTGTGCGCAGTGGCTGCTGACCTTGCAGCCGTGGGCCGCCGTTCGGTTGAGGGCGCAGGTGGAGGAGTGCGCGGAGGGAACGCTGCGCAATTGCGTGCTGGGGGTCATGGACCTCCTGGAGGGCCGGCTGGCCGTGGCCGAGGCTCGGTTGACCGAGGCCTGGCAGGAGGCGCTCGCCGATCCGGACGCGAGCTGGGTGGCGCTCCTGGCCGGTACGTTTCTGACCGTCATCACGATCCGGCAGTGCCGGGGCGCGCGGACGGCCGACATCGCGGGCAAGACGCTGGCGATCGGTGACCTCGACGCGGGCACGTCCGATTTCATCCGCGCGGTCCTGGCCACGGGCCGGATGTGGGACCAGGGGCCCGGTGCGGCGCTGCTGGACGTGGCGCACCTTCCCGTCGAGGCCGCCGAGGCGTCGAACGACCAGCTCGCGACGCTGGCCACCCGTGGTGTCATGCACCTGTTTCTGGGCCGGCTGGCCGCGGCGCGGGCCGATCTGGTCACCGTGGCGCACCGCGACCGGCTGGGCGCGGGGTCCAAGCTCAGCCATCTGTCGTCGGCGCTGCTGGCGGTGGTGGAGTACCTCGCGGGTGACTGGAGTGCCAGTGAGGGCGCGGCGGACCGGGCGCTCGCGATCGCCGCGGCCCACGACCACGTCCTCGGCGACGCGGCCACGTGGTTCGCGGCCGTGTGCGTACAGGCGGGGCGCGGGCGCTGGGAGGCGGCCCAGGAGTCCGTCGAGGCCCTGGAGCGGATCAACCGGATGCTGGGAGATCCACCGGCGGAGCTCGTGTACGCCGGACTGGCGGGGGCGGTGCTGGCGCAGGCCCGGGGTGACCACGCCGCCATGGTGAGGGCGTTGGCTCCGCTGGTCGAGCCGGTGACCGGAACCGGAGCCGAGGACGGGGGAGGGAACGGGAACGGGGACGAGGCCGGGGCCGAGGATGATCGGGTGCGCCTGCGGTTCAAGCCCCTGTGGTTGTGGCAGCAGTCCCTGCTGGTCGAAGCGCTCACCGGGACGGGACGGCTGGCGGCCGCCGCCTGGGCCCTCGACGACTTCTGGCGCGGTGACGACGGCAGTGGATATCTGCGGGTCGTGGGCGCCCGGCTCAGCGGCCAACTCGCCGAAGCCCAGGGGCGGCCGCGTGAGGCGCTGGCGATCTACGCCCAGGCTCTGGGCGGGAAGTCGGACGGCACCGAGGGGCCCGACGCCGCCGGGAGCCCCGTAGCGACCGGCGGGGTCGGTGACGCCGGCGAGGAAGCCCCGCTGTTCCGCGCCATGCTGGAACACGCTTACGGCAGGCTCCTGGTGGCGACCAGGACCGGCTCCCGGCGGGAGGCCGCACGGTGGTTCAAGTCGGCCCACGACCGATTCGACGCCCTGCGGGCAGAACCGTTCCTGCGGCGCTGCGAGACGGACCTCGCCGCCATGGGACTCACCGCTCCCGCCCACGCGCGGCAGCACGTACTCGCGCTGACCGAGCGGGAGTTGTCGGTCGCCCACCTCATCGCCGGCGGAAAGACGAACCAGGAGGCCGCGACGGAGCTCTACGTCACGCAGAAGACCGTCGAGTACCACTTGTCGAACATCTACGCCAAGCTCGGCATCACCTCGCGCCGCCACCTCGCACAGGCGCTCCGGACCCCGCAGCCCTGACGGCATCGCAGCGGCGGAGGCAGCGGCACCTCGGTGGCGTCTCGGCGGCACGCCGGCGGTCACACTAGGGTCGATCCCCAGGGTTCCGGGGCCCCCGGGGTGGTCTGCTGGGGGAATGACTGGACGCTCCCGGGCCGGAGCCCGCACCCGCCGGGTTCCGCTCACCGGTCGGCACGAGGAACTGCGGGCCCTGTCCGACCTGGTCGCGGGCGTGCGTGACGGTATGAGCGCGGCGCTCGTCGTCGTCGGCGAGGCCGGTATCGGCAAGACCACGCTGCTGGACCATCTCGCCGAGACCTCGGACGACCTGCGGGTCGTACGCACCGCCGGGACGGAGTCCGAGGCGCGGCTCGGATTCGCGGGCCTGCACCGTCTGCTGCGGCCCTTCCTGGACGGTCTGGAGTCGCTGCCGGCCCCCCAGTACGAGGCGCTGGCCTCCGCGTTCGGAATGCTGGCCGCGCCTCGGGCCGATCGCTACCTGGTGGGCATGGCGGCCCTGACGCTGCTGGCCGACGCCGCCTCGGCGCAGCCGCTGCTGTGCCTGGTCGACGACGTGCAGTGGCTGGACCGCGAGTCCCGCGACGCGCTGGCGTTCGTGGCCCGGCGGCTGGGCGCGGAGGCTCTGGGCCTGGTGGTCGCGGGCCGCGAGGAACCGGGCGGACCAGGCGCGTTCGAGGGGCTGGAGACACTGACGGTCGGCGGACTGGCCGGCGCCCAGGCGCACGAGCTGCTCGGGCACAGCGTGGAGGGGCGGGTGGACGCGGCGGTGGCCGCGCGCATCGTGGCCGACGCCGGCGGCAACCCCCTGGCCCTGCTGGAGAGCGCCCAGGCGCTGAGCCCCGCGCACCTGGCCGGGACGACCCCGCTGCTCGAACCGCTGCCGGTGGGAGCCCGGCTGGAGAACCACTTCGGACGTCTGGTGAGGGACCTGCCTCCGGAGACCCGGACCTTCCTGGTACTGCTGTCGGCCGCGCCGCCCGAGGACGCGCTGCTGCTGTGGCGGGCGGCGGCGGAACTGGGCGTCTTCGCGCAGGCCGCGGACGCGGCGGTGTCCGCGGGCGTGCTCACCGGCGGGCCGTTGCTGGAGTTCCGGCACCCGCTGATCCGCTCGGCCGTCTACCGCAGCGCCCCGGCCGGTGAGCGCAGGCGCGTCCACGCCGCGCTCGCCGCTGTCAGCGACGCACTGCGCAACCCCGAGCGGCGGGCCTGGCACCGCGCCGAGGCGACCGTCGGGCTCGACGACGAGGTGGCCGACGAACTGGTCGCGGCGGCGGAACTGGCCCGCGGGCGCGGCGGCTATGCCGAACGGGCCGCCCTCCTGGCCCGAGCGGCACAGCTCTCCCAGGCCAACCGGGCGGTGCGGCTCGTCGAGGCCGCTCGAGCCCATCTCGTGATGGGCGATCCCGCTACCGCCCAGTCCCTCCTCGCGCAGGCCCAGCCGCTCCTGGCCGGCGGCGACGCCGTCCTGCGGGCCAGTGCCCTGCTCACCCAGGCCACCACCGACATCTACTTCGGGCGGCTCGCGGGCCTGGAATCGCCGCTGCTGGCCGCGGCCGGCGTGGTCGCGGACATGGACCGCGCTCTGGCCCGGTCCATCATGCTGGAAGGACTCCTGGCCGTGCTGTGCGGTGAACACGACGCGACGACCCGCCAGGAACTCGGCGTGACGATCCTGACCTCGCCCGCCCTGAGCCCGCTGGCCCCGAGCCCGCCGGCGCTGCCAGCGCTGCCCGCACCGGCCGGGTCCGCACCGGCCGTGGTCCCGACCCCACCGGCCGTGGCCACGAACCTGCCGGCCGCGACCCCGCCAGCCCTGGCACCGCCCGCCCTGTTCGCGCCGACCGTGACCCCGCGTGCCCTGGTACCGGCGGCTCCGGCGCCGGCGGCCCTGGCATCAGCGGTCGTCGCCCCGTCGGCCGAGGCCTCGGCCCTGACCACGCCGACCGTGGCCTCACCGTTCACCATCCCGCGAGCCGCCGCCCCACCCGTTGCCGCCCCGTCGGCCGTCACCACGGCGGTCGCGCCCCCGGCACCTGAGCAGGCCGCCCTCCCCAGCAGCGCCGATCTCCTCCTCGAAGGCTTCGCTCTGCGGATGCACGGCGGCTACCAGGCCGCTCTGCCTCTCCTCCAGGCCGCGCTCGCCGCCCTGGAACGCGACACCGACGTGGTCGGTCACGGCTTACGCGCGGCGACCCTGGCCCTCTACGCCGCCGAGGAGGTCTGGGACGAGACCGGCGGCGCGGAGGCAGCCCGGCTCGTGGAGGCACACGAGCGCGCCATCGGCGCGCTGGGAGCACTGCGCTCCACCCTGCTGGTCCGGTCCACCTGGGAACTCCGGGCCGGCCGGTTCGCCACCGCCACCGCGTGCCTGGACGAGGCGCAGGACCTCGCCGCCGTCATCGGCCAGCCCTCACCCGGCCTGGCCTACCGTGTGGAGCTTCTGGCCTGGAGCGGCCAGGAGGCGGCGGCCCGCACGGCCGCAGACCTCCTCGTACGCGACCTGGCCAGCAGGCACGCGCACGGCGGTCTGGCCGACTGGGCCCGGAACAGCCTGACCGTGCTCGAACTCAGCCTGGGGCACTACGTCCAGGCCGCCGCCCACGCACGCATCACGTTCGACGCCGACAACCCCGGAGGCGCCCCTCGCGCCCTGCCCGATCTCATCGAGGCCTCCACCCGCTCTGGCGACCGGCCCACGGCCCGACGGGCCCTCACCCGCCTCGAAGAACGCGCCCTGCCGGCCGGCACACCCTGGGCCCTGGGACTCCTGGAACGCTGCCGGGCCCTGGTCTCGGCCGACGACGACCGGACCGAACCCCACTTCGCCCAGTCCCTGCACCTCCTCGACCGCACCCAGGTACGCACCGAACTGGCCCGCACCCACCTCCTCTACGGTGAATGGCTCCGCAGGCGCAGACGCCGCACCGACGCCCGGACCCAACTCGGCCACGCTTACCGGATGTTCACCGACATGGGGGCGGCCGCCTTCGCCGAGCGGGCCCGTACCGAGCTCCTCGCCACCGGCGCGCACCCCCGCAAGCGGGCCGGCCGCTCCCCGCACGACCTCACCGAGCACGACCTCACTCCGCAGGAACGGCGCATCGCCACCCTCGCCGCGCGCGGTACCACCAACACCGAGATCGCGACCCGGCTCTTCATCACGCAGTCGACCGTCGAGTACCACCTCAACAAGATCTTCCGGAAACTCGACATCACCTCCCGGCGACAGCTCAACTCCTTGCTGACCAGCGAGAACTGAGCCTGTCGCCCGCCACTGGCGGACGGCACCCCAGTCCGGTCGGGGGCCGGGCGCGCGCCGGGACTGGGGGTTCTCCCCGATACGAACCAGGAAAGGCGGGTGATGTCCTGCGGTCGCCGCACCCGCCGCCGACGACTCCGCCGGCCCCCTGGAAGGCCCCGACCCATGACACCGGAACTCCGCCCCACCACGACCGCGAACCGCCGTGCGTTCCTCAGGACCGCGACGGCCGCGCTGGCGGTCCCCGCCGCGGCCGTCCTCGTCGGCGAGGCGCTGCCGGGCACGGCACACGCCGCCACCGCTTCGACGGATCTCCCCGACTTCGCCCCGGTCCCCATCGCCGCGACCGGTCCCGCGCTCAACGAGCAGGGCTACTTCGTCGGCCGTATCAAGGGCAACCTGTACTGGGTGACCGACGCCTACTACCAGGCGATGTTCCTGAGCACCCGCGAAGGGGTGGTGCTCGTCGACGCGCCGCCGACCATCGGGAACAACCTGCTGCGCGCCATCGCCGAGGTCACCCGGGCCAACGGCCGGCCGTCGAAGGTCACCCACCTGGTCTACACCCACAGCCACGCCGACCACATCGGCGCCGCCCACCTCTTCGGCAAGCACGTCGTGCGCATCGCGCACAGCGAGACCCGCCGGCTGCTCCGGCTGGAGGCCGACCCCAACCGGCCGCTCCCGACCGTTACCTTCGACGACCACCTCGACCTGCGCGTCGGCGGGGAACGCCTGGAGCTCGCCCACCACGGCCCCAACCACTCCCCGGACAACATCTTCGTCTACGCGCCCGACCACGCGACGCTGATGGTGGTGGACGTCCTCTATCCCGGCTGGGTGCCGTTCAGGAACCTGGCCGTCTCGCAGGACATCCCCGCCTGGGTGAAGGCCCAGGACACGGCGATGAGTTACCCCTGGACGACCCTGGTCGGCGGACACCTCGGCCGGCTCGGGGTGCGCGCCGACGGCGAGGTGCAGAAGCGGTACATCGCCGACCTCACCGACAGCGTGAAGGCCGCGATGTCCCTGGACCCGACGCCGTACTTCCGGAAGTACGGCCCGTCCGGGAACTCCTGGGCGATCTTCAAGACCTATCTGGACGCCGTCGCTCAGCAGGCGGCCGGTCCGGTGATCGCCAAGTACACCGGCGTCCTCGCCGCGGCCGACGTGTTCACCCTCGACAACGCGGCCACCATGCTCGAATCGCTGCGGATCGACGCCGGGCTCCTGGGCCCCTTCGGCACCCGTCCGTAGCCGCGGCTTCCGGGCGGCGGGGGTGGGGGCGGGAACGGACGTGCGAGCAGGCGTGTCACCCCGGCCCCACTGCGGAGTCCACCCCGGTTCCGGCACCGACGCACTGGGGTCTTTCCCCGGTACGAACGCCTTCGCCCCCGTGGTGTGCTGGCCCGGCGCCGGACACCTGGCTGCCGTACAGGCCGCACCGCCGTATCGATCATCTCGCCGTACCCACCGCACCGACCGAACCGAGAGGTCCTCATGACGTCACCGACCCCCGTCCCCGTCATCTTCATCCACGGCCTGTGGCTGCACGCCAGCTCGTGGGCCCCCTGGCTCGACCTGTTCCAGCGGGAGGGTTACGCCCCGGTCGCACCGGGCTGGCCCGGCGACCCCGGCACCGTCGAGGAGGCCCGTGCCAACCCCGAGAGCATCGCCGACCACGGAATCGACGAGGTGGTGAACCACTACGCGGCGATCATCCGGGAGCTGCCGGTCCAGCCCATCGTGATCGGGCACTCGTTCGGCGGCATGATCGCGCAGAAGCTCCTCGGGCAGAACCTGGCGGCCGCCGCCGTCGCGATCGACGCCGCCCAGATCAAGGGAGTGCTCCCGCTGCCGCTGTCCGCGCTGCGCGCGACGCTGCCTGTGTTCAAGAACCCTGGCAACAAGCACCGCGCGGTCTCCCTCACGGCCGACCAGTTCCGCTTCGCGTTCGGCAACGCCGTGTCCGAGGAGGAGTCGGTCGAGCTGTTCGAGCGATGGGCGATCCCCGCCCCGGGCAAGCCCCTGTTCGAGGCCGCCGCCGCCAACTTCAACCCGCACTCGCCGGCCAAGGTCGACACCGCCAACGGCTCGCGCGGACCGCTGCTGCTGATGACCGGCGGCAAGGACCACACGGTGCCGGAGGCCGTCGTCCGGGCCACCCTCAAGCAGTACCGGCACTCCGAGGCCGTCACCGACATCACCGACTTCCCCGACCGCGGACACTCGCTGACGATCGACGGCGGCTGGCGCGAGGTCGCCGACACCGCACTGGAGTGGCTGCGTCGGCACTCCCTCTGAACGGCCCTTCTGTTGAACGACAACTCCGTTGAACGAAGCCTCCGTTGAACGGCGGCTCCTCCGAACCGCACTCCACCGACAGCACCGGCACCGTCGAAGGGCCCTGGCATGGATCTGCACCTGACCGGCAGGACGGCGGTCGTCACCGGCGCGAGCCGCGGCATCGGACTCGCCGTGGCCGGGGCACTCGTACGTGAGGGTGCCCGGGTCGTGACCGGTTCGCGGGAGATCACCCCCGAGCTGCGGGCGCTGGCCGCCGAAGGCGACGTCCTGACGGTCGCGGTGGACCTGACCGCGCCCGAAGGTCCGGCCGAGCTGGTCGCCGCCGCGACCTTCGCCTACGGCGGCCTGGACATTCTGGTGAACAACGTGGGTGCCGTCCGGCCCCGCACCGACGGCTTCCTCGCGGTGACCGACGACGACTGGGCCGCGACGCTGTCCGTCAACCTCCTGGCCCCCGTACGCACCACCCGGGCCGCGCTCCCGCACCTGCTGGAGCGCGGAGCGGGGAGCATCGTGACGGTCAGCTCCGTCAACGCGTTCCTGCCCGACCCGCTCGTGATCGACTACAGCGCGTCGAAAGCCGCACTGTCGAACTTCTGCAAGTCCCTGTCCAAGCAGGTGGGCCCGCGGGGTGTCCGCGTCAACACCGTGAGCCCCGGCCCCGTCACCACCGGTCTGTGGCTGGCGCGCGACGGGGTCGCCGCGACGGTCGCCGCCGCCACCGGCGGCTCCGCCGACGCCGTGGCCGAGCGGGCCGCCGCCGACGCCGCCACCGGCCGGTTCACCCGCCCCGACGAGGTCGCCGACCTCGTCGTGTTCCTGGCCGGCGACCGGGCCGCGAACATCACCGGGTCCGACTTCGTCGTCGACGGCGGTCTCGTCAGCACCCTGTAACCCCAGCCCCGGCCGCGAGCACTCTCATCGCCACACCCACGCCTTTTCCTTGAGTGGAGCACCTTTGAAGCACCGTCATGCCTTCTTCCGGCCACGCGTCCTGGCACCGCTCGCGATCGCCGCGGCGTTCGGCCTCAGCACCGCCACCCTCTCCGCCGCCGATGTCTCCGCCGCGGCCCCGCCCACCAAGACCGGGATGACCGCGCCCCTGTCCGCCGCCCCCCTGGTACCGGCCGGGTTCACCGAGCACAAGGCCGCCGGCCTCGACTACGTGATCGGCGGCCACGGTCCGACCCTCGTCCTGCTCCACGGCTACCCGGAGACCTGGTACGAGTGGCGCGCCCTCCTGCCGGAGCTCTCCCAGCACTACACCGTCATCGCGCCCAGCCTGCCCGGCGCCGGCAAGAGCGACGCCCCGGTCGACGGCTACGACAAGAAGTCGATGGCCGCAGCCGTCCACACACTGCTCCGCAGGATCGGGCACGCCGACGACATTCGCCTGGTCGGCCACGACATCGGCTCGATGGTCGCCTACTCCTACGCCGCCGCGCACCCCGGCGACGTGAAGAAGCTCGTCCTCAGCGAGGCCCCGATCCCGGACGCGAGCCTCTACACGTTCCCGTCCCTGACCGCCGCCGGCCCCGCCGCCTGGAACTTCGGCTTCTTCTCCCTCGCCAACGGCCTTCCCGAAAAGGTCGTGGCCGGCCGCGAAAAGGAGTGGGTGGGCGGATTCGTCGACAGCCTCGAAGTCCGCAAGGGCTCCGTCACCGACGACGACACAGCCGTGTTCGCCGAGGCCCTGAAGGACCCGGCGCACCTGTCGGCGAGCTTCAAGTGGTTCCGGACCTTCCCTCAGGACGTCGAGGACAACGCCGTCAACCGGCGGACGAAGTTGACCATGCCGGTCCTGGCGATCGGCGCCTCGGGCAGCCTCGGCGAGGCCGTACCCGACCAGGTCCGCCGGTACGCGAAGAAGGTCACCGGGGTCGTCGTCCCCGACTCCGGCCACTGGATCTACGAGGAGCACCCCGTGAAGACGACCGCACTCCTGCTCTCCTTCCTCGGGCGCACGTCGTGATCGCGCCCTTTCCCGACAACACCTTCGCCTCAGACGGCGGCGAACCCTTCTGGTTCCTCGGCGGCCGGGCCCGGATCCTGGTCCCCGGCAGCAGGACCGGCGGAGCCCTCAGCGTCATGGAGTTCTTCGACACCGCCGGCCACGCGCCCCCGCGCCACATCCACGCCGACGAGGACGAGGTCTGGATCGTCCTCGACGGAGAGGTCTCGTTCTTCGTCGGCGACCAGCGCCACGAACTCGAACCGGGCCAGATCGCGTTCGGCCCGCGCGGGGTGCCCCACAGCTACCTCGTCCGCTCGGAGACCGCACGTCTCGCCGTGGCCTTCACACCGTCGCGGGTCGAGGAGTGGTTCAGCGCGAACGGCACTCCCGCCACCCGCCTCGACGACGTGGCGCCCGCCTTCGACATCGGGAACATCCTCGCCTCCGCGGAGTCCTTCCGCGTGAGCGTCGCGGGCCCGCCGCCGACCGCCTGACCACCGCCCACCCTGCGCGTGCGATCCCGTACACCACGCACTGCCCCAGACGTGCCGCAGACCAGCCAGCGGCCCTACCAGGAGAAGGACTCCGCCATGCCTGGAACCCCGTCAGTCCCGCAGCCCGGAAACCGCTGGTTCCACAGGCGCGTGGCCATCCCGGCCGCCCTGGCCGTCGCCGTCCTGACCGTGTCGGCCGTCTCCCCGGCCTCCTCGGCACCCGCTCCGTCGGCGGTGGCCGCCCCGGCCCGGCACGCTCCTAAGCCCACCGTCGTCCTGGTCCACGGCGCCTTCGCCGACTCCTCCGGCTGGAGCGGGGTCGTCGCCCGTCTCCGGCACGACGGCTATCCGGTCATCGCCGCGGCCAACCCGCTGCGGGGCCTGGACTCCGACGCGGCCTATGTCAGCAGCCTCCTCGACTCCGTCTCCGGGCCGGTGGTTCTGGTCGGCCACTCGTACGGTGGTGAGGTGATCACCAACGCCGCGGTGGGGCACGCCAACGTCAGGGCCCTGGTGTACATCGCGGCCTTCGCTCCCGACCAGGGCGAGAGCGGTCTGGCGCTGGTCGGTCTCAACCCCGGAAGCCGGCTCGGCGAGGCGCTCGTCGTCCGGCCCTACGCGGTCGCGGGCGGCGGCGGAGCGGACGGATACGTCGACCCGGCGAAGTTCCGCACCGTCATGGCGGCCGACTTGCGAGGATCCGACACCGAACTGCTGGCCGCCCAGCAGCGCCCGGTGGACCTGGCCGCCCTCCAGGCGCCGAGCGGTGTGCCGGCCTGGAAGACGATCCCGTCCTGGTACCTGGTCGCCGGGGCCGACCGGGCGATCCCGGCCGCGACGGAGAAGTTCATGGCCCGCCGGGCCGGAGCTCGCACGGTCGTGGTCGACGGCGCGTCCCACCTGGTCATGCTCTCCCACCCCGGCCGGGTCGAGAACCTGATAGTCCAGGCTGACGAGGCGACCGACTGAGCGCGAGTTGGGATGAGGCTGACCTCAGGGGAGTTCGACGGTCTCGATCCCGGGGTGGACCTTGCGCGGGTTCGGCCGGCTGGGCGGTGAGCACCGGTCGTCCGGGGCGGCGGAGGGCGAGGTGGGCGGCGTGGGCGGCGGCGAGGTCGACGCCGGCCACGGTCGCCGGTTCCGAGACCGCCGGTGCGGTGGGGCGGTCCAGGTCGTGGAAGTCGAGGACGGATGCGGCGAGGGCGTCGTCGACCTGCCGGCGCCGCTGGGGCGAACTGTCACCGCTGACCAGGCCGGCGGCCGCCGGGTGGGGTCGTACGGCTGGGGTGCAGAGAGGGCTGGCCCGGTACTTGGATCACGGCACGCACCTCAGGGGCCGGCACGTTGGCTTCGCTCACTTTCAGCGACAGCGTTTGTCGATGAGTTGCAGCAGCTGACCATCAACGTGCTTGGTGTTCACGAGAAATGGTTCTGGCTCGCTTTCCATGAACCCGTCATGGTGTCATGCGACGTAGCTCAGCGGCTGTGGTTCTGGTGCGCTTCTGTGGCGAGAAGTCTTGCGCCGCGGAGGTGACCCGGTCGCGAAGGTGCTGCTGGAGCAGGCTCAAACCAAGGCCGTCGGCCGCCTCACGAGAACTCATGGGGAGCCGGCCGACGGCCCATCAGGTCGAAGCTCGGCCTGCAACTCATCGCGGGACGGAGGATCTGGGTCACGGACGGGACGGCCAACGTCGGACGGCCAACCGGGACGGAAGCGTTCAACGAAATCTGCGAAGTCGCGACGCAGATACCGAGCATCGGCCGGCTTCAGCCGGATCTGTTGGCGGCTGTCGGCCCACCAGATCTCGAACTCACCGACGGTGCCCTCCGCTGGCCAGTCCTCACTCTGATCCGGAAGCAACGCAGCATCGACGAAGCCTCCGACGGCCAGGCCGATGTCCACGAAGATCCCGATCACACCGGGCCGAGGAACGTTCACGACGGTGCCCTCGAAGACCTGCCCGAAGCGCAGGCCTCTGCGAATCCGAACCCACTCGGCATCTGTCACCACGAACGCATCATCGCATCATCGTCCGGATCGAGATTCCGGCGGTCGCAGGCGTTGTCGGCCGGCCAGACGCAGACCCGATGCCCTGCTCGCCGACCGTGCCTACGACCACGACAAGTACCGCCGCCTGCTCTGGGACCGCGGCATCCGTCCGGTCATCGCTGAACTAGGCGTGGAACAGGGTTCGGGCCTGGGCAGTGCGGCTGAGACGCCCGGACCCGAGCTGTACGAGGCCGTACTGGCCGTACGCCGCGCGGGCGCGGAGCTGTTCGCGATGTTCACCGGGGCGGACGTCATCAAGGCCGTCCGCCGGCGGTATTGGCTGGCTACTCCTCGGGCTCCCAGGCGATCAGATGCTCGAACACCTGCTGGTCGCCCTCGATCTTCAGGTCGCTCAGCGTGAGGCGGCCCCAGACGAAGAGGAGCAGCCGCTCGGCCGTGCCCGTGGCCGAAGCGGAGGCGGGCGCGGCGTCGTCCGTGAGGGGTGCGGGCCAGGCGCCGGTACCGTCCAACGCGAGGAGCCAGGAGCGGCCCTCGGTGGCGTGGTAGTGGATGGTGGCGGGCTCGTGCGGCCAGGCCGCCGGGGTGGAGTTGCAGGTGTCGAGGAACTCGGCCACGCCGTCGATCGCGACGTCCGCCGGCATCGGCTGCACGGCGCCTGCGGCGAGTTGGGCGTCGTAGGTGTGCACCAGCACCTCGTGCACCCGGCGCCGGGCAACGCCCCAGGCATTCGCGGGCGACACGCCGGCGCTCCACCACGCCCAGCACTCGCGCTCCGCGCCGGCCTCGCGCAGCGCACTCAGCAGCAGCTCGTTCGACTCGGCGTACCAGGCCAGCAGCGCCTCGACCTCGCGCGGCACCTCCGCGACATCCTTGGCCGGCGGAGCCTCGGCCGGGCCCGCGGCGACGATCGCGGCCCACCAGCGCTGGCCCGTACCCAGGTGCTGCACCAGATCGAACAACGTCCACTCGGGGCAGGACGGCACCGGCGCGTCAAGGCTGGGCGCGGCGGCAACCGCACTCCGGAACGCGGCCGACCGCTCGTCGATCAGGTGCAGCAGGGCGGAAAACTCAAGACTCTCTGTCACATCGCTTACCTATCACCCCAGCTCAGCCGACCGCACCCTATTTTCCAGGCCGTCAGCTGAGGGAGTTGGAGCATCTAAGAGATGGCCTGGTCGTAGCCAGATCCCCTTCCTGGCCGCCTCGTTGAACGAGTCATGGGGAAGGGAACGGTCCTCCGTGGATGGTGCCGGACGACCTGTGGGGGCGGATCGAGCCGCCGTTGCTGCCGGTCAGGCCCATCACCGACGCAGACGGCACCCAGGGCGCCATCACGGCCCGAGTACAGTCCGCAGCAGTCACTCCCAGTGCCTTCGCCGCGCGACTCAGCGAACACGATGATCTCAAGGTCGAGCATGCCAAGCTGATTGAGCACTGCGCTGAGCTCGAACAACGTCTCAAGAGCTACGCGACGGCCATCAGCCCCCTGACGCTGGAGAATGCGGCCCTGGCCGCCTCCGTCGCAGGCGCCTGTGGTCCCGCTGCCGCGGTAGGGACCTTCCCATGAAGGCCGGTGGACAGTCGGGGCACGTGGGTCAGGCGTTCCACCACTCGTCGTTGGCGCAGCCGACCTCATGGTGCCACCAGCCTTCTCCTTCACCTTGAGCCAGGAGCGCCTTGACGCCGGCGAAGTCTGCTCCAGCCGGAACGGTGAAAGCCACCATGGGGAACTCCTCGCTGAAGACCTCCCCTCCGAGCCCGAATGCTGAAAGGCGCTGGTGCACGGCATGAGGGCTGCGTCCCAGGGGGCCATCGGGGACGGGTACAACGCGAACGGTGCAGTTGCCAGAGGCGATGACCCGCCCCACAGCCCAGTGGAGTCCATCGGAGTCGGTGGCGAATCGCACCACGTCACCTTCAGCCACTCCGTCCTGGAGGAAAGGGACGTTCTGCACCCTGGCGGTGTCCTCGCTGAGTTTCGTCACCCATAGGCCCTCGGTGTCCTGCGGAAACCATCCCTCGCGAGGAATGAACCGGAACCAGATCTTGATCTTCTCGCCTGCGCCGTCCATGACGAGCATGATGCTGCCTCGTTCGGCACCGCCCCGCGCCGGGGGAGGGAGAGAGCCGGAGTCGGGGATCGCCTTCGCTCTGCGGCCGTTGCGTCGCGGAACCGGCAACGCGCGAAACGCGAAGCGCAGGAGTAATCGCTACCGTGTTCGAGTGCCGATGCGAGGTGCGGAGGATGCTGCGGACGACTGGGCAGGGTTGTTCGCGGGGATCGAGGCTCTGGTTGCAATGCCATCGATGCGACGCGCGTGGTTGCACGGGCTGAGCCACATCGCGCCGCCGGAAGATTTGGTGCGACTGGTGGGCGTGGTGAATGGCCTGGCGACCTCGCCGAGCGCTTCGCCGACGATCCACACGAGCTGGTGAGGGCACGCGCCGCAGCCGACCCTCGACTCTCGCCCGCCACCGTCCTGCGACTGCTCGACTCCACCCACCGGATCCGCGAAGCAGCCATCAAAAACCCGCAGCTCCCGATCCCTCACCTCATCCGCCTACTCCGCGACCCAGCCACCGCACAGGCCGCGGCCGGCAACCCGGCGCTCCCCACAACGGTCATCCACCGGCTGATCGATCTGGCCTGCACGCCAGAATGACCAGAACCCAGGTGGGTCTCCACGGGACTTCGCCAAGCATCGAGGTGCCAGGGTTGTGACCGGCTTCCATCCCGAACCAGGTGAGGGGTGAAGGTGGAGACGAGCGGCGCGGTGTCGGCGGACGATCCTGTTGAGTGGACTTTGCCGCGGGCGATGACCTTGAACGAGCCGTGGGACGCCGAGAACCCGCTCGCGGCCTCCAACCGGTTACAGCTCCGTACAGCCGAAGAGTCCTCAGCCACGACCGTTGTGGAAGTTCTGGCCGTGAGTGGCCGCACACGCCGAATCCGCAACGTTGCCGGGTCCCGACAGTCAGGATGGCTGGACTTGGTCGAAGAGGGCGAGGGCTTCACCGGGGTCCGGACTCACGAGGCGTTCCAGACCAGCCGTCGTGATCTTCGCCCACCTGCTGGCCCGCGCCCACATCTGTTCCTCGAAGGCGCGGACGGCCTCGTCCAGGTCTTCAGGGCCGGTGGCGAGGGACTCGGCGAGTTCGGCGCCTTCCAGCATCGCGAGGTTCGCGCCCGCCCCGAGTGGGGGCATCAGGTGGGCGGCGTCGCCCAGTAGCGTCACCCCGGGGACGTGGGTCCAGGTGTGGGACACGGGCAGGACGTAGAGGGGGCGGTGGACGAAGGCGCTGCCGTGGCGCAGGAGGTCGAGGACGGGAGCGGCCCAGCCGTCGAACAGAGCCAGCAGGCTCGATCGCACGGCCTCGGAGTCGGCCGGGTCCAGGTTCGGGTGCCAGTCCAGCGGCGCGCGGAACTGGGCGTACACCTTGACGTGCCCGCCACTGTTGCGCTGGGCGACGAGACCTCGGTTCACGCCGTACACAGCGACGGAACCATCGCCGACCAGCCGGGCGAGGTCGGGGTGGCGGGTGTCGACGTCGTCGAGGGAGGTTTCGATCGAGGTGACGCCGGTGTAGTGCGGCGTGGCCGACGAGACTGCGGGGCGCACCCGGGACCAGGCGCCGTCCGCGCCGATCACGAGGTCGAACGTCTCCTGTCGCCCGTCCGCGAAATGGACCCGTACGCCGTCCCGGGTCCCCGGCACCACCTGCGTCACGTTCCGGCCCCACTGGACGTCGAGAGGGCCGAGCAGCAGGTCACGGAGTTGACCGCGGTCGATCTCGGGATGGGCCCGGTCATCCGGACGGGGTCGCCAGTCGCGCAGGACGGTCCCGTCCGTGTCCAGGATGCGCATGGCCTGGCCCTCGGGACGGGACAGCGCCTGGAACTCCGCCAGCAGCCCCGCCTTGTCCAGCGCGAGCTGACCCATCCCTTCGTGCAGGTCCAGCGTGCCGCCCGGGGAGCGGGCGTCGGGGGCGGGATCGCGTTCGAGGACGGCGACGGAGTGGCCATGGCGGTGCAGGACACGGGCGAACGCAAGCCCCGCAGGACCGCTCCCGACCACGGCGATTCGTTGTCTCATGTCGATACACTGTATTGCCCCTATACGATGCATCGCAACAGTACGATGTCACCATGACTGTGTGGGACCGGCCGGAGCCGCCGACTCGCCCTGTGCCGCTCGACCGGGAGCGGATCGTCGCCGCCGCCATCGCGCTGGCCGACGAGGGCGGGCTGGAAGCGGTGTCGTTGCGCAAGGTCGCCGCCCGGCTGAACGCCGGCCCGATGCGGCTGTACGGATACATCGCCACCAAGGAAGAATTGCTCGACCTCATGGTGGACGAGGTCCAGGCCGAGATCCTCCCCGAGGAGCGGTCCAGTGGCTGGCGGGAGGCGCTGCGCAACCTCGCCAACGGCACCAGGCAGACCGCTCTCCGGCACGAATGGCTGGCCGACCTGCTCGGCGGCCGCCCGACCCTGGGCCCGAACGGTCTCGCCGTGGCCGAAGCCACGCTGGCCGCCCTCGACGGCCTTGCCGACATCGACACCGTCATGCGCGCCGTGGAGACCGTCAGCTCCTACTTCACCGGCGCGATCAGGCGCGAGATCGCGAACCTGCGGGCCGAGCGCGCCTCGGGCCTGTCCAGGCACGAGTGGCAGCGCGCCTCCGGCCCATATCTGACGAGAATGTTGGCCACAGGCCGTTTCCCGGCGCTGACCAAAGCCGTGCGCGACGGCACGGACGTGGACGCCGAGGCATCCTTCGCGACCGGCCTGGACTGGGTCCTCGACGCCGTGGCCGTCAAACTCGCCCAGCCACCGGCGTGACGCTTTGCTCCATCCCGAGCGTCAGTCGTGGCCATGATGCCGGTGGTAGTGCTCGCACTGCGCCCCCGCGATCAAGAGGGACCACCACGGTTGACCTTTCCGCGAGTTGCTCGCGGAGGGCCGTGTTCTCGTACATACCGGCGCGCCGTCCGTCGGACTATGGCTCAGTGCGTCGATGGGTTGTGGACCTCGTTGCGCTGAGGGTCGAAGCAGGTCAAGCCGTGTTTTCGCGCAAGGGCGAAGACCACACGAGAGAAGCCGTCGGCCCGTGACCAGCCGACACAGAGGATCAACCGATGCTTGTTCGCGTCGGGACTCACGCTCCACACGAGGTCATCGATCTCATCGTCATCCGGGTTGTCGGGGTCGGGGAATCCGACCAGCAGATCATCCAGGAGGGCGAGATTCCGCGGATCAGGCTGAACAACGGTGTCATCGCCGTCTGCCAAGCTCTGGCAGACAAGGAGTGCCCGGTCGACCGTGATCGGCATCGGCTCGTGCCAGACATAGAGATCGAAGCTCATTGCAATACCACCTGCATGATCGGCCTCTCTTGAGGTGATCACCTTCGCGGGCTGGGGCCAGCCTGGCAAGACCCGAACCTCCGGCCATGCACCGCTCCATCCCGCCTCAACGGCCTGGCCACCGCAGTACGCGAGCCCACTGAGGAACCAAGCCCGCCGCACCGGCGAGACGACCCGCCCGACGCGCAATCCGGGCGCGAAGCCGTCCTGGGATCTGGCATGCTGGGCCCGTGAACAGCAACCTCAGAAAGGACGATGCCGCGTAATCGGCCGTCCCGAGTCCGCGCCTCCGGACGTCACCCGAGGCGGCAGACGCATGAATCACCAGCGCCTGGGATCCCGCGGGGCTCCGGCAAGCTTGCCGGAGCGGTTTCCCGCCTCGAACACGATCGGCTCTGGCCTGGGGCGATAGCCCAGGCCATGCAGCAGTGGTCACGAACAGCCCACCGCCCCAGCCGTGCTCTCTCCGGTGGTTGCGGTTGCCCTTTGTGCAACCCCTTCTACACAACCGACGAGCGGGGCGTTCTGGAAGCGGCCATGCACGCTCTTCCGCGACAGGCGGCGCGTGAGCTGCGGCGTCTGGTGCAACCCCTCGACGACCTCTACATCGCCAAGACCTGGCCCGACCCCTTCGCCTCGCCCGGCGACGGATGGTGGGCAAGACGCTGTTGGGGATAGACCTGCGTCGATCACTGCCCCAGCACCGTTGTGCCCATCTGGCTTTCGCCTTGCGGGGTTGCCGTGCGGTGAGGCGGCCGGTGCATCGAGACTGGTTCGGAAGCACCGGGACCTGCCGCTGCACGTCGTAGGGGGCCTCTCGATGCCAGACCCGCCCACCGCCAGATCAATGGCCCCTGACCAGGCAGGGCGCCTTCTAGGGGTCGTCGCAACACACGGTCGTGTTGATCAGGCCATGAGGAGTTCATGCAGCCGCTCGGCTGGGGTTTCCCCGTAGAGAAGCCGCTTCAGCTCGGCTTGTCGCGGTGTCGCCGGACGCGTAGAGGGGCCCGCGCCCGTGGTCCTTCGGGCTACTGGGTAGCGTCGCCCTGGTGAATCTCAACCTCTTCAACGATGTGCCTGATGGCTTGACGCGACGAGCCCGATCGTTCGTCGGCGCACACGGCATCAAGGTCGACGTCCGGCCCGTGGAGGGGCACCGGCAGTGGTGGCTTGAGCGGGACGTCCCGGCAGCAGTGATCGACCGAATGGCGGCCTACCAGGAGAGATGGGGCGGCCTGCTACTGCCACCCGCATCGCAGTACGACGGAGGCCCCAAGTACCTCGATCCGGACTCGCCCGAATCAGACTCGGCAGGGTGGTGGTTCGAAGCCGGCACGCAACGAACCGCGGTCCCCTACTCATTCATGATCAGTCCGTCTGGTCAGTTCGGAATCCATGCCGATGGGTGGGCGCCTCTCCACGCCTCCATCGAGGGATGGGTGGAATCGCTCGCCCTGGCTCACCACGCGTCCATGTGGGCGAAGCAGGTCACGAAGCTCGTCGGCGAGGACGTCGAGGGCATCGAACTGGACGGCTACGAGCCGGTGCGCGAGGTGATGGGCCTTGCCGACACCTGGTGGAGAGGTTCTGACTCTCTGGTGGCGCTCTACACCGGGGAGGCCGAGTCCCTCGGTTCCCCAAAGGGCCGCATCGCGTTGATCTACTCGGGGCTTGATGAATGGGGGCTGCGAGGCGGCGTCGAGGCAGACGGTAGCTGAGAGCGCTGGGCGGCTCTGCCGATGAGTTCACCGTCCGAGAACGGTCTACTCAGCGACCGACCGTTCTCGATAGGAGTGCCATGTCCACCATCCAGCCAGTGATCCTGACTGCCGACCAGGACGTCCTGTTCGGCTTCTATACGAAGTTGTTCGGCGCCGAGGAGATCTTCCGGGTACCGGAGGAAGGACCGGCCTTCTACCGCGGCTTGCGCATCGGCGACACGGACCTCGGGCTGGTGGCCAAGACGGATCTGGGGACCAGGGGGGCACCGCGGATGCTGCTCAGCATCGGTGTCGACGACGTCGACGAGACGCTCGGCCGCGTGGAGGCTCTGGGCGGCTCGGTCCGCAGCGGCCCCAACGACATGCCGTGGGGACAGCGCGTCGCCCACATCCAGGACCCCGACGGCAACCCGGTGAACCTGACCCAGCCGATCCCGGCCCAGTGACACTGTTCCAGGAGCTTGTGCCGGTCGTGGGCTGCCTGCGGCAGAGATCACTGCCGGTGCCATGGCACCACTCAAGACGGCCGGCCTACTGGTTCGGTATGGACCGATCCACCATCACCTGCCCAATCGGCGAGACGCGGCCCCTGCTCGCGCGGCGGGGCTGCAAGACCGAGCAGAACGCGGTGAAGTCCATGATCCTCACGGACACCGAGGGACGCGTGCTGTTCTGTGGCCCGGTTCAGCCCGGAAGCTGCGCCGGCAGCACCCAGGCCCGGCAGCCGGGGCCGGCCCAGCTCCTGGCCCACGGGCCAGCCATGCACGAGGTCGCTGCGGGGGCGGATGGTCCCGAGGTCGGTGAGCGCGGCCGAGTGATCACGTGACCTGCCGTGATCGCTTGAGCCGGCGAGCTGGTCGGCGAAGTCGGCGGGCAGCCGTTCGGCGCGGTTGCGCCGGCGCCGTCAAGGCCCCGCGAGGTGGTGACGCGGGCAGGTGGAAGGTGCCTACGGACCGGAGACAGGTGAAGTGCCCAGGGTGCCCAGGGTGCCCAGGGTGCCGACGAGCGGTAGAACGTAAGAGTGAGGGACGAGAGCAGCCCTGATGAGGATGCGCAGTCGCACCGTGTGGCAAGGCCGGCGATCGACTACCAGGCGCTGTTCACTGTCACCCCGAGCCCTTGCATGGTGCTGAGCCCGGATCTGGTGCTCGCCGACATCAACGAGGCGGCCTGCCGGGTGACCGGCCGTACCCGGGAGGATCTGCTCGGGCGCTATCTCTTCGACGCCTTCCCCGACAATCCGGCGGACCCGGCTGCGGACGGCGTGCGGAATCTTCGCGCCTCCCTGCACCGGGTCCTGCGTTCGAAAGAGCCGGACACGATGGCGCCGATGAAGTACGACATTCCCGTGGCCGACCGGTCCGGCGTGTTCGAGGAGCGGTGGTGGTCCGCGATCAACACCCCGGTGCTCGGCCCGGACGGGCAGGTGGAGTGGATCCTCCACCGCGGAGAGGACGTGACCTCGTTCATCCGCTCCCGCCCCCGCCTGCGAGAAGGCGGTGCGCTCAGTGACGTGGAGGCGAGGGAGGTCGAACTGTACGCACGGGCGCTTGAGCTCAAACGACTGAACGAGGAACTGCGCCAAGCCCACGCCCGGGAACGGCAGATCGCCGTCACCTTGCAGGAGGCCATGCTCCACTCGCCACATCTGGCCCGGCACCGGGACGCCGCTGTGCGCTACCTGCCCGCAGTTGGATCACTGAACGTGTGCGGCGACTGGTACGAGGTGGTCGACCTGCCCGAGGACAGATTCGCCGTCGCGGTCGGCGACGTCGTCGGCCACGGTCTGGAGGCCGCCGCCGTCATGGGGATGCTCCGCAGCGCGTTGTCCGCCGTTGTCCGGGCCGTCGAACGGCCTGCGAGGGCCCTGGACGTCCTGGGCCTGTACGCACGCGACGTGGAGGGTGCGCTGGCCGCCACTGTCGTCCAGGCCGTTGTCGACACCCGCGCTTCCCGCATCATGTACAGCAGCGCCGGCCACCCGCCCCCCATCCTGGTTCACCCGGACGGCACCTTCGACCTTCTCGACCGGGCCACCGACCCTCCGCTGGGAGCCCGCCCCGAACACGTCCCCCACCCCCATGCCGAGCTGCGCTACACCCGGGGCGACACCTTCGTGCTCTACACCGACGGCCTCATCGAACGCCGAGGCGAGGACATCGACGCCAGCCTGCGACGTCTCACCGACGCGCTCACCCGCCATGGAGACCGCGAGCCCGAAGGCCTCGCCGATGCCCTGCTCGCGGACCTCGGCGTCAGCAGCGGCGCCCCCGACGACATCGCCTTGATCGTCATCCGCCTTTGACCCGCGGGCCACGAGCGGACGCGCCACAGCTCGCGCATCCCAGGTGCTCCAGTTAGTCCCGCAGCGCCACCTGCCGGGCGCGGTTCGCGGGCTCCAGGCTGCGGATCTCGTGTCCAGGAAGGCGAGCCCGGCGGTCACACTCCGATGAAGGTCACCGTTTCCGTCATGTCCGCCCGCCCGGTACGCAGCCTCGGCACGCCTTCCTTCTCGAATCCCACGGAGATGCCGCAGAACAGCACGAGCTCGTCCTCGGCTCCGACTGCTCGGCTGACGGTGGCGCGGTACATGGTCCACATCACCTGGGGGCAACTGTGCAGCCCTTCCGCCCTCAGCAACAACATGACCGTCTGCAAGTACATCCCCGCGTCACCCCACTGTCCGGGCCCCATCGTCCGGTCGAGATAGCAGAACAGGACGACCGGCGCCCCGAACGCCTCCGAGTTCAAGGCGGCGATCTTCTGGGGCCGGCCGGGGTCGTCGCGCTCGATCCCCAGCGCTTCGTACCGCTGAGCCGCCGCGGCAGAGAAGCGGTCCAGATACGGCGAGGTCAGTTCGTCCGGGTACATCGGATACTCCCGCTCATCACCCGGGTCTCCCGCCAGTGCCCTGGCGGTCGCATGCCTCTTCAGCTCGGCCAAGGGTTCGCCGGTCACGACATACATGTGCCACGGCTGGAGGTTCCCACTGGAGGGAGCCCGCGTCGCTGCGGTCAGCACGCGTTCGAGCACCTCCTTGGACACCGCCTCATCGCTGAACGCCCGCACGGCCCGGCGACTCTCCACGGCCTCATACACATCCATGTCTTCGCGTCCTCTCATTGCACCGGGCCCCTGCACCGTATTCAGCGGTCAGCTTCCACCGGTGAGCAAGGGAGTTGCGGTCGGTGGCGGGACCACCGGCAGGTCGTGAACGGGAGTGCTCTACCGGATACGCACGGGCGTGCAGTGGCGTGATCTTCCTGAGCGGTACGGCCCCTGGAAGACGCCCCACGAGCGGCATCGCCGATGGTCGGCGGACGGAACGTGGGAGGCGGTGGCCTGACTCTGTTCGGTGCTCGACGGCTCTCCTCGGACGGGTCGGTGACGGAGGCATCGTACGTCCATGAAGGGCGATGACCACTGCCCTTCTGCTTATCGATCGTTCAGTAGGTGCGGGTGGAGTCGTCGGTGCTCGCTAGATGTCTTCTCCTCGAAGTCCGTTGATGTTGGCGGGAGTTCGTTCATCGGATTCGGTGAGAGCTGTCGAAAACTCGGTTTGCCCTAAGCGTTGACCGTCCTCCCTGTCGCTCATACCGTCTTAGCGAACGCTCAGTAAGTTCCCGGTTCGGCAGCCGCTGAACCGCCTCCGAGAGAGGAACCGATGAGTCCGATCAGTGATCATCCGGACACGAGTACGGATCGAACACCCGGCAGCGCAGGGCCGTTGGACGGAGTGCGCGTGGTGGAGGCGGCCGGCTGATGGACCTCTCCATGCCCCTGCCGTACGCGGGGAATCCGCGCGCCGCTGCGGACGAGGCCGCCGCACTGGAGTCCGCCGGTCTCGATGCCGTCTGGGTGGCGGAGGCCTACGGCTTCGACTCCCCGACGGTCATGGGCTATCTCGCAGCCAGGACGGAGCGCATGCGGATCGGTTCGGCCATCCTGAACGTCTACTCCCGCACCCCCGCCCTGATCGCCCAGACCGCGGCCGGACTTGACGCCCTCACCAACGGACGAGCCCTCCTCGGTATCGGTGCCTCGGGCCCCCAGGTCGTCGAGGGCTGGCACGGCCGTCGCTACGACCGACCGCTCGGCCGCACCCGCGAGACGATCGAACTGGCCCGGCGCATCTGGCGCCGAGAGGTGATCGAGCACCACGGCATCACCGACCTGCCCCTGCCCCTGGAGAAGGGCGGCAGCCTGGGCAGACCGCTCAAGCTCCTCACTCACCCGGTCCGCGAGTCGGTCCCTGTGTACGTCGCCGCGCTCGGCCCGGCCAACGTCCGCATGACCGCGCAACTGGCGGACGGATGGCTGCCGTTCCTCTACGTTCCCGAACATGCCGCCAAGGTCTGGGGCAGGCCCGTCGCCGAGGGCACCGCGTCCCGCGACCCGGCGCTCGGACCGCTGTCCGTGGTGGCGGGCGGACTGCTCGCCGTCGGCGAGGGCTCGGAGGCCGTACGCGACCTGATGCGTCCCACCATCGCGCTCTACGTCGGCGGCATGGGCGCTCCGGGCCGCAACTTTTACCACGACCTGGTGTGTTCCTACGGCTACGAGGCCGAGGCCGCCGCCGTGCAGGAACATTACCTGGCCGGCCGGAAGAAGGAGGCGGAGGCCGCCGTCCCGGCCGAACTGTGCGAACTGGTCAGCCTGGCGGGCCCCGAGGGCTATGTGCGGGACCGGATCGAGGCCTTCCGGGACGCGGGGGTGACCATGCTCAACGTCACGCCCGTCGGCCCCGACCCCGCCCGGCTCGTCGAGCGCGTCAGAGGCTGGCTGTGAACTTCCGGCCGGCTTCGACCGGTGCATCGCCGCGCCCGGCCGCGGCTCACTCGACGCGGTGCACGCCTCGAATTCTCCTGCCCCGCGCTCCTCGTACGCCGACCTCCTCGGCCGGACCGGAAGGTACCCGCGATGACCAGTGAAGCGTATGTGTACGAGGCGATCCGCACCCCCCGTGGACGCGGAAAGGCAGGCGGCTCCCTGCACGGCGTCAAGCCCGTCGACCTCGTCGTCGGTCTGATCGACGAGGTGCGCCGCCGTTTTCCAGGCCTCGACCCGGCGGCGGTCGACGACATCGTGCTCGGCGTCGTCAGTCCTGTCGGCGACCAGGGTGCGGACATCGCCCGTACCGCGGCCCTTGCCGCCGGGCTGCCCGACACCGTGGCCGGAGTACAGGAGAACCGCTTCTGTGCCTCCGGCCTCGAAGCCGTCAACCTGGCCGCCGCCAAGGTCCGTTCGGGGTGGGAGGACCTGGTCCTGGCAGGCGGCGTCGAGTCGATGTCCCGGGTCCCGATGGGCAGCGACGGCGGCGCCTGGGCACTGGACCCGCTGACCAATCACGACACCGGTTTCGTGCCACAGGGCATCGGCGCCGATCTCATCGCCACCCTGGAGGGGTTCACCCGCCACGACGTCGACACGTACGCGTCCCTGTCCCAGGCGCGGGCCGTCGAGGCGTGGAAGGACGGCCGGTTCGACCGGTCGGTCGTCCCCGTGCGGGACCGCGCCGGGCTGCTGGTGCTGGACCGGGACGAGCACATCAGGCCCGGCACCACCCCCGAGAGCCTCGCCGCGCTCAGGCCGTCGTTCGCGCAGGCGGGCGAGGCGGGCGGATTCGACGCGGTGGCCCTGCAGAAGTACCACTGGGTGGAGCGCATAGATCACGTCCATCACGCCGGCAACTCCTCGGGGATCGTGGACGGCGCGGCACTGACTGTCATCGGATCCGCCGCGGCGGGGGAGCGGTACGGCCTGCGGCCCCGGGCGCGGATCGCCTCGGCGGCCGTCTCCGGCGCCGATCCGACGATCATGCTGAGCGGGCCCGCACCCGCCTCCCGCAAGGCACTCGACAGGGCCGGGCTCACGGCCGGGGACATCGACCTCGTCGAGATCAACGAGGCCTTCGCCGCCGTCGTCCTCCGCTTCGTCAAGGACCTGGACCTCGACCTGGAGAAAGTCAACGTCAACGGTGGTGCCATCGCCATGGGGCACCCCCTCGGGGCGACCGGCGCCATGATCCTCGGCACGCTCGTGGACGAGCTGGAGCGCCGCGGCCTGCGGTACGGGCTCGCCACCCTGTGCGTGGGCGGCGGTATGGGCATCGCCACCGTCGTGGAACGCCTCTGAAGCGGCAACGCCCCCGTCCCCGCACTTCCTTCCGTATCTCTGGAGACCGACCTATGGCCACTCTCACCGAGAGCAGCACCATCCGCTGGGAAGAGGACACCGACGGTGTCGTCACGCTCGTCCTCGATGATCCCGACCAGTCCGCCAACACCATGAACGCGGCGTTCATGGATTCCCTGGACGCCACGGTGGACCGCTTGGAGGCGCGTCGCGACCTGCTCAGGGGCGTCGTCCTGACCTCCGCCAAGAAGTCGTTCTTCGCGGGCGGCGACCTGCGCGACCTGATCGCCGTCACCCCCGCGACCGCCGGACGCTCGTTCGAGGCCGGGATGCGTGTCAAGCGTGCCCTGCGCCGGCTGGAGACGCTGGGCGTGCCCGTCGTCGCGGCGATCAACGGGGCCGCGCTGGGCGGCGGTTACGAGATCGCCCTCGCCTGCCACCACCGGATCGTCCTCGACCGGCCGACGGCCCGCGTCGGACTCCCCGAAGTCACCCTGGGGCTGCTGCCCGGCGGCGGGGGAGTGGTGCGCACGGTTCGGATGTTCGGTGTCGTCGAGGCCCTGCGCAAGGTGCTGCTGGAGGGGACGCAGTACGGCCCCGCGTGGGCGCTCGAAGCGGGCCTGGTCGACGAGATCGCGGCCGACCGGACCGAACTCCTCTCGCGTGCCCGCGCGTTCGTCCACGCACATCCCGAGTCGGCGCAGCCGTGGGACACGCCCGGATACCGCATTCCCGGCGGCACGCCCGCACACCCGGTGCTCGCCGCGCAGCTGCCCGCCCTGCCCGCCCTCCTGCGCGGCAGGACGGGCGGCGCCCCCTGCCCGGCACCGCGCAACATCCTGGCGGCAGCCGTGGAGAGCACCCAGGTCGACCTCGACACGGCCTTCGCCGTCGAGGCCCGCCATCTGACGGACCTGCTCACCGGACAGATCACCAAGAACATGATCCAGGCCTTCTTCTTCGACCTCCGGGCGGTGGACTCCGGCGCCGGCCGCCCTCAGGAAGTGCCCGTCCGCACGGTCAGCAGGGCCGCCGTTCTCGGCGGCGGGATGATGGGCGCCGGCATCGCGTACGCCTGCGCGAAGGCGGGTATCGACGTCGTCCTGAAGGACGTCTCGGCCGAGGCGGCGGAGCGCGGCAAGGCGTACGCGGCGGGCCTGCTGGAGAAGGCCGTCGCCCGGGGACGTACGACCGAGGAACGGCGCGACGCACTCCTCGGCAGGATCGTCACGACCGACGACGTCCGGGATCTCGCGGGCTGCGACGCCGTGATCGAGGCGGTTTTCGAGGATCCGGCGCTCAAGCACCGGGTGTTCCAGGAGGCGGAGCCGGCCGTCGCGTCCGACGCCCTGCTGTGCTCCAACACCTCCACCCTTCCCATCACGCTGCTCGCCGAAGGCGTGCGGCGCCCCAAGGACTTCATCGGGCTGCACTTCTTCTCGCCCGTCGACAAGATGCGCCTGGTGGAGGTCGTGAAGGGGTGCGAGACCGGTGACGAGGCCCTGGCCCGCGCCTTCGACCTCGTCCGGCAGATGGGCAAGACACCGATCGTCGTCAACGACAGCCGGGGCTTCTTCACCTCGCGTGTCATCGGGCACTTCATGAACGAGGGCGTCGCCATGGTCGGCGAGGGCATCGACCCGGCGACCGTGGAACAGGCCGCCGCGCAGGCCGGCTACCCGGCCAGGGTGCTCGCCCTGATGGACGAGCTGACGCTCACCCTGCCGCGCAGGATCCGCGAGGAGAACCGCCGCGCCACCGAGCAGGCGGGCGGCGTCTGGCGGCCGCATCCCGCCGATGCCGTCGTGGACCGCATGACCGGTGAGTTCGGCCGTGCCGGGCGCGCCGCGGGCGCCGGGTTCTACGACTACGCGGACGGCCGCAGGACCGGGCTCTGGCCGGGCCTGCGCGAGCACTTCACGGACCCCGGCCTGCCGCCCGCCGACCTCGGTGAGCTCATGGAGCGGATGCTCTTCGTCGAGGCACTGGACGCGGTGCGCTGCCTGGAGGAAGGCGTACTGGTGTCCGTGGCGGACGCCAACGTCGGTTCCCTGCTGGGCATCGGATTCCCGGCCTGGACCGGCGGCGTCCTGCAGTACGTCAACGGCTACCCGGACGGCCTGCCGGGCTTCACCGCCCGCGCACGCGAACTGGCCGACCTGCACGGCGAGCGGTTCACGCCGCCAGAACTGCTGCTGCGCAAGGCCGAGCACGGCGAGACCTTTACCGACGGCTGAGCGACCACCCCCTCCTGGCGGCAGTCGGACGGGCAGGCGACGGCGTCGTCGAAGGCACGGCGGGCCAGGCCGAGCATGTTGGCGGCCGGGAAGAGCCGTTCGTGGTTCAGTCCGGCCATCAGCTGGCGCCGGCCGTTGTCGACCTCGCCGACGACGGCGTCCGCGGGCAGCCGCACGCCGCTGAGGAAGACGTCGTTGACCTCGCGGCCGCCCACGGTCTCGATGCCCCGCTCCTCCGTACTCCTCGGGCAGGCACACGCCGAGCGGACGAGGACCAGCCCGCGCGGTCGCCCGCCGCTACCTCGCCCCGCTCCTCGGCGCCTGACCGGTCGCGTCCGCCACACCGTCACCGGCCTGGGTCTCCGGTGGTCCCACCGGCGGAGGGGGAGTGCCGCGGTGCGGGGGTCGCGTCCGTGGTCGCTGTGGCTTCCTCGGGGAGAGGCCGCAGCGGTCTGCTGTGGGCCCAGTGGGGGCCGAGGTCGTCCAGGGTCCAGCCGAACGGATAACTGCGGGGCTTGTTCCGGTACGGCCACCAGTCGGGGCGCGGCGGCAGGTGGCGCAGCAGGTTCGGGTACCGCTGCGTGACGACTCTCAGTGTCGCCGCCGCGACCCGCCGGTTGGCCGGGTCGTAGGCGAACATCTCCTGCTCGTAGGTGTCGTGGAGGTGGGCGAAGCCCGCGTAGTCGGCGGGTATGCCGGTGATGCCCATCAGCTCGCCCATGCGGCGCCCCACGAGGGCGAGGCTCTCGGTCTCCTGCTCGGACAGGGCCCGCCAGCCGTACCGGTCGATCCATCGTTTGGGGCCCACCACGGTGGTGGCCAGGACGTACAGATAGTCCTCGTCGGGTATGCGGTAGCGGCCGTGGATGCGGTGGAGGTGGCGGGCGGCGGCACGGGCCTGCTCGGATTCCATACCGTCGCGGACCATCTCGTGCGCGATCAGCACGGTGTCGTCGTACCGCTTCTGGCCGGCGCGCTCGAACTCCTGGGTGCGGTGCAGGAGCCGGGAGATGCGCGGTACGCCGTAGTCCCGCAGGAAGGCGATCGAGACGCCCTGGAGGTAGTCCCAGGGGAACTCGTACTGGGTGACCCAGCGGAAGATCTCCTCATAGTCCTGCTGCGGGTCCATCTGCCGGATGCGGTGGAGCCGGCTGTAGCGGCCCATGGGGACGTCTCCCATCGTTGTCTGCTCGTGCGGACGGGTGGGCCGGCGGTCCGTGCTGTGCGGGCGGGCGCTACCGTGCCTTGCTGTGTACGGACAGGCCGGCGAAGTTGACGGTCTCGGCGTCGACCAGCACCTGACCCGCCTCCACCGCGGTCACCGACAGTTTCGGCAGTTGTACGGCGATGGGCAGGTTCGCCGGGACGATGTCGGCCCCGACGCAGATGCGCGGGGTGCCGACACCGAGGACGGGGATGGTGATGGAGCCGGTCAGCTGCGTGACGTAGATGTCGACCTGCGGGATGTCGAGGTCCACGTCGATCGTCTGGACCTGGCCCGCGCTCTCCAGGCGGAAGGAGTAGTCGTCCGCGACCAGCCGGTCGGCGTGTACCCACAGCACCTTCAACCGCCCGTCGTCGGCGGTCGGGAGGTAGGTCGCGCCGTGGATGATGGCGCCGTACGCGGTCAGAGTGTCGGCGCCGACCTCGGGATAGGCGGGACTGATCGGATAGGTGGACCGGGGGCGGCCGGGCTGGCCGCCGACGACGACCGGCGGGCGCAGCGCCGTCAGGTCGTCCGGGTCGGCGGAGGTCTTGCCGGGTGCGGCCTCCTCCAACCGGTCGGGGTTGGGGAGCCCCCCGGTGTCGACGCCCGTGAGACACGGGAGCGTGACCTGGGCGGCACCGGCTCGGCCGGCCGGTTCTTCCGCCCCCTGGTCGCCGTTCTTGTCCGCGGAGCCGCCGCTGTCCGCTTCCCCGGTGGCCCGTGGTGAGGCCGCAGAGGGAGGAACGGACGCTGAGCCGGTGCCGCCCAGGGCGGGAGTGGGGGAGGGGGGCGGGGCCGGCTCCCAGGGCCAGGCCAGGGTGGGCCAGGGGAGCGGGAACACGTTCGTGCCCGGTGCCGCGGCGGCGGTGCCGGCGGCCGGGAGTCCGGCCGCCGCCACCAACGCGCTCACCACGATGAGGGCCGTGCCCCGGGAGGGCCTTCGGCGGCTGCCGGAGCGGACACGGTCCTCATGGGCTTTTGGGGCACCGACCTCCCGGTTCTCCGGGGCAGCGACCTCCCGAAGGGTGCCCGCGGGACCGGGTGCGGCCTCGTCACGGACCTCCGGAGCCGGATCGCCCGGCGCGGCCCCCGGCGGACCGGGCAGCCGGTCGCCGTCGCCGTCCGCTTCGCCGACCGGGTCGGGCATCCAGCCGAACGCCATCGAGGAGCCGATGAGCCCGGCCATCATGCCGACGCCGAAGCCGCCCAGGTTCGTCGTCGCCATCGAGGTCAGCGAGGCGATGGCGGTGACGACGGAGACGAACATCCGCTGGTCGGGCTTGAAGAGGAAGAAGATGCCGCCCGCGATCAGCACCAGACTGATGCCGACGGCCGACATGGCGCCCACGCCGATCTTGATCATCAGGGGGAGCGGGGCCAGCGGGATGGCGACCATCTCCACGCCTCCCGCGATGACCCACAGGGCCGCCCAGAACGGACGGCTGCGCCGCCGGCCGCGCAGGGAGCGGCGCAGCCTGGGGGCGGGCAGGATCCGGTCGAACCAGTCGCCGGTCTCGCGCGCCAGTTCCGACAGGAAACCGAAGACGAAGCTGAACATGACCGAGTCCGTCCTTCGTCGCGTCAGAAGCACTGCTTGCCGGTGCGGCTGAACTCGATCTCCAGCTTCTCCAGCGTGAGGGTGCCGCCGTTGGCGGCGTACGCGGTGCTCTGGACGTCATGGGCGACGGCGGTGCTCGCCTGGACGCCGAAGGTGCCCTTGGGCCCGGTGACGCCGGGCGCACCGGTCAGGGTGGAGGCGTCCCGGCCGGCCTGGACTCCGGTGACCTTGCCGCCGCCCCCGGTGAGGGCGTCCGCGTTCACCACGAGGTTGCTGCCCTCGAGCGGCTTGTCCGCCCCCGAGTGCACCAGCATGGTGATGTCCCCGACCAGCGGCAGTTGCTGCTTGAGCGAGACGCACACGTCGGCGACCGTGCCGTTCTTGACGGCGGCCAGCAGTACGGGCCTGGCGTCGTCCGCGGAGTCGCCGATGGAGGAGGGGAACGACGACACGCCCTCCGCGGTGATCTCCGAAGCGGAGACCTTGAACGCGGCGCCGGAGACGGCGAAGGACGCGGCGAGCGCTCCCTGGGCGAGGGCGATGCCGAGTGCTCCCACGGCCAGGGAGCAGGGGACGAACATGACGGCGCTGCGTTTCCAGTGCGTACGACCCGTACTCAGGGTATTTGTCCTCATATAGGTATATCTGTCACTCATGGGAAGTCCCTTTCGCGGGGCTGGAGCGATGGCGGCGAGCTCTCGGGGGCCATCGATGAGTCGAAGATACAAAAACTATTGACTTGTTTCACAGAGCGCGTCAATACTCCGGACACAACGGAGAAAGGGAGGCGCCATGGCTGCTCTGCCGCACCTGCCCACCGCCCCAACACTCGTATGTGCAAAGGAGGTTGAGGCCTCCTCCGCGGTGAGGGCGCCGCGTCGGGGCGGGACGGCCCGGCGATACTTCGGGGACGCCCGGGCCACCCTCATGGCACCCCAATTGCTCCTGCTCCAGGTCGCCCACCCCGTCGTCGGCTCCGGCGTCGAGGGCCACAGCACCTTCCGCGCCGCACCCTGGCCCCGGTTGAAGCGCACCCTGTTCTCGCTGAGCACCGTGATCTACGGAGGGCGGCGCGCGGCCGCCGAGGAGGCACGGCGGCGCATCACCGGCACGCTCGCCATCGCCTACTGGGCCACCCACCGGCCCGGCACCGATCCCGTCACGCGGCGCCCGCTGGGAGCGAGGTGACATGAAGCCCACCACCGAGCCCACCCCACTGGCCCCGGGAACGATCCTGTGGGAGATCGCGGGCGACGTACGGCTCCTGCTCTCGCTGCCCGCCGCTCTCGTCCTCCAGGTCGCCCACCCGGCGGTCGGCGCGGGAGTCGACGACCACTCGGTGTTCCGCACGGACCCCTGGGGACGCGCCGAGCGCTCTCTGGAATCCCTCCAGTTGTGGGTCTACGGCGGCGAGCGGGCGATCGAGGAGGGGCGCCGCCTGCGCCGCCTGCACAAGACCATCAGCGGCACCGACACCCGGGGTCGTCCTTACCACGCGCTCACCCCCGCCTACTGCGCCTGGGTGCACGCCACCGCCTATCCGGTGTTCCTGCGGGCCGCCCGCTACCTGTCACGGCCGCTGTCCCCCGAGGGCGAGCGCCGTCTGTACGACGAACTGCTGCAACTGGGGGCCATCCTCGGCATCAACGAGCGCGACATGCCGGGCACTCCCGAGGCGTTCTGGCCGTACTTCGACACGATGATCCAGGAGGAACTGGAGAGCACCTCCGTGGTCCGGGAACTGCTCGACCCTCGCCGCCCCATCGCCCCGCCGCCCGGCTCGGGCAGGCTGCTGCGCCGACTCTGGCCGCTGCTCCGCCGGCCGTTGGGGCGCCTGCACGTCTTCGTCACCGTGGGCCTGCTTCCGCCCGCCGCCCGTGACCGGCTCGGGCTTCCCTGGACGCCGAAGGAACGAACGCAGGCTGCGCCGCTTCGGCGCGGTCGTACGCACTCTCGTCCCCCTGCTCCCCGAGCGTCTCCGCTACCTCCCGACAGCCCGCGCGGCCAGACGGTGAAGGCGGCAGCCTGAAATCATCCCGAGGACCGTCTCGCGGCCCAAGGGCACGAAGGGCTTCGTCGTCCTTCCTCCGCGTCACCCCGACCGCTGGGCCTGCACAACGGCTGAGGCCAGCTCGGTGATCCGTGACCGTTCGGAGGGTGTGAGTCCATCGGTGAGTGCCGAAATGCGCCTGCCGATCTGGGCGGTACCCCAGGCCGTGAGGTCTTTGCCGCTGTCGGTCAGGGAGACGAGGACCGCACGGCCGTCATGTGGAGAAGGCGAGCGCTTCAGCAGGCCGCGCTTCTCCGCGCGGGCCACCAAGCCCGTCATCGAGGACTTGTCGAGGCCGAGGACTGCGGCCAGTTCGAGCATGCCGGCAGTGCGACCCCGCAGTACCCCCAGCAGTCGGATCTGGATGACCGACAGCCCGCGCTCGGCGCCTACCTCGCCCAGGATCCGGTTCACCAGGAAGGACAGCTGTACGAGGGCGTCCACCGTGTTGAGCGGGGCGTCGCCCGCGGCCGCTGCGGGCGGTTCAAGATCGGAGGCCATGGGGGCACCTTAGCTTGCGTTAGTTCGTGACACAAACTAGATTGCGGATAGTACGTGCCACCAACTAAACCAGTGTGGAGTTCACCGCATGTATGCCGCAGTAGTCCATTCCTTTGGCGCCTCGCCACGCTATGAGCAGTTCTCCGACCCCGTCGCTCGCGGGAAGAACGAGGTGGTCGTCGACGTCCTTGCCGCCGGGCTCCATCCCCGGGTGCGCTCCCAGGCGGACGGCTCGCACTACACCAGCACCGGTGAACTCCCGCTGATCCCGGGGATCGACGGCGTTGTCCGGGGACCTGATGGCCGCCTTCGTTACGCGATCCTCGATGAGACTTCCCTGGGGACTCTGGCCGAGCGCACGGTCATAGAACCTGACCGCAGCATCGTGCTGCCCAAGGATGTCGACCCGGTGATCGTTGCCGCGGCGATGAATCCCGCCATGTCCTCCTGGGTGGCGCTGCGCCGCCGCATCGACTTCAGACGAGGGCAGAGCGTGCTCATCCTCGGCGCAACCGGCAATGCCGGACGCATGGCCGTTCAGGTGGCCAAGAAGTTCGGCGCCGCCCATGTCATCGGCGCCGGCCGCGACACCGCAGCCCTTCAGGCCCTTCGTCCGCTCGGTGCCGACGAGGTGCTCCCGCTCGACCGGCTCGCCGAGGCCGCGAACGTCGACGTGGTCATCGACTACCTGTGGGGCGAGCCGGCCGCGGCCGGCATCGTTGACATGATCACTGCCCGCAAGGAGCGTTCCGACCCGATCGCCTGGATCCAGATCGGGTCCGTGGCCGGGCCCACTTCCCCGATCCCTTCGGCCGCGCTGCGGGCAGCGCGCTTGCAGATCGTCGGGAGCGGCATCGGCTCGGTCCCCGGCCGGGACTGGCTGAAGGAGCTGCCCAAACTCGTCCACGCCATCGCCAAGGGCGAGTTCGATGTCCGTTCGAAGGCCGTGCCCCTCAAGGACGTCGAACAGGCCTGGCGCACCGAGACCGGCGACCGGATCACCCTCGTCCCCTGACGAGAGCCCGCACCGCATCCCCGGCCTCGGGGGTCTCGTTGAGTTCGAGCACACCGCCGGGGGAGCTTCCCAGTGCCGTGTTTGCGGATCAGGCGCGTGGCGAGCCGGCGCCGATGAAGCGGGCGGCGCGGGCGTCGCCCAGGTTCTCTACTGCACGTGGTGGTACCAGCGTCGGTGCACCGCAGGTTCGACGCACAGCACGGCGGCGCCTGCGATCGTGCCGATCAGAAGGGCCGGGGCTCCGCCACCGTTGATGAGCGCGCCGAGGCAGGCGGCGGCAATGGCGAGCGGGCGCAGCAGGGTCAGCGGGCCGAGGCCGATGACCACCGCGAGGGTGCTGGCCCGGAAGGGCAGGGCGAAGTACGCCGCGAGCGAGACCAGTACGACGGCGGTGTAGAGGGCGAGCGGGAGCAGGTAGCCGCGGCCTCCGGCGGTCAGCGTGTCGAAGGTCTCGGCCTGGTCGGACGCGGTCGACAGCACGATGGCGGCGGTCAGCGCGGGGGCGAGCAGCAGAACGGCCCCGACGGCCAGGCCGCGCAGAGCCGCTCGCGCTGTGGCCCGGTGCTTGCGGATACGGGCGTCACGGCCGGCGTAGGCGCGGAATCCGCTGAACGACGCGTCGATCAGGCCGAGTAGCGCGAGCGGTATGGCGGGGGTCATCCGGAGACCTCGGCCAGGTGCTCCGGGCCGACCAGCCGGCGCGCGGCCCGTCCCAGCGCCAGGCGGAGCGGCGCCTCCAGGTGCGGGCGCACTCCGAGGACCGGTCGCAACGTGGTGCAGAACGGGTTCACCGAGCCGCGTGGCTCGTACAGCAGCGACCGGATGCCGGGTGCGGCGGCGGCGCGCAACAGTGTTTCGTCGCTGTGCGCGCGCCGCGCGGAGACGACGCCGTCGTGGCGGCCGAGGGGGTGGCGCATCCGGGCGTGGTGGAACACCCAGGCGCCGACGGGGGCCAGGCGGGTCGAGGCGATGTCGAAGTGGCAGAAGGCCTGTGCCGGTGAGGCGGCCTGGGCCTGGAAGAACTCTGCCAGGGCCGGACCACGGAAGTGGTGCAGCACACCGGTGGAGACGTAGACGGTCGCTGCCTCCGGTATGTCGAAAGCGTTTCCGTGGACAAAGCGACAGCCGAGCCCCTCTACGCGGGCCAGCCGCTCCGCTTCACCGACCAGCGCGGCGTCGAGGTCGACCCCAACCAGCTCGACGTCCGCTCCAAGGGCGTTGGTGGCCGCCAGCCAGCGGACCAGGTAGCCCAAGCCGCATCCGACGTCGACCAGGCGGTACGGCCCGGGCTGCGGGCTGGTCGAGCGAATTGCGGTGAAGAGCGGGCCGAGCAGGTGGACCAGGCGTTCGCCGGTCCGCAGCTCCTCGCTCAGGCGCTGGAGCTCCGTGTGCACGCTGATGAGCAGGCGGTCCACGGCGTGTGGGTCGAGTACGCCGTCCTGGTCCGTGGGGAGCTCGGCAACAATCCGGGACCCGCGTTCGTCTCCGCTCTCAACGAGCTGCTGGATCACCTCGTCGCGCCGGACCGGGAGCCGGCGGCCGCTGCGTGGTTCCACCGTCGTGATCAGGTCGGAAATCTCAAGCTGGTGCACGAGGCAGAACCCTACGGCCTCCCTCCGCCAAGCCCGGGGTCATCTGCCCCGCCCGTGGAGTGCACCGCCTCCCGCGTCTTCTCGGCACCGGTGCTGTCGAGACCCGTGCACGTTTCGCTTCGCTCGCGGCGCCGACTGCCTCCCAAACTGCTGTGCAAGTGCTGGAGCGTTACTGGTGACGGCCCCGGTGGCGTGCACCGGTGAGCGATCGTGCAGGCTGGACGCATGGCCAGTCGCGTTGAGAAGTACCTCGCCCATCTTGATCGACTTTCCGGAGGAAGGGAGCCCCGTTTCTTCCCCGTCAAGTCAACCAAGCAGGGGCTGCGGGGCATAACGGAGATCGTGTACGACAACCTGCCGGACGGGCTTCTCACGACGCTCACCTACGGGTTGTCGCTTGCAGAACATCCGGACTGGCAGCACGGCTCGCCGGAACTCTGCCTCAGCGTGAACTCGACGAACGTGATCTGGGCCCACGCGGTGGGCTTCCTCGCCGAGCAGCTCCGTGGCACCCACCCCTTCAGTTACGGCAGCACCATCAACTTCGGTGAGCGCATCGTGCCCGAGTCAGAGATGACGGCATTCTGCGTGTTCGCACCGCTGGCCCTCGACAGAAGCGACTACCTGGGCATCGACGTCGGCATTCCGGGACATGAGGGCCACGATGTGATCAACATCCAAGGGATCTACCCCATCCACGAGGTCGAGCGGCAGTTCATCAACGAGCGTGGGCTTGAAACCTTCTGGAAGAGCGACTGGGAGCCCACCGACGTGCTCCGGCGCCCAGCGATCTGATCTGCGGAGGTCAGCAGCCTGAATCTGACGACCCATTGGTGGACAGCATCAGGCGAGCATGACTCGCTTGCGTAGGAGCGCGAAGCCGGCTCGGCCGAACATCTGGCGCTTGAGCATTTTGATCCGATTGACATGCCCTTCGACCGCGCCCGAGGTCCAGGGCAGAGTGAGTCCGGCGGTGACGGCGTCGAGATCGCGGTCGATGCCGGCGGCAAGAGTGTGGAGGCTGGGCAGGTCGTCCTCCCGGACGGCGTCGAGTCAGGCTGGCAGGTGTTCGCCTTGGCGCTGGGTGAGCATGACTGCGAAGGAGCGGACATGCCGGGTGAGGGCATCGAGCTCGGAACAGTGCATGCAGACAATCTTGAGCTGGCGCTGTTCGGTCTCGGTGAGGGTCTCCGGGCGGCTCAGGATCCATTTGGAGACCGTCGGGGGCGACGGTGGCCGGGCGGTCACCGGCCGCGGCGAGGTCCGCTTTGTGCAGGTAAGCACGGACGCGCTGGTAGCTGCCCTTGTAGCCGAGCGGCACGATCTCCTCCCACAGCTTCCAGGCGTTGGTGAATCCCTCGTTCCACCGGCCGTCCAGGTAGGGCTTGTAGTCATCGAGGACCGAGGGCCGGTTCTGCCACTGGCCGGTGAACAGTTCCTCCGGGGCGGAAGCGTCACCGAGCTGCTTGACGGTCCGCCAGGTCATGCCGAGTTGACGCTGGATCGAGCGGCGGCTGTGCCCGGCCTCCAGCAGTACGTGGACGGCAGCGTGCCGGGTCCGGGTGCGGTCAGCGAACCGATGTCCGGTCGGCCAGGGTGAACCAGGCGGTTCTCCTTCCGGGGCGGGCCCCGACTCGGGTCCATGGGCAGCCGGGACAAGGGGGCGAAGGCAGTTGCGGTGCTGGGCAACGGCCCGTTCGGCAGCTTCGCTCAGGTAGTGCCACAGGTGCCACCGGTCCGCGACCTGGACGGCCTGCGGCGCGCCGGCGGCGGCGCCTTCGGCGAAGAACGGTGCCCGGTCCCGACAGATGACCTCAATGCCTGGCCGTTCGGCGAGCCAAGCCGCGAGGCTGGATGCCTCCCGGTTCGGCAGCAGGGCGATGGGGCGGCGCGTTTCGAGGTCGACGAGGACGGTTCCGTAGTGTCGGCCCTTGCGGGTGGCGTACTCGTCGACACCGACCACACGCGGTGCGGCCACCGTGGGGTCGGGAAGAGCGTCGACCAGCCGGAGCACGGTACTGCGGCTGACCGACACCCCGAGAACGCGGGCGATGCGAGACCCAGTCCGGCCCGCGAGGGCCAGAGCGACCGCAGCCAGGGTGGATCGCAGCCTCTCGGTCCGCTGACCGTGTCGGCGTGTCAGGCCGGGTAGCTGCTCGACGAAAGTCCGGCGAGCGCAGCCCGGGTTCCCGAAGGCGAATCGACGGACCCTCAGTTGGAGAACAACACTTCGGCCACCGCTCGGCACATCAGCGGGAAACCGTAGGTAGGAACCATGAATCCGGTTCGACCAGACCCCACAGACCGGGCACACGGCGCCGTCCGCGACGCATTGCGCATCAACGCGCACTATCTCGATGTTGACTTCCACCGACAGCACCGCGACGTCCGCTATCGACGGGAACAACAACTCCTTCAGCCGGAGCGCAACCTCTTCCACGGCCCCGAACTGTCAGCCCGACCGCGGTGCTCAGGGAGCATTTTCGGGCGACTTCACGTACGGCTCGAAGGGGCTCGGATTGTCACTCAGAGTGGCCGCGTCACAGAAGCTGAGCCAGAACCCGAGAACGGGGCCCTTCAGCAGAAGTCACGCGAGCTGGGCCGCTTCATGGCGGCGTGAGCCTGGTCTGCCGACACCCGCCAAGGGCCTTTCGCGAAGGCCGTCAGTTGGCCGGCAGAACGGGCTTGAGAGGTGGGGCAGGTCAGTCACCCGATCGTGCGGCAGACCCGCTGACCGTGCTGCGTACGCCGGGCCACGCGTCCGGCGCGGTCTGCCCGTACGCACCGGCCCTGACCGCCCTCTTCGGCGGCGACACCCCGTTCGCCGGTGGGCCGGGGCGACGGGGCGGTCGTACAGCCGCTTCCCGACCATCGTCGAGTCGATCCGTGACCGGCTGCCGATCCTGCCGGGCGACACCGTCGTGCACACCGGACACGGAGGAAAGACCACCGTCGCCGCCGGGGCCCCACACCTCCAGGAGTGGATCGGGCGCGGTTTCTGACGCCCACTAGCCCCCTCGACCGCCGCTCTCGGCTCGTGTCCGTCGCGAGCCGATATGGCGGGCTGTTGTTGGTTGTTCCGTATGGATCGAGTTCCGTGTTGCGCACCATGAGGGACGCGTCGGAGTGCCCTGGGGATGCCTTGACAAGGGTTCTGGTCGACCCCAGACTATTGTTGCGCTCACTGCAATCCGTTTCGCTATACGCACCGAGGTGTCATGATGATTCCCGCGTGCCGTCTCGTGGATCTCCCGCGAGGTGAGGCTCACCGGCTCGACATCGATCCGCCGGTGTCGGTCTTCCATACCGAGGACGGCGAGCTCTTCGCCATCGACGACACCTGCACCCACCAGGACGCCTCGCTCGCCGACGGCTGGCTGGAGGGCTGCGAGGTGGAATGCCCGCTGCACGCTTCGAAGTTCGACCTGAGGACCGGCGCGGTCGACTCTCCGCCGGCCAGGCTCCCGGTCCGGACGCACGAGGTCGTCGTCGAGGACGGCGTGATCCACGTCCGGTTGTCCGGCACTGCCCCCAACCTGCCGCCCTGCGTCGCAGCCCGGCTCGCCGGGGGTTCCGCGTGAGGACCGTCGCCGTGGTCGGCGCCTCGCTGGCCGGTCTGTCGGCGGCGCGCTCGCTGCGGAAACAGGGCTATGACGGGCGGCTGGTCGTCATCGGTGACGAACTCCACCGCCCGTACGACAGGCCTCCGCTGTCCAAGGAGTTCCTGGCCGGCACCCTGGGTGAGGCGGATCTCTCGCTGGAGACGGACGACGAGGACCTGCGGGCGGAGTGGCTGCTCGGCGCTCGTGCCACCGGACTCGACCGCACCGAGCGCGCCGTCCGGCTCGCCGACGGGCGGAAGGTCCGCGCCGACGGCATCGTCATTGCGACCGGCGCCGCGGCGCGCACTCTGCCGGGGTCCGAAGGTCTGGCCGGAGTGCACACCCTGCGTACCCTGGACGACGCCCGCGCCCTGCGGGACGAACTGGTCCGGGGCGGAAGGCTGGTGGTGATCGGTGGCGGCTTCATCGGCGCGGAGGTCGCCTCCACCGCATACACCCTCGGGCTGGACGTGACGGTCGTCGAGGCGGCCCCGACGCCGCTGGCCGGACCTCTCGGCGCGCGCATGGGCGGGATCGTCTCCGCCCTCCATGTGGACCACGGCGTAAGACTGTTGTGCGGCGTGGAGGTCAAGAGGCTGAGCGGGGACGAGCGAAGCGGGATGGGGGTCGCCCCGGACGGAGTCCGGGGGAGGGTGGACGCCGTCCTGCTGAAGGACGGCCGCAGCATCCCCGCCGACATCGTCGTCGTCGGCGTCGGCGCGCGTCCGTGCGTCGAGTGGCTGGACGGATCCGGCGTCGACCTCGACAACGGCGTCAAGTGCGGTCCCGACGGCCGCACCAGCCTGGCCGGCGTGGTCGCGGTCGGCGACTGCGCCAACTGGTACGACCCGCGCGCGGGCGCCCATCGTCGCGTCGAGCACTGGACCGGTGCGCGCGAGCGTCCCGATGCCGCCATCGCCACACTGCTGGCGGGCGGTGCGGTGGAACCCGGCGTGCCCCGGCCGCCGTACTTCTGGTCAGACCAGTACGGCGTGAAGATCCAGTTCGCCGGTCACGCGGCAGCCGCCGACAGCGTGACCATCGAGGCGGGCGCCGCGGACGACCGTGACGTCCTGGCCGTCTACCGGCGTGCCGGAGTTCCGGTCGCCGTGCTCGGGATGAACCAGCCTCGGTTGTTCACCCGCTGGCGCAAGCAGCTCGCCGCCGCGAGCTCTTGACACTGCCCTCGAGTCCTTTCATGCTGCGGTTGCGCATGGCGTGCAGCGTTGCTCCATACACAACACCGCCCGGTGTCTTTCCTCCTGGCGCGTGAATGGCCCCTCCACGACGTTTCCCGAGGAGTGCACCGTGACCTGGACCAGCCTGCCGGACAGCCTGATCGCCACCCTCCCCGGCTCCTCGTACACGGATCCGGGGATCTTCGCCCAGGAGCAGGAGCGCATCTTCGAAACGATGTGGTTCTGCGCCGTGCGTTCCTCGGGGCTGGCAAAGCCCGGTGCCTTCCGGACCGTGGAGGTGGGTCGCGAGAGCATCCTGGTGACGCGAGCGCGGGACAACTCCGTACGCGCCTTCTTCAACGTCTGCCGGCACCGCGGTGCCAAGCTCTGCACGGTGGAGTCCGGCGAGGTCAAGCGGGCTTTCCAGTGCCCGTACCACGCCTGGACCTACGACTTGAACGGCAAGCTCGTCGCGGCGCCCAACCTCATGAAGATGCCTGACGTCGGCCGCACGGAGTTCGGCCTGGTCAGCGTGACCACCCGTGAATGGCTCGGCTACGTCTGGGTCTGCCTGGCGGAGAACCCGCCCTCCTTCGAGGACGATGTCATCGGCGAGGTCGTCGGCCGGCTCGGCGACGTGGAGTCGATCGAGCACTACGACATCGACAACCTCGCGGTCGGCAAGCGGATCGTCTACGACGTCAAGGCGAACTGGAAGCTCATCGTCGAGAACTTCATGGAGTGTTACCACTGCGCCACGATCCACCCCGAACTCACCGAGGTGCTCCCCGAGTTCGCCGGCGGCTACGCCGCTCAGTACTACGTCGGCCACGGCGCCGAGTTCGGTGAGGAGGTTCAGGGTTTCACCGTCGACGGCTCCGAGGGCCTGGACCGCATACCGGGTGTGTCCGACGACCAGGACCGCCGCTACTACGCGATCACCGTCAAGCCGCAGGTCTTCATCAACCTCGTCCCCGATCACGTGATCTTCCACCGGATGTACCCGGTATCCGTCGACCGCACGATCGTCGAGTGCGACTGGCTCTATCTTCCGCACGTCGTCGAGAGCGGCGAGGATGTCAGCCGGTCCGTGGAGCTCTTCGACCGGGTCAACCGCCAGGACTTCGACGCGTGCGAGCGCACGCAGCCCGGGATGAGCTCCCGGATGTACGCCAGGGGCGGGGTGCTGGTGCCCAGCGAACACCACATCGGTGCCTTCCATGGCTGGGTGAACGAGCGCCTCGGTACTCCCCGGCCGTAGTGAGGCGGGTCAGCCCAGGTAGCCCATCCGGTGGCTGATCTCTTCCGCGCCCTGGACCAGCACCGGAGCGAGTTCGTGCAGGCGCTCCTCGGTGAACCGGTACGCGGGTCCGGAGGCACTGAGTGCCGCGATGACCTCGCCGTTGCGGTCGCGCACCGGCGCGGCCATGGCGTGGAGCCCGACCTCCAGCTCCTCCAGGGTCCAGGCGTAGCCGCGCTCCCGGGTCTCGGCGAGGTTCTTCTCCAGCTTCGTCTTCGAGGTCAGGGTGTGTGGGGTCACCTTCTTCAGGCCGGCCTCGGCCAGCAGCGCGGTGCGCTCCTTGGCGGGCAGATGCGCCAGCAGAGCCTTGCCGCTGGAGGTGGCGTGCAGCGGGGTCAGCTGGCCGACCCAGTTGTGCGCGGTGACGGCCGCCGGGCCTCGCACCTGGTAGAGGTTGATCGCGTAGTGCTCCTGCATCACGGCGATGTTGACGGTCTCACCGATCTCCTCGGCGAGCCGCTCGCAGACCTGGCGGCCCTGCTGGGTGATGTCGAGGCGCCCCGTGACCGCGCCTGCCAGGCGTACGATGCCGAAGCCGAGGCGGTACTTGCCGCGCTCGCCCGCCTGTTCCACCAGGCCGCGCGCCTCCAAGGCGCCGAGCAGGCGGAACGCGGTCGACTTGTGGACATCGATCTCGGCGGCCACCTCGCTGACGCCGGCCTCGCCGCGCTGGGCCAGGATCTCCAGCACGCTGATGGCGCGGTCGACGGACTGCACGCCGCCGGACTGCGAACCTGTCGTTTCCATGTCTGGACCGTTGCTCATAGCAAAACTATACGCGTAATAAACAACAGCGGCGCAAGTAACGGCGTGGAAACGTGGACCTTGTAAGTTGCGTTGCTTGCAACCTGGTGCGTATAGCGGTACTCGTATTAGCATGCCCCGCGTATCTACGGCGCGAGCGAGACGAGGCACCATGGCTCCCTTGCAATACGACTTCGTCATCGTCGGCGGTGGATCCGCCGGCAGCGCACTGGCGAACCGGCTCTCCGCCGAACCGGGCAACCAGGTGCTGGTCCTGGAGGCGGGCCGGCCCGACTACCCGTGGGACGTCTTCATCCACATGCCCGCGGCGCTGACGTATCCGATCGGCAGCCGGTTCTACGACTGGAAGTACGAGTCGGAACCCGAGCCGCACATGGGCGGCCGACGCATCTATCACGCGCGCGGCAAGGTGCTGGGCGGGTCCAGCAGTATCAACGGCATGATCTTCCAGCGCGGCAACCCCATGGACTACGAGCGCTGGGCGGCCGAGGCCGGCATGGAGTCCTGGGACTACGCGCACTGTCTGCCGTACTTCAAGCGGATGGAGAACTGTCTCGCGGCCGAACCCGACGACGAGTTCCGCGGCCACGACGGTCCCCTCGTCCTTGAGCGCGGCCCCGCCACGAACCCGCTGTTCGGCGCCTTCCTCAAGGCCACCCAGGAGGCGGGTTACGCCCCCACCGACGACGTCAACGGCTACCGGCAGGAAGGTTTCGCGCAGTTCGACCGCAACGTCAGCCGCGGCCGCCGACTGTCGGCCTCGAAGGCGTACCTCAAGCCCGTGAAGAAGCGGCCCAACCTCACCGTCACCACCCGGGCCCTGGTCACCCGCGTCCTCTTCGAGGGCAAGAAGGCCGTCGGTGTCGAGTACCGGCGCCGCGGCAAGGCCCAACAGGTGCGTGCCCGCGAGGTCATCCTCTGCGGCGGCGCGATCAACTCCCCGCAGCTGCTCCAGCTCTCCGGAGTCGGCAACGCCGCCGAACTGTCCGCCCTGGGCATCGACGTCGTCCACGACCTGCCGGGCGTCGGCGAGAACATGCAGGACCACCTGGAGGTGTACATCCAGTACGCCTGCAAGCAGCCCGTCTCCATGCAGCCGTACATGGCGAAGTGGCGAGCGCCCTTCATCGGCCTGCAATGGCTCTTCCGCAAGGGCCCTGCCGCGACCAACCACTTCGAGGCCGGCGGCTTTGCCCGCAGCAACGAGGACGTGGACTACCCCAACCTGATGTTCCACTTCCTGCCGATCGCGGTCCGCTACGACGGCTCCTCGCCGGCCGGCGGCCATGGCTACCAGGTGCACGTCGGGCCCATGTACTCCGACGCCATCGGCTCGGTGAAGATCAAGAGCAAGGACCCGCAGGAGCACCCGGCGCTGCGATTCAACTACCTCTCCACCGAGCAGGACCGCCGCGAGTGGGTCGAATCGATCCGGGTCGCCCGCGAGCTCCTCAACCGGCCGGCCCTGGCCCCGTACAACGACGGCGAGATCTCACCCGGCCCGGCAGTGGCGAGCGATGAGGAGATCCTCGCCTGGGTCGCCAAGGAGGGCGAGACCGCCCTGCATCCTTCCTGCACCTGCAAGATGGGCACTGACGAGATGTCCGTCGTCGACCCCGCCAGCATGCGTGTGCACGGCGTGGTGGGACTGCGCGTCGTCGACGCGTCGGTGATGCCCTACGTCACCAACGGCAACATCTACGCGCCGGTGATGATGATCGCGGAGAAGGCGGCCGACCTCATCCTCGGCAAGGAGCCGCTGCCCGCCTCCAAGGCCGCGTACTACCGATACCGGGATGCCCGGAAGTAGGGCCGGGCGGACGTTGGACGCCAAAGGGTTCCCGGCACTGCTGCCGAGTGTCCGCTACGAGGTGCTGCCCGCGAGGACGACCGGGGACAAGGTCCTCGCCCATGTACCGCGCGACGTCGTCGTCACCGTGACGGCGTCGCCGGTCAAGGGGCCTGGAGCCGACGCTCGACCTCGTCGGCCGGCTGGCGGCGCACGGATACCGCGCCGTCCGGCACGTGCCCGCGCGGCAGCATGCCAACGGTGCTGCGCAGGCTGGCGGGGCCCGTGCGGCGGGCGAAGTTGCTGGCCATGGCGACGAAGATCGGGGTGGGGGAGTCGACGCGCATCCTCACCAGGCACGCCTCGTGGTTCCTGCGGTTCGCGATCCCGGGCGGCTACTCGCCCGCAGTGGGAAGGCGCTGACCGCGCCACGGCCGGGGTGGCGGGCCTGCACGTGTTCACGTTCAACCAGCTCGCCGAGACCGAACGGTGGCGCCGCGCGCTGGTGGACCGGTTGAGCGACTGAACGATCGCCGGAGCGGGTCACCTCGTCCAGGAGGACGCCCGGTTCGTATACGACGGTGGCGGGGCCGGAATCCGACCCCGCCCCCTCATGCCGTACCGCTCAGCGGAAGACCACCGTGTGGTTGCCGTCCACCATGACGCGGCTCCCGCTGTGCCGCTTCACCGCGTGCGCGAGTACCTGTGCCTCCGCGTCCCGCCCGACCGTGACCAGGTCCCCGGTGTCGAGCGAGTGGTCCACCCGGACCACGTGAGCGGATCGTTCAGGCAGTGGCCGAACTTGGACACCATGATCAGCGTCCGGGTCGGGGTCGACGCTTCGCGGGACCGAATCGGTAACGCAGAGTTTTCGCATTCGTGTCAGGGTCGGAGACGTCGAAGTGAACCCTCATGAAGAAACGGCCCTGGAGTCGATCGTCGAACTGCCGGCTCTCCAGGCGGTCTGGGGGACACGTGCAGCCTCCGCTGATGCGTATTGCACAACTCGGTGAGCGATACGCAACATGGTTGGGGTGGAGGGGGTCATCGCTCAAGAGGGACGAGTCGATGGGCCCTTGTGGAATCGTCATCCGCCAACCCCTTGACGTAGGTCTGTGGCGTTCGCCATGGTGTTCCACCACAAGCAATTGAATGCACGATGCGCAACGCGTAACGGCTGAAGGGCTTGGCGAGTGGCAGACCTGTACGTGGCTGGGGAATGGCGCGACGCGGCGGCCGGTGGCCGCCGGGAGATCCGCTGTCCCGCTGATGGTGTGCTTGCCGCGACCGTGTCCGAGGCGACGCGTACGGATACCGAGGCGGCGATCGCGGCGGCCCGCCGGGCCTTCGACGAAGGTCCCTGGCCGCACACCCCCGAGCGGGAGCGCGCTGCGCTGCTGCTGCGCACCGCCGACCTCATCGGGCGCGACGCCAAGGAGTTAGCCCGCGCCGAGTCGCTGGACACCGGCAAGCGGCTGGTGGAGAGCGAGTACGACATCGCCGACGTCGTCTCCTGTTTTCGCTACTACGGCGGGATCGGGGGCACGGATGCCGGCCGGGTGATCGACACCGGTCGTGATGACGCCGTCAGCCGTGTCGTCTATGAACCGATCGGCGTGTGCGGGCTCATCACCCCTTGGAACTACCCTCTGCTGCAGGCCAGTTGGAAGGTCGCCCCGGCGCTTCTCGCGGGCAACACGATCGTCCTCAAGCCCAGTGAGCTCACCCCCTCCACCTCGATCCTGCTGATGCGGGCACTGGAGGAGGCCGGGCTCCCGGCCGGCGCCGCCAATCTCGTCCTCGGCGCGGGCCCCGAGGTGGGCGGACCGCTCTGCGAGGACCCGGCCGTCGACATGGTCTCCTTCACCGGAGGCGTGGAGACCGGCAAGCGCATCATGGCCGCCGCCGCCGCGACCGTGAAAAAGGTCGCGCTGGAGCTCGGCGGCAAGAACCCCAACGTGATCTTCGCCGACGCCGACTTCGAGACGGCCGTCGATTTCGCCCTCACGGCCGTCTTCCTGCACTCGGGCCAGGTCTGCTCGGCCGGCGCCCGGCTGATCGTCGAGGACTCGGTCCATGACGCCCTGGTCGACGAGGTCGTCCGTCGCGCCCGGCAGATCCGACTGGGCGGGCCCTACGACCCCGAGGCCGAGACGGGCGCGCTGATCTCCGCGCAGCACCGGGAGAAGGTCGAGGCGTATGTCGCGGCCGGCCTCGCGGAAGGTGCCGTACTGCTCTGCGGCGGCGAACGGCCGGGCGATCCCGCCCTCGCGGACGGTTACTACTACCCGCCGACCGTGCTCGACGCGTGCACCCAGGACATGCGGGTGGTGCACGAGGAGTCCTTCGGACCCGTGCTGACCGTCGAGCGCTTCACCGACGAGGACGACGCCGTACGCATCGCCAACGACACCGAGTACGGACTCGCCGGAGCCGTCTGGACCCAGGATGCCGGGAAGGCCCAGCGGGTCGCCCGGCGACTGCGCCACGGCACTGTGTGGATCAACGACTACCACCCCTACGTGCCGCAAGCGGAATGGGGTGGCTTCGGGCACTCGGGCGTGGGCAGGGAGTTGGGACCGACCGGCCTTGACGAGTACCGAGAGCCCAAGCACATCTGGCAGAACATCCAACCCCGGCCGCAGTACTGGTTCCGCGGCTGAACGCCGAAGAGAGGCCGATCGTGACCCCAGCACAGGCTGAGGTGCCGCAGCGGCGCGGCACGCCCCAGGACTCGGCCCCCACTCCGGTGATATCCGTGCGCCAGCTGTGGAAGGTGTTCGGGCCGAAGGCGGACCAGGTGCCGAACTCCGAGGAGCTGTGCGGGCTCACCCGTCGCGAGCTGATGGACCGCACCGGATGCACCGCTGCCGTACGCGATGTGAACTTCGAGGTCTCGCCCGGCGAGGTCTTCGTCGTCATGGGCCTGTCCGGCTCCGGGAAGTCCACCTTGGTGCGATGTCTGACCCGGCTGATCGAACCCACCGCAGGGGAGATCGTCTTCGAGGGCGAGGACATCCGCGACGCGGACGACAAGCGCCTGCGCGAACTGCGCCGCCGCAAGTTCTCCATGGTCTTCCAACACTTCGGGCTGCTGCCGCACCGAAGGGTCGTCGACAACGTGTCGTTCGGCCTGGAGATCCGCGGCATGAGCAAGGCCGAGCGCACCAGGCGGGCGCTCGAGGTCGTCGAACTGGTCGGCCTCTCCGGCTACGAGAACTCTTACCCCGACCAGCTCTCCGGCGGTATGCAGCAGCGCGTCGGCCTTGCCCGGGCGCTGGCCGGCGACCCGGACGTACTCCTCTTCGACGAACCGTTCTCGGCGCTCGACCCGCTGATCCGCCGGGACATGCAGAACGAGGTCATCCGGCTGCACCACGAGGTCGGCAAGACGATGGTGTTCATCACCCACGACCTCTCCGAGGCGCTCAAGTTGGGTGACCGCATCCTCATCATGCGCGACGGCAGGACGGTCCAGTGCGGCACCGGTGACGAGCTGGTCGGCGCCCCCGCCGACGACTACGTACGCGAGTTCGTCAAGGACGTGCCCCGCGGCGACGTACTCACCCTGCGCTGGATCATGCGCGCGCGGGAGGACGGCGACGAACTGGACGGCCCCGAGCTGGGCCCGGACGTCGTGGTGAAGGAGGCCACCCGGGCGGTGCTCACGGCCGACAAGCCCGTCAAGGTCGTCGAGAACGGCAAGCTGCTCGGCATCGTCGGCGACGAGGAGATCCTTGCGGTGGTCGCCGGGCAGGAAGGCGGCGCGTGATGACCGTCGCCATCGAGAAATCCCAGAAACCCGAAAAAACAGAGGCCGTGGAGCCGGCCGCGCCCGCCGAGGGCGCGCGCAAGGTCAGCCGGCCCATGGTGATCGGCGCGATCCTCGTCGTCTGGCTGGTGCTGTTCGCCGTCCTGCGCGGAAAGCAGACCCTGCCGCTGGCAGCGGCGGATCTGACCGATCTGCACCGGTGGATCAACGGCTTCAACGACTCCGTCGGCGCCCATCGCAACTCCAACCCGCTCTTCCTGTACTTCTTCAACGAGATCCGGCTGGTCATCGACAACCTGGTGACCTTCATCCAGCACCTGATCTCCCAGCCGTCGGGGGCCCGCCCGGTCCCGCAGGTCGGCTGGCTCGGCGTCGTCGGCATCGCCGGGTACGTCTCCTGGGCCGTGGGGAACTGGCGGGTCGCGCTGCTGGCCGTGGCGGGCTTCACCTTCTTCGGGCTGCAGGGATTGTGGCAGGAGAGCATGGACACCCTCGCCCTGACCCTCTCCGCGGTGTTCGTGGCCCTGCTGTTCGCGATCCCGCTCGGGGTGTGGGCCGGGCTGTCGGACCGGTTCAACCGGATCATGGCGCCCTTCCTGGACTTCATGCAGACGATGCCGACCTTCGTCTACCTGGCACCGCTGACCCTGTTCTTCCTCATCGGCGGAGCGTCCGCCACGATCGCCACCGTGATCTACGCTGCCCCGCCGACGATCCGCATCACCGCGCACGCCATCCGCAACGTGTCGAAGACGACCGTCGAGGCGGCCGAGTCCCTGGGCGCCACCCGCCGTCAGTCCCTGCTCAAAGTCCTGCTGCCGATGTCCAAGCGGACCGTGGTGATGGGCGTCAACCAGACCATCATGGCCGCCTTGGCCATGGTGACCATCGCGGCCCTGATCAACGCGCCGGGTCTCGGTGTGAACGTCCTCCAGGCACTGCAGTCGCTCGACGTCGGCACGGCCTTCAACGCGGGTCTCGCCATCGTGGTCATGGCGATCGTCCTGGACCGGGTCACGACCGCGGCCAGCGCCCGCGAGGAGAGCGCGCGGCGCTCCAGGAACCGCTTCGTGAAGTGGCGGCGGCCACTGCTGGGCGCGGGCGCTGTGGTCACGGCGGTCCTGATCCACCTGTCGCACACCTATCTGTGGGCGGCGGACTTCCCCGGCGACGGCACGATCGGCCACCACATCGCGCGTGCGGCGGACACCGCGACCAACTGGGCGCAGGACAACCTGTCGGGTCTGACCAACGCCTTCCGCGACGCCATCACCAACGGCCTGCTCAACCCGTTCCAGACGCTGCTCACCGACTCCCCGTGGTGGCTCGTCGGCACGGTGCTGGTCGCACTGGGCGTGGTGTTCGGCAGCTGGAAGGCCGGGGTCACCACGGCCGTGTGCGTGGGCCTGCTGGTCGGTACGGGTGTGTGGTCGGACGGTATGACGACGCTGGCCTCGACGCTCGTCGCCACGGTGCTGGTGATGGTGCTCGGCATCGTCTTCGGCGTGTGGATGGGGCGCAGCACGCTCGTGGACCGGCTGATCCGGCCCACCCTGGACGCGGCCCAGGTCATGCCGCCGTTCGTCTATCTCGTGCCGTTCCTCGCGCTGTTCGGTGCCACCCGTTTCACGGCCATCGTCGCCGCGATCGTCTACGGTGCGCCGGTCGCCATGAAGATCATCGCCGACGGGATCCGGGCCGTGCCCGAGACCACCGTGGAGGCGGCCACCTCCGCCGGGTGCAACACCTGGCAGATCATCACCAAGGTTCAACTGCCGATGTCACGCAGCGCCCTGACGCTCGCGACCAACCAGGGCCTGATCTACGTGCTGTCGATGGTTGTTGTGGGCGGCCTCGTAGGAGCAGGGGCCCTCGGCTACGACGTCGTGGCCGGATTCTCGCAGGGAGAGCTGTACGGCAAGGGGCTGGCGGCGGGATTCGCCATCGTACTGCTCGGAGTCATGTTCGACCGGATCACTCAGGCAGCGGCGCGTCGCGCGGGCGCTTAAGGAGCACGACACCATGGCAAGATACTGGCGAGCCGGCACGGCCGGCCTGGCCGTCCTCGGCCTCACCCTCACCGCGTGCGGCGGGGCGAAGGTCGGCGACTCCTCCCCGGGTTCGAACAGCGCGGGCAGCTCGGGCAAGTGCGGCACGTTCAACCTCGCGGTCAATCCCTGGGTGGGTTACGAGGCCGACGCGGCGGTCGTCGCGTACGTCGCCGAGCACAACCTCGGCTGCAAGGTCAACAAGAAGAACCTGAAGGAAGAGATCGCCTGGCAGGGCTTCGGTACCGGCGAGGTCGACGTCGTCCTGGAGAACTGGGGCCACGACGACCTGAAGAAGAAGTACATCACCCAGCAGAAGACCGCGGTCGAGGCCGGTGAGACCGGCAACAAAGGCCTCATCGGCTGGTACGTGCCGCCGTGGCTGGCCAAGGCGCACCCCGACATCCTCGACTACAGGAACCTGAACAAGTACGCGTCCGAGTTCAAGACGTCCGAGTCGGGCGGCAAGGGACAGCTCCTCGACGGCGACCCGTCGTACGTCACGAACGACGCGGCCCTGGTGAAGAACCTGAAGCTGGACTTCAAGGTGGTGTACGCGGGCAGCGAGACCGCGCTCATCCAGTCCTTCCGGGACGCCGAGAAGAACAAGAAGTGGGTGATCGGCTATTTCTACGAGCCGCAGTGGTTCCTGTCCGAGGTGCCGCTGAAGAAGGTCTCCCTGCCGAAGTACACGACCGGCTGTGACGCCGTTGCGGAGAAGGTCGCCTGCGACTATCCCGTCTACAACCTGGACAAGATCGTCAGCTCGAAGTTCGCCAAGTCGGGCAGCCCCGCCCACAACCTGGTGAAGAACTTCAACTGGACGAACGAGGACCAGAACACGGTCGCCAAGTACATCGCCCAGGACAAGCTGTCCGGCGAGGCGGCGGCGAAGAAGTGGGTGGACGCCAACAAGGACAAGGTGGACGCCTGGATCAAGTAGGCCGAGGCCACAAGCCGGTCGGACATGCCCGGCGGGCGGCGCGTGCAGGTGTGCGCCGCCCGCCGGGCATTGCCGTGTTCCGGGCGGTGTTTCGGCCTGTTTTCCGACGTCACGGACCCCTTGACACCCCGTCCTCGCGGCAGGCACATTGAGTTGCGCAACCTGAACTGTGTTGCGCAGACAGCAACTCTACGGTTTGATTCCGGAGGTGCGGTGATGGCGGGACCCCGAGTGGTGATCATCGGAGCGGGCGTCGTGGGAGCGGCCCTCGCCGACGAGATCTCCGCGCGCGGCTGGACCGAAGTGACCGTGGTCGACCAGGGCCCGCTGCCGGCCACCGGGGGATCGTCGTCGCACGCCCCGGGCCTGGTCTTCCAGACGAACTCTTCCAAGACCATGACTGAGTTGGCCCGCTACACGGTCGAGAAGTTCTGTTCCCTCGACGTCGACGGCAAGCCCTGCTTCCTGCAGGTCGGCGGCCTCGAAGTGGCGACCACCCCCGAGCGCGTCGCCGAGTTGCACCGCCGCCACGGCTGGATCACCGCCTGGGGCATCGAGGCCCGGCTGCTGAGCCCCGAGGAGTGCGTCGAGCAGCACCCGCTCGTCAACCCGGACAAGGTCCTCGGCGGCCTCCTCGTCCCGACCGACGGCCTCGCCAAGGCCGTCCTCGCGGTAGAGGCGCAGATCCGCCGGGCCACCGGGCGCGGCGTACGCTTCCTCGCCCGCCACGAGGTCCTCGACGTCCGGCAGAGCGAGGGCCGCGTCACCGGCGTCCTCACCGACCAGGGGGAGATCCCCGCCGACTTCGTCGTGTGCTGCGCCGGTATCTGGGGCCCGAAGATCGCCCGCATGGTCGGCATGAACCTCCCGCTCACCCCGCTCGGCCACCAACTCGCCTGGACCGGCCCGGTACCGGCGCTCGCGGGCCAGACCGAGGAGGCCGTGCGCCCGATCCTGCGCCACCAGGACGCCGACCTCTACTACCGCGACCGCTTCGACGGCATCGGCATCGGCTATTACGGTCACCGCCCGATGCCCGTCTCCGCCGACGACATCCTGTCCGTGGACGAGGCCGACGAGATGCCGTCGGTCCTGAAGTTCACCGAGGACGACTTCGAGGACGCCTGGACCGAGACCCAGTCCCTGCTCCCCGCGACGCGCGAGGCCAAGGTCGAGGAGGGCATCAACGGCCTGTTCTCCTTCACCACCGACGGTCAGCCGCTCCTCGGCGAGTCCCCGGACGTCAAGGGCTTCTGGGTCGCCGAGGCCGTCTGGGTCACCCACTCCGCCGGTGTCGGCCGGGCCATGGCCGAATGGCTGGTCGACGGCCACTGCTCGTCCTTCGACCTGCACGAGTGCGACGTCAACCGCTTCGAACCGCACCAGCTCGCCCCCGAGTACGTCCTGGCCCGCGACTGCCAGAACTTCGTCGAGGTCTACGACATACTCCACCCGCTCCAACCGTCCGGGGACCCGCGCCCGATCCGCACGAGCCCCTTCCACGCCCGCCAGCAGGAGCTGGGCGCTTTCTTCCTGGAGGCGAACGGCTGGGAGCGCCCCCAGTGGTACGAGGCCAACGCGACCCTGCTGGACGGCCGTTCCATTCCGACCCCGAACGACTGGGCCGCGCGCTACTGGTCCCCGATCGTCGGCGCCGAGGCGCAGGCCACCCGCGAGAGCGTCGCGATGTACGACATGACGGCCCTCAAGCGCCTTGAGGTCACAGGTCCCGGTGCCGCCGCCTTCCTGGAGAGGCTGTCCACCAGCAAGATCGACAAGTCCGTCGGCTCCGTCACGTACACCCTCCTGCTGGACGAGGACGGCGGCATCCGCAGCGATGTCACCATCGCCCGGCTGGCCCGCGACCTCTTCCAGGTCGGCGCCAACGGCAACCTGGACCTCGACTGGTTCACCCGCCACCTCCCCGCCCAGGGCACGGTCCAGGTCCGTGACATCACCCCGGGCACCTGCTGCATCGGCCTGTGGGGCCCGCTCGCCCGCAAGGTCCTGCAGCCCCTCACCGACACGGACTTCTCGAACGACGGCCTGAAGTACTTCCGCGCCAAGCGCGCCCACATCGGCTCCGTCCCCGTCACCGCGATGCGCCTCTCCTACGTCGGCGAGCTGGGCTGGGAGCTGTACACCACCGCCGACCTGGGCCAGAAACTGTGGGACACCCTGTGGCAGGCGGCCAAGCCGCTGGGCGGCATCATCGCCGGGCGCGGCGCCTTCAACAGCCTCCGGCTGGAGAAGGGCTACCGATCCTTCGGCGCCGACATGACCTACGAGCACGACCCCTACGAAGCCGGCCTGGGCTTCGCCGTCAGGCTCGACAAGGGCGACTTCATCGGCAAGGCCGCCCTTGAGCGCCGTAAGACCGAAGTCCGCCGCAAGCTGACCTGCCTCACCATCGACGACCCGCAGTCCGTCGTCATGGGCAAGGAACCGGTGTACGACGGTGACCGCGCCGTCGGCTACGTCACCAGCGCCGCCTACGGCCACACGATCGGCAAGGGCATCGCGTACGCCTGGCTCCCGGCGGAACTCGCCACCCCCGGCACCACCGTGCACATCGGCTACTTCGACCGGCGCGTCGAGGCGGTCGTCGCCAACGAGCCTCTGTTCGATCCGACCATGTCCCGCCTCCGTGCCTGAGTGTCGACTTCGAGACAAGGAGCACTGTCGGTGACCGCTCAGTTGCTGGCCAGCAAGGAGGAACGCGAACGCCGTAAGAACGTGACGGCCCCCGAGCACCCGCTGTATCCGTTCCTTTCAGAAGACGGAGACGTCCGATGAGCCCCCTCACCCCAGGCGCCGACCTCCCGGACCACCCGGATTTCCTCTGGCGCACACCCGAGCCGAAGCGTTCGTACGACGTGGTGATCGTGGGCGGCGGCGGCCACGGCCTCGCCACCGCCCACTACCTGGCGAAGAACCACGGCATCACCAACGTCGCCGTGCTGGAGAAGGGCTGGCTGGCCGGCGGCAACATGGCCCGCAACACCACCATCATCCGCTCCAACTACCTGTGGGACGAGAGCGCCGGCATCTACGAGCACGCGCTCAAGCTGTGGGAGGGACTCGCGGAGGAGCTCGACTACCCGATCCTCTTCTCCCAGCGTGGTGTACTGAACCTCGCCCACAGCCTCCAGGACGTTCGCGACAGCGTGCGCCGCGTCGAGGCGAACCGCCTCAACGGCGTGGACGCGGAGTGGCTCGACGCGGACGGCGTCAAGGAAATCTGCCCGATCGTCAACATCTCACCGGACGTGCGCTATCCGGTCCTGGGCGCCACCTACCAGCCGCGCGCCGGCATCGCCAAACACGACAACGTGGCCTGGGGCCTGGCCCGCTCGGCGGACGCCGTCGGCATCGACATCATCCAGAACTGCGAGGTCACCGGCCTGGAGCTGGTCGGCAACCGCGTGGTCGGAGTCCAGACGAACCTCGGCCCCATCGCGGCGGGCAAGGTCGCGCTCTGCTCGGCGGGCCACACCTCGGTCCTCGCCGCCATGGCCGGCATCGAACTCCCCGTCCAGAGCCATCCGTTGCAGGCGCTCGTGTCGGAGCTGCTGGAGCCGGTGCACCCGACGGTCGTCATGTCCAACGCGGTCCACGTGTACGTCAGCCAGGCCCACAAGGGCGAGCTGGTGATGGGCGCGGGCATCGACGCGTACAACTCCTACACCCAGCGCGGCGCCTTCCACATCATCGAAGAGCAGATGTCCGCGGCCCTCGAGCTCTTCCCGGTCTTCGCCCGCGCCCACGTGCTACGCACCTGGGGCGGCATCGTCGACGTCAGCCCCGACGCCTCACCGATCGTCGGGCTCAGCCCCGTCGACAATCTCTACCTCAACTGCGGCTGGGGCACGGGTGGCTTCAAGGCCACGCCGGGCGTGGGCTGGGTCTACGCCCACACCATCGCCCACGACGCCCCGCACACCCTCAACGCCCCCTTCTCGCTCGACCGTTTCACCACCGGCGCGCTCGTCGACGAGCACGGCGCTGCCGCGGTGGCCCACTAGGGAGCCCGACCATGCTGCTCATCCCCTGCCCGTGGTGCGGGCCCCGCGACGAGGCCGAGTTCCACTACGGCGGCCAGGCCCACGTGCCCTACCCCGAGGACCCCTCGGCCCTCACCGACGAGGAGTGGGCCCGCTATCTGTTCTTCCGCGACAACCCGAAGGGCCCGTTCGCCGAGCGCTGGAGTCACGCGGCGGGCTGCCGCAAGTGGTTCAACGCGGTACGGGACACGACCACGAACGACATCCTGGCGGTGTACCTGGCGGGTGAGGAACGCCCGGCGGCGCCCGGGCCCCGCCCAGTGCGCTCAGCCTGTCCGGGGGTACCCCCTCGGGGGGAGTGCGAGGACAAGACCCCTTCACCGCCGACGCCGGTCCAGGGGACGCAGCCCCTTCAGGACGGGACGGGTGGGAGCGGTGGCGGTGCTGCCTCCATCAGTGGCTCCGCCACAGGCCAGCCGTTCCGTCACCCCACCCGCGGCCGCATCCACCGAGACACCCCCCTCACCTTCACCTTCGACGGCACCGAGTACCAGGGCGTCCGAGGCGACACCCTCGCCTCCGCCCTCCTCGCCAACGGCGTCATCGAGGCCGGCACCAGCGTCAAGCTCGGCCGCCCCCGAGGCATCTTCTCGGCCGGCGTGGAAGAGCCCAACGCGATCGTCCAGATCGAGGCGCCCTTCCCCGAGCCGATGCTCCCCGCGACCACCGTCGAGCTCTACGACGGCCTGGTCGCGAGCAGCCTTTCCGGCCAGGGCCGCCTCGCCGGCGAACCGGACCCCGCCCGCTACGACGCCGTACACGCCCACTGCGACCTGCTGATCGTCGGCGCGGGACCGGCCGGGCTCGCCGCGGCGGCGGCCGCCGTCCGCAGCGGAGCCCGTGTCATCCTCGCCGACGACCAACCCGAGCCGGGCGGCAGCCTCCTGGGCACGGCCGAACACCTCGACTGGGTGGCGGATGTCACCGGGCAGCTCGACAACGCCCCCGAGGTGCGAATCCTGCGCCGTACCACCGTCTTCGGCTACTACGACGACAACCATCTCCTCGCCGTCGAACGCCGTACCAACCACCTCGGTGCCGACGCCCCCGAGCACGTCTCCCGCGAGCGCGTCTGGCGCATCCGGGCGCGTCGCGTCGTCCTGGCCACCGGCGCCCACGAGCGCTCGCTGGCGTTCGCGGACAACGACCGCCCCGGTGTGATGCTCGCCGCCTCGGCCCGCACCTACGTCAACCGTCACGGTGTGCTGCCCGGCCGCCATGCGGTCGTCCTCACCACCAACGACAGTGCCTACGATGCGGCGCTGGACCTCACCGCCGCGGGCGTGGACATCGCGGCGATCGTCGACACCCGCCCCGCACCGGGAGAGTGGGCGGAGCGCGCTCGGCAGGCGGGTATCGAGGTGATGGCCGGGCACGCCGTCACCGGCACGAAGGGCGACGCGCGGCTCACCGCGGTGACCGTCGCCCCGTACGGAGAGTCCGAAGGACAGCGGGAGTTCACCGCCGACCTGCTGCTGGTCTCCGGCGGCTGGAACCCGGTGGCCCACCTGTTCAGCCAGTCGGGCGGCAAGCTGCGGTACGACGAGGCACTGGGCTTCTTCGTGCCGGACACCTGCCGGCAGGCGGTCGAGGTCGCGGGCAGCGCGAGCGGTGCCCTGGATCCGGCCGAGGTCCTGGCCCAGGGTGCCGCCGCCGGTGCCCGCGCGATCGAGGCCGAGGGCTACACCTCACAGTCGCCCCACCTGCCGGCGGTGGCCGTACGGCCGCGGCAGACGCCGGCGATGCACGTGTACGCCGTCCCCGGTGCTCCGGACTCGCCCCGCTTCGTCGACCTCCAACGCGACGTCGCCGTCGACGACCTGGCCCGGGCGGCCGGCGCCGGTCTGCGCTCGGTCGAGCACACCAAGCGCTACACGACGGCGGGCACCGCCAACGACCAGGGCAAGACCTCCGGGCTCCTGGCCGGCGGCGTCGTCGCCGAACTGCTCGGCGTGGACATCTCCGCGCTCGGCACGACCACGTTCCGGCCGCCGTACACGCCGGTCTCCTTCGCGGCGCTCGCCGGCCGTGACCGTGGCGTCCTGAGCGACCCGGTCCGCACGACCGCCATCCACGAGTGGCATGTCGCGCACGGCGCCCTCTTCGAGAACGTCGGCCAGTGGAAGCGTCCTTGGTACTACCCGCAGGGCGGCGAGGACAGGGAAGCCGCGGTCCTGCGTGAGTGCGCCGCCGCCCGCGACGGCGTGGCCTTCATGGACGCCTCCACCCTCGGCAAGATCGACGTACAGGGCCCGGACGCGGGCGTCTTCCTCGACCTGCTTTACACCAACATGATGAGCACCCTGAAGGTCGGCATGATCCGCTACGGCGTGATGTGCCGCCCGGACGGCATGGTCTTCGACGACGGCACCGTCATCCGCCTCACCCAGGACCGCTTCCTGGTCACCACCACGACCGGAAACGCGGCCGTCGTACTGGACTGGATGGAGGAGTGGCTGCAGACCGAGTGGCCCGAACTGAAGGTCCACTGCACATCCGTGACCGAACAGTGGGCCACCGTCGCCCTCGTCGGCCCCCGCTCCCGCGACGTCCTCGGCGCGCTGGCACCCCAACTGGCCGTGGCCAACGACGACTTCCCGTTCATGGCGTGGCGGGAGACCACCGTCGCGGGCATCGGGGCCAGGGTGTGCCGGATCAGTTTCTCCGGCGAACTCGCCTACGAGATCAACGTGTCACCCTGGGAAGCACTCACCCTGTGGCAGGCACTGCACGAGGCCGGTTCCCCGTACGGCATCACCCCGTACGGCACCGAGACCATGCACGTCCTGCGTGCCGAGAAGGGCTACCCGATCATCGGTCAGGACACCGACGGCACGGTCACCCCGCAGGACCTGGGCATGAGCTGGGCGGTGTCGAAGAAGAAGCCCGACTTCATCGGCAAGCGCTCCTACGCCCGCGCCGACACCGTCCGCCCCGACCGGAAGCACCTCGTCGGCCTGCTCCCTGTGGACCCGGCCGTCTTCCTCCCCGAGGGCACTCACCTGGTCGCCGACAGCGAACTGCCCGCACCGCCCGTCCCGATGCTCGGCCATGTCACCTCCAGCTACCGCAGTGCCGCCCTCGGCCGGACCTTCGCGCTCGCCCTGATCAAGGGCGGCCGTGACCGCATCGGCGAGCGGCTGTACGCCCCCGTCGGTGACCGGATGGTCCCGGTGACCGTCGCGAGCCCCGTCCTCTACGACCCCGAGGGAGCCCGCCGCGATGGCTGACACCGCCCTGAGCGCCCCGCTCCGCAGCCCCTTGGCGCAGGACGCGGACCGCCTGGCCACCGTGACCCGCACGTCGGGGGGCGCGATACGGCTGGCCGAACTGCCGTTCCTGGCCCAGATCAACGTGCGCCTCGACGCCAAAGGAGCGGCGGCGGACGCCGTCGGGCTCGCACTGGGCCTGCAACTGCCCCTCGAACCCAACACCGTCGTACGCGCCGGGGAACTGACCGTGCTGTGGCTCGGTCCGGACGAATGGCTGGTGACCGGCCCGACCGGCAGTGAACGGGACCTGGAGCACCGGATCCGGGAGACAGCGGGAGACGAGCCCGTCTCCGTCACCGACGTCTCCGCCCAGCGCACCACGATCCTCGTGACAGGTCCCCGCGCCCGCGATCTGCTGGCGCACGGCTGCGCGCTGGATCTGCATCCGAGGGCCTTCGGCTCCGGCCGTTGCGCCCAGACGACCCTGGGCCGCACGCAGGTCGTCCTGGTCGCCCGGGACGAACCCAGGGCCGGGTTCTGGGTACTGGTCCGTTCGTCCTTCGCGGGCTATCTGGCGGACTGGTTGCTGGACGCGGCGACGGAGTACGTCTGAGTGATCTCGGCGGGGCGGGCGATGCCGCTGCGTCAACTTCGGCTCCTGGGGCAGGAGCGGTCCCACCACGCCGTGCGGCCCTCAATGACGGCACTCGGGCGGGTTCCTGACGTGTCCGTGACCGCTGTCGGCCATCCCTTGTTCTTCGCAGGGAATCCCGGCCTTCAGGTCGGGCGGGAATGCGATCCTCGGTCTGGAGGCGCGAAGCGCCGGAGATCACTGCGCTTGTGTGGTGACGGTCATGCCAGGCACTTTTGTGCCGGGCTGGTCCGTCACGACGCCGACCCGGCATAGCGAGAAGCCCCTTGCCTCAGCCGGGGGAGGAGTCACCTGAGGCAGGTCTCGCTTCGGAGCGGCCGGGCAGCGCAGGTACCACGGGTGCCGAACGAAACCGATCGGCACGCCGGTCGTGGCCGATTGGGCGCACCGGCCCACCTGCAGGGTGGGCTGGGCCGGTGGGCGCAGGGCGGCGTGATCGAGTCGGCCGACAGGCTGCTCAGTCCTGGGCCGGCATCACCCTGGTGACCTTGCCCTTCAGGTCGGCGTCCAGGTAGCCGGTGACGTGGTCGTCGGCGAGATAGACAGCCAGTCCCAGCGGGGTGTCGAACGTGTCGTCGGCAGGGCGGACCAGGACGTAACGCATAGTCGGCCGCTGTACGTTCAGGTCCTTCTTTGCCCGCTTCAGCAGGGCGGGAAGGACGTCCCAGTCGAAGCTGTCGAGACTGAAGGGGCGTTTGCCGCCGATGATGGCGCTGCTGATGATGCCCTTCTCGACGCCCTGGCCCGGGCGGTAGGTGTAACTGTCGTACTTGGTGTCGCTGCCCTTGACCATGATGTCCGCGGAGACGTACGTCGGGTAGACGGTGAGGTCGCATGCGCGGTCCGTGCCGGTCGCGGCCTTGATCTTCCTCACCGCCGTCCGGATGCCGTCGGGGGTGAGCAGATCCGTCTTCGCGTCGGTCTGGGGCGCCGGGGCCGAGCGGGACGGTGTGCGAGCGGGGTCCGTCGTCCTGGTCGAGGTCGCGCCGGATGAGGCGGAGGGCTTTCCGTTGTCCTTGTCGCCTCCGTCCGGTAGCAGGGTCCACACCAGGACTCCTGCCAGCACCGTACCGACGACGGACGAGGCGATCGCGATTCGCCGCTTCGCGGGGTCGCCCGGCCGTGCCGGCGTCGGCCGGGTGGGGCCTGCCGGGTAGGGAGTCGGCGGACCGAAGCCCGAAGCCGGCCCGAAGCCGGAAGGCGGGCCGAAGCCTGCAGGCGGTCCGGACCCGACCGGTGCGGAGGGTGCGGGTGTCGGACCCGGCGGAGGTGTCAGCCTGTACGACGTGACCACGTCCGCCCCGGCGGGAGCACTTCGAGCCGTGTGGCCGCCCTCGATCGCCTCCGCGAGCATCTGGTCCGCGGTCTTCGCGTCCGCCCGGTCGGCAGGGTTCTTGACGAGCACGGCGTTCAGGAACCCGGTCAGGACTCCGGCCTGGACGGGTGGCGGAAGCTGCTCGCTCAGCAGTGCCGCCAGCGTGGCGAGGGTGGTTCCCCTGCGCAGCGGGTGATGTCCCTCGACGGCGACGTACAGCATCATCGCCAGCGACCACAGGTCGGAGCCCGGGCCGCCCTCGCCGCCGGAGATGCGCTCGGGCGCCATGAAGTCGGGCGTGCCGATGATCGACCCGGTCATGGTCAGGGCGGTCGATTCCCTGATGGTCGCGATTCCGAAGTCGGTGAGGACGGGACGTCCGTCGGGCCTCATCAGCACGTTGGCGGGTTTCACGTCCCGGTGCTGGATGCCGACATCGTGCGCGGCGCCCAGTGCGGCCAGCACCTCGCGACCCAGCCGGGCGGCGTCGGCGGGCGCCAACGGCCCCTTGTCGAGCCGGTCCTGAAGTGACCCGCCGGTCACCAATTCCATGACGAGCCACGGGTAGACGTATTCCCCGCCGTCCACCACGTGGTGGATGGTCACGACATTGGGGTGAACGACGCGAGCCAGCGCCCGTGCCTCGCGCAGCACTCGGGCCCGGAGCATGGCCGCGCCCTGCGGGTCGTACTCGGCAAGACCCGGATCGGGCGGCCGTACCTCCTTGAGCGCCACGGCCCGGTCAAGGACCAGATCGCGTGCGCGCCACACCGTGCCCATGCCACCGCCACCGAGCCGCGTATCCAGCTCGAAGCGCCCCTCTATGACCCGTCTGCCGGAATCACCCTCGTTCATGGCTGGAAGCCTACGAGATACCTGTGACACGGCCCCACCCAGGTCACCGCAATACGCGCAGGACGGTGCGATCAACGCCGGCGTGTGTGGGTCGCACCGGGCAACCGGTAGGCCTCGTCGGCGTGGAGTCGCTCGGGCTTGGAATGCTCGCTGCGGGATTCGTGTCCTAGGCGGTTTCAGCGCGGACATGAGTGGAGTCCCGTACCGCCCGGGACCGGTCGACCAGCCCCTGGCCGACGAGCATCTCGAGCGTGCCGACGGCAGCAACGGCTTCGCGGTCTCCCACCATCCGTCCGGCGCGATCCATCCCCAGCGCCCACTCCCATGACCCCGCCACCAACCAACTGGCCATGCAGGAAACGGTGTCAGCCGCCCGCGTTCCGTTCCGCGATCCGCAGATTGTCGGCGATCTCCCCACGCACCGGATGCCCGGCCGGCAGGCCCATGCTCTGGGCGTGGGCCTGGCGCAGGACCGTGAGGCCTTCGCGGCGGAGACCTGCGGCGAAGAGGGTCGCGCCGAGGGTGTTGGCGGTGGTGAGGGTGGATTCGTGGGCGGCTCCCAGGCGGCGGGTGCGGCGCTGCCAGGTGTCGTCGAGAACCGCGACGGACGCGGAGATGTCACCCTGGATGGCCAGGGCCCCGCCGAGGTTGTGAGCGCAGTCGAGCGTCGCGGGGTCGTCGGGGCCCCAGGCGCGGGCCGCACGGTCGGTGGCCTCGCGGGCGATCTGCGCGGAAGCAGCCGCCTTGCGCTGCTGGTAGAGGGTGGAGCCGAGCAGGTTGAGCAGGCCGATGGTCTCCCCGTGGTTCGCTCCCAGCTCCGCCTCGCAGTCGGGCAGCAGGCCGCGCAGGAGTACCTCCGCCGCGGCGAAGTCGCCGGTGTCGAACAGGACGCGCGCCGTGCGGAGCTGCCGGCGCAGGCCGGTGCGGTTCGGGCCCTTGCGACGCCACACGACGCCCCCTCGCCCACGGCGTCGTCGCCGTGTCGTTGTCCCGGTGGTGCGGCCGACCACCATATAACCGCGGCACGTTGGTCGGGGAGGGTGCGGGCGCGGGCCGCGCCGCGGTGGCACGATGGGGCGGGCACGGCAACGGGAGGACACCCATGATCGAATCCCTGGCGGCGGTCGCGACGGCCGCTTCGACGACGCTCGTCGCCGCGATGGCGACGGACGCCTGGGGCGCCGCGCGCTCCGGGTTGCTGCGGCTGTTCGGGCGGGCTGACGCACCCGGACAGGGAGCGCTGGTCGCCCTGTTGGAGAGCGAGGCCGCGCTGGTGTCTGATGCGGAGGATCCGGAGACGGCGCGCCGGCAGTTGGCACCGGCTTGGCAGCTGCGGCTCGAGCAGTTCCTTCGCGCGCACCCGGAGGCGGCCGACGACGTGCGCGAGCTGACCCGGCGGTTGCAGGACGAACTGCCCGCCCAGCAGCGCCACTGGGTGCAGCACGTCGAGGCGCGCGACCACGGGCAGGCGTTCGGCGCGCAGGGCGGGAACGTGATCGTCCATCAGGAGCCCGGCGCCGGCCGCGGTGACCGCGCGACGTGAGCGAGCAGCACGTCAGCGCGACGGGCGGGTTCGCCTACGGTGTCGTCGGCGCGGACATCCATGTGTTCGGCGACGGCACGCCGTTGTACGTGCTGCGCCGTTGGGCACCGACCCCCGAGGCGGATCCGCGGTGGCTGCGGCAGCAGCCCAGCCGGATGCTCCACGCTCGGTTCGCCGTGGCGCCGTTCACCGGGCGGGAGGACGAACTGGGAGCGCTGCACGCCTGGTGCGCCGGCGGTCCGCAGCGGGCGGCGCGCTGGCTGCACGCGCCGGGCGGGCAGGGCAAGACCCGGCTCGCCCAGCAGCTGGCCGCCGAGTTGTCCGGGCAGGGCTGGAAGGTGGTCACCGCGGTCGAGGGGCCCGGGACCGTGCTGCCGCCGCCCGGCAGCCAGGACTTGACGCCGGACAGTGCGGCCGGGCTCCTGCTCTTGGTCGACTACGCGGATCGCTGGCCGCTGACCACCCTCACCTGGCTGTTCAGCAACGCCCTGCTGCACCGGCCGGACGTGCGCGCCCGCGTCCTGCTGCTGGCGCGCGGCACTGATTCCTGGCCGGCGCTGCGCGGGGCGCTCGCCAGTGAGCAGATCGACGTGTCGGCACAGGCCCTCGGGCCTTTGGACGAGCCGAGCGGCCAGGCGGCCGGGCAGGGCGAGCGGGGGGCGATGTTCCGTGCGGCACGCGCCGCCTTCGCCGAGCAGTACGGGATCGTAGCGCCGGCGGGCGAACCCGACCTCGCCGACGACGACTTCAGGCTGGTGCTCGCCGTGCACATGGCCGCCCTGGTCGCCGTCGACGCCGCGGCCTCGGGTCGGCGCGCCCCGCCCGATCTGGCAGGGCTCACCCTCTACCTCCTCGACCGCGAGCATCTGGGCTGGGTGCTGCTGCACGACCGGCGGGGCGCGGGACGGATCACCCTGGCCCCCGCGGTCATGAACCGGGTGGTCTTCGCCGCCTCCCTGAGCGGCGCGCAGCCGCAAGAGCAGGGAGCATTACTGGTGGACGCGCTGGAGGTCGGGCAGCCGACGCCCACCGTGCTGGCGGACCACGGCGTCTGCTATCCGCCGCCCGAGGGCGTGGACGGCACGGTCCTGGAACCGCTCTATCCGGACCGGCTGGCGGAGGACTTCGTCGCGCTGACCGTGCCGGGCCACGCGGCCGACTACCCGGCGCAGGCGTGGGCGGCGGACACCGCGGGCGCCGTGCTGCGGCACGGCTCCGGCCCCGCCCGGGGGGTCTCGACGCTGATCGCGGGGGCGGGCCGCTGGCCGCACCTCGGGCCCGCCTGCCTGTATCCGCTGCTGGCCGCCGATCCCGGCCTCGGCGTGGCCGCCGGGGGCGCCGCCCTCACCGCTCTGGCCGAGCTGCCCGACATCACGACGGCGCTCTTGGAGGACGTGGTGGACGCCGTGCCGCACCCGACCCCCGCGAACCTCGTGGTGGGACAGGCCGCCGTCAACGTCCGGCTGTTCACGTCCCGGATCGCGGCGGCACCGGACCGGCACGAACGCGCCTGGCTGTACGCCGGGCACGGCAACGACCTGCACGAACTGGGGCGCACGCAGGAGGCGCTGCGGGCGGCGCGGCGCGGCGCCGAGCTTTTCCAGGAGCTGGCAGCCGACGATCCGGAGACGTACGAGGAGCACGTCGGCCGCACCTTGACCAACGTAGCCGGTCTGCTGCACCGCACCGGCGAGGTCGACGAAGCGGTGGCGACGCAGCAGCGCGTGGTGGACCTCTTCACCCGTCTCGGCCGGGACGATCTGCGCCGGTACGAACCGTACCGGGCGACCGCGCTGGCCAACGTCAGTGTGCATCTGGAGTCGGCCGGTCGGTGGGAGGAGGCGTACCGGGCCAACCAGGAGGCGGCGAGCGCGTACCGCAGGGCAGCCGTCCACGATCCGGGGCAGCGCAGGGGGTTGGCGATCGCGCTGTCCAACGGGGCAGCCCTCACGTTCCGTCCGCCTGCGGAGGATGTCGCCCTGCGCGAAGCGGTCGAGTTGGGCCGAGAGTTGGTGCGCGAGGGGGCGCTGGTCGAGGACACGCCGCTCGTCGCGTCGCTGGAGCGACTGCGCGAGCACTTGTCCGCGCGCGGCCGGCACGTGGAGGCCGTCGAGCCGGCGCGGGAGGTGGCCGAGCTCAACCGGCGCCTCGCCGAGGCCGATCCGCACCGGTACACCTCTGCGTGGACGACGGCGCTGATGAGCCTGCACGGGATCCTGCTCGACGCAGACCGTCCCCAGGAGGCCGTGGAGGTCGGCGAGGAGGCGGTGACGTGGCTGCGCCGGCTGGCCGACCGCGCGCCCGCCACCTACATGTCGTCCCTGGGCGACGCGGTGTCGCGGCAGAACAGTGCGCTCCGGGCTGCGGGCCTGCCGCCGGAGCCGGAGGCCGACGTTCCGCGGCGGGTGCTCGACCCCGACTCCCTGGGCCGGCAGGTGCCGGAGGCCCGGATCGCGGTGGACGGGTGGCTTCCGGAGCTGCTGCCCGTGCGGCACGTGTCGGCGGCGGTACTGGAGGACACGGCGAGCGGACTCGCGCGTCGGCGGGACTGGCCGGCGTACTGGGAGCTCGTCCGCTCCGCTCCCCTCGCCGACGCGGTGTACCTCGTGCACCGGATACCGCGGCGCGCCGGGGCGCCGGACCGTCCGCTGGACGCGGAACTGTTCGGCTGGCTGCGGTCCCTCTCCCCGCGCCGCGCCCGGGCCCTCGTAGAGGGGGCGGCCGGCGCGGCCACCCGGACGCTGCCCGAGGACTTCGGCGTGTTCTCCGCGGCGCACAGCGCGTTCGGGCACGGCGGCGAGGTGCTGGCCACCGCGCACGTGACGGACGACCCGGACGAGCAGTCGCGCGAGGTGATCGAGACCCTTGAGCCGGTGTCCGGCACGCGGACGGTGCTCCACCGCGGCCCCGTGTGCCACGAGTCGCTCGCCGTCCTGGGCCCCGGGGACGTGATCGCGCTGCGCCGCAGCGAGGGGTACGCGGCCCGGGCTGAACTGGTCCGGCACACGTCGTCCGAGACGCGGGTGCTGGCGCAGAGCCGCACGTTGACTGGGGCGCACCTGGCGGCCACGGCGTACGGATGCGTGGTCTCGCTGCCCCTCACGCCGCAGGTCCTGGTCCTGAGGACGACCGGGGAGTTGCGCCAGGTCGACCTCGGGCAGTGGGCGCTGAGCACCGGCGGTCCGATGGCGGTGACCCCCAGGGGCGACCGCATGGTGCTGTGCGACGGCTACCGCCTGATCGCCGTCCACGCCGCACTCGGCCACGCGCTGGACGCGGCCGCTGTACCGGCGGAGCACGCGCCGGTACGGGAGCTGGTCTTCGCCGGGGAGGACGCGCTCGTGACGGCGGGGCGGCACGGCGGGCTGGTGCTGTGGCGGCTGGACGCCGACGGGATGCGGCCGGTGGCGTCCCGCGACACCCCGATGCTGTCGCAGCTGTGCGCGGTCCCGGCCTGGGACGTGGTCGGCGGTCACGCCGGCTCCGAGGACCGAGTCCGCTTCTTCGACCCGTGGCGGGGTCTCGCCCCGGTCGACGCCCCGCCCGCGATCGTCGGCTCCGCCCGTCGCCTGCGCGCGGTGCTGGCGGCGCCGGGCGGACGTCACGTCATCTACTCCGGGCAGCTCGACGTGGACGCGCCGCCGCGGCGCCGCTCCTTCGCGTTCGTGACCCGGGTGCACGATCTGCACCATCCCGGTTCGCTGTTGCGGCGGTCGCCGGCCGGTCTGGGCGACGCCGAGCGCGCGGCTTTGGCGCGGGCCGACGGGGATGATCCGGGCGTGCGCGACCTGTTGCGCCTCGCGCACGTGATGGCCACCCGCCTCTGACGACCCAGGGAGCGTGAGTATCGAGAATCCGGCGTCGCGAAGACGTGCGGGTTGTCCCGAACGGCGAGCGGTTCTCGATGCCGTCTGTCCCCTCGTTGCCCGGAGAAGCCGGCCGGGTATCTGGAGGAGGGGCCGGCCGCGCACGGCTGGGTGAAGGGCCAGGGGTGAACCGCCGCGAGGGTGGCCCTGTTGATCGGCAGGAAGTTCCACGTCTCCTACGGCGTCTCGGGGAGGACGAGGCTGATGCACCGGCTCGGTTCCAGCCACAGGTTCCCGCGCGGTGGGTCGCCGAAGGCTCCGCAACCTATGTGGGTGACGCGGGGCGGGGCGTCGGCATCAATGCCCCGCCCCGCCCCGCCCCGTCCCGCCCCGAGCCGGTTGGCTCATACTGCGTGCAAGAAATCGGACTGCGAGAGATCGCAGCCGTCGGCGTACCTTCTCCGGGCTGCTGTCAGCTCAGATCGTCGGCGTGTCGTCGATGGTCTCCTGGTGCGGTTCGACGATGAACTTCCAGCCGGCGCTGGGCTCTATGAACCGCACTCGGGTGGGGTAGATGTCCAAGGCGCGGCGGTCGCGGTTCTGGCTGCTCGTGCCCTTTCGGCCGCGGGCCGGCTCTTCGTACAGGTCGACCTTGACGTCCGGCACCGCCACGACTTCCTCGTTCCAGCGCTGAACGATTCCCGCGCCGAACGCTTCTCTTGCCGCGGTGTAGAGCGACTCCAGAGATTCCTTGTTCCCGTTGGGCACGAAGAGAGCGAGGTTCAGGAGGACGCCGGCACTCTGGAGAACCTCGATTTCTTCCCCAGCTTCGTCGGCAACCCAGATCCCACGCTCTTCAACATTGTTCGGAAGGACATGAATTTCCTTACCGAAAATTGTCCTTGCGACGAAGGATCCTCCATCGAAATACTTTCCCGGCTTCGTGAGGAAGGCCGGAGCGTAGCAGTCGAGAGAAAGGTCGTCCAGCTCTGCCGAGACGAAGATCTCCTCCTGGGGGCCCAGTTCTGAAACTTCCTCGACTGTAAGGCGTCGAGCCGTAAGCTTTTCGGTGTTCACGCTATTTCTCCTTTTTCGTATGGCCATGGACAGTCCGAAGATCCGCTGCTCGCGGCTTGGCCACGGCTCCACCGGTAGGCCTGGGTTGGGGCCGAGGCGAGTGGTGCCGACGGCTGAGCGCGTTGCTGGAGATCGCCGCCCCGGACAAGATCCCAGACGCAGGACCCGGGCGGCAAATCTTCATGGGGAAAGGCGGAGGTGACGGCATCGAGTCCAGACACTGGGGGCTTCCCGACCCGCCCCTCCCTTCAAGACACCAGCCCGCGTAGACCTGTTGAGCTGTATCGGTTTGTCGGTATCGATTTTTCGACGTGAATGTGTCGGCACGTGGAGTTTTGGTAACGGCCGGTTGGTTTGCGTGAGCAGTCCCAGTGTCGATATCAGGCGATTGCCCTGCCTGGAGTGGAGTAACAGGCAGGCGGGATGGGCGATACGGCCGCGGCCGGGGGAAAGGGTGCGCTCGACCGGTGTGTGAGCCATGGCCCGGTTGAACGACTTATTGATCGAAGCGCGGCGGCCCTTGAGCGAACCGGGGAAGCCGTCTGGGTGGCACTTCAGCTGGAAGATCCGCAGACCGACTTCAGCGGTGACCGGCAGATCGATGCCATCGCCGCCGCGCCCGTTGACCACGATCACCGGCCCTCCGTCATCGAACATGCGGTGCAGCAGCGCCTCGACATACCGGTCAAAGGCCGGCTGCCCGATGCGGTCCCACTCGATTGCCACGTCACGAACTCCGCACCGTCCCTCACAACGCGGCGCGAGCACTGGGCGGCGTCGTCCTGCCCGGCGCCGCGCGTACCGGACACACCAGCAGTCGCGGCCCCCACCAGAACCCCGACCACGCAGGCCCCACCACAGTCACGGAGCGACAACACCCCCGCCTGGCGGAAGTGGTGCAGGAGGGTGAGAACCCGGGCCGCTCGCGCGGCGGGTGAGGCGGTCGGCGCGGCGAACGGCCAGTGCCGGTCGGTCGCGGCCAGGCGACTGTCCTTGAACTCACCTGTGGCTTTCCGACTGGCCGTTCAAGGGCGTTCGCCGTACCTACCCAGTGCCTGAGCGGCGAGCGTCGTCCAGGACGTCACGCAATGCCCAGTAGGCAGGTTTCGCCTCGTACGTCGTGTCCCAGGGAAGGGCGTTTCCCGGACTCGGGGGATAGTGCCGGAGGTCGGCCGTGGAGCCGTACCTGTCGGTGAAGCCCCAGGTCGAGAACGAGGTGCAGTTGGGTTCTTCGCTGCAGACGGCGAGTTTCCCTGCCAACTGGCGGGCCTGGACGTCCTCCTCGTCCTTGTCGACGAGCACGTCCGCCTCCGAGACCCGGGCCTTCAGGCCGAGCCCGGCCAAAGCCCGGACCTTGCGTCGGAAGACCTCGGGGTCGGTACGGTCGCCGACGGCGTATTCGTGGTCCTGGAAACCGACGCCATCGATCGGAACGCCCCGCTTCTTCAGCCGGATCAGCAGCGCGTAGAGGGCATCCCAGCGTGGACCGTCCTCCTCCACCCCGTACTCGTTGAGGTACAGCACCGCGTGCGGGTCAGCCTCGCGGGCCGTCCTGAAGGCGATGTCGATGTACTGCTCACCCATCGCTTCGAACCACAGTTGTGGCCGCACGCCCCGGTTGCCGGTGGAGTAGTCCTCGTCCTCGTCGGACATGGGCTCGTTCACCACGTCCCATTCCGCCACCTTCCCCCGGAAGTGACCCGCGACCGCCCGTATGTGCTCCACCATGACGCGCCTGCGTTGCTCGTGCGTCATCTCGGCGCGCATCCATGCGGGCAGGGCTTCGAACCAGACGAGGGTGTGGGCGTGCACCTCCATCTTGTTGGCCTTGGCGAAGTCCACCAAGGTGTCGCCCTCCGCGAACGCGAACACGCCGCGTCGGGGCTGGACGAACTGCGGCTTGAAGTCGTTCTCCGGTGTGAGCATGGAGAACTCCTCACCCGCCGTCCGGCGGTAGGCGCTGGCCGTCAGCAAGGGGCCTGTGGCCAAGGCGGTTCCCATATGGATCGGGCGGGGGAGCCCCGCCGCCAGATCACGCATCGCGTCGGTGGACCGGGGCACCCGCAGGCCGGGCGCGTCCACGACGGACATCCGGCCCCGGCCCAGTGACTGCGCGTGGAGATCGCTGAGGGTCCAGCCCTTCCCGCGGGCTCCCGCATCCGCGCCGAACCAGATGCGGCCACGGCCGAAGACGTCCCGCGCGGGAACGGTTCCCACGACCCTTCCGTCGGTCTCCACCACGAGTCTGCTTCCGCGGACTTCGAGGGCGAGGCGGACTTCGTGCCCCAGGCCGCCCCCGAGGGTCCGGGTCACCGCAGGTCTGTCGGAGTCCCCGTCCCAGCGGTCGATCCGGAGCCTCCCGCCGACCACGCCGATGCGTACGCCGCGCCGCTCGTAGCGCCATTCGTCGTAGATGACCGGCGTCTCCCCGTACAGATGCAGGTAGGCGTCCGTGTCATCCGTGCGCCGCAGGCTCGCTTCGATCCGGACGTCCCCTCGGAACACCATGTGAGGACCGCGCAGGTTCACCGGCGGGTTCGGCTGCCCACCGGTACCGTCCTGGCGTGTGATGCGCCGGTCGAGGTGTGTGACGCGTACCCCTGCGTGGGTGGGCTTCCCGCCGGCGAAGTGGGCCCAGTCCCGGCCGTTCAGGAGGTCCGCCACAGGCCCCCGAGCGGGCGCGGAAGCGCCGGCGCAATCCCCCGAGACACCAGCGAGCAAGGCGCACACAACCGCAGCGACAGCACTCTTCCGAAACCGCATGAACAGCAGCGCTCCGTATCCCCAGTCTGTTTTCCGAAGGCATCGCCCCCGCGGCCACACCGTCGCCGAGCGCCATCCCTCCCCAGCCGCGGCAAGAACGGTGTGCGACCGATCGCGCCGCCCCGCTGTGACTGATCGTCATTGTCTCAGGTGCGGGTGGGTGGATGAACTGAGGCTGATCCTTTGGTGTGCACACCCTGACAATGGATCTTGATGCTCCAGGGAGGGAGGTCCAGGTGGGACGCAAGTCTCCGTATCCGGAGGAGCTTAGGAAGGATGCCGTTGCGCTCTACCGCGCTGCGGCAGGCATGCGGACGTACGCGGCGGTGGCTGCGGACCTTGGCATCACCGCGGAGTCGCTGCGGATGTGGGTCTGCAACAAGACGTTCCGCGTCACCTACCGAAACGCGCGCAGGTCCGTAAACACCAGCGACGTGCCGCACGCGCCCCGAAGGGAAGCGAGCAGAAGACTGCCGAGTACCGGAGGGACGACACCGCCCGAACAGCGGTCGGACGTCCGTGAACCCCAACCCAGCCGGGTTGGAATCCCCCTCTTTTAAGAGGGGGAGGATGTCAACGTGAAATTGCTCAACTACGGGGAATCACCGTCAGGGTTCAGAGCCCGGTCACCTTGGCATTGGCTGACAGCTCGTAGACCAGGGTGACTGTGCGTCGGCCGCCGGGTGGGACCGAGAGGTTCCAGCGGGCGATGCCGTCGGAGTCGAGCGTGTCCGGGGCGGGGGAGCAGGCCTCTTCGCGCAGGCGTGTCTGCACCGCCGAGATCTCGGAGACCGGGATCCGTTCGCGGAGGACGATCACGCGTTCGCCGTGTTCGGCGGGGGTGGAGAAGCGGGACAGGTGAAGGCGGACGGTGCGGGTGAGCACGGTGCGTTGAGTGATCGCGGAGGTGTCACGGGTCTCTTCGGTGTGCCGGGTGACCCGGTGGTCGTCGCGGCTGCCGTAAGCGAGCTCGACGGGGGCACCAGGAGCGGTGAAGTCCAGGGTGCCGCGGCCGCTGAACTGGTTGCCGAGGACGAGCTCGACGGGGCCGGCGAGCAGGGCGTGGCCGGACAGGTTGTCGAACCGCACCACTTGGGTCACCAGCGGGGACAGTTCGGGTGCGCAGGCGTACTCGCTGCTCGCGGTCGTGGTGAAGGCGGACAGCGGCACGCGGTGGGCGCGGCCGTCCGAGGGCACCGTGACCGGTGCGGGGGAGTGCAGCACCCGTACCTCGCCGCCGTCGTCCACTCCTGGCAGGCCGAGCACGGGGGCCGGGCCGAGGTCCGCGATGTCCTCCTCGCGCAGCTCGACGTCGACGGTCTTGCGCTCCAGCGAGGTGCGGTCCTGGAGCGTGAGCCGGTCCTCGCTCAGCCGGGGCGGATCGGTGGCCAGCGACGAGCGGGCTGTCGACAGCGTCAACCGTACGTCCGACCAGTCTTCGCCGGTGCGCTGCCAGACGGTCGCCTCGGTCTCCAGCGTGAGGCGTTCCCCGTCGAGTACGGCGCGGTAGGCGGGCCGCCACAACGCACACGCGATGAGGTGGCTCAGGCGCAGCTCGGCAGGCCCGGCGGCCGTGGCTTCCACGGTCAGCTCGATGTGGCCGGTCAGTTCTGCGGGCTCCTCCTCGGTCTGGGTCAAGGCTCGCTGAGCTGTGGCGAGTTCGACGCCGAGGGATTCCAGGCGGGCTTCCACGGCCTGTAGTTGCTCGCCGTAGGAGCCGCGCTCATCGTCCACACGGTCCAGTTCGCGGGTCCAGCGTCGCGCGTCGGCCTCTCCGTAGCCGGCGCCTTCGCCGACCTCCCGGAGCAGATCGGCGGCGAGACGACCGAGTGTGTCGAGCCGGGCCTGGAGGCGGTCGTGCTGCCGCCTCAGGGCGACCAGGTCCTCCTCGAGAGCGTGCACCCGGTGCCGCAGGGCGGAGTCGTCGTCGCCGGGCCGGGGCCCGCGCGGCGTCCAGCCACGGACGATCCGCACGTCGAGGACGTCGGCCGGGTGTTCGGCTGTCAGCTCGGCGTGCAGCGTACGGTCGACGGCCAGTGCGCTGACGGGCCCCAGACGCAGCCGCTGGACTCCGGCCTCGAGGTCGAGCACGGCGGTGCGCTCGACGTGGGCGCGGTCCTCCAGGCAGGTGACGGCGGTGACGGGGAGAGGGATCGGCTCCGGTGCCGTGGACATGGGGTGTGTCAGCTCCTGCGGTTGCCGCCGGCCAGGGCCTTGGCGGACGGGATACGGATCTCGTAGCCGCCGTCGAGGGCGGTGGTGGCGCCGGCGGGCAGGTCCACGCGCCAGATGCGTGTCCCAGGGGCGTGGTGTTCCCCCTCCGCGTCGTCCGGGGGCGTGGTCCAGTCGGCCCGTTCCTCGATCCGGACGTCCGTGTCGGAGGCGACCGGGACCCGCTCGAGGACCTCGACGGTGACGGGTCCGGCGAGCCGGCTGGCCAGCTCCACGTGGACACGGTGATCGAGCACCGTGGTCGTGCCGCGCAGCCCTGAGGTCGACTCGTGCAGGTTCGTACGACGGGTGACCCGGATGCCCTCCGCAGGGCCGAGCCCCACCCGGCAGACACCGCCAGGGGCGAGCGTGGGCAAGGCGGCGGTCAGCAGGAAGTCGTCTCCGGCGGTGACCTCCACCGGTCCGGCCAGCAGGGCCTGGTCGGTGGAGTTGTCGAGCGCCAGCGTCGCATAGACGGTCTGCTCCACGGACGGCACGCAGCGGTACTCGGTGCGCAGTCCGACCGGGATCTCTCCGATGCTGACGGTGTGCCAGGTGCCGTCCGAGGGGACGTCCGCGCGGGCGAGGGCGTCGAAGCGGTGGTCGAAGGAACCAGCCGACTCGCGGGGCCGCACGGCGTGCCCGGGCAGCGGCAGCGACGCCACCGCTTCGGCGCGGCGGCGGTACTCGGCCGCCACCGGGTCGAAGGCGGAGTCGGCGAACAGCCGGCCCCGGCGCTCGTCCTGCTCCTCTGGGCCGCTCAGGACGAGGGCGGTGTAGTCGAGTTCGGCACCGCTCGGCTGCGGCGGACCGGACGCCGGCGCCGCGGCTTCCGGCGGTGGGGTGGGCCACGCAGGGGCCGCGGGTGCCGACGGCGCGGCCTGGCGGCCAGAGGCCGCGGGTGGCATGGCTGCGGCCGGCGGGAGGGAGCGGCCGCCGGCACGCGGCCTGCCGCCCGGTCGGGACGGGACCGCCTGCGCGAAGTCGCCCAGGCCGGTGTCGAACACCTCCGGGTATGCGCTGCCGGGTGCGGGCGCGGACGGTGGTGCTCCGTATCCCTGGGGTGTCGGCGACGACGCGGTCGGCGGCTGGCCGTAGCCCTGCAGCGATGGCGATGGCGATGGCGATGGCGATGGCGATGGCGGTGGCGGTGGCGGTGGAACGGGAGCGGACGCGAAGCCGCCCGCCGCGGCGATGGTGCCGCCCCCGACAGTGAAGGAAGCACTGGTCGTGGCGGGCCGGGGGCTCGCTCCGTCGTACCCGGCGAAGAGGTCGGCCAGGCCCGTCGGCGGCTCGCGCCAGCCGGAGGGCGTCGGGGAGGGCTGACGGCGCCCGATCCGCAGGGAGCGCAGCCTGGGCAGGTCTGTACGGCGCCGCAGGTCGGCGGTGGCCAGAGCGATACGTACGCCGGTCCAGTCCTCGCCGGTGCGCTGGGCGATGGAGCCGCGGAGCACCAGACGGCCGCTGCTGTCGTTCTGACGGTGGGTGAGGCGGTAGGCCGGTACCCAGACCGCGCCCGGCACCGCGTACTCCAGCTCCACTTCCGCGTCACCGGTGCCGTCGAAGGTCACCACCGCCGAGACCGTGGTCTCCACGTGCGCGGGCGCAGCGTCGGTGGAGGCGCGGGCGAACCGGTCGACGGCGGCATGGAGCGCGTGCTCGACGTCGGCCCGCTCCTTCTCCAGGTCGGCGAGACGGGTGTGCAGCCTGGTCAGCCGCTCGTCGACGAACGCGGCGAGCTCGAGCCACGCGTCGACCGGGGTGCGGCGGTGCGGGTCGTCGCGCCTGCGGACCGGCGGGACCGGGTGCAGCGACCTGACCTCCCCGATCAGCGTCAGCTGCCGGTCGTGGCGCGCCTGCGCCGCCGCGTACTCCTCCCGCAGCCGCTCGACCTCGCGTTGCAACGCGTCGGGAACGGCGGCGCCGAGCGGCTCGGCCTCGATCTCCACCCGTGCCTCGACGACGCGTACCCCGGGGGCACCCGTGATGCGAGCCCGCAAGGACCCCGGGTCCAGCGAGCGCGGCAGTCCCGTCACCCGCACGCGCCCGCCCGGCGGCACGCTGCCCCGCGCCAGGCGGCGGCAGATCGCGCCCTGCGCGTACACCACGACCGAATCGAGGGCCGAACCCCATCTGTGTGCTGTCTCAGCCGCCATGTGCTCCGTCCCCCGCCGTGTCCGTGCTGAGCGAAGCCTACGTCCAGGCGGTCGGCGCTTCCCGAGGATTGCTGATGCGGAGAACCCGGCACTTCGCCCACCGGGGGCACCCACGACTCGCCGCTCCACTGGGACCAGGCTCAGCCGCAAGTGCTGACGAGACGTCAGTCCCGCTGACTCAGAAGGTCATTGCCGCCAGTGCCGACTCCCTGCAGCGGCGGGACGGGTGTGCACTTCCATCAGGTCGCCGGGTGATCCTGCCGCGGCTCGATGCCGCCGGACAGACCTTCGGGGGCGCCGGTCAGACCCTCGGCCGCGCCCTTTGCGCCGCCGCGCGGGTGTCAGCAGGTCGAGCGGGCCGGCACTCCTCGGGGCCGCGGCGCGCGCAGCCGCGGCCCCGCTGCCCGTACGGGCAGCGCGGACACGGCCCTGCAGCTCCTCAGGGAGGTGCACGGTGAGCTGGACGCCGGCCCCAGGCCGTTCGCGGCGTTCCTGGACGGCTCCGGCATATGGGCCCCGACCGCGGCGTTTACCGCCGCCGAGGCCCATATGCCCTCTGCCACCCAGCAGTTCGCAGCCCTGGCCGAACAGGCCGCAGCCGCCTTGTCCGTGGTCGCGGGCAAGGAGCTGTCGCCGGCGCGGTGCGTGTTGTACGCGGGCGTTGCCGGGCCCTGCGCTAGAAGGTCAGGTTCCAGGCGTCGATCTTGCCCGTGTCGGAGGCGGCGTTGTCGTTGACGCGCAGCTTCCAGGTGCCGTTCGCGACCTCCGAGGAGGCGTTTACGGTGTAGGTCTGGGCGATGTTGTCGGCGCTGCCGCCGGCGTGGTTGTGCAGCGTGTAGACAGTGCCGTCCGGCGCCACCAGGTCGACCTTCAGGTCACCGATGTAGGTGTGCTTGATGTCCACACCCACCTTGAGGGTAGCCGGGGCGTTGCCGGTCACGCCGGTTACGGCGATGGGGCTCTCCACGGTCGCGTTGTCGTTGACGGCGAAGTCCGCGAGGTTCTCGAAGTACTTACCGGGCGGCGGGGTGGTCCCGACGGCCTTGAGTGCGTCGACCTGTCCTTCGCCGAAGAACGCGTTGTTGGCCGTCGTGCCCGTGCAGCGGCTGTCCGAGGGGCAGGCGATGTCGTTGGCCTGGGCGGCCAGCTTGGCGCGGATCTGCGCCGGGGTGATGCCCGGGTTGGCGCTGGCGATGAGTGCCGCCACGCCGACGACGTGCGGGGTGGCCATCGAGGTACCGCTCTTGCTGCCGTAGCCGCCGCCGGGGACGGTGGAGTACACGCTGCTGCCCGGCGCCGCGACGTCGATGACGCCCTGCCCGTAGTTGGAGAACGAGGCCTTGGTGACACCCGTGCCGTTGGCCGCGACCGTGACCACGCCCGGCAGCTCGGTCGGGATGTCGAGGCAGGCGTTGGTGATCGTGCGGGTGACCGGCGTCGAGTCGTTCGGGCTCGCGGAGTCGGTCGTCTTGTGGGCGAGGTCGTAGTTCTCGTTGCCCGCGGCGGCGATCTGGAGGGAGCCCTTGCCCTCGGCGTACTCCTGGGCGCGCTTGACGCCCTCGATGATGGCGGCCTGGTCGATGTTGTCCGGGCAGTTGAACTGCCACGGGTCCGTGTAGTAGCTGTTGTTGGTGACCTTGAAGCCGTGGTCACCGGCCCAGACGAAGCCGCAGATGGTGTTCTCGGCGAAGAAGAAGGAATTGCCCGGCTCAGCGACCCGGACCGCGGAGATCTTCACCCCCGGGGCCACGCCGACGACGCCCTTGCCGTTCTTGGCGGCGGCGATGGTGCCCGCTACGTGGGTGCCGTGCGTGTCGACGTCCCGCCAGGCGCCGACCCGGGTGTCGGGCTTGCCGTAGGCGCAGGAGACCGAGTCGGCCGCGTTGAAGTTGGGCGCCAGGTCCTGGTGCTGGTCGTCCACACCGGTGTCGAGGATGCCGACCGTGACGGAGGCGGAGCCCGGGTTCACGGCCCAGGCCTGGTCGGCCTTGATCTGGCTCATGTCGGCCCGGACCGGTTCTCCGGCCGGGGTCGAGGCCTGGGCCGGATTGGCCGGGAGCGCCGGGTTGTAGGCGTCGGCCGGGACGTCCGAGGTGCGCGTGGCGCCGACCTGCTGCACGCCGGCGACGCCGCGCATGGTGGCGGCGAATTCGCTGGACGCCGAGTGGGCGACGATCACGCCGATGGCGTCGAAGTTCGAGAAGACGGTGCCGCCGTTGGCCGCGATCGCGGAGCGGACCGCCGAACTGTCACCGGGGGCGGTGATCACGAGGTAGGCACGCGTGCCGGCCACCCAGGCCGCACTCTGGGAAGCCGGCACGGCGGCCGGAGCGTGGGCCTTGGCGGCCGGCGCGGTGGAGGGGCCGACGGGGAGCGTGCCCGCGAGGGCGCCCGGGGCACCGAACGCGAGGGCGGCGCCGAGCGTGGCCGCCAGGACCAGCGTGCGTCTAGTCCGGCTGGATGTGTGGGGTATCAATGCGTCCTCCGGAGACAGCCCGGCCGTGCCGAGGGCACCGGCGGGGCCGTACGAAACGAGTGGTGGATGCAAGATGTCAGGCGCGTGCTCCTGTACGGAAGTACCTTTCCGTACAGGGGCGTTATGGGGGAATGGCTGAAAAGAGACATACTCCGGGCATCGGGGGATCGATCCACCGGAGCTCGGCGACGTCGACCGCGCCCTGGCGTAGCCGCCGACATGGTGCCGGCCATCGACGGGGTGGACCGGCTGCCGGCGTGGTGGCTGACCGAGGTGCGCGCCCGCAGTTCGGTGACGAGCCCGCCGGCGGGCAGGCCGTGCTGCTGCCCAGCCGCCGGCACACCCTCGAGGGCGGGCGGCGTCCGGGCTGTGCGGTCACCCTCCGCGACGGAGACCAGGGCTCGGAATCCGTCCTTCACCAGACTTTGCGATGTCTCATGAGACAGGTTGGCGATGTCAGTCTTGCGTGGAGTGTGCCCTGTTGAGGGGGATCACGACGGCTGCGCGGTGGGCGGCTTGTTCGCGAAGTGCCGCGTTCTCGGCGGCCAGAGCCGCGACGACTGTTGCTGCTGCGTCAACTTCGTCCTGGAGTCGCTGTCGTTCGCGTCGGTTGTTTCGCAACTGGCTGCGCAGGCGGGTGATCTCCGCAACCTGAGCCTGATCGTGCTTGCTTGCCGTGCTCTGGTTGACGCGGTTGTTCCAGTCGGTCAGCACTGCGGTTGCCCGGTTCATGGTGGCGCGGCTGACGCTGCTTCGCGCCAGAGGTTCTGCTTGGTGAGCTCGCCGTCGGTGCGGATGGGCTGGCCTGCGAAGAGCCTTTCCATCGCGTCGCGAAGAGCCTTCTCCGTCGCGGAGGAGAGTCCGGGTTGGGCCGTGGCCGTCACTGTTCACGCGCCTTCGCGAGCGCGTTCTCGACGTCGCGGATCTGGTGGTCGATCAGCGCCCTTCGGTTTGCTGGGAGTGCAGGAAGGCTGCGCAGTTTGGTCAGGGAGGCATGCTCGGCTCGCCAGAACGGCAGGTGCTCGGGGGCGATGATGGTCGTCATCAGCCTGCTGGTACCGCACGGGGAGGGGGATCTCACTGGCCGCGTTCCGAACTGTCATGTCGGTCGGGCGACCATGGCCGACGGCCCCGCTGGCGAAGAGCATCCGTCCTCGCGTGGTCAACAGCGTCTACGGGCTTGGGACTTCATTTGGGTCCCTGTGCAGACGGGCGGTGGTTCGGCCGGCGGGTTCTACTCCATAGGGCCTCGGTGCGTGCCGCTGCGAACCCGACGAGGCCGGCGACTGCCGCCAGTGCCAGGCCGGTCCCGGTGGGTCGTGAGGTCTCCAGGATGTCGGCGAGGAACGGTACGTAGACCGCCGCCATGCCGAGCCCTGCGGCGACAGCGACGGCAGCGGGGAGGTACAGGTTGCGGCGGGTGAACAGCCTCTCCCTGAGGCCGAGGGACACGCCGAGCTGAGCGGCCAGGAGTGCAAGGAAGAGCACGGTCTGCCACGGTCCGCCGGAGTGGCGGACCCACAGGCTCGCGGTAAGGCTGGTGGCGGTCACCAGCAGCGACAGGCGCAGTACTCGTTGCCAGAGCCCGTCACCGAGGATGTGCTGCTGAGGCGGCTTGGGGGGCTGGCGCATGGCATCCGGGGACACGGGTTCGGCGCCCATCGCGACGCCGGTCAGGCCATGGGTCAGCAGGTTGATCCAGAGGATCTGTCCCGCACGCAGGGGGAGGGCGAGGCCGAACAGTGGTCCGGCGAGCATGACCAGGATTTCCGCCGCTCCACCGGCCAGGGCGTAGACCAGGAAGCGCCGGATGTTGGCGTAGACGCGACGTCCCTCCTCCACCGCTGAGATCACCGAGGGCAGTTCGTCGTCGGCAAGGACGAGGTCTGCTGCCTGTCGGGCCACTTCGGTACCTCGGCGGCCCATCGCCACGCCGATGTCCGACTGTCTCAAGGCCGGCCCGTCATTGACTCCGTCGCCCGTCATCGCGGTGACGTCGCCGCGGTCCCGCCAGGCCTGGATGATGTCGAGTTTCTGCTGCGGGGTGGTCCGGGCGAACACTCTGACCGCGGTCAGGTCCGGTACGTGTCCGGCGGCGAATTCCGCCCCGGTGGTGATGCGATGGGCTGATTCGGCGTCCTTGTCCCCGGTGAGGATGCCCACGCGGATTGCGATCGCGCGGGCTGTGGCCGGGTGGTCTCCGGTGATGAGGACGGGGGTGATCCCCGCGCGTCGGCAGGCTTCCACGGTGGTGATCGCGGTCGGTTTGGGCGGGTCGCTGATGGCGGTCAGACCGAGGAGTCGCAGTCCGCTCTCGGCGTCCTCGACGGGGTCGGGAACCGTGTCGAGGCTGCCGGATGCCACCGCCAGTACCCGGTACCCCTGCGCGGACAACGCGGCAGCTTCACGGCGAGCCTCCTCCAGCAGGGCCGGGCTGTCTCCGAGCAGTGCACGGTCGAGCACCATTTCGGGCGCCCCTTTGAGGAAGGACTCGAATGTGCCCGAAGGGGTGCTGTGTACGGTCAGCATGCGCTTGCGGAGGCTGTCGAAGGGGATTTCGCCAACTCGTGGATGGATGCGGACGAGGTCATCGTGTGCACAGCCCGCTTTCGCGGCGGCGGCCAGGAGTGCGGCTTCGGTGGGGTCACCGAGCGCCGACCACTGCGGGCTGTCCGCTCCGGGCGGGATCAGGGAAGCGTCGTTGCACAGCGCCGCTGCGACGAGCAGTTCTCGCGCCGCCTCGGTGCTGCCTGAGGCGTGACTCTCGTCCTGGTCCAGGGCTTTGAGGTCGCCGGCCGGTGCGTATCCGGTGCCGCCCAGGGTGGCGGTGCCTTGCGGGGTCCACACGCGCTCCACGACCATGCGGCCTTCGGTCAGGGTGCCGGTCTTGTCGGTGGCCAGCACGGTCACCGATCCGAGTGTCTCCACAGCGGACAGACGGCGCACCACGGCGTTGCGTGCGGCCATCCTGCGGGCACCCAGTGCCAGCCCGAGGGTGACGACGGCCGGCAGGGATTCGGGCACTGCGGCGACGGTGAGGCTGATGGCCGTGACGGCCATGGTTTCCAGTGACTGACCGCGTATGAGGCCGAGGGCCAGGACGAGCAGGCACAGTCCTACCGTGACGAGGGCCAGCACGCGTCCGAGTCCGGCCAGCCGCTTTTGCAGCGGGGTGAGTTGCTGTCGGGGATGCAGTGAGGCGGCGATCCGGCCCAGGGCGCTGTGGGCACCGGTGGCGGTCACGGTCGCCGTCGCCCTGCCGCGCAGTACGACGGTTCCAGCCTGCAACTGGCCGGCCTGCGGGCCGGTGGCTTGGGTGTCCTTGTCGACGGGCACCGATTCTCCGGTGAGTGCGGACTCGTCCACGAGCAGGGCAGCGGCGTACGTGAGGGCCGCATCTGCGGGGATGATGTCTCCTTCACCCAGGACGAGGGCGTCACCGGGGACCACGGTGGACGACGGGATCTGCTGTTCGACGCCGTCGCGTGTGACGCGGGCGGTGGGGGCGGTCATGGCGGAGAGCGCGGCGACCGCGTTGTCCGCTCGTACCTCTTGTGCCACACCGACCGTGGTGTTGAAGAGGATGACCACGCAGATGACTACGGCGTCGGCGAAGTCCCCGGTGGCCACGGTCAGGGCAGCCGCCACCAGCAGCACAAGAATCAGGGGATCACGAAGCTGGGCGAAGATCCGGGACCGGAGCGTGGTCTTCTTCTGCTCCCCGAGCTCGTTGGGTCCGCAACGTTCGAGGAGCCGATGCGCCTCCTCGTCGCTCAGACCGGTGTTGGTCGCGGATTCCGGCGCCAGAGCGGACGGTTGTGGCGGATGCACTGTAGGTCTCCTCGGAGTGACCGGTCACCGCGCCGGCGAGGCCCGGTGCGCCCACAGAAGCGGGCACACCGGGAGTGGCGGATCAGTACGTGGCGGGCCCGCCCTGCGGGGGGATCACGATCAGCGGACAGGTCGCCTGGTGCAGGAGCACGTGGCTGACCGAGCCGACCAGCATGCCCCGAAAGCCTCCGAGCCCGCGGGAGCCGACCACCAGGCACCGGGCGTGCGAAGCCGTGTGTGCGAGGGCCCGCGCCGGGTGTCCGTACTTCACCCGGTACTCGATCTCCACGTCCGGGTACTTCTCCCGCCAGCCCGCGGTCGCCTCCGAGAGTTCGGCCCGTGACTCGTTCTCCACGTCTTCCCCTTCGCCACCTACCGGACGGCCGGGATGAACATGGCGGACCGTAACCACCCTCAGACGCGCACCGGACAGAGCGGCCTCCTCGAAGGCGAACGTCATGGCTTCCCGGGAGTTGGCCGATCCGTCGACACCGACGACGATTAGCTGTCGCTGATCGTCTGACGCCGGCTGCGGCGGGCGTATCACCGCCACCGGACACCCCGCATGCGCGGTCAGCGTGACGCCCAGCGGAGAGACGATGAACAACTGCTCCACCACGTTGAGCGGTTTCGCTCCAACGACCAGGAGGGCAGCATCCGCTCCCTGCTGGACCAGCACGCGGGCACGCGGGCCGTCGGCAGTTTGGGCGTCGACCTCCAGATTTGGATGACGCTCGCGAATGAGGTCCGCAGCTTCCCGCAGCACCATGTCGCCGCCGGCGCGGAAATGAGCGCTCCAGGTGCGCTGAGGGTGTGCCACATGCGGATGGGGCTCTGCCCCCGGAGGCCACTCGAGAGCGTGGACAAGGCGCAGCGGCAGATGCCGCAGTACTGCTTCCTCCGCGGTCCAGGCAACACCGGCCTTGCTTGCCTCCGACCGGCTGACGCCGACGACGACAGGCTTGAGGCCATGGGAACTGGTTACGGGAACGGTGGCCATCGGGGGACTCGCCTTCGGTTGGCAGCGCCTGCGTGCCGGTCTCGACCAGCCTCCTCACCCTCACCCCGGATGACGAGGGCCGAGGGGCGCACACCATGGGCCGAAGGTCCCGGCGTAAAGACACCGTTCCGGGTCCACAGTTCGAGAGCCTCGGTCCGTAGGAGTGCCCGGCGGGGCCGCACCGTCGAGGCTCTGGCGACTGACCACCCATTCAAAGGAGCCTGATGTTGCCGGAATCGCCGTCGCAGGGGGTGAAGAGCATCCACAGCCCCGACCGGAGTCGGGCGAAGACGGCGCGTTCGGGGACGCCCAGGATTCGGGAGACACCGGCGCAGGAGCGGTCCCCGACGAGGTGCAGAGCCAGTTCGATGCGGTCGTACGGAGAGGCGGCCATGTCGGGACAGTGGTCGCGTGTAGCAGGCAGGTGCGGGGGAGCGGGCTGCGAGTGCGCTCGCTGAGTGGTGGTCACCGCCGGGGCATCATCGTCTCCTTGACGGTAGCCGAGGGCAGGCTCCACGGGATCGTTGAGCACCTCGGACAAAGCCGCGTCGACAACGCCGGGATCGTCCGTCATGAGGGTGGACAGCGCGTGGATGGCCATCAGATGACGGTCGCACCAGGCGACGATCGAACGTCTGCGGGCGAGGAGATGCTCGATCTGGAGGTCACCGGGCGGCGTGTCCGTCGCCCGGGTCCTGTCCGGTGTGGTCACCACAGCCGACTCCGGGGGCCGAGTCCGGCGGCTGAGTGGATCTGCCAAGGCGGTCGGTCCGGTCCGATGCGCGCGCTCGGAACGCTACCGGATCCGCCCGTCCCATCGCTCAGTCCGTGGGCTTGGCTGCCATGCGGATGCGCCGTCAGTACCTGAGGGGTAGGCATGGTGCCTCAATTTGGAAGCAAAGGGCACGGCGCCGCGGTGAAAGGCAGGCGTACGGATCTTCGCGAGACGAAGATCCAGAGCACCTGCTCCGCTGTTGCCTCGGGACACAGGATCGTGGGGGCCCAGCGCAGCGCAGCCGTGTGTGAACGTGGCCTACGGCGAGAGTCGGAATCGGGCCGGCGGCCGCTGGGGAAGCGCCGGGTGGCCGAACATAGCCACGTCGGTGCATCCATGTCAGCTGGCAGTGAGTCGCCGGGGTCCAGGACGCCTGTCTTTCACCCTAGCCCCATTCGAGCAGGGCACAAGGGGGCCGCCGGCGCGGGCCGTGATGGTGGCCTGCCAGGACGCTCGTCCTGGCAGGCCACCATGGTGACGCGCTTGATCAGACCGGCATGGGCGCCCCGTTCAATACGGGCTCCGGGCCGGACGTAGTGCGGTCGGCCGGCGACAGCGGCAGCGACGGCGTCGCCGCAGCGCCCGCGCCTGCGGCCGCGGACTCGCGGGCGAGGAAGGAGCCGAGCTCGCCGATCGTGCTCATCAGCGGGGCGGGGAAGACGACGGTGGTGTTCTTGTCGACGCCGATCTCCACCAGGCTCTGCAGATTGCGCAGTTGGAGGGCCAGGGGATGGTCCATCATGATGTCCGACGCGTCCCCGAGCGCTGCTGCGGCCAGCGACTCGCCCTGAGCGTTGATGATCTTCGCCCTCTTCTCCCGCTCGGCCTCGGCCTGGCGTGCCATCGCGCGCTTCATGCTGTCCGGCAGCTGGATGTCCTTGAGCTCGACCAGGGTGACCTCGACGCCCCACTCGACGGTGGCGATGTCGAGGATCTCGCGGATGTCCAGGTTGATGCGGTCGGTCTCCGACAGCGTCTCGTCCAGCGTGTGCTGTCCGACGACCTTGCGCAGGGTGGTCTGGGCGATCTGGTTGATCGCCGCGTGCACGTTCTCGATCGCGATCACCGACTTCACCGCGTCCACCACACGGAAGTACGCCACAGCCGAGACGTCGACGCTGACGTTGTCGCGCGTGATGATGCCCTGTGACTGGATGGGCATCGTGACGATCCGCAGTGAGACCCGGTGGAGGACATCGACGAACGGGATGATGAAGCGCAGACCGGGAGAGCGAGGGCCGACCAGCCGACCGAAGCGGAACAGCACCCCCTTCTCGAACTGCTTGACGACCTTGATGGCCATGCCGAGCATCACGATGACCAGCACGGCCACCACGATGATCAGGAAAATGAGTACTCCCATGTGTTGCTCCTCAGCTAGGGCACGAGACCTGTTGCCCTTCGTGCCCCAGCCGGAGCGCGAAGGAAGCGGAAGCCGGACGGCGCTCCTGCGCCCGTAGGGACGAATGGCTCCGGAGCGGCGGGTCCTGCTGACTCGGCAGTCGTGCCGTGTTCCGAGTGTGGCTCGCTGCCTGCGGCGCGCGCTGGGGCCGAACGGTCCCCGTCTTGTGCCTTGCACTCGGCAGGCATACACGAGGCGAGACGGGCAGGGCCGACTGGCCCCGGTGGTAGGGCCGGTCGGCCGACCGCCGGTCCGGCGAAAGTGCGTAGCGTGCTGCTGTATGTCTCCGGTGCTCCAGCGACGGCCGGCACAGACGGATCGACGCCGCACTTCGCACGTCTGCTCAGTTCTCAACCGACCGTCAGGAGAACGACATGCCCCAGCACACGGACGAGACGCCCCGGCCCGTCGTCGTGGGAGTCGACGGATCAACCGGCTCACAGGCGGCCCTGCGATGGGGACTGGCCCAAGCCAAGCTGACCGGAAGCACCGTCGAAGCGATCGCCGCCTGGCAGTACCCCGAGGTGTACGGGTACAGCTACGGCTGGATCCCTTCGATGCCGGAAGGAGGCGAGTTCGCCAAGACCGCCGAACACGCCCTGCAGGAAACTGTCGACACGGTACGCGGCCAGATGGACCACCCTGCGCAGGTGTCGATCCGGGTGGCCGAGGGTCACCCGGCGCAGGTATTGATGGACGCCGCGCGCAACGCACAACTGCTCGTCCTGGGCAGCCGGGGGCACGGCACCTTCTCAGGCATCCTGCTCGGTTCGGTCAGCCAACACTGCGTGCAGCACGCGCCGTGCCCGGTCGTCGTCATTCCTCAACCGTGACCCGTGCGATGCAAGGCCGGCCCGGCTGAGAACAACAGCCGCCACCTGGTTGCCTGTTGAACCTGAAGGGCAACCGCTGTGATGCCTGCCGGCATCGTCTCAGGCACGTTCCATCCCGGGGAGGGCCCTTCATGACCCGGCCACCACGTGCTGATGGGGAAGAAGCCCGCCCGGCCGGTCGGTCCCCACTCGGGACCGGGCGGCCCCTGCCATCCGTCCCGAACACGGGCTCCCCTGAGAGGGTACGGAGGAGGTGCTGTGCGATGCGTGGAGCACGCAGTGCGAGGCAGTGGGGCTGGCGCTGGCGGAGGAATCCCCTGCGCCGTCGAGACGACGTCTTCGAGGCGTGGCTTCTGCTGCTCGTCTGGATCGCCTTCGGGGTCGGCGGCACGTTCGCCGGCCTGATGACGGCCCGTGCCGCCGACGAGTCTTTCTCCCGACTCCGTGACGACCGGCACGCCATCCACGCCGTGCTGGTCGACAGCACGCGCTCGGGAAGCTCCGCCGCCAGGGGCGCGGACTACGACCACGTCCGGGCGACGGTGCGGTGGACCACGCCGGACGGCTCCTCGCACACCGGCCGCGCCCTCGTGAAAGCCGGTCACAAGGCCGGATCGGACGTCGTGATCTGGATGACCGCGCAGGGAAGGCTGACCACGGCACCTCCGAGCACGGGCGCGACAGCGGCGGCTGTAGGTCTGCTCGGCGTCGGCGCTGCTCTGGCGCTGGGGGGCCTGGGCTTCGCCGTCGGCGGCTTCGCTCGATGGTGGCTGGACCGGCGGCGTTACGGCCGGTTGACCCGCGAGTGGGAACGGCTCGGGCCGCAGTGGGGACACAAGACTTCATGACGAGACGCGCGGGTGCGCGCGGAAGGTGCTGATCACCATGACGACTCCGATGAAGTTGCCTGACCGTCCGGTGCGAGTGAGCGCACATCTCGACGCGCCGCTGTCACGGTGGCTGTGGCTCGTGAAGTGGCTCCTCGCAGTTCCGCACTACGTAGTGCTGTTCTTCCTCTGGATCGCCTTCACCGTGGTGAGCGTGATCGCGTTTTTCGCCATTCTGTTCACCGAGCGATACCCCCGTCCGCTCTTCGACTTCAACGTCGGTGTGCTGCGTTGGAGTTGGCGAGTCGCCTACTACTCGTACGGCGCCCTCGGCACCGACCGGTATCCGCCGTTCAGTCTCGGTGAGGAACCGGACTACCCGGCGCGGCTCGATATCGTCTACCCGGAGAGACTCTCCCGTGGCCTGGTGCTGGTGAAGTGGTGGCTGCTGGCCATTCCGCAGTACATCATCGTCGGCTTCTTCCTCGGCGGCTCCCACCTCCGCTGGTGGGACTGTGGCCTTGTCGGCGCCCTGACCCTCTTCGCAGGCGTCGCCCTCGCATTCACCTCGCAGTACCCGAAGGACTTGTACAACCTGATCATGGGCCTCAATCGGTGGGTGCTGCGCGTGGCCGCGTACGCCGCCCTGATGACTGACGTCTATCCGCCGTTCCGCCTGGACATGGGCGGCTCGGAGGAGAACCCGGCAGAGACGCGACGGCAGCCGTGATGGAGCCTCGAAAGCCGGTAGATATGAGCACGCACAAGCCCCCGCAGGCTTCGGCGCCAGGCTGGGACGAGATGGCCTGACAGTGCGCAGGAGGTGCGAGTAGCGTCAGGTACAGCCGATGGGCCCACTGCCCGGGGAGACCGCCTGCTGTCCGTCATGGATCACTGCCTGCGCAGCCGGCACTACGTGAACGTGGTGGTGGCGGGCAAGCGCGCGATGGCGCAGTGGCTGTCCATGGAGGACGCGGTCGTGCACTGCACCCAAGGTGCAGGCATCTGGCCGTGGGCGAGCAACGACGAGGGCGGTGAGCCGGACGTGGTGCTGGCCTGCTGCGGGGACACCCCCGCTCTGGAGGTGCTGGCCGCCGTGTCCATCCTGCGCGAACACCTGCCCGACCTGCGGATCCGCGTGGTCAACGTCGTCGACCTGATGAAGCTGCAGCCCGACACCGTACATCCGCACGGGCTCAGCGACCGGGACTACGACTCGCTCTTCACCAAGGACAAGCACATCATCTTCCCGTTCCACGGCTACCCCTCGCTGATCCACCGGCTGACCTACCGCCGTGCCAACCGCAACCTGCACGTGCGCGGCTACGACGAGGAGGGCACGATCACCACGGCCTTCGACATGCGGGTGCAGAACCGTCTGGCCGCTTCCACCTCGTCCAGGACGTCATCGACCGGCTGCCCCAACTCGGCGCCAGAGGTGACTACGTGAAGCAGCAGATGCGAGACAAGCTGGTCGAGCACAACCGATACATCGACACGCACGGGCTGGACCTGCCCGAAGTCCGGGACTGGACCTGGGCCGGCGCTACCAGCGGCCCCTGACACCCAGGAGAGGTGGGCAGCATCTACGCCTGGGGGACCTCACCACAGCCGCCGTCGTGCTGGTCCCCGGCCCGTCCTAGTGGTCGCCCTCTCCATAGCGGCTGAGATGGTTCGCGGCACCTCACTTTCACCCAGGCAACGGCCATCACCCGGTGGGGGACCACCCACTAGGGCCGCCTATCCGATCTCCTCGCAACGCCGGCCGCCATGGCCTCAGCGCTCCCTCTCTTCGCCAGCGCTGCCTTGGCCGGACCACTCGGTGGGTTTCCCCCGCCAGTTTCTCCTTTTCGGTGCTACGCAGGTACATCGAACTCCAGTTGAAGAACGGTCCGTCTGCACCGCACCGGTGCCTTGTCACGGTCTGTCAATCCGGCGTCTCGCGAAGAGGTAGGTGAGACACAGCAGAGTGTCTGGAGAACCATCTCACTTGGGCTCCGCAGCGCAGCCCGGCCGTAGATCGGGGTCGGGCACGGGGGCGCTCAGCATCGGTTCTGGCAGCATCCACGTCACAGTGGATGCCTTCCACCAGATGTCCCGGTGCTGTCCTCTTGCCTTTACGCGGGGACCGAGGCGAGGGCGTGTTCGTCACCCAGCGTCGCGAGGTGCCATTCGGCGTCCGGGGCGGCCTGGCAGTCGCTGGCGGCGGCGGTGATGGCCTGGCGGTCGGTGTGGTCGACGACGTCACGGCATCTACGCCGGCGGCCTCGACGCGCTCCTGCGCACGGTCGCCGCGGCCTGACTGCACCCCCCCCGCACGTCGGGCACCGAAAGGGTTGGGGGGAAGGTCAGTGACATCCCTCACGTGCCCGGTCCTCATCAACGTGTCGCGGTAGTACGTGGCATGTGGCTGATATAGGCGGATCTGACATATGGAAGCAGGCATACGCGACATCTCGGCCGGGGTCACCGGCCCGGGTCGCCGGCATGGAGCCGCCGGACCGCCTCTGCCGCCCTTCTGACGGAGTGTGAGGCGCCGTCGGCGTCCGGCGCGGTGGCCCGGCACAATCCCGGGCCGGATTTCAAGGGTGCCCTCGCCTACTAGGCGAGGTAGTTGAAGCCCCTGTTGTCGTGCACTCCCGCAGCTTTTAACAATGACGGCCCGCAAGGCGTCCCCGCAGGTCAAGCGCAGTGTCTGTGCGAAACCGGGCCCGCTGGAGGCGCAAGGAGAGTCGACCGAACGAGGTCCGCATGAGGAACCACCGGAAGCACGGCGGGAAGACGCGCCGCCGGCCCATAGTCGTCGCCGTCCTGGCGATGGGCGCGGTGGCGGTGCCGTCGGCCGCCATGGCGTGCATGGGCGACGAAGGATCCGAGGCCATCACCGCCACGTCCAGCGGTCCCTGGACGGACGGGAGGAAGGCGTCCTGGGACGGCCACCGGACGGACAGGAGGAAGGCGTCCTGGGACGGGCACCGGGGGCGGGACGTCCGGACCGCGAAGCCCACGGCGACGGCTTCGCCCTCGGCCTCGCCGACGACCTCTCCCAGGACTGAGGCGCCCGCCCCGGAGAAGTCCAAGGCGCCCGTCTCGAAGGCGACCACCCCGCCCGCCCCGACGAGGACCGCCGCCGCGCCGAAGCCGACCGCCGTACCCCCCTCGACGACCGCCGCACCGAAGCCGCCCACCATCACGGCTCCCGCCGCAGGCACAGCGTCCCCCGCGTCCGCCGCCGTCGCCCGCGTGGTTGCCCTGGTCAACAGCGAGCGCGCCAAGGTCGGTTGCTCCCCGGTCGCCCTGAACGCGAAGCTCTCGCAGGCCGCCCAGGCCCACAGCGCGGACATGGCGAGCCGCAACACCATGTCGCACACCGGTTCCGACGGGTCCGACCCGGGACAGCGGATCACGCGCACGGGCTACATCTGGAGCACCTACGGCGAGAACGTCGCGTACGGGTACTCCACGCCCGAGCAGGTCATGGCGGGCTGGATGGCCAGCGCCGGCCACAAGCGCAACATCCTGGACTGCGGCTTCAAGGAGATCGGTGTGGGGGTGGCGCAGCCCGGCAACTACTGGACGCAGGACTTCGGCACGGCCCGCTGACGCTCACGGGGCCCACGCCCGTTATGGTCCGCCGACCATCACGCAGGCAGCGGCCACTCCGCTCGCTCCGGAGCGGCCGCGGCCTGCGTGGGTGCCGTTCTGTCCAGGGCGCAGGTACTGCGCGAGTCCGGGTCGCCAAAGAAGAATTAACGTGCGGGCCCTGATGGTGGGCACTGAAAAGACCCGGCTGGTCGTGGTCTGTGGCAACAGCGCCTCAAGGAAGTCGTCCGCCGCGGCCGGCCCGCGTGAGCCGTCCGGCTGCAGCCTGGCCCTGGTCGGCCAGGACAACCTCCACCGCATCGTGCTCCGGGACTGCGACCGGCCCGGTGCCGCGAACATCGGCCTGATCGACCTGACCGCCCGCTACGGCCTGGACGCCGGATTCCACGTTGTGGTCGAAACCTGGGTTCCGTCAGTGTGACGTCCAGGGTTCCCGTCGTCCCATCCTGGCGGTGGCCCGCAGCAGCGCGCCGCGCTGTCACGGCTACCAACCACGCCCGGCTCGCGTTGGCTTGGGCGAGTTGAGCCAGGGTGTGCCACGCGAGCTCGGTCTACTTCGTGGCCCCCCGGGCGAAGCCGTTGTAGATGTACCGCTGGAGGAAGAGGAAGACGGTGAGCGTGGGCAGGATGACCAGGACCGTGCCGGCGGAGATTTCCTCCCAGTGAGCGCCGAAGGGGCCCTTGAACCGGAAGAGGGCGGTGGACATTGTGCCCAGTTCCTCGGAGGGCATGTAGAGGAAGGGGATGTAGAAGTCGTTGTACACGGTGATCCCCTTGACGATGACGACGGTTGCCACCGCTGGCTTCAGGAGCGGGAAGATGATCTTCCAGTAGATGGTCAATGCGTTCGCGCCGTCGATGCGGGCGGCCTCGTCCAGGGACCGGGGGATACCTCGGATGAACTGGAGGAAGATGTAGATCGACACGATGTCCGTCCCCGTATACAGCAGGATGGGGGCCAGACGGGTGTCGAACAGGCCGAAGCTGTTCACCACTTGGAAGGTGGCCACCTGGGTGGTCACGCCGGGGACGAGTGCGGCTATGAGGAACAGGCCCACCACCAGCCGCTTGCCGCGGAAGTCGAAGCGGTCCACGGCGTACGCGGTCATGGAACCGATCAGAACTGTGCCCGTGATGGAGAAGGCAAGGATGAAGGCCGTGTTGCCGAAGGCCATGAGCAGGTGGCCGTCGGTGAAGGCGGTGGCGTAGTTGTGCAGGTTGAGCCAGTTGTGCGGCAAGCTCAACGCCCGGCCACTGTCGGCGGCTTCACGCGGAGTCTTCAAGGAGGTGAGGAGGACGACTGCGAGCGGTATCAGGACGACGAGGGTGGCGAGGACCAGTGAGGCGTAGACGAACGTCCGGGCGATGAAGGGCCGTCGGGAACGGCGGGCGAGGTCGCTCATACCAGGTCCACGTTGTCGTCGGGTACGAGGAGGCGCTGCAGCCACGTGATCAACAGGACGATGAGAAGCAGGACGACGGCGGCGGCTGACGCCAGACCTGTCTTGTTGAACTGGAAGGCCAGCTTGACGGTCTGGATGACGAAGGTGGAGGTGCCCGTGGCGCCGCCCGTCATGACGTAGGGGATCTCGAACACTGACAGTGAGCCGGAGACGGCGAGGATGACGCTGAGGCTGATGACGGGCCGGATCCCGGGAAGGATCAGGTGACGGAACTGCTTCCACCGGTTGGCTCCGTCGAGTTCCGCGGCCTCGTGGAGCTCACCGGGGATCGACTGGATGGCGCCGAGGAAGAGCACGAAGTTGAGCCCGGTGAACCGCCACACCGAGACGCCGGCCAACGAGATGTTCGCCGATTGGGGATCACCGAGCCAGGCATGGTCCGAGCCTGCTCCGAACCACGACAAAAGGGTGTCGAGGGTGCCGCCGTCCTGGAAGAAGTACAGGAAGGCGAACCCGATGGCCACGCCGTTGATCAGGTAGGGGAAGAACAGAATCCCCTTGAAGAGGTTACGCAGCCGCAGGTCGAAACTGAGGACCGTGGCGAAGTAGAGCGCCGCGGCGATCTGGACCACGGACGCCGCCAGATAATAGAGGCTGACGAAGAACACACGGAACAGCTCAGGACGGGTGAAGAGGTCCGTGTAGTTCCGCAGGCCGGTGAGATGGCGCTCAGGGCTCACCCCGTCCCAGTCGGTGAAGCTGTAGTAGATCATGTTGCCCACCGGTACATAGGTGAACGTGATCAGCAGCCCGACGGGGATCAGCAGGAACAGCCAGGGTGTGAGTGTGTGTATCGGAGCCGAGCGCCACGAACGCAGCGGGGCTCCGTGAGCCGCCCGGGCCATGGTGCGGCGCGGAGATGGCGGGGTGAGGTGCGCCGCGGGGGCGCGAGTCGTGTCGGACATCTCGGCCTTTCGTCGTCGAGGGACGCGGAGACCGGCAAAGACCGGCCGTCGCGCTGACGCCCCCGCGCGGACCCTCACGAATTCGAGGTCTTCCTCGCCTCGTTCCACCGCTTGTCGAGATCCCGAAAGAAGCCGTCCAGACTGCCTTTCTGCGCTCCGCGGGCCAGGTCGACCAGTTTCTGGCGATAGTCGGGCTTGCTCAGGCCTATCTCCGCGGCGTCGTCGATGGCGTTGACTTTCCCGGTGTCCGCCTCGGAGCGCTCCACGAACAGAACGCCGGCGGCGGTGTAGGCCTTGAGCGTGTCCGGCATGGGCGCGGATTTGAGGGCTGATACGGCCCCTTCGTTCTGCGCGTACCCGGACTTGTCGGTGAACCAGTCGATCCAGGCGCGGGCTGCAGCCTTGTGATTGGAGTGAGCGTTGACGGCCTGCTGGTAGTCGGACAGCAGGGTGGCGCAGAACTTGCCGTTCTTCTGGGCAGGGAAGGGCATGAAGCCGATGTCGTCCGGATCGGTGCCGGCCTTCCGCGCAGAGTCCTGCATCTGGGTGATGGCCCAGGAACCCAGCTGCATGCTGGCGACTTTCCCCTGGGCGATCAGGGTCTTGGAGCTCTCCCAGTTGGTGGTCGTGGGGTCCTTCTCGGACAGTTTGTCGTGCACGATGTCGTAGAGCAGCGTGTCGATGACGTTCAGGTCACTGCCGGGCGCCCACGGGGAATCGTTCGTGGCCAGCTTGTTGCTCGACTGTGGGTCGCAGCTGACCGAGCCCAGGCTGTTGGTCCAGGCGGTCAGCGGCCACAGGTCCTTGAAGTTCGTGTAATACGGGACCGAGCCGGAGGCCGCCTTGATCTTGCCCAGGTCGGCGATGAACTGCTCGGGAGTGGCGGGCCATTGCGTCACGCCGGCCTTCTTCCAGACAGCCTCGTTGTAGACGAAGCCGTTGGCGGTGCCGAAGCTCGCGATGCCGTACACCTTGCCGTTCACGCTGGTCTTGTCGGTGAACCGGTACTTCTTGCCGAGCTGCGTGGTGCTCCCCAGGGGGGCGAGGAACTTGGGGTAGTCGTCCTTGGAGATGGCGGCAGGGATCATGAGGACGTCGCCGTAGTTCTCCGTGTTCATCCGGATCTTGACCTCCCCCTCGTAGTCGGTGATGCCTTGGAACTTCACCTTCACCTTCGGATAGACCTTGTTGAACGCGGCGGCGTACTTCTTCATCGTGCCGTCCTGCACCAGGTCCGTCCGCTGCGTCAGAACGGTGATGTCCCCAGACACGCTGCCGGGATCGGCCGGCGCGCTGGCAGCCTCTCCGGACGGCGCCCCTGCACCGCTGCATCCGGCGAGTGTCAGTGTCGTAGCGGTGAACACGGCGGTCACGAAAGGCTTCTTCGCCATGTGCCCGGCTCCCTTCCACGGTTGCGGCTCGAGCTTCCAGGTGGGCTGAGCGGCACTATGGCAGCGGCCAAGTGAACCGGTAAAGCTTGCCGTTCTCCTTTGATGCGCAATCGTTATCTCGTGATTGCGTCAACGCGACATCATCCATGCTCAGAGGTGTGCGACAGAAGGATCTAGTCGGAATGGGTGAACTGAACCGGTCTATGGACAGGGCTCCGAGGGAGGGCCTAGCTTGCCTGTAGTCCGTGGACGGCGGGCGACGGTCCAGCGAGGGGAGCTGCGTCATGAAGGACATCACCCTGCTCTCGAAGGGGTGGAGTCTGCATCACGAGGGGAAGGCGCTGAGTGCCGTCGTTCCCGGCTGTGTGCACACCGACCTGCTGGCCGCGGGGCTGCTGCCGGACCCGTACATCGGCACCAACGAACTCGACGTCGCCTGGGTGGGGGAACGACCCTGGACGTACTCGACGCACATCGGCGCGGCGACCGCGCACGAACGCACCGACCTCGTCTTCGACGGTCTCGACACGGCCACCGAAATCACGCTTGACGGTGTCGAGTTGGGCCGAACACAGAACATGCACCGGACCTACCGCTTCGACGTCACCGGCCGGTCCGGTGAACTGGCGGTGCGTTTCCTGTCCGCGTACACGGCAGCCGAAGCCGTACGGGAACGGACCGGCGACCGGCCCAACGTGTATCCGGCACCTTCGCAGTACATCCGCAAGATGGCCTGCAGCTTCGGCTGGGACTGGGGACCCACCCTCGTCACGGCCGGCATCTGGCGTCCCGCCCGCCTGGAGCACTGGTCCACGGCCCGCATCGCCCGGGCACGTCCCATGGTCACCCTGGCGGAAGCGGCGGGGCGCGTGGAGGTGCACCTCGAGGTCGAGCGGTCCGTCGCAGGCGACGGGCGCCGACTGACGGCCCTCGCGACTGTCGCCGGCGCCCAGGCCGAAGCGCACTTCACCGGTACGCGCGCGGTCCTGACGCTGGATGTACCGGACCCCGCCCTCTGGTGGCCGCGCGGCTACGGCGAACAGCCCCTCTACGAGCTGGAGGTGGTGCTTTCCGCAGGGCAGGACGTGCTGGACACGTGGCGGCGGCGCATCGGCTTCCGCACGGTCGAACTGGACCGCACGCCCGACGAACACGGCACCGCTTTCACCCTGATCGTCAACGGTGAACGTCTCTTCGCGCGCGGCGTGAACTGGATCCCGGACGATGCCCTCCCCTCCCGGGTCACATCCGAGCGCTACCGCCGACGGCTCACCCAGGCCGCGGAGGCCAACGTCGACCTCGTCCGCGTGTGGGGCGGAGGAATCTACGAGGACGATTCCTTCTACGACATCTGCGACGAACTCGGTCTCATGGTCTGGCAGGACTTCCTGTTCGCATGCGCGGCCTACCCCGAAGAGCAGCCACTGCGCGGTGAAGTGGACGCCGAGGCACGTGAGAACGTCGTGCGTCTCATGCCGCACCCCTCCCTCGTACTGTGGAACGGCAACAACGAGAACCTCTGGGGGTTCCGCGACTGGGACTGGGAGCCGAAACTGGGCGGTGACTCATGGGGCGGCGGGTACTACCTCGACCTGCTGCCGCGCATCCTCGCCGACCTGGACCCCACCCGGCCCTACACCGCCGGAAGCCCATGGTCGGGCGGCTGGGAGCGGCACCCCAACGACCCGGCCCACGGCACCCACCACTCCTGGGAGGTGTGGAACCGCCGCGACTACGCCGAGTACCGGGACAGCGTGCCCCGATTCGTCGCCGAGTTCGGCTGGCAGGCCCCGCCCGCGATCACGACCCTGCGGCGGGCGCTGCCGGGAGAGACACTCTCGCCCGACTCACCCGGCATGCTCCACCACCAGAAGGCCGAAGACGGCAACGGCAAGCTCAACCGGGGAGTGAGCCGGCACTTCGCCCTGCCCGAGGGGGACTTCGACCGCTGGCACTACCTCACCCAGCTCGTCCAAGCCCGCGCCGTGGCCGCCGGGATCGAGCACTGGCGTGCGCACTGGTCCGAATGCGCGGGCACAGTGCTCTGGCAACTCAATGACTGCTGGCCGGTGTCGTCCTGGTCCGCCATCGACGGGGACGGACGACTCAAGCCGCTCTACCACGAACTCCGCCGCCTCTATGCCGACCACCTGCTCACCATCCAGCCGGACCCCGGCGGACCGACCGTGGCCCTGGTGAACCAGTCGGCTCACCCCTGGAGCACCGCAGTCGCGTTGCGCCGGTTCACGACGGATGGTTCGCAGACCGGCCTCGGTACCTGGGAGGTCGAGGTCGCTCCCCGCTCCGTCGCGCGGACGCGCGTTCCGCCGCAGGTGGCTCCTGCCCCGGGAGCCGCCAAGGAGTTCCTGGTGGCCGACGCGGACGAGCTCCGCGCCCTGCACACAGCGGTGACGGACAGGGACTTCGACTACCCGAGGCCGAGGTTCGACGTCCGGATCGAGCCGGTGGCCGGGAAGGGCGATAGAGTCGACATCGTGGTCACCGCACACACCCTGGTACGCGATCTGCTGCTGCAGCCCGACCGCCTGGCCCCCGACGCGACCGCGGACCGCGGGCTGACCAGCCTGCTGCCCGGTGAAGAGGTCCGCATCCGCGTCCGCGGCTGGACGGGGCGTGACGTCCAGGCCGTACGAGCTGCGCTGTTCTGCGTGGAGCCGGCGTGAGCGCTCCGTCCGACCGTGTCACCATCCGGGACGTCGCCCGGCACGCCGGGGTGTCCACGGGAGCCGTCTCCATCGTGTTCAACGACAAACCCGGGGTTTCCCCCGCCACCCGCGAGCGCATCATCGAGGCAGCGCGCGAACTGGGATGGACCCCGAACAGCCGGGCGCGCAGCCTGTCCGGGACCCGGGTGGACACCGTGGGGCTCGCCATCTGCAGGCCGGCGCGACTGCTCGGGCTCGAACCGTTCTACATGGAATTCATCTCCGGCATCGAGAGCGTACTGAGCGACCGGTCCTACTCACTGCTACTGCGCCTCGTACGAGATCTTGACGAAGAGGTCAACCTCTACAAGCACTGGTGGCAGGGTCGGCAGGTCGGCGGTTCCATCGTCGTCGACTTCCACCAGGACGACCCCCGCGTCCCCGCGCTGGAGAACCTCGGCATGCCCACGGTGGCCGTGGGCCACCCCTCCCTCACCGGGGACTTGACGTCCGTGTGGACCGACGACGCCACCGCGGTCGAGGAAGCCGTCCGCTATCTGGCCGCGCTCGGACACCGCCGCATCGCCCGAGTGGGAGGCCCGGCCGGCCTCGGGCACAGTGCGATCCGCACGACAGCGTTCGAGTCGGTAGGACGTGAACTCGGGCTCGAGAGCGGCCCACAGGTGGCCACCGGGTTCGCGGGCGAGGACGGCGCCCGCGCCACCCGCTCGCTGCTCCTTACTCCCGATCGGCCCACGGCCATCGTCTACGACAACGACATCATGGCGGTGGCGGGCGCGGCCGTGGCGCAGGAGCTCGGGCTCACCGTCCCCGGCGACCTGTCACTGCTGGCGTGGGACGACTCGCAGTTGTGCCGTCTGACCCACCCCCCGCTCTCTGCGATGAGCCACGATGTGCACGGCTTCGGAGCCGAGGTGGTGCGTACGTTGTTCGCCGTTATCTCGGGTCAAGGGCCCGCTTCCCACCAGGTGTCCACGCCCAGCCTCACCCCGCGCGGCTCGACGGGTCCACCGTCGCGCTGAGCGCGAACGCGCCACCTGCCGTGCCGCCCCCTGAGCGGCGCCAGGCTGTCGCATGAACGTTCTCGCGCCCGCCGCACTCGACCGCATGGCGCTCGGGGTAGTGGGCCAGGTCGAAATACGGCGGTCGGCCGCCGCAGGAGCCGAGCTTCTGGCGGTTGCGTGCATGGTCAGCCTTGTCCGGGATGGTGCGGCGAATCCCGCGGCGGCGCAGGCCGAGCGCCTGGCTCATCGCCTTCGGCATGTCGCCCGGCTGTACCCGCGGCCGCACACTGGCCGTCGGGCTCTCTTTCGCCCTAGCACTCGCCAGCTCGTCGCTGCCCACACAGCCCGCCAGCCCGATCAATGCCCCAGCCATGGCCACCGCGGTCACGCCGGCCCATCTTCGGATCTTCATGAGCGGAGCCGTATAGCCGAATTTGGGCCCACCTTCAAGGCGACCCCCAGCAGGCCCGCGCCGCCCACCTCACCTCCCGCGCCGTGCGCTCCGTCCTCCTGTACAGCATCGGTGCCTTCGCCAACGCCCACCCCGAATGGGCCGCCGCGATCTGGTCCGGTGCCCGCTCCGCACTCCTCGTCCAGCGACACCGCGAAGACAACACCTGCGCAGGCGCCCTGCACACCACACCAGGCACCGTCGCGGCCTTCCGCACCGACGCCCTCTACCTCACCGCACTCCAACACTGGCCGCACCACCACCAGCCCCGCGACTACCTCCTCGAAGGCCACCTCACCCACCCGGTCACAGCCCCCACCACCGAGGAAGAACCCCTCGCCCTGCGGACGCCGGACGCGCCACCCTCACCCGGAGCGAGGGGGAGCCTGATGCCGCCACGTTTCCGCCGCAACCGTTTAGCCCCGCAGCGTGAGTTGAACGAGGCCGCCTCCAACTCACCGACCAACTCCAAGCCGCCAGCTACACCAAACGCGACATTGCCCGGATCATCAATCGCGACCCTCCCTGGTCGCCCAGTTCTGCACAAAACGCAAAGGCGCAGCGGCCTTCGTGCCCGCCCTCCAACAGTTTCTGGCTGCTGTCCAGACCTGCGGCATCACCGACCTGCCCGAAATCGCCACGATCGCTGCCCTTCACATCACCCGCCGCACCACGTCCAGCGGCACCAGAGTCAGCGTCCGCAGCAAGGCCGTCTTGATCACCCCCACCGGATCGGGCACCGGCCGCGTCGGCGCCCAGGCCATCGACTCCGCCTCCTCCTGTCTGCGCCCCCTGATCGCCGAAGCCGCCCGCCAAGGGCCTACGCCTGGCGTTCATCGTCCGCTTCGCCAAAACCGGCTACCTGCACCCCTCCGGCAGCCGTTCCGACTCACCCGTAAATCCGCCGCGACGTCACCCAGCGCGCCGATCACACCGAGGAACGCTCCTACGGCTCCGCCCAGGCCGTCGGCCACGACGCAGCCGACTTCGCCCGCCGGGTGGATGCAGTTGGCGGAGACGTCAGCGCCGCCGTCCACCAGTGGCTCGTGGAGACCCGACGCATTGACCCCGACGCCCGCATCCTCCACCTGGAAGTGCGCACGTGGCGCCCGCGCTGAGCACCGGTCACCGCCTGCGTCTTCCCTGGTACTCCAGCCGCAGATCGTGACCTGGCATCCTGCCACGCGGCAGTACCGTGCAGGCCCACACGCAAGCGACACACCCCGGTGACGTGACAGCCTGGTGAATGCGGATACGCGCGGCAGGGAAGGCAGGACGGTATGACCGCTGACGAGACCGGCCGGGGCGACCCCGAGCCGCGGCAGGACCTGGTGCAGCGCTCGGCACCGTTCCTGCCCGCAGGCAGCGAGATCCGGCAGGTATTCATCTGCCAGAGCGCGCCGAACTTCTGGTTCTTTGTCATCACTTATCTCACCGGTCTGACGATGTTCTGGAACAAGTACCGGTGTTTGGCGGTCACCCAGGACGCCATCTACGTGTTGGACAGCAGCAAGCTGTCCGGCGGTGCCAGTCCACAGCGTCTTGCGGGCGCGATGCCACGCCATACCCGACTTGGTCCGGTCTCTGGCCGATGGGGGCAGGTGAACCTGCTCGGCGAGCGTCATTGGGTCCACAAGCGCTTCCACGACCAGATCGCTGCCGCAGACCGGGAGACCGGCTTCGCCCCATAGGTCACGACTTCGGATGGCGACCTGCTGTCATGGTCTGACGCGGCCGACGCGCGCTTCCGCGAGCATCGGATTCCGCATCGCCCGCAGCGGACCACGATTGGACTGGCTCACCGAATTCGCTGCCCGCATGGTGGGCGTCTTCGACCAACACAACGCTGTCTGGGGCACCGCAGCGAGCGTTTCCGACTACGTCGGCGGCATACACCTGATGTCCCACATTGCCGCCACCCACCCTGGCGTGACCACTCTTTAAGCTCGACGGCGAAGTCGAATGGTGCGGCGGGTCCGGAGCTGCACAATCGCTTAACCTTGCGGACCCGGTGTCCGACGCATTCACCGCTACTCGTTCTCCTTCGCCGCAGGCCAGTATCAACTGGATCCTGTATGACGACGTGCCAGGTAGGGGCCCACAGCGGTGTGGACGAGCCATCCCGCTCCCGCGCCGACTCCGTACCAGAACAGGTCGGGTGGATTGAAAGTGGAACCGAGCACAAGGCGGGTAACGAGGCTGCGTTGGGAGAGTCCCGCTGTCATCTCGCTGAGCTGCAGGAACTCGACCGCCCAACTGACGGCCAGTGCGCTTCCGGCGGCGGTCAGGGGCGTCACTCGTGGCGCCACCAGAACGACAAGGGCGAGAAGCAGGACGGTGTACAGCGCGTCGCCGCCGTATTTGGCCAGGCTTCCCGTGGCCACCGCCCGGAGTCCCAGCCCCGCGCCGACGGTCACCACCGCGGCCCCGGCTGCCGCCAGACGGATCCGTGCCGGTTCGGCGGCGTGAGAATTGAGTCCAGGGATGAGGGGCACAGGAGCATACTGCCGGGTGTTTAGGTGCTGTAGGGGCCCACATTCCATCCCGGGCGGCAATTGGCGTCCGGGTATGGCCATGGTTGGCTCGGTTTCTGGGGTTGTGGTACTTCCCTTGCTGTACCGCAACCAGGCCCGGCTGCTGTGGGGCGGTTTGACTCCCTTAACATGATCCGGTTCAGACCTGGGTGGAGCGAGGTCTTGCTTGGTGGAGCTCAGCGGCTGAGCAGTGGCACGTCGTTAGCGCCCGCGTGCCGGTGTGCGGTTACCGGGGGCCGGGGCGGTGGCCGTGGTCGGCCGGTCGTGGCCTGGCTTTCCGTGACCGGGCTTGCAGTGGTCGAGCTTCCCGTGATCCTGATTGCCGCGGCCTGGACAGGGCACGACCCCGATCGCCACCCCGAACGGGAGGTCGTCGACGGGGATGGTGGCCACGACGGTGTTGGTGGCGGTGTTGATCACGGACACTGTGTCGGCGTTGGCGTTGGTGACGTAGGCGCGGGTGCCCTTCGGCGACACCGCCACCCCGAACGGGAAGGCGCCGACGGGGACGGTGGCGACGACCGTGCTGGTGTTCGTCTTGATCACGGAAACGGTGCCGTCGTTGGAATTGGTGGCGGTGTCGCGGGTGCCCTTCCGCGACACCGCCACCCCGATGGGACCATCGCCGACGGGGACGGAGCCGACGACCGTGTTCGTCGCTGTGTTGATCACCGACACCGTGTTGGCGTTGAAGTTGGCGACGTAGGCGTAGGTGCCGGGCGGCACGGCGTGGGCGGGCTGCGGGGCCACCATGGGCAGGGCCAGACCGGCCACTAGGACGAGACCTGCCACCAGCGTCCGCAGCAACCCACCCCACCACGAACGACGCACGCGAAGATCAGGCGGCGCCGATGACGGGAGGGCCTCCTGCGCGCCCACCCCCCTCACGGTTTGACAGATAGTCACAGTAATCCCCTCGACCGAACTGACGGAAGGGGGCGCGTTATGATAGTTCGTCATATTTAGTACAGTGAGGACGCGCGGCCTCCACGACCATGGGCCGGGTCGGCCGCTTGGACGGTTGTGCACCCCTGGATGAGGTTGTTTGTGGGTGGGGGCGCGGGGCAGGCGGAGTTGTGTGCTTCGGACCGGAGGCGCGCGCCAAGCGGAGAAGACCCGCGGCCGCGATTTCCTTCGCCGGTCTGCCTAGTTCCTCTCCGCGCGGCGGCCCATCACTCTCGTCCGGGCCCGTGCTCGCAGTTTCTGCGGATCACCCGGACACGCTGTTCTGGAGGGATCTCTCGTGCAGACCGCGAACTCCGTAGACCGCCCGCACACCGACGCCACCCCTGCGCCCCAGACTGCCGAATCCGCCCCCGCCGACCGCGGTTACGACGACTCGCCCGAGACCGACGCGCTCTTCGTCCAGCTGGTGGAGCTGGACGACGGGCCGGAGCGGGACACGGTGCGCGACGAACTGGTGAGCCTCTGGCTGCCCATGGCACACCGGATCGCCAGTCGCTTCCGTAACCGCGGCGAGGCCATCGAGGACCTGCGCCAGGTCGCCGCGCTCGGCCTGGTGAAAGCCGTTGACCGCTTCGACCTCGCCCGGGGCGCCTTCGAGAGCTACGCGATCCCGACGATCACCGGCGAGGTGAAGCGTCACTTCCGGGACCGGATGTGGGCTGTACGTGTCCCGCGTCGCGTCCAGGACCTGCGCAACCGCGTACGGGTGGCACGCCGGGAGCTGAGCCAGCGGCCCGGCGCCGCCGAGCCGACCCTCACCGAGATCGCCGCCCACACCCGTCTCACTGAGGAAGAAGTCCACGACGGGCTAGAGGCCATGGAGAGCTTCAGCGCCCTCTCGCTGGACGCCGAAACAGGCGGCGGCGACGACGGGTACAGCCTCGGCGACACCCTGGGCACCACCGACTCCTCCTTCGACACCATCGTCGACCGCGAGGCCGCGGCAAAGGAACTGCGCCAGCTTCCCGAACGGGAGCGGACCGTCCTCTACATGCGCTTCTTCGAGGACATGACGCAAAGCCGCATCGGCGAGAAGCTCGGCATCTCCCAGATGCACGTCTCCCGCCTCATCTCCCGCAGCTGCGCCCGCGTCCGCAAAGGGGCCCTGGGCCAGTGACGCGGGAAGCAGGCAGTCAAGGAGACGAGCGCAGATGAGTCCGCTACTGGCCGCCGGCCGTGGCGTGCAGCCCACGGCTTGCCGGTAGAAGGAGCAGATCCCGCAGGCGGGCCAGCCGCAGCGCCATTGGACACGTCCGGCCGTAGTTGAGCATGCGACCGGTGTGGTGATGGCCCCGGGACGGCTCGACGCGGAACAGGCTGGGACTGTCCTGTCCGAGGCACACGCAGATGTTCGCGCGGGCCGGGGGGCGGGCCATGCTGTCCCACGCTCTTGAGAGCGGTGTGCTGGTCCTCACCGTGGAGGACGACTCCGGCCCCCGGGACGAGGATCTGACGGCCCTGATCAGCGATCTGATCCACCTGCACGCTCCCGCCCCCGCGGTCGTCGTCCTGGGCCATACCGTGACCGGTGCGGTGATCGAAGCGATCGCGGAAGCGCATCATCGGTGCAGGCACCTGCGGACCTTGATGTCGGTGGCGACATCGGCTACGTCGACAGCAAAGGCGTCGAAACCCGGAGAACCGTCCACCCGCTGGGCATCGTCGCCAAAGGTCCTGTGTGGTACCTCGTCTCCAACACTGAGAGCGGCCGACGGGTCTTCCGGATCGACGGCGTGTCGTTCGCCGACCCGACCGGCGACTCCGTGCACCGACCCGGGGACTTCGACCTTGCCGAGAGCTGGTACGAGATCGCCAAAGAGGTCGATCGCAAACGAACGCCGCTGGAGGTCCAGGCCGTATGCACACCGGACGGGATAGGCATACTCCGGATGGCGCTCGGCGACCGGCTCGACGTGGGAGGTTCCACGCCCGACGGCCGCATCGAGGTCGTGATCCGCGGCCCCAACGAGTACATCCTCGCCGGCGAGCTCTCCGGGCTGGTCGAATGGGTCGAGGTGACCGGCCCTCCGGGTGTGCGAGACCACCTGGCCTCGATCGGCAACGCCCTCGTCGAACGTTACGGCCGACCGCGCACCAGCGGAGACCTTCACCCTTCTTGAAGCGGACGAGGCAGGGCTTCGAGGACAGTTCCGCTCAATAGCGTGGGGGTGTCCGTTTGCGGCAGACGCCTGGTCACGAGTCGGCGGGTCTGCCGGCCTGGCTCGCTGCGGGTGGACCATCTCGTGTCGGGCCGGTATCGCCACGCACTCGGCGAGATTCCGGGGTCGAGGTCGCGACGGGCGGTGCAGGCTGTAGTGGCGGTTGGCGCCTCGTGGGCGGCGGTGTCAATCGCCGGCCGTGGGCTTGGGCGCCTGAAGGGCAAGCCCGACGGGTGCCTGGAGCGGCAGGTCCCGCGCTGAACGGCCGAGGTGGAGGGTTACGCGATCGCACTCGGCCTGTTCCAGCGGGCCCTCAGGTTCCAGGTCGCCGGAACGGCTTGAGCCGCACCCCCTCCAGGCTGTCGGCGATCAGCTGGTCCAACCGCCGCTCCCGAGTCTCGTCCCGCTTGGCAGTGATCACATGGTGGACGGCCGACTTGCGGTAAGACGGCGCCTGCCCGCTGAACCACTCCCACGCCCGCGGTTCTGCCTGGAAACGAGCCAGCTGCGCCGCCTCGAACTCCCAGACCGGCTTCTCCTCGCGGTCCCGGTCACGGGCTTCGAACACAGCGATACCGGCCGGCCGCATGAGTCCCCGCGCGGTCAGCTCCTGGATCTTGCGGAGGTTGACCAGGCTCCAGTTGCTGCGCGGCCTGCGCGGGGTGAACCGGATCGCCCAGGAGATATCGTCGATCGGGCTCTGCCGGCCGTCGATCCAGCCGTAGCACAGGGCCTGATCGACCGCCTCCGACCAGCTCAGCGTGGGCTTGCCCGTTACCTTCCTCCACATGCCCACCCGGCATTCGGAAGCGGTCGCGTGGTGCTCCTCCAGCCAGTCCCGGACCTGGCGCTGGCACTTCGCGGGAACGGGCACGACCAGCTCGGCGACGGCAGCGGGGGACGGGGTCGCGCTGAAGTAGGACTCTGTCGCTCGTGCCGTCGCCACCCGCTACGACAAGAGGGCAGCGGCCGGCGTCGCCCCCAGGGTCATCATGGAGATCCTGGGGCACAGCCAGATCAGCATCACGATGGACGTGTACACGCACGTCGTGCACGACACCCAGCGGGAGGCGATCAGCCACATGGACCGGCTGCTCAAACGCCGTCGGCCCGCCGCCTGAGAGGCGACTGCCGTCAATTGCTGTCGTCAAAGGCCCCGGACCATGATCGGTCCGGGGCCTTTTCCCTTGTGCCCCCGGCAGGATTCGAACTTGTGACACCCTCTTTAGGAGCGAGGTGGGGCGAGTTGAGGTCTGACCTGCAGGATTCCGACTTCGGCATTTGCTGGCTGCGCTACCCGTCGGCAGCCGAGGTTCCCCGTGAGTCCCCGCCTCGTCTGGCGCGACTGTGGCACGCGGACACGTTCGACCTGACCGCCAACTGCGCACTCACTCGGTCCGTCTCGGCCGCTTCCTCTTGGCGGCAGACCGCCAAGACCCCTCGCCGCCCTGAGTGACGCTGTCAGGACCGGCTGACTCGGCAACGTACGCCGCGTAGCGTTCCCGCGCTTCCGTCAGGCTCTCCGCCCCATTGGGACCGCCCAGGACTTTGTCAGCGTCGAAATCGTCCTGCCCATCGTCCTCCCACCCGCACTCTGGACAGATCTCGAAACTGGCCGATGTCTCCAGAGTCATGAGTCGGCAGCACGGGCACTCGTATGGTCCTCCGTCCATGAGTCGGGGCCGACGGGGCAAAGAACCTGATTCGTCAGAAGCCATGTTGCAGAGGGTATGGACTTGGCCTATCGGGAGCACAGTGATTTCAGCCAGCTGTGGCAGTGACCCTAGGACGAGCAGTAGACAGCCACAGCCCACGGCCACCGCTCGCACCCCCTCGATACCTTCGTGAGTGGCCGGTTCAGGGCGTGGGGGCTGCGTCGGCAAGCCGTGTCCTGCACACGGTCTTGAAAACCGTCGTGGCAGCGATGTCACCGTGGGTTCAAATCCCACACCCACCGCAGGTGAAGGGCCCCCGACCAGATGAATCGGTCGGGGGCCGATCTCGTGTCCGCTGGCCGCCAGGGACCGCGGCTCCCCGTTGCTCCCGACCGAACGGGCACAGGAAGGGCATGGAGATCTGTCGCCGCGGCGACACGACGCTCTAGCTCTGGTGCCACCAGGCCGGTCGCGGATCTTGACGTTCTGCTGAGAGGTCGGTCGGCACACTCCTGCCCGCGTCCGTTCGCCCCCGATACCCCCGACCTGGTTGACGGCTGCCTCGTCGGCACTGGCCTGTCCCTGCACAGTGGCGAGCCGACGACCAACCAGCCAAACGAGGGTAGTGACGCCGCTGGATCCCCGATCGAACAGCTCGGGTATCGTCGCGCCGCCGGCTGTCCAGGCCGAGGTGCTCTGCTGACCGGAGGTTGATCGTGGCGACGGACGTCTGGGGCGTGCTGGAGGAGGAGCAGCGTCTCCCGTGGGCGTTCACGCCGTTCGAACGTGTCGGGCCGCTGGAGTTCGGCATGACACACGAGCAGGCAGAGGCGGCAGTCGAAGGCGTCCTGGAGACCGGGATTTGGGAGGGTTCTTCTGGGAACAGGCACGGATGTGCTGAGTTTTGGTCGGTGCAGCTACTTAACGCACAGTTCTTCGGGCCAGCGGTAACCGTGTACTACGAACGATCGATCGGCCTGGCAGGCATTGCGGTCAACGCACTGCGCGGCCCGCAGGTGACTTTGGACGGGATGGCACTCGTTGGGCAGGTGCCCTCACGCCTGGAGAATCATTTCATCGACTACCTCGAGACGCACAAGATGGAACTGCTGTACTCGCAGAACGAGGATCCGTGCTCGGAGCAGCTTGGTCTGGTGCTTCGGGCTCAGCGGGCTGGCGACCTCGTGCTGAGCCGCCCTGTGATGGTGGCCGAAGCGTGGGCCGAGCGTTGCGGGGACACCACGGAGGGCTTCATCCCTCACAAGGAGTGGAAAACCTTCGAGTGGTGAGCGCTGGTATGCCCTTGCGGAGTGACTGCCGAACGGATACCTCTCATGCCCAGCTGGACCTGCCCGTAAAGCACGAAGTTGGGGCCAGGGTCTGCTGGTCGCAGCCGCTCCGTCCTTCGAGTAGCCGCACCGTCTGCCTCGAAAGTTGCTGCCGACCACCGCTTTAGACCGTGTCCTATGTGGTGAGGCGGACGAGTCGTTTGTAGCAACAGAGGGCTGCGGCGAGGCCGAGAAACGCCAGGTAGTTGCGGGGGTGGCGTTCGTAGCGGTGATTGAGCCGGCGGTATCCGGTCAGCCAGGACATGGTTCGTTCGATGACCCACCTTCGGCGTCCCAGTCGTTCGCCGGACTCGATGCCCTTGCGGGCGATGCGAACGCCAATGCGCCTGCCGCGTAACCATTTTCGCAGGTGGGGGATGTCGTAGGCCTTGTCGGCGTGGAGACGCTGAGGCTTGAAGTAGCGGCCCCCGCAGGGGGCGTGTCTCGTTTGGTGCCCGGTGATCATGGGCTTGAGCGCGAGGCTGTCATGGGTGTTGGCGGCCGAGACGCCGACGAGGAGGGGCAGTCCGTTCGCGTCCGACAGGATGTGCATTTTGGAACCCGGCTTGCCTCGGTCCACGGGGCTCGGGCCTGTGGGTTCGCCCCTTTTTTCGCCCTCACGTGGGCGGAATCGAGGACTGCTCGGGAGAGGTCGAGCAGGCCGGCGTCGTCCAGGCGGTGCAGGATCTCCTCGTGCAGCCGACCCCACACTCCCGCTCGGGACCAGATCAGGAACCGGCGATGTGCGGTCGACTTCGATATGCCGAAGCACGGTGGCAAAGCCCGCCAGGCGCACCCGCTGACCAGCACGTAGATGATGGCCGCGAACAGCGTCTCATCAGGTGTGTCCTGTGTTCCGCCACCCTGCGGCCGCACCTTCGACGGTGGGATCAGCGGCTCCGCGATCTCCCACAGCCCGTCCGGAACAATCCAACTCCACGTACCCCGCCCCATAATCAAGTCCAACGACCCAGCACCACATAGGACACGGTCTTAGCTTGTCGTTTAACTTCAGGCGCTCGGTGGGGTCGTGGCAACGGTGACCTGAGCTGTCCAGGACCCGGGTTCCCGGGGCGGATCCCAGGTCACATCGACGTCAGCTTCGTGGAAGTCGTGTGCGAGTCCCACCACCATGGCAGCCACGGCGGCCTGTGCCTCGGCTGGGTCGGTGTTGGCCGCCACGTCGGCAAGGCGTCCGCAGAGCATCCCGCCCTCCTCGGTGAGAACACTGTGGCGCCAGCCTTCCGGCGTCGCCAGCAGGACGATGCTTCTCGGCATGCCGAAGGGAGGCCGTCTCTTCGTCACGCGCTCTCGTCGCACCATGGAGCTATCCAACCTCGTGGGCTTCCTGGAGGTTCGCGCGGGCGGAAGTTCAGGCGCCGCGGCGGGACTTCGTGCTGACCTTGTGGTGGGCTGGCCGGGCCCTACGGGGGGGCCAGCCGGAGTAGCCGATCCGGTGAAGACCAGGCCACGGTGCGCACACGCACGGACCCTTTTTTGCGGGTCCGTCGTCGGCGCGGTACGTCAGTCGGCAGTCTCTTGAGCCGGGGTCGTCTCCGGCCGGACGGCAGTCAGGATCAGGTCGCGGATGGGCGGCGCCAGCACCCCCGGCATCTCCAGGACCGGCCACTGACAGCCGGGCACCAGCCCGTCGAGCACGACGTACGTCTGACACTGGAACAGCAACAGCAGCGTCGAGAGGGCGCCGCCGGAAGGTGTCCAGCGGCGCTCGCGCAGGGTCTCCAGGACAGACACGCCCGACGGTAGCCCCCTCCCGGTCAGCCACATTGTGACGGCTTCCGCGGGCTGGCCGGCATCCAGCTCGGCCTCGACCCGCTCACACAGGTCCAGGGCCCACTCACGTACCTGCTGGGCCGTGCGCCAGCCGGCGCGGAGGTCTTCCAGCGAGGCGGTGTCGGCCAGGCCGCGCAGGCGGTCGCGGGCGTCGCCTTGGGGGAGGAAGGAGAGCGAGCCGTCGTCGGTCATCACCAGGTCCGAGGGTTCCGGGGCGTCCTGCTGGGTGGTCTCGACGAGCGAGGCGAACGGATGAGCCGTCATGCCCGGGTTCATCCCGCGCAGCAGGTCCCCGATCTCCTGCACGGACATGGTGCCGCCGAGGACGGCGGTCACGGCGGCCAGCGAAGCGTCGGACGGAGTCATCGGCGTGGGCTCGGTGTTCTTGTCCAGTTCGGCCAGTTCTTCGGGGAGGTCGCCCAGGATGCGGGCGATGCGCTCGTCGATACGCCTGGCCCGGGCGGGAACGAGGACGAAGGTCTGGCCGGCCTCGGCAAGGCAGCTCGCGACATGGTCCACGTGCTCTTCCAGTTCCAAATCATCGCCCAGGCCGTCGTCCTCACCAGGCAGGGCGACGGAGTCCACCGCGGCGCGGAAGGCGGCCCGCACCGTCGTCTCCGGCACCGGGTGCCCGTCGGCGAACAGGAGCAGCGCCAGGTCGGTGGGCCGTTTGCCCCGGCCGGCACGGCGGGCGAGGGCGAGGACCAGGTCGAAGCTCTCGGTCGGCGGGGTGGATGTGCTGCCCCTGCCGCGGCCGAGGCCTCCGCCGGGGATGTTGCCCGGGAGCAGTCCGGCACGCCGCCAGACTTCGAGCTGCTTGGCCGTGATGGTGAGGCTGTGACGCGCCGCGTGGTCGATGAGCTGCTGGTCGGCCGCGCTGGGAGCGTCGTCGAAAGGCATGACGCAAAGCTAGCGAGGCCCTCATCGGCGACAGGCCGGTTTTGGAGACCCCCCACCTTCGTCCGCTCGCTCTGCTACCCGTCCTCTGAAATGGCAGTCGCACGGCACACGGACGGCATATCGACGCCGTGGTGGTTCCGCCACCGTTGAAGCCATCCGCCCTGCTGCCCGCACAGCGCGCCCGCCCCCGGGCGCTTCCGCGCCGTGCCCGATCCGCAAAGGACTCAACGATGACCACCGACACGGACGCATCCCGTCCTCAGGACCGCAGACTCCGGGAACTGCGCCTGGTGCTCCTCCTGCTCACCCTGCTGGTGGGGCTCCTCATCACCGCGGCGGCCGTCTACGTGGCCCGGGTGCACCCGAGTCTCGCGCAGCCTCTGGGGGTAGGAGCCGCCGTCATGAGCGCGCTCGCCGCCATCGCTGGTGTCGTCACCCGCGCCATCCGTAGGTGATCGTCTCTGGTTCGACCGGCAGACTGGCGCCGGACGGGCCGCCGTTGCCCCAGCCCCCTGAGCTCGGTTGGCCGCGCCTCAGTTGAGACCCGGTGCCGTTTTCGCCCAGTACCAGCCGTGGGCGGCCATGCCTTCTTTCGTCCACTCCATCAGCAGCTGCGCACCTTCCGCAGAACGACTGGTGTCGTGCCCACCGCCCTCGGTGAAAAAGCGGATGAGTGCCGCGGCCGCAGGCTGGTTCGCATCGCAGATTTTGCACAGCTCCAGATGGATCGGCTGACCGAACGTGTCCTTCTTCGGCGTGTGGGAACGCGATCCCGGCGACGGCGGCGGCCTTGATCCGGCGGATCTCGTCGCGGCCGTGCGCGGTGGCCCGCGTCTTGTCCAGGAGTGGCACTTCCCGCCATGGCAGGGCCTTCAGCCACTGGTGCAGGGTGGGCTGATTGCCCTTGATCAGCGCGATGTAGTGGGCGTGCTTGTCCTCGACGAGGAAGCGCGCGTGGGCGGTCTGCGAGTGCAGGGCGTCGAAGGTGACCACCGTGCCGTGCAGGTTGAGCGGGGCAAGCAGGGGCTGGAAGACGGTGATCTCGTTGGTCGTGGCGTCCACCTCGCGCTGGGCGGTGACCAGGCCGGTCCCCGTCATCGCGGCGAGCAGATGGACCTGGGTGCCGTCGGTGCGGCGGGCACCGCGCACGGTCTTGCCGTCCACGGCGAGGGAGGGCAGGGGCCGCCGGTCGCTGTCGTTCTCCTCCTGGCCAGCGGCGCGTTCGCGCCGGGCGAGCCAACTTCCGACGGCTGTATCCAGCGCGTCGCCGTCGATGCGTTGGAGGACACGACGCACGGTGGCCTCGGCCGGGGCGACGGGGCCGCGGTCCGGCTCCCGGCATGGGCCACCGAGCCGGGCCAGGACGTTGGGCGGGGCGTCGGCG
>NZ_JBIBSY010000005.1:466291-587743 GCF_043078065.1 Streptomyces sp. NPDC015532 | reverse complement strand
GCTTGTCTCACGGGGGGGGTTTTTCACTCTGCGGGGGGAGGGCTTCTTTTGGGCAGTCCGCGGGTGGGGGGGGGGGGGGGGGGCCCCGGGGGGGGGCCCCCCCCCACCACGTACGGCGTCCGCTGCCGGCGCTCCGGCCCCGGTCGCGGGGCGGGGCCGGAGCGCCGACATGCCTGGCCGAGGAAATCGAGGCGCCAGGCCGAGGACGGGTGGGGAAGGGACCGGGGCGCCGGGTGGGCCAGGTGCCCCCGAATGAACCGGGTGGCCGGTACGTGCGTGCCACAAGGGGGCAGACTCGTGCGGACCCGAGTGGTCGCGAGAGGAACAGCGGGCCGTTTCGCGGGGCGTGGGTGCGCCGTGTGGACGGGAAGCTCGGGCCAGCGGCCGGGATAGGTCTAAACCAATTCCAGGTCGGCCCTTGTCACCGGGCCCCTGGTCTGATGAGCTGTGGCCTGGGACACAACGGACACCCTGGGAAAGGGAGATGTCGTGAGCAACGAAAGCCTGGCCAACCTGCTGAAGGAAGAGCGCAGGTTCGCGCCGCCCGCCGACCTGGCGGCGAACGCCAATGTCACCGCGGAGGCGTATGAGCAGGCCAAGGCTGACAGGCTCGGCTTCTGGGCCGAGCAGGCACGTCGGCTGACCTGGGCCACCGAGCCGACCGAGACGCTGGACTGGTCCAATCCGCCGTTCGCGAAGTGGTTCGCCGACGGCAAACTGAACGTCGCGTACAACTGCGTGGACCGGCATGTCGAGGCCGGGAACGGTGACCGCGTCGCCATCCACTTCGAGGGTGAGCCGGGCGACAGCCGGGCCATCACCTACGCCGAGCTCAAGGACGAGGTGTCGCGGGCCGCGAACGCCCTCACCGAGCTGGGTATCGACAAGGGCGACCGGGTCGCCGTCTACCTGCCGATGATCCCCGAGGCCGTCGTCGCGATGCTGGCCTGCGCCCGTATCGGCGCCGCGCACTCGGTGGTGTTCGGCGGGTTCTCCGCCGACGCGATCGCCACCCGCATCCAGGACGCCGACGCCAAGCTGGTCATCACCGCCGACGGCGGTTACCGGCGCGGAAAGCCGTCCGCGCTGAAGCCCGCCGTCGACGACGCCGTGAGCCGGGTCGACGGGGTCGACAAGGTGCTGGTCGTGCGCCGCACCGGCGAGGACGTCGCCTGGACCGAGGGCCGCGATGTGTGGTGGCACGACATCGTCGGACGGCAGTCGGCCGAGCACACGCCGGAGGCGTTCGACGCCGAGCAGCCGCTGTTCATCCTCTACACGTCCGGGACCACCGGGAAGCCGAAGGGCATCCTGCACACCTCGGGCGGCTACCTGACGCAGGCCTCGTACACGCACCACGCCGTCTTCGACCTCAAGCCGGAGACCGACGTGTACTGGTGCACGGCCGACGTCGGCTGGGTCACCGGGCACTCGTACATCACGTACGGACCGCTCTCGAACGGCGCGACGCAGGTCATGTACGAGGGAACGCCGGACACTCCGCACCAGGGGCGGTTCTGGGAGATCGTGCAGAAGTACGGGGTGACGATCCTGTACACGGCACCCACGGCCATCCGTACGTTCATGAAGTGGGGCGACGACATCCCCGCGAAGTTCGACCTGTCCTCGCTGCGGGTGCTCGGGTCGGTCGGCGAGCCGATCAACCCCGAGGCGTGGATCTGGTATCGCAAGCACATCGGCGGGGATCGTACGCCGATCGTGGACACCTGGTGGCAGACCGAGACCGGCGCGATGATGATCTCGCCGCTGCCCGGGGTCACCGAGACGAAGCCGGGCTCCGCACAGCGCGCCCTGCCCGGCATCGCGGCGACGGTGGTCGACGACGAGGCGAACGAGGTGCCCGACGGCGGTGGCGGCTACCTCGTGCTGACCGAGCCGTGGCCGTCGATGCTGCGCACGATCTGGGGTGACGACCAGCGGTTCCTCGACACGTACTGGTCGCGCTTCGAGGGCAAGTACTTCGCCGGGGACGGGGCCAAGAAGGACGAGGACGGCGACATCTGGCTGCTCGGGCGCGTCGACGACGTGATGCTCGTGTCCGGGCACAACATCTCGACGACCGAGGTCGAGTCGGCCCTCGTCTCCCACCCGGCGGTCGCCGAGGCGGCGGTCGTGGGTGCGGCGGACGAGACGACGGGGCAGGCGATCGTGGCCTTCGTCATCCTGCGCGGGACCGCCTCCGCCGAGGATGCCGGGCTGGTCGCGGACCTGCGCAACCACGTGGGCACCACGCTCGGTCCGATCGCCAAGCCGAAGCGGGTCCTGCCGGTGGCGGAGCTGCCGAAGACCCGGTCCGGGAAGATCATGCGCCGGCTGCTGCGCGACGTGGCCGAGAACCGCGAGCTCGGTGACGTCACGACGCTCACCGACTCCACGGTGATGGATCTGATCCAGGAGAAGCTGCCGGCCGCGCCCAGCGAGGACTGAGGCGGGCCCACCCCGCCGGCCCGGCCCTGAGGGGTGGGGGGGGGGGGGGGGGGGGGGGGGCCCCCCCCCCCCCCCCCCCCCCACCCCTCACGCATTTCCCCGCACCCCCGCCGATCCTCGCGGCCCCCGACCCCCGGCCCCTGATCAGCGCAGTCCCGTTCCCCATCGGCCCATCCAGCGGGCCCCGCGCCCGGTTCGGCCGTACCGTGAAGATCCCCCACCGAGCCGGCCGCATCGTGGGTAAGGTAAGCAAAGCGTCAAAGACGCGACAAGATCGTTCATGGTGTGCCGGGAAGTCTGGTCGGCGAGTGCTCCGTCCTGCCTGCTCGACCGGAGGTTCTCCCCGTGGCCGCGCCCCCCACCACCACCCGCAAGTTCTTCGGCCGACTGTCCCTGCCCGAACGGAACTTCGTGGCGGACGCGCTGCGCACCGAGACGGTGGGCGGCGTGCTCCTGCTGATCGCGGCGGTCGCGGCACTGATCTGGGCGAACACCCTGCCGCACAGCTACGAGACCGTCTCGCACTACCACTTCGGACCGGCCGCCCTCGGGCTCGATCTCTCCGTGGAGCACTGGGCGGCCGACGGACTGCTCGCCGTCTTCTTCTTCGTCGCCGGCATCGAGCTGAAGCGCGAGCTCGTGGCCGGGGACCTGCGGGATCCGAAGGCCGCGGTCCTGCCCGTGGTCGCCGCGGTCTGCGGCATGGCCGTGCCCGCGGTCGTCTACGTCCTGACCAACATCGTCGGCGACGGCTCGCTCAAGGGATGGGCCGTCCCCACCGCCACCGACATCGCCTTCGCGCTCGCCGTGCTCGCCGTCATCGGCACGTCGCTGCCGTCCGCCCTGCGCGCCTTCCTGCTCACCCTCGCCGTCGTCGACGACCTGTTCGCGATCCTGATCATCGCGTTCTTCTTCACCGACACCATCAACTTCGCGGCGCTCGCGGGGGCCTTCGTGGGCCTCGGCCTCTTCTGGCTGCTGCTGCGCAAGGAGGTGCGCGGCTGGTACGTGTACGTGCCGCTCGCCCTGGTCGTCTGGGCCCTGATGTACAACAGCGGCATCCACGCCACCATCGCCGGTGTCGCCATGGGCCTGATGCTGCGCTGCCATCCACGCGAAGGCGAGGAGCACTCCCCCGGCGAGCACATCGAACACCTGGTGCGCCCGGTGTCGGCGGGACTCGCCGTGCCGCTGTTCGCCCTGTTCAGCGCCGGCGTCGCGGTATCTGGCGGCGCGATCCACGACGTGTTCACCCGGCCCGAGACGCTCGGCGTGGTGCTCGGACTCGTCATCGGCAAGGGCGTCGGCATCTTCGGCGGTACGTGGCTGACGGCCCGGTTCACCCGGGCCTCGCTCAGCGACGACCTGGAATGGGCCGACGTCGCCGCCGTCGCCACCCTCGCCGGCATCGGCTTCACCGTCTCCCTGCTCATCGGCGAGCTCGCCTTCGAAGGCGATACGAACCTCACCGACGAGACCAAGGCCGCCGTCCTGATCGGCTCGTTCATCGCGGCCGTACTCGCCACGGCGCTGCTGAAGATACGCAACGCCAAGTACCGCTCGCTGTGCGAGGCCGAGGAGCGCGACGAGGACCACGACGGCATCCCCGACATCTACGAGCAGGACAAGCCGGCGTACCACCTGCGCATGGCCGCGATCTACGAACGGAAGGCCGCGGAACACCGCAGGCTTGCCGAAGTGGCGGGTGGGGCAAGCGAGGGGGACGACGGTCCGGCATGATCTGACAGGACCGTACAAACACATGCAGAAGAGGGAGATCGCGATGAGCGCACCCGACGGGAGCCCGGTCGGTGCCGAACGCAGCATCGGCCAGTTGGTCGCCGCGGCGACGACCGAGATGTCCGCGCTGGTGCACGACGAGATCGCGCTGGCGAAGGCGCAGCTCAAGCAGGACGTCAAGCGCGGTGCGGTCAGCGGCGGCGCGTTCTCGGCCGCCGGCATGACCCTGATCTTCTCCCTGCCGATGCTCAGCTTCGCCCTCGCGTACGGCATCCGCACCTGGAGCCACTGGAATCTCGCGATCTGCTTCCTGCTGTCGTTCGCGGCGAACGTGCTGGTCGCGGCCGTGCTCGCGCTGATCGGCGTGATCTTCGCGAAGAAGGTCAAGAAGAGCCAGGGCCCGCAGAAGGTGGCCGCCTCCGTGAAGGAGACGGCGGGTGTTCTGCCGAACGCCAAGCCGCACCCCCGGCCCGAGCCGGTCGAGGACGCCGTCAAGGCTGTGGCACGCTCATCCTCATGACGGACCCCGCCACACCTTCGGCGCAACCCACCTCGGTCGTACGGATCGACCTTCCCGGCGGCCGCAAAGTCACGCACCGGGACGTAGCCGCCAACGGCGCGCGCTTCCACATCGCCGAGCTCGGCGACGGGCCGCTCGTCCTGCTGCTGCACGGCTTCCCGCAGTTCTGGTGGACCTGGCGGCACCAGCTCGCCGCGCTCGCCGACGCCGGGTTCCGGGCCGTCGCCATGGACCTGCGGGGCGTCGGGGGCAGCGACCGCACCCCGCGCGGCTACGACCCCGCCAACCTCGCTCTCGACATCACCGGGGTCGTACGCTCCCTCGGCGAGCCCGACGCCGCTCTCGTCGGACACGACCTCGGCGGCTATCTCGCGTGGACGGCGGCCGCCATGCGGCCCAAGCTCGTCCGCCGGCTCGCGGTGTCCTCCATGCCGCATCCGCGGCGCTGGCGTTCCGCGATGCTCTCCGACATCAGGCAGACGACGGCCGGCTCGTACATCTGGGGGTTCCAGCGCCCCTGGATCCCCGAACGCCAACTCCTCGCCGACGACGCCGCCCTGGTGGGCCGTCTGGTGAGCGACTGGTCGGGGCCCCGGCAGCCGGACGAGGACACCCTGGAGACGTACCGCAGGGCCATGCGCATCCCGTCGACCGCGCACTGCTCCATCGAGCCCTACCGGTGGATGGTGCGGTCCATGGCGCGCCCGGACGGCATCCAGTTCAACCGGCGCATGAAGCCGCCGGTGCGGGTGCCGACCCTGCATCTGCACGGCTCACTCGATCCCGTGATGCGCACGCGCAGCGCGGCGGGCTCGGGGGAGTACGTCGAAGCGCCGTACCGCTGGCGGCTGTTCGACGGTCTCGGCCACTTCCCGCACGAAGAGGATCCGGTCGCTTTCTCCACCGAACTGATCAACTGGCTGAAGGATCCGGAACCCGATCGGTGACACCTCGGTCACCCCGGCGTGACCGCGCGAACGCGCCCGGTGTCGCGTCCGGAAAGGGGACGGCGAACACGTGTCCTCCGAACGGCCACTTGCCTGGCGCATAGGCCAATTGAGGGGCCGGGGCGAGGTTATCGACCTTGGCGCAGGGGCAGACGTCGGGGTATGGGCTGGACGCACGACTACAGTGACGCACCACGCAATCGCCGCTCGGCCTCGGGTCTGAGCTCTCGTCAGGGGGGCGCCCCGCAATTGACGGGCACGGATCCGCGTGTGGGGATTCCGCACATTCTGCGCCGCCGGGCTCGCTGGGTCTCCGTGCGGCTGCGCCATCCCCGCGGCTGAGGACCTGCCCACCGGTCAGAACGGGCAGCCGTCGCCGCACACACCGCCGAGGTCTCTCCCGCCGGTCAGAGCGCGCAGCTGTCGCTGTCCACCTGCTGGTTGGCCGTACGCCCCTTGGCGATGTCCTGCCGGATCTCGTCCGCGGTGAGCGCGTAACCGGTCTCGGCGTCGTCGAGCGACTTCGCGAAGACCACGCCGTACACCTTGCCCTCGGGTGTCAGCAGCGGTCCCCCGGAGTTGCCCTGACGGACCGTCGCGTAGAGCGAGTAGACGTCGCGGCGCACCGTCTTGCGGTGGTAGATGTCCGGGCCGGTGGCCGTGATGCGGCCCCGCACGCGCGCGGGCTGGACGTTGTACGAGCCGTTCTGCGGGAACCCGGCGACGATCGCGCTGTCGCCGCTGGTCGCGTCCTGGGTGCTGAACCGCAGCGCGGGCGCCTTCAGATTCGGTACGTCCAGTACGGCGATGTCGCGCTCCCAGTCGTACAGGACGACCGTGGCGTCGTACTTCTTGCCCTGGCCGCCTATCTGGACGGTGGGTTCGTCGACTCCGCCGACCACGTGCGCGTTGGTCATCACGCGGCGGTCGCCGAAGACGAAACCGGTGCCTTCGAGGACCTTGCCGCAACTCTGGGCGGTGCCCATGACCTTGACGATGGAGTTCTGCGAGCGGATGGCGACGGGGCCGGCGGCGAGCTGGGGGTCGGGCGGCCGGACCTCGGTGATGGGTTCGTTGGCGAACGGGCTGAAGACCTGCGGGAAGCCGTTCTGCGCGAGGACCGAGGAGAAGTCGGCGAACCAGGTGTTGGCCTGGGCGGGCAGCGCGCGGGAGACCCCGAGCAGCACCTTGGAGCTGCGGACCTCCTTGCCGAGCGTCGGCAGCGTCGTGCCGGCGAGCGCGGAGCCGATCAGCCAGGCGACGAGCAGCATCGCCACGACGTTCACCAGGGCGCCGCCGGTCGCGTCCAGGGCTCTGGCGGGGGACCAGGTGATGTGCCGGCGGAGCTTGTTGCCGAGGTGGGTGGTGAGGGCCTGGCCGACGGAGGCACAGACGATCACGACGACCACGGCGACGACGGCGGCGGTCGTACTCACCTTGCTGTCGTCGGTCGTCCAGCTCCAGACGACCGGGAGCAGGTAGACGGCGACGAGACCGCCGCCCAGGAAGCCGATCACCGACAGGATGCCGACGACGAAGCCCTGGCGATAGCCCACGATCGCGAACCACACGGCAGCGACCAGCAACAGGATGTCCAGCACATTCACGAAGGTCACCTTGTCACGCGCGCCAGTCGAGCGGGACCTGCTTCTCGCGGTCCCACGGACGCTCCCAGCCCGCGAAGTGCAGGATCTTGTCGATCACTCCGGCGGTAAAACCCCAGACCAGTGCCGATTCGACCAGAAATGCCGGGCCCCGGTGACCACTGGGGTGGACGGTGGTCGCGCGATTGGCGGGATCCGTGAGATCCACCACGGGAACGGTGAAGACCCGGGCCGTCTCGCCCGGGTCGACGACGCCGACCGGCGTCGGGCGGTGCCACCAGCCGAGGACGGGAGCGACCACGAATCGGCTGACCGGGATGTACAGCTTGGGCAGGACCCCGAAGAGCTGGACGCCGCTCGGATCGAGGCCGGTCTCCTCCTCGGCCTCGCGCAGGGCGGCGTTCAGCGGCCCGTCGGTCCTCGGGTCGCCGTCCTCGGGATCGAGGGCGCCACCGGGGAAGGACGGCTGCCCGGCGTGCGACCTGAGGGTGCCCGCCCGTTCCATGAGCAACAGCTCGGGACCACGCGGGCCCTCGCCGAAGAGGATGAGCACCGCGGACTGGCGGCCCGCGCCGTTCGCCGGCGGCAGGAAACGGCTCAGCTGGAGCGGCTCCACGGTCTCCGCGACCCGCACGACCGGGTCCAGCCAGCCGGGCAGGCCGTCCTTGCTGAGCACCGGCCCGCCCTGCGCGTCGCTCGTGTTCCGCGTGTTGCCCGCGCGCTTCATCGCCACCCCCGTTCTGCTGTTCCCAACGCCCGCCGGGACCGTGTTCGTTCCGTCATCCGGCGCCCAGCGGGGGTGCGGGCCGGCCGCCCGCGTCCAAGTAGGCCTGCGGGGGGTTGAGCCGCTGTCCGGGGAAGCCGCCCTTCTCGTACTTCAGGAGCTTCTTCGCCTTCTCGGGGTCCGTCTCGCCCTCCCCGTACGCCGGGCAGAGGGGGGCGATGGGGCAGGCGCCACAGGCGGGCTTGCGGGCGTGGCAGATGCGGCGGCCGTGGAAGATCACGTGGTGCGACAGCATCGTCCACTCGCTCTTCGGGAAGAGCCCGCCGACGGCCTTCTCGATCTTGTCCGGGTCGGTCTCCTCGGTCCACCGCCAGCGCCGCACGAGTCGCTGGAAATGGGTGTCGACGGTGATCCCGGGCCGCCCGAAGGCGTTGCCGAGCACGACGAAGGCGGTCTTGCGGCCCACTCCGGGCAGTTTCACGAGGTCTTCGAGGCGTCCGGGCACCTCGCCCCCGAAGTCGTCCCTCAGGGCCCTGGAGAGCCCTATGACGGATTTGGTCTTGGCCCGGAAGAACCCGGTCGGGCGCAGGATCTCCTCGACCTCCTCCGGGTTGGCCTCGGCGAGGTCCTCGGGGGTGGGGTACCTGGCGAACAGCGCCGGCGTCGTCTGGTTCACCCGAAGGTCGGTGGTCTGAGCGGACAGGACCGTGGCGACGACGAGCTGGAAGGGGTTCTCGAAGTCCAGCTCCGGGTGGGCGTACGGGTACACCTCGGCGAGTTCGCGGTTGATACGGCGGGCCCGGCGGACGAGGGCGGTGCGCGACTCGTTCCGCGTCGGCACGGGGGCGGCAATCGCCGCCTTCTTGGACGCGGCCTCACTGGGCGACGCCTTCTTGGACACGCCCTCGCCGGGCGACGCCTTCTTGGAGACGGTCTCGCCGGACGACGTCTTCTTGGACGCGGCGCTCACCCGAACGGCCTTCTTCGAGGCAGCCCTCACCGGAACGGCCTTCTTCGAGGCGGATTTCCCGGGGGCCGTCCCTCCGGAGGCCGCCTCGGCCGGTGTCGCCTTCCTGTCGGGCGTTCTCGCGGCTGTCACCTTCTTGGCGGTCCGAGGCGCCGCCTTCTTCGCGCTCTTCCCGCCGGCGGTCGTTGATGCCGCCTTCGACGCCGCCCTCGGCACCGCCTTCACCGGCGCCGACTTTGTCGCTTTCGCCTGTTCTTCGGTTCCGTCGGGGCCCTGTTCGCCCACAGCGGAATCGCGACGTACACCCACCCGTCCAGCCCCCTTGGCCTGTGCTCTCACCGGCGATTTGGACACCCGGCCAGCCTAAAGCCCGGCACCGACATCCGCCCCGGACCTCGAAGATCGGCCCCCAATTGGCCCCCTGCCGCACTCGCCGGGACGCCGGTGCGGCAGACTTGTGACTGATCACACTGTTTGGACCGTCCGGCAAGATGGGGAACACGGTCCCCTGGTACCAAGGGGGAGCAAGGTTCCCCTGAGCAGGTCGACAAGGAGAGAACTCGTGGACGACGTTCTGCGGCGCGCCCCGCTCTTCGCGGCGCTCGATGACGAGCAGGCCGCGGAGCTCCGCGCCTCCATGAGTGAGGTGACCCTCGCGCGAGGCGACGCCCTCTTCCATGAAGGCGACCCCGGCGACCGCCTCTATGTGGTCACCGAGGGCAAGGTGAAGCTCCACCGCACCTCCCCCGACGGGCGCGAGAACATGCTCGCCGTCCTCGGCCCCGGGGAGCTGATCGGCGAACTGTCGCTGTTCGACCCGGGCCCGCGCACGGCGACCGCCACCGCGCTCACCGAGGTCAAGCTGCTCGGCCTCGGCCACGGCGACCTCCAGCCCTGGCTGAACGCCCGCCCCGAGGTGGCCGCCGCCCTGCTGCGCGCCGTCGCCCGGCGCCTGCGCAAGACCAACGACCAGATGTCCGACCTGGTCTTCTCCGACGTGCCCGGCCGTGTCGCGCGCGCCCTGCTCGACCTGTCGCGCCGCTTCGGTGTGCAGTCCGAAGAGGGCATCCACGTGGTGCACGACCTCACGCAGGAGGAACTGGCCCAGCTGGTCGGCGCCTCCCGCGAGACCGTCAACAAGGCGCTCGCGGACTTCGCGGGCCGCGGCTGGCTCCGCCTGGAGGCCCGCGCGGTGATCCTCCTGGACGTGGAGCGGCTCGCCAAGCGTTCACGCTGACGCTTTTGGCCGTACGTCGACGGGGTCCCGCCTTCTTCCGAGGCGGGACCCCGTCTTCGTCCTTCCGAGGCGGGACCCCGTCTTCGTCCCCCGTAAATGACCTGCGCCGCGGCAGCCCCTCCCCGCACAGTGGGCTCATGGCCGCACAAGAGCAGCGCAGAGGGCTCGACGCCCAGGGGTTCATCGAGCGCGAGGGATCACTCGCGCGCGTCCCGTACGCCTTCAGGGCCGTCGTCGCCGCGGCCCGTGACCGGATCCAGGACACCTTCGGGGCCCGGCTGGACAGCGCGTACCTCTACGGCTCGATCCCCCGCGGCACCGCGCGCGTGGGACGCTCCGATCTCGACCTGCTGCTGTCGCTGCGCGATGAGCCGGCCGACACCGACCACTCCGACGCCCGCGCTCTCGAAGGGGCGCTCGACAAGGAGTTCGCCGAGATCGACGGCGTGGGAACGCTGCTGTTCAGCCGTACACGGCTGCTGAGCGACCTGGAGACCCACGACCTCGGCTGGTTCGTCGCCTGCCTGTGCACCCCCCTCCTGGGCGAGGACCTGGCCGGGCACCTGCCGCGCTACCGCCCCGACACGCTGCTGGCCCGTGAGACGAACGGCGACCTCGCCCTGCTGCTGCCGCGCTGGCGCGAGCGGATCGCCGCGGCCGCGGACACCGACGACGCCAGGCGCCCGCTGGTCCGCTCGATGTCCCGGCACCTCGTGCGCACCGGCTTCACGCTCGTCATGCCGCGCTGGAACGGCTGGACCAGCGACCTCGGGGAGATGGCCGAGGCGTTCGGCGCGTACTACCCGGAGCGGGCCGCCGACATGCGCGACGCGGCCGTACGCGGATACGAGCCGACCGGCGGCCCTGCCGTGCTCCGCTCGTACGCGGACGATCTGGGGCCCTGGCTGGCCGCGGAGTACGCGCGCGTGCACGGCGTCAAGGCGCCCCGCCCCTGAAGGCTTCCCCAGAACCGCGGAAAACGGCTCCAGGGACACACAGGCCGCCAGGGACACACAGCGCCTAGATGAGCCCGTGCTCCCGCAGGTAGTCCATCTGGGCCCGCACCGACAGCTCGGCCGCGGGCCACAACGACCGGTCCACGTCCACGTAGACGTGGGCGACGACCTCCTCGGGCGACCGGAGGCCGTTCTCGACGGCGGTCTCGACCTGGGCGAGCCGGTGGGCGCGGTGGGCCAGATAGAACTCGACCGCGCCCTGCGCGTCGTCGAGGACCGGTCCGTGACCGGGCAGGACGGTGTGGACGCCGTCGTCGACCGTCAGCGAGCGGAGGCGGCGCAGGGAGTCGAGATAGTCGCCCAGACGGCCGTCCGGGTGGGCCACCACGGTCGTCCCGCGCCCCAGGACGGTGTCCCCGGTCAGGACGGCCCGATCGGCCGGGAGATGGAAGCACAGCGAGTCGGCGGTGTGCCCGGGGGTCGGCACGACACGCAGTTCGAGTCCGCCGAGGCTGATCACGTCTCCCGCGGCCAGCCCTTCGTCCCCGAGCCGCAGCGCGGGGTCCAGGGCGCGGACGGCGGTCCCCGACAGCGCGGCGAAGCGCGACGCTCCCTCCGCGTGGTCGGGATGCCCGTGCGTGAGCAGGGTCAGCGCGACGCGCTTTCCCGCCTTCTCGGCCGTGTCCAGCACCGTGCGCAGATGTACGTCGTCCAGAGGGCCCGGGTCGATGACGACCGCGAGCTCGGAGTCCGGCTCGGACACGATCCACGTGTTCGTGCCGTCCAGGGTCATCGCGGAGGCGTTGGGGGCGAGGACGTTCACCGCGCGCGCGGTGGCGGGGCCGGAGAGGACCGTTCCTCGTGGCTGGCCGGGGAGCGCCGCCGCGTCGGTCATGCGGACGCTCCGCCGGTCGAGATGTGCTTGGTGAACTCGTCGTGTCCGGGCCAGGAGAGGACGACCTCGCCGTCCTCCAGGCGCGCCTCGGCCAGGACCGGGGTCAGATCACGGGCGGCCGCGCCGGCGAGGGCGTCGGCGGACCTCTCGTACTCCACGATCCCGCGCAGGGTCGCGATGGTGGGCGGCATCATCAGCAGTTCGCCCTTGTCGTAGCCCGCCGCCGCGTCGGCGGGACGGATCCACACGGTGCGGTCGGCCTCGGTGGAGGCGTTCCGCGTGCGCTGGCCCTCCGGGAGGACGGCCACGAAGAACCACGTGTCGTAGCGGCGGGACTCGAACTCCGGAGTGATCCAGCGGGCCCAGGCCCCGAGCAGGTCCGAGCGGAGCACGAGCCCTCTGCGGTCGAGGAACTCCGCGAAGGACAGCTCCCTGGCGACCAGAGCCGCCCGGTCCGCCTCCCAGTCGTCCCCCGTGGTGTCACCGACCACGGTGTCCGGGCTTGGTCCGGCGAGCAGGACGCCCGCCTCCTCGTACGTCTCCCGTACGGCCGCGCACACGATGGCCTGGGCGGAGGTCTCGTCCACGCCGAGCCGCCGCGCCCACCACGCGCGCGTGGGACCCGCCCAGCGGATCTGCTGCTCGTCGTCGCGCGGGTCCACGCCGCCGCCCGGATACGCGTACGCGCCTCCGGCGAAGGCCATGGAGGCGCGTCGGCGCAGCATGTGGACCACGGGGCCGGCCTCACTGTCCTTGACCAGCATCACCGTGGCGGCGCGCCGCGGCGTGACCGGTGTCAGCGTGCCCTCGGCGAGCGCCCGAATCCGCTCCGGCCACTCCGCCGGAAACCATTGCCCATTCCCCATGGCCGGAGGCTATCCCGAGCCGGGCGGATGTTCGAGGCCTCACCGCCCCACAGGCGTTCTTTCGCCCCCTCCGCCCCTGCCCGACCCACCCTGGGGCTTCCGCCCCGAACCCCGCTCCTCAAACGCCGGAGGGGCTGGTTCTTGCCCCCGGGGCCAAAAAAGCGGCCCGGCCGGACCGGATCTCGCAGCCGCACCCGCACCCGCACCCGGGAACGCAGGAAGAGGAAGGGGCCGTGCCGGTACATCAGATGCCCGTCGCTCAGGTTCGGATCGAGCAGCGGTTCCCCAGGAAACCGGCGTCTGATCCAACGGCGACGGGCGGATGCACCGGCACGGCCCCGACCCACCCACCGGAGCGACACCGCACCCGGTGACACCCCGGAGGGCTACGCGTGTGTGAGCTCCACCTGGATCTCGACCTCGACCGGCGCGTCCAGCGGCAGGACGGCCACGCCGACCGCGCTCCGCGCGTGCACGCCCTTGTCGCCCAGTACGGCGCCCAGCAGCTCACTCGCGCCGTTCAGCACACCCGGCTGCCCGGTGAAGTCCGACGCCGAGGCCACGAATCCCACGACCTTGACGACACGCGCGATGCGATCGAGGTCGCCCACGACCGACTTCACGGCCGCCAGAGCGTTCAGCGCGCACGTACGGGCGAGTTCCTTGGCCTCCTCGGCCGTGACCTCCGCCCCCACCTTCCCGGTGACCGGAAGCTTCCCGTCCACCATCGGAAGCTGCCCCGCGGTGTACACGTACACGCCCGACTGCACCGCGGGCTGATACGCGGCCAGCGGCGGAACGACGCCCGGAAGGCTCAGTCCGAGTTCGGCGAGCTTCGCCTCGACAGCCCCGCTCACGCGGACTTCTCGCGCTTCAGGTAGGCCACGAGCTGCTCGGGGTTGTTGGGGCCGGGCACGACCTGGACCAGCTCCCAGCCGTCCTCGCCCCAGGTGTCCAGAATCTGCTTCGTGGCGTGGACGAGCAGCGGCACAGTGGAGTATTCCCATTTGGTCATGTGGCCGACTGTAGCCGTTGGCGACCACCCGTTCCCGCCCGAGCCACCCGCCGCCGGCACCACTTGTCCACAGCCTCCTGCTTACTCCGGCGGCGGACTGGTTAGGCTCGAATACGTGAGCAGGCTCCAGGTCGTCAGCGGCAAGGGCGGTACCGGCAAGACCACGGTGGCCGCGGCCCTCGCGCTCGCCCTCGCGACAGAGGGCAAGCGCGCCCTCCTCGTCGAGGTCGAGGGCAGACAGGGCATCGCGCAGCTCTTCGAGACAGAAGCGCTGCCCTACGAGGAGCGGAAGATCGCCGTCGCTCCAGGTGGCGGGGAGGTGTACGCCCTTGCCATCGACCCCGAACTGGCGCTGCTGGACTACCTCCAGATGTTCTACAAACTGGGCGGAGCCGGCCGGGCCCTCAAGAAACTGGGCGCGATCGACTTCGCGACCACCATCGCGCCCGGCCTGCGGGACGTCCTCCTGACCGGCAAGGCCTGCGAGGCGGTGCGGCGCAAGGAGAAGAGCGGCCGCTTCACGTACGACTATGTGGTGATGGACGCGCCGCCCACCGGCCGCATCACCCGCTTTCTGAACGTCAACGACGAGGTCGCCGGCCTCGCGAAGATCGGCCCGATACACAATCAGGCCCAGGCCGTCATGCGTGTCCTCAAGTCGCCGGAGACGGCGGTCCACTTGGTGACGCTGCTGGAGGAGATGCCCGTACAGGAGACCGCGGACGGGATCGCTGAGCTGCGCGCGGCGAAGCTTCCCGTGGGCCGGATCATCGTGACCATGGTGCGCCCGGCACTCCTCGACGGCGTCGACCTGGAGCTGGCGAAGGCGGCTCCCCGGTCGGCGATCGCCAAGTCGCTCTCCTCGGCCGGCCTCGGCGGCGCGCGTCGCGGCGGGCTCGCCGAGCGGCTGGTGGACCCGCTTCTCCAGCAGGCCGGGGAGTACGCGGAGCGGTACACGCTGGAGACCGAGCAGCGGAGCGTGCTGGTCGAGCAGGACCTGCCGTTGCACGAACTCCCGCTGCTCGCCGAGGGCCTGGACCTGGCGGGCCTGTACGAACTGGCCGCACTGCTGCGTAAGCAAGGGATGTCATGAGTCTGGACCCCGCCCGCGTCCTCGATCTCGACCCGCTGCTCGACGACCCGGAGACGCGCATCGTGGTGTGCTGCGGCTCCGGCGGCGTCGGCAAGACGACCACGGCGGCGGCTCTCGGGCTGCGGGCCGCGGAGCGCGGCCGCAAGGTGGTCGTGCTCACCATCGACCCCGCGCGCAGGCTGGCGCAGTCGATGGGCATCGACTCCCTGGACAACACTCCGCGCCGGGTGAAGGGCGTCGAGGGGAGCGGCGAGCTGCACGCCATGATGCTCGACATGAAGCGCACGTTCGACGAGATCGTCGAGGCGCACGCGGACGGAGACCGAGCGGCGGCCATCCTCGGCAACCCCTTCTACCAGTCGCTTTCGGCGGGCTTCGCGGGCACGCAGGAATACATGGCGATGGAGAAGCTGGGGCAGTTGCGGGCACGCGACGAGTGGGACCTGATCGTGGTCGACACGCCCCCGTCGCGCTCGGCGCTGGACTTCCTGGACGCCCCGAAGCGGCTCGGCTCGTTCCTCGACGGGCGGCTGATCCGGCTGCTGACGGCACCGGCGAAGCTGGGCGGCCGGGCGGGCATGAAGTTCCTGAACGTCGGGATGTCGATGATGACGGGCACCCTGGGCAAGCTGCTCGGGGGCCAGCTCCTCAAGGACGTGCAGACGTTCGTCGCGGCCATGGACACCACGTTCGGCGGTTTCCGTACCCGGGCCGACGCCACGTACAAGCTGCTCCAGGCGCCCGGCACCGCGTTCCTGGTGGTGGCGGCGCCCGAGCGGGACGCGCTGCGCGAGGCCGCGTACTTCGTGCAGCGGCTGGCCGCGGAGGAGATGCCGTTCGCCGGGCTGGTGCTCAACCGGGTGCACGGCAGCGGGGCCACCCAGCTGTCCGCCGAGCGGGCGCTCGCCGCCGCGGAGGATCTTGATTCCGGCGACGACCCCGCCGACGACTCCGCCGACTCCCCTGACCCGGAGAACCCGGAATCCACCGGGGAGCCCTCTGAGGCCGCTGCCGCGGAAAACCCTGAAGCCGGCACCGCGGAAAATCTTGCCGCGGCCCGCATTGTGGATCAGGCGGACGGGAAGGCTGGACTTCGTAACTCTCCCGGCACGTACGGCAGTTCAGAATCACCGGCTTCCGGCGCAGCAGCTCCCGACGAAGGCTCCCCCGCCATCACCGACAGGACGGCCGGCACGGACCACACCACCGCTACGGACAGGGCCGCTGCCACGGACCCCGAGCGATCCATCGACCAGCTCACCGCGGGCCTGTTGAGGCTGCACGCCGAGCGCATGCAGCTGCTCTCCCGCGAGCAGCGCACGCGTGACCGCTTCGCCTCGCGCCACCCGGAGGTGCCGGTGGCCGAAGTGGCCGCGCTGCCCGGCGACGTGCACGATCTCGCGGGGCTGCGGGACATCGGGAACCGGCTCGCGGCCCACCGGCCGGAGCTCCCCGAAAGCTGAGCGCGGCCCACCGGCCGAAACTCCCCCCGAAAGCCGAGTACGGAGACGCCGTAGGGGGCGTTTCAGCCCCTGCCCGGCCCCCACGACCACCGAGCGGGCCCGGGAAGGGCCCGCGCGGGCCTGAGGGGCCCGTGAGCGGCGTCCCGGCCGTGCCGGGCGGCTCCCCTCACCCCACCGCCGCGTAGCGCTCGTACACCTCTTCCTCGTCGAGAGGCAGCAGGCCCGCTCCGCGCTCGTACTCCGTACGCGCGGTCTCGAGCAGGCGACGCCACGAGGTGACGGTCGGCCGGCGGCGCAGCAATGCGCGGCGCTCACGCTCGGTCATGCCACCCCACACGCCGAATTCGACGCGGTTGTCGAGCGCGTCGGCGAGGCACTCCGTGCGAACCGGACATCCGGTACACACTGCCTTGGCCCTGTTCTGCGCTGCTCCTTGAACGAACAGTTCATCTGGATCGGTAGTGCGGCAGGCCGCCTGCGCACTCCAGTCGGTTACCCAGCCCATACCGGCGCCGTCCTCTCCCGAATCGAGGCTCCCCCACGGCGGCAGCGGCATATTCACCGCCGCCAGTTGAGGACGTTACGGAAGGTGGGCACAGCGCAACACCCCCTTCGGGCCCAATCTTGAATGGCCCGAACGGACTATGCGTAAGCGGCAGATCACCCGGGGGAGTGAGCCGAGGACATGCGCGACCATCCCGGCAAACCGGGACAGTTGGGTCGAGTCACAACGGACGCCACGTGACACACAAGGTTGATTCGGACACGCGCTCCACAAGAACGCGGAACCTCCGGAACGATTCGGGGTCGCCGGACGTATTGATACGTGGCCGCACTGCTGTGACAGTTGAGAGCAGCTTAGGCCAAGGCATATACGCGTGTCCGGCGAATGAGAACGTAGGCGCCTCACGTTGCCATGCCGTCAAGCCGACCGCTCTGGAGCGGTCAGCCGGCAGCGAAGGCGGACAACAGGGTGTCGGCCCGCAGCCTGAGTTCAGGGGCCTCCGCTCCCGCGACGCGGATGGACATCTCCTCGCCGCCGACGGCTCGGGCGAGACTCACCTCCAGCGTGGCGTCGGCGCCGACCAGGGGATACGCGTACCAGAGGTCGGGGTTCTCGTCGTCGGTGTCCTGGACCGCGGCTTCGACGGTGCGCCAGTCGGTGTCGTCGAACTCGTACCCGGCGAAGTGTGACAACACCTCCAAGAAAGCGCGCAGGTTGCGGCCCCAGATCCACCCGTCGATCGACTCGCTCATGTCTCCCCCATCCGTGACGTGGCCAGGATGGCAGGCCGTGATCGAGTCAGGCGGCGGCCGCGAAGACTCCGGCCGGGAAGGCGACTCGCTCGTCGAAGGGGTCGCGCTTCCGGAGGCAGGGGCGGGAGACGGCCACCCAGAGGTGGCCGACGCGGTTGGGCCGGTCGTTCTTCACCCAGCGTCTGTCGATGGCGGACTCCTTGCCGGAGGCACGGGTGACGGGTGGCGCCTGGGTCCGACTTCTCGCGCGAGACGGAGTGCCGGTCGCGACAGCGGGCGGCGGCCATCGGCTTGATCGCGAACACCTTGCGCGTGCCGCCCGCAGCACGACGGAGGCGGCCACGGAGGCGGCCGACGGCGCATCGTCCAGCGTCCGCTCGACGCCCGCGTGACCGCCGTCACTCACACCAGGCCGTGCACGATCTACGGTGAGGCCTCCACGGCCCGGCTGCGCTCGGATGTCACGGTCTGGTACTCGAACGCTCCGAGAAGCACCCGCTCCTGCGGATCGCTCATAACTACGGATTAGGCTGCCCTCATGCCAAAGAAGCGCTCGGGCGGTGGTCTGTCCCCTACGCAGCAGGCCGCCAAGTTCCTCGGTGTCAGCGTGCTCGCGGGCGCCGTCATGGCCGGAATCGCGCTGCCCGCCGCGGGCGCGCTCGGTCTGGCGGCCAAGGGCTCGGTCCAGGGGTTCGATGACATTCCGGACAATCTGAAGAGTCCGTCGCTGAGTCAGCGGACCACGATCCTGGACAGCAAGGGCGGGCAGATCGCGACGGTCTACTCGCGCGACCGCACCGTGCTCGACCTCAAGAACATCTCGCCCTACATGCAGAAGGCGATCGTCGCGATCGAGGACTCGCGCTTCTACCAGCACGGCGCGATCGACCTGAAGGGCATCCTGCGCGCGGTCAACCAGAACGCGCAGAACGGCGGGGTGTCCCAGGGCGCCTCCACCCTGACCCAGCAGCTGGTGAAGAACTACTTCGTCGAAGAGGCCGGCGACGACCCGACGAAGGTCGCCGAGGCCACCCAGCAGACCATCGGCCGCAAGATCCGCGAGCTCAAGTACGCGATCCAGCTGGAAGAGAAGCTGGGCAAGAAGAAGATCCTCGAGAACTACCTGAACATCACGTTCTTCGGGGAGCAGGCGTACGGCGTCGAGGCCGCCTCCCAGCGCTACTTCTCCAAGCCCGCCAAGAAACTGAACCTCCAGGAGTCCGCGCTGCTCGCGGGCATCGTCCAGTCGCCGAGCCGGTACGACCCGGTCAACGACGAGGAGGAGGCCGTCAAGCGCCGCAACACCGTGCTGCAGCGCATGGCCGAGGTGCACGACATCTCCCAGGAGCAGGCCGACGCCGCCAAGGCGACGAAGCTCGGGCTGCACGTCAGCCGGCCGAAGAACGGCTGCATCACGGCCATCAAGGGCGCCGGCTTCTTCTGCAAGTACGTGGAGAAGGTCTTCCTGAGCGACCCGGTCTTCGGCAAGACCAGGGAGGACCGGGCGAAGGTCTGGAACCAGGGCGGCCTGACGATCCGTACGACGCTCGACCCGCAGTCCCAGGCGGCGATCCGGGCGTCGCTGAAGGACCACGTCTACAAGTCCGACAAGGTCGCGGCGGCGGCCACCCTGGTCGAGCCCGGCACCGGGAAGATCCTCGGGATGGGCCAGTCGAAGCCGTTCGGCACCGGAAAGAACGAGACCGAGTACAACTACTCGGTCAACTACGACATGGGCGGCTCGAACTACGGCTTCCCGACCGGTTCGACGTTCAAGCCGTTCGTGGCCGCGGCCGCGCTGGAACAGGGCCGGCCGGCGACGCAGGAGTACTCCTCGCCGAACTCGATGCCCTACCCCAGCCCGGTGCAGACCTGCGGCAGCAAGCCGTGGACGAACCAGGCGAACGAGAAGGTCCCGAACGAGAGCGAGTCCGAGCAGGGCCCGTATCAGCTGAAGGAGGCGATGGCGAAGTCGGTCAACACCTACTTCGTGCAGATGATCTCCGACATCGGCCTGTGCCCGGTCATGAACCAGATCGGCAAGCTCGGCGTGGTCCAGGGCAACGGCGACAAGCTCCCCCAGGTGCCCTCCATCGCCCTGGGCGCCAAGGGCATCTCGCCGCTCACCATGGCCACGGCCTACGCCGCCTTCGCCTCGCGCGGCATGTACTGCACCCCCGTCGCCATCGAGTCGATCAGCCAGCAGATCGGCGGCCGTGAGAAGTCCCTGGACGTGCCCAAGTCGACCTGCTCGCGGGCCATGTCCGAGACGACCGCGGACACCGTGAACAGCCTGCTGAGCGGCGTGATCGACTCCGGTACGGGCCAGCAGGCCGGTCTCACCGACCGCGCCAACGCCGGCAAGACCGGTACCACCGACGAGCGCAAGAACGCCTGGTTCGTCGGCTACACGCCGAACCTGTCCGGCGCCGTCTGGGTCGGCAGCGCCACCCAGCAGGTCCAGATGAGGAGCATCACGATCGGCGGCGTCTGGCACGACAAGGTGTACGGCGGTCAGGTCCCCGGCCCGATCTGGCGGGACCTGATGACGGGCGCCCTCACGGGCAAGGAAGCCCCGTCCTTCAACCTGATCAACATTCCGGATCCGGACAGGCACAAGGACAAGGGCCAGGACGACGACAACCGCGGCCGCGGCCGGCACGGGGGCAACGGCAACGGCAACACCACCCTCGGCAACACCGTCAACGGCCAGAGCGACGGCGGAGTGGTGTTCCCGACGCCTTCCTTCTCCCTCCCCGACGGATGGATCCAGGGCAACACGAACAGCGGCAACGGAACCGACGGCGGCCAACGCTGACCCGTAGGCCGTAAGACGCGTGAACGCCCCGTGGGCCAGGAGTCGATCCTGGCCCACGGGGCGTTCGGCGTAAGGCGTGTTCGGCGTGACGCGTGTTCGGCGTGACGCGTGCTGGGTGTCGCGTGGCGGGCGCGACCGGACCCGCACAGGCCCCGGTCCGGCGAAGGGCGTCAGCCCGCGAGCAGCTGCTTCACGACGGCGGCGACGCGGCCGCCCTCGGCCTGCCCGGCCACCTTCGGGTTCACGATCTTCATGACGGCGCCCATCGCGCGCGGACCCTCGGCACCGGCCGCCTTGGCCTCTTCGACGGCCTGGGCGACGATCCGCTGAAGCTCCTCGTCGGAAAGCTGCTTGGGCAGATACACGGCGAGGATCTCGCCCTCCGCGCGCTCCCGCTCGGCCGACTCGGGGCGCCCGCCCTGCGTGAAGGCCTCGGCGGCCTCACGACGCTTCTTCGCCTCGCGGGCGATCACCTTCTGCACCTCGTCGTCGGAGAGTTCGCGCTTGGTCTTGCCCGCGACCTCCTCATTGGTGATCGCGGAGAGGGTCAGCCGGATCGTCGAGGAGCGGAGCTCGTCGCGCCCCTTGATCGCGGCGTTGAGGTCTTCCTGCAACTTCGACTTGAGCGTGGTCATGCCGTCAAGTGTCGCAGGTGCGGTGACGCGGACGCCTGTTGATTTCGCGGCGCCGTCCGGCCGAGGTCCGGCGGCCGTCCACAACCGCCTTCCCCCGCCGTCCCGGACGGGGTTGCCGGCTGTCCACAGGCGGTCAGGAGCTCGCGCCGGAGTCTGACACGATGGGAGTATGCGCGCGCGATACGGAGTACCCCTGGGAATCACGGCGGTGGGCGCCGCCGGACTGCTGTACTCGGCGGGGTTCGAGGCCCGTTCCTTCCGCCTGCGACGGGTGACCGTCCCGGTTTTGCCGCCGGGCATGCGGCCGCTGCGCGTTCTTCAGGTCTCGGACATCCACATGGTCAGCGGACAGCGCAAGAAGCAGCGCTGGCTGCGCTCCCTGGCCGGGCTGCGCCCCGACTTCGTGATCAACACCGGGGACAACCTCTCGGACCCGGAGGGCGTGCCCGAGGTGCTGGACGCGCTCGGCCCCCTGATGGAGCTCCCCGGCGCCTACGTCTTCGGTTCGAACGACTACTACGGCCCCACACTCCGCAACCCCGCCCGCTACTTGTTCGAGAAGACGGCGGGCCGTCACGGGCTGAACGGCAACAAGCCGGTCGTGGGCGCCGTCCACAACCCGTGGGAGGACCTGCGCGACGGTTTCGACACCGCGGGCTGGCTGAACCTGACGAACACGCGGGGGACGCTGAAGACGGAGGGCGCGGAGATCGAGCTGACGGGCCTCGACGACCCGCACATCAAGCGCGACCGCTACGCGCGTGTGGCCGGCGGTCCGTCCGCGTCCGCCGACTTCTCGATGGGCATCGTGCACGCCCCGTACCTGCGCAGCCTGGACGCCTTCACGGCCGACGGCTACCCCCTGATCCTGGCCGGCCACACCCACGGCGGCCAGATCTGCCTCCCCTTCTACGGCGCCTTCGTCACCAACTGCGACCTGGACACGGACCGCGTCAAGGGGCTCTCCAGGCACACGGCGGAGGGCCGGACCTCGTACATGCACGTCTCGGCGGGCTGCGGAGCGAGCCGCTACACCCCGGTCCGCTTCGCCTGCCCACCGGAGGCATCACTGCTGACGCTGGTGGAGCGGGCGTAGCGGGCTCGACCGCCACGGACCGAGGACGCCGCAGAGCCCCGTCGACACGAACCGTCACCGCGGGACGTCACCGAACGAGGCCACCACATGAGGCCGCTGGACGAGGCCGCCGGGTGTCCCACACGACCGGCCGCCCGGACGCCGCGTGCTGCTCCTCGGCGGTCGCAGGACGTCACCGAACGACGCCCCCGGACGACATCACCACTGGACGACACCTCAAGGCCGCGTAACCCGCCCGGTCGACCCATATCGCCCAAATGCCACGATCCGCTTAGCGTGAGGGCATGATCACCCCTATGCCCAGGGACATACCCGATCTCCCCGCGATACCGGGCATGCTCCCGTCGACCCACTCCTTCGTCCCCGCGACAGCGGTCGTGGCTCCCTCCCACCGCCCGGCCACGGCGGCCTACCGCGCCCTGGTGGCCCTCGCGGCGGCGACAGGCGTGGCCATCGAGATGAAGCTGGGCACCCCGGCCCGGGTGCTGAGCTACTTCACGATCCAGACCAATCTGCTCGTCGCCGTGGTCTTCGCGGCATCCGCCCGCCGGGCCTGGTCGGCGTGCAGGCCCCTGCCCGGGGTACTGACCGGCGGCACATTGATCTACATCTCGATCACGGGCCTGGTCTACCACCTGATCCTGGCGAACCAGTCGGCCCCGTTCTCCATGACCGGAGGCAACGACACGCTCTCCGGCTGGCAGGCGGTCGCCAATCAGCTCCTCCACACGGTCACGCCGATCGCCGTGGCCCTCGACTGGCTGCTGCTGACCCGCCCGACCCCGCTGGCGCTGCGCAACGCGGCGACGTGGCTGGTCTACCCCCTCGCCTACCTGGCCTTCTGCCTCGCCCGCGGCGCGATGCTGACGCCGGGAACCCCGGCGCGCTACCTCTACCCGTTCGTCGACGTGGACCGACACGGCTACGGAGGCGTCCTCGGCAACGCCGCCATCCTCGGCGTCGCCTTCTACGCCCTGGCCCTCCTCATCGTCGTCCTCGACCACGTGCGCCCCGACCCGGTCCGACGCCGCCTCCGACGCCCAGAAAACCGGATTTCGTCTCAGGCCAGCCGTGGGCTAAAGTAAACGACGTCGCCGCGAGAGCAGCGACAATCGGGGTGTAGCGCAGCTTGGCAGCGCGCTTCGTTCGGGACGAAGAGGTCGTGGGTTCAAATCCCGCCACCCCGACAGCTGGATAGCAGTTCAGAGGGCCCTTACCGGATCGGTAAGGGCCCTCTGGCGTTGCTGCGTGTCTAACTGCGTGACTATCGATTCCCGAGTGCCTACGAGCCGCGTCAGTCGGAGCCGAAGATGCCGTCCATGGCCACGGCACCGGTCTGGATCACGGGCCTGATCTGCTTCCGGTAGACCTCCTCCGTCACGGCCGTACCGGAGTGCCCGACGAGCCGGGAGATCTCCTCCAGCGGGACGCCCCGGTCGGAGAGCAGGGACACGAAGCTGTGCCGGAGCTCCCGGGGCGTCCACTCCGCTGCGTCGATTCCGTCGATGCCCTTGAGCGCCTGGCGGAAGGCACGGCGAACGTTGGCAGCGTCGAGCGGCTTGCCGACGGCCGAGGAGAAGACGAGCCCGTGTTCCTCCCATTCCTCGTCGGCGGCGAGCCGATCCCAGCCCTGATCTTCGAATTGCCGCCAGAGGGCTTCGACGCAGCGCGCCGGCAGGGCGAGCGTGCGCCGGGACTTGCGGGTCTTGGTGTCCCCGCTCCGCCGGACCGAACGCCACACAGCGATGTGCGGAGGCTGCGGCGGTTCGAAGTCCGGTCGCCCCTTGAGGAAGACGTGGTCCCAGGTGAGGGCCCGCAGTTCCTCGGTCCGGGCACCGGTCAACGGGGCTAGGACGATGTACGCGTACATCGAGGTCCCTTCGGCCCCCTTCAGCACTGCCTCAGCCTGAGCGAAGGTGAGCGCCTTGGACGGCCGCCCCGTCTGCCCCTGCGGCACCGAGCACAGCTCGACGACGTTCCGCTTCACCTTGTCCCGCGCCATGGCCCGCTTGACGGCGCGGTTCAGACACGAGTGAAGCGACTGGAGAGTGCGGGTGCTGAGGGTCTTGGCTTTGGTGGAGAGCCAGCGATCCACATCCTCCGCGCTGAGGTCGCGAAGCTTCCGAGCGCCGAGCGACGGGATGACGTGCTTGTCGCTCAGGAACGTCACGGTCTCAACCGTGCTGGGGTCGAGGCCCGCCAGGCCATACGTCAGCCAGTCCGTCACCGCGTCCTTGACCGTGTAGTTGGTCGGCGCGATGGCGAGGCCGTCTTCGTGGTCCCGCAACACCTCCTTGAGCTTCTGCTTCGCCTCGGTCTTGGTCTTGCCACTCCCCCGCTTGACGATCCGCTTCCCGCTCGGGTCGAACCCAAGGTTGGCCGTGGCGATCCAACGCTGCCTCTTCTCGTCCCAGTGCAGGCCACCGTCACCACGGCTGCGACGCATAGCCATCAGGCGGCACGCTCCATCTCTTCCGCGATGAAGTGGCCCAGGGCGGAAGCCGGAATGCGCCGACACCGGCCGATCGTGACCGAGGGCAGCCGCCGCGTACGGATCAGGTCATAGACGGTGGACCGGCCGAGCCGAAGACGTGTCATCACCTCGGCGACAGTGAGCAGTTCGTCATCACGCATTGTCGTTCTCTCCTTCTACGTCGACTGAGGCCGGTTGTCGTGATGCGGCGAACAAGGCTTCTGCGGCGGTCAGGCCGGTGCCGGCGAACCGCCAGTGGGAGAGGACGAGGACGGTGTCCGGGTCGGGCAGCGGGTGTCCCGCCTCGGCGGCGCGTTCGCGGGTGCGTGCTTCGTTGTGGTCGGCGCGTTCCTGGCGGAGGGCGCCGAGGGTGACGGAGTAGGCGCGGGACTTGGTGGAGAAGTGGCCGCGGAAGCCGAGCATGTGAGCCCACTTGCGAAGGCGCAGTTCCTCGAGCTCGGGGAGGCCACCGAGGCGCCAGCAGGTGAGGATCATCTGCCGTGCGTGGTCGGTGACTTCGGCGCCGATGAGGTCGGTGACGGGGTTGCGGATCGGGCGGTCGAGCGTGCCTGTCGCGCTTTCGGCACCCTTGGTCGCGTACTTGGCGATGTAGGCGGCGACGGCACGGCTGCTCAGGTTGGTGGGGCCGGTGAAGTCGGCGGACTGGATGGGGCGGACGTCGAGCTGTTCACCGAAGCGGAAGGCGTAGGCCCGGCCGTCGAGGACCGGGCCGGGAGTCTCGGCGAGCGCGGTGGCCGAGCGGATGGCGTCGGTGAGGAGTTCGGTGGTGGCCCAGGCCGGCGGGGTGTCCTCGGCTCCGTCCGGGCCGTCGAGACGGATCACGGCATGGAAGTGGACGGCGCCCCGTCGCTGGTACTCGGCGACCTTGGCGTACGACACCTTGAGGCAGTTGCGCAGCTCCGAACGGCCGATGCCCGCGCGAGACGCGAGCTGCTGGCGGAGGTACGTGACGAAGCGGGCCCATAAGGCACCGGCGTGGGCGTTCCACAGGACGGCGGCGCTGTAGTCGTAGCGGTCCGCATCCAGCGGGGTGCCGAGAACGGCGTCTCCATCCGCGTGCAGGCGCCCACAGCGGCAGCGACCGCCACCGGGCCGGTTGTGGACAGGGCCGAAGGACGGTGCGGTGAAGGTGGCGAAGACGCGAGGGTGTTCGGCGACCGCGGGACCAATGCCCTTGCCACCGCTCAGGCCCGCTGTGACGAGGTGGAAGGTGTCCCGGCGATAGACCTCGGCACAGGCGGCACAGCGGGTTGCGCGGCGGTTATTGCAGCGGATGAGGAGTTGCCCGGCGGGAAGGTCGCGGTCGGCGATCTCTCGGACGATTTCGCCGGTGGCGGCGAGGACGTCTAGGCGGCGGCCCTCCATCCGTACAGGCCGCTCGCAGCCACCGAGTCGTTGGATCTGGTGCGCGTAGGTGCTGAGGTCGCCGTACTGGGCGAGGGTCGCCAGTTGGCGGACGGCTCCGGTCGGAGCCTCGGGGCGCATGTGCGGGTTCCTCCTTGAGGGAACGGGATTCGAGACGGACTGGCTTGTCCAGGGGGCTAGACACCATGGGCAAGCCAGTGCACGGAAGAAGTGAAGTCAGCGGCGGTCGCTCTTGAGGATCGAGCGGACGGTGACCGCGCAGACGGCCACGGAGGCGGCGGTGATCGCGACGGCGAGGAGCAGGGAGACCAGGACGGCGCCCACGACCAGGACGGCGGCGGAGCCGCCCACCACGAGGGTCAGCGCGCTCCCCGGGGTGAGCTGCACGGCAGGACGGTTCGAAGCCAGCCGCGCTGTGGGAGCAGGGGCCGAAGCACTCTGGAAGGGAACCGGACTGTGGACGGTCGAGGGCGGCGCTGCGGGTACCGGGGCGGTGTCCTGTGGCGGGTACTTGGGCTTGAACATGGGGTGGATTCCCTTCTGTGCAGTTGCGTTACTTGAGGACGGGGTCAACGGCGGGGGCGAGGAAGCTCCCGGCGGCGAGGTAGCCGCCGAGGAGGAGCACGATGACGAGCCACCACGGCGGGCGGGCGAGTCGGACTCCGAGGGCCCCAACGGCGAGGAGGGCGAGCCAGAGCGGGACGTGCACGTCTGTCGTCTCCTGTCAGGCGCGGCAGCGGTGGATGCGGGCAGCGAGTTCGGCGGCGGCGCGGCTGTCGTACTCCGCGGAGAAGTCGCAGTGCGGGGCGGTGCAGGCGGCCACGTGTCGGTTACGGCCTCGGGAGAGGTACGAGGCAACCTGGACGGGGCCGATACGGCGGACGTCGCGGAAGCGCGGGGTCATGGCGGGCGTCTCCCTGGTCAGAGGTGTGCGGCGACGGCCGGCGTCATGGACGCGGGCAGTCCGAGCCGAGCGCGGATGGTGTCGGGGTCGGCGGGTTCACCGGTCCTGGAGTGGAGCTCTCGGGCGAGCGCTTGGGCACGATCGACGAGGGCGGGCGGAAGGTGGACGGCCGAGGTGGACACCGGCGCCGGGCCCGGGTCGGCCACGGGCTCCAAGGCCGGAATGGGTTCCGGGTCGGCCGTGCCGCTTGCTGTCGGTTCGGAGAGTGCGGGAGTCGGGGCCGACACCACCGCTCCGCCCGCCTCGGATACAGCCGACGCGCCACGGTCGGCGGAATCCGAGGTACGGGGTGTGTGGGCCAGCAGGGTGCCGCCGAAGAAGGCGACGGCTGGCCAACCCGCGACGACCACACGGAGCAGCGCGGGAACGTGGGCCAGGTCAAGGAGTCCGGCGGTGGCGATGTTGGCGCCGAGGGATGCGGCGAGGGCGACGAGGAACCACAGCCGCGACCCGCCGGATGGGAGCCCCGAACACTGCTGTTCGCGCATTCGACGCCAGGCAGCGACGAGGAGCAGGTCGACGGAGACCGGATAGGCCCACGCCTTCCAGCCGCCCTGTCCAGCCGCTTCGGCCAGGTCGTGCAGGTGCGAGAAGGACAGGGCGCCCGCGATGACGGCTTGGATGATCACGGCGTCCACACGGGTCGGGAGGGCGCGCATCGGTACGGACTCCTTCCGGTTCGAGGCATGGGAGGGGTAGGGACACGGCGCGAGGCGGTCACGCCGACCGGGGTGGGAAGGGCTGCTACTCGGTCACCGGGTGCGCGGCCGACACGGCAGCGATCGAGGGCGACGGTTTGTCGGTGGCCAGGGCGGCGTGCGGCCGGAAGGTGGCGAGGCGGGGCAGGGCCGGGACCAGGTCGACGGTGGCGCGGCAGACGGCTGCGGCGTCGTCCAGGGTGAGGTGCGGTGAGCGGGCGCGGGACCAGCCGCCCGAGGAGTCACCGACGACGGCCACACCGGGGCGGTCAGCGGGAATGCCGGTCGCGGCGAGCGCGGCTTCCGGGGAGATGTCGGCGAGGGCCATGTTCGCGGAGGACTCGTCGTTGACGCGGTGGCAGACGCGGCCGGTGAGCTGGGCCCGCAGCATGGTGGCGCCCTTGCCGAGTTCGGAGCCGAAGCGCTGTCCGCACACCTCCAGGTAGATGCCCGCGGCGCGGCCGAGCTGGGCGATGCGGATCAGCTTGGTGACCATGGCGTCCCGGCGCTTCTCGTCATCGCGGCTCGCGGCGAGGAAGAGTTCCGCCACCTCGTCGACGACGACCACGATCGGTACGGGCCGCACCGCATCGGGCAGTCCCCAGACGTCAGACGTGAGCACGGCGTCCGGGCCCGCTCCAGAGGTGACACCGATCAATCGGAACCGCTCCTCCATCTCCTCCAGGAGGACGTCCAGGAGTTCGTTCGCACGGTCCGAAGTATCAGCGAGCGCGGACAACCGGGGCGCGAACGGCGCTAGTTCGACGCCCCACTTGCAGTCGATGCCGACGAGGACGACCCGTTGCCGGGCCAGGCCGCACAGCAGGTTGCGCAGGTAGACGGACTTGCCGGACTGGGTAGCACCGAGGATCAGTTCGTGCGGCACGGTGCGGAAGTCCCGTACGTGCCAGCTCCCGTCGTCCCGCAGGGCGAGAGGCAGGGTCAGCGGTCCGCCAGAGAGCCGGCGCCGGGCGGGACGCACGTTGGCAAGTACGTCCCAGCCGATGAGCCGCAGTTCGAGGCGCCCCGGCTTGGTCGGGCGGATATGGACGGCGTGCGCCGCCCAGGCGTGGCGCAGCCGGTCAGCGGAGGCCATGAAATCCTCCGGCGCCTGCCCGGTCGCCATCCGCAGCCGCATCACGAGCCCCGAGCCGGTGGGCAGAGGAAGCGACCGGCGCGGCGGAACGGGTGACGCCTCCCGCCCCATCATCCGGGCCGTTGCCCGCCGTACGGCCGAGGCCGGGACTGTCAGGCCGCACGCGTCCATGGTGGCGCGGTACGTGGTGAGCACGCGCAGCGCGACGACCGGATAGCCGATGAGCCACCAGAAGACGACCGGTAACCGGCGCCGCAGTACCTGCAAGATCACGGCCAGGGCCACTAGCGCCAGGAGCAGCGTCCACACGGAGTCGGTCATGGCGCTCAGCCCTGCACCGCAGCAGGGACGTTGGCCATAACGGCATCGGCCCGGTAGGCGATCCCGTGCCGGGCCCGGCCGCCGAACTCGCTCTCCCACGGCCGTGCAACCAGGCCGGAAAGGATCACCGGCGTACCCATGACCAGACCCTCGCCGACGCCCTTGGCGGGCACGGTCACCTTGACCATGTCCGAGCCGCCCTGGGCAATGAACACCACCTCCAGCACCATCAACCGGTCGTTGGTCACCGGGTCCACGGCGATCTCGCCCGTCTGGCGGTCCTTCACCTTCACCTCGGGCAGCTTGGTGACGAGCAGCGTCGCGGCCGAAGTGTCCACGGGGATGACACGCATTCTGTTGACCTCACTGAGTCTGTGACGCCGCTCCCGGCGTCATCTTGATTGGATACCCCCCTAGACAGCCCAGGGAGGGAGCCACCCCGACTGTCTAGGGGGGTTGACGTCAACAGTAAGCCGACGACTCATCAACTGTCTAGGGGGGTAAACAAAAAGCTTCGCGAGCCGGAGCGGCTACGGCAGCGTCCAATGCAGCACAGTGGCGTCGTCCCGAGCCTTGCCCCTCGGCCACCGCCGGCCGCCAGGGTCGTCAGCTTCAGCGTCGCGCACCCGGCGAATCACCTCAGCAGGACCGGACGCAGTCACGAGCGCGAACAGCTCATCCCAGGTAGCGAGTTCGAACCGGTCGACGAGGCGAGTGGCCCCGTCGCTCATCAGCACCAGGGACGCCAACGACTCCAGTGGGACGGAACCAGTGAGCGCATGTTGGGCCGCTTCCGGGTCAGGCCCCGCAATCCAGAAACCCTCGGGCCGGTTGCGCAGCCGAGTTAGGACACTCCTGTACTCAGCAAGAGCGGCGGCATGTTCGGGCGAACCCGTGGACAACGCGTCGACGGGCCCACGCAGTTGCTTGCCTACCACGTCCAACCGCCGGTCCGTGACGACGTCGAGCGTGCCGTCACTACCGGCCAGGAGTAGCGCCGAGTCTCCGAGGACCGCGTATTCCAGGGTGCCCGCCAAGGCCCTCGCGGCAACCACCGTGCTGGTTGGGCTGGCCGGATGGTGCAGGTCGCAGTCACCCTCATGCAGCGACCGGACGGTACGGATCGCATGACTCAGACACTCGGCCACCGGGAGGCCCGGCCGCCCGACGAGCGTGCCCAGCAGGACCCCGCCCAGCGTCGAGGAGAACCAGGCGACACCGTGCTCGCAGCCAGTCTCACCCCCGGCCACTCCCGCACCATCGAGGAGTACCGCGGCCCCGAATGAGGCAGCGGCGAAATCCTCGTTCGGCATGTCGGGCAACGCAGGGAGCGAGACCAGCGCGATCGTCACGCCGCCGGCTCCTCGTCGTGACGGTAGAGCGGGCAAAGCAGTTCGACGCTGCGGGGTTCGCCGGTCTCGGGGTCGTACTCGACTCCCACGAGAGTGGAGAAGCAGTGCTCACCGACCTGCCCCCACAAGGTGTTCAGGTCGGAGGAGAGCAACTGGACGACGCCGAGGGAGCCCTGCGTATGAATTCCGGCGATAGCCAACAGCGAGCCCGCCCCATCCGGCCGACGCAGTCTGCCGAGGTACCCGACGTCGTACGGACGGGAAGGGTCGCTGTCCTGACCGGACCGGTACGCAGCGCCCGTGCGCCTGTCGACAACCGTCCAGGGCCCGTCGTCCGCCTGCTCCCAGCTCAGCACCGGGTCTTGGCCATACGTGTCCCACATCTGCTGGGACATCCGGGGGCCGCAGACCACGACCAGGCCGTCACGGTTGAGGTCGATCTCGCCGCTCACCGACACGTGTTCCGAGAGGACGTCGAGCCCGTAAGACCGCGCCAGGTCCTCCAGCCGCTTCCCCGAACTGACGTCGCCTACGGCGACTACGGTGCGTCCACGCTCATCATCGCGGCGCAGAGGAGTGGCCACGGTGACGGCGCCTCGCCCGAGGAAGGCCCCTTCCGGAGCCGGACCGGTGTGCCGGATCTGATGGATGCGCCCGCGGCTCAGGCCGGCCTTTGCCGCGATCTGTGCGTACGACAGCCCCTGCGCATGCAGGTCCTGCACTACGCGCCGGCGCAGCCGGGCGAGTTCCGTAACTTCCTGCTGAGCGTCGGCCAACCTGGTCGTGACCTCACGCAGCAGCAAGTACGGATCATCGATGGCCGCGATCCGTTGCATCTCGTCCGACATACCCACACCTCCTAGACGCACCCAGGAGTCTAGGGCCCTAGACGATTCAGGCGGGAGACGGCGTCCCGTACGGACATCAACCACATAGAAGCCGGACCGATATCCAGGGACCCCGCGAGGGCTCACCCCCCGCCGCCGTCAGGGTATGCAACGCGGCCGGCCAGAACGGCGGGGATCATGCGCCAGCTCGCGCGAGCTCGGCCCAAACGGACCGGCCGTGCATCCGCTCCTTCACTCCCCAGTCCTTGGCGCAGGTCGCCATGAGCAACAGCCCGCGCCCACCCTCTTCCTCCCAGTCATTGGCGGCGAGCAGTTGCGGTCTGGCGTCGCCTCCCTCGTCGGTCACCTCGATACGCACCCGGTCATCGTCGAGTACGACGATCACGAGAAACCAGCCGCCCTTACGACCGCTCCGGGAGTGCCGGACAGCGTTGGAGGCCAGCTCACTGACGATGAGGACGGCGCTCTCCACCATGCGGGGCCCCTCGGCCTCCATCAGGGCGGCGACGAAGTATCGGGCTTCTGCGACCTGTTGCGGCAGGCCAGGGAACGGACGGCGCCACTTCGCAAGCAAGAGGAACACTCCTCGTCTAGAGGGCTAGACAGCACGCAGGCAGCGTATTCCTCGACACGCCAAGCTTCTAGGCATTCAGAGGAATTATTCCTCTATGGAGTGACGTCCTCAGGCAGGACTCGCAGATCACCCATGATCCGCATCAACAGTTCCCGCACCTCATCACCGAACACCGCCGCACGCTCGAACTGGGCGAACGACTCCTCGTACGACGCGAACACGTCCGGATCCTTCTCCGCCCGCTCATCCCGGAAGGTCTCCACGACCACCGTCTCTTGGTCGCACAAGGTGAAGCCGTGTCGCGGCATGACCGGCACCGGTCGATCCCACGGGAGCACCCCGAACCGAACAGTGGTCAGGCTCTCCACCGCGAGCAGTCGGTCGAGCTGAGCAAGCATGAGCGCCGGACTGCCGGGCCACGTCCGCAGCACGCCCTCCGTCACCACGAAGACCGACTCTCGCCCGGGTTCGTACAAGACGCTCTGACGATCCACCCGAGCCGCAACAGCCTCTCCGACCTCTGCCGCATCCGCGCCCGGCGTGCTCGCGAAGACGTGCCGCGCGTACTCCGCACTCTGAAGGATGGCCGGCAGGACCACGCACTGAAAGGAGCGAACGAGCCGGGCCCCACGCACCGCTAGGTCGACGACGGCATCCGCGGAGACACTCAAGCCCGGCAGAGTCTCGCCTGCACTCGCGGAAGGAGCTGACTCGACTTCGGCGAGAGCCACCCGCAACTCCGCGACGGCAGAAGCATCCAGGCCGAGAGCTCCGGACAGGCGATGGAGGACATCACGGCTGGGAACCATTCGCCCGTTCTCCACCTTGGAAACCGTCGGCTGACCCACTCCAGCCCGCTGCGCCAACACGGCACCCGTCAGGCCGACATCCACCCGCAGGGCCCGAAGAAGTGCCCCCAGCGCCCGCATTCGTTCCTGCCGCTCACTCCCCATACCCAGCGTTCTACACCAAGGCTCGGCAAGCACCCACCTCAGAAGTCACACGGCCCCGCGCGCACAGGCCTCAAGCGTGGGAGCACCATCCAGTTCACGCCGATCAACCGAGGCCCTACCAGCCCATGTCCTTGGCAACCTCCGCTTGCGCAGCAGAGATCTCCTCGGAGGTGGACTCCGTGACATCGACATCAGTCGCCCACTCAAGACGGCCTAGAAGGTCTGCCAACGCCTGCTTCTGTGCGGGGTGCGTGATCGGCACCGTGTCCAAATCGGTGCTCATCAGCCAGTCGTACAGAACGATGGCATCCGCGTGCCACAGGCGGACATTTACCGTGGGCACAGATTCCCACGAGTCATCGGCTTCCATGAAGGTCATCGTCCCAGGTCAAACGCTCGGCCCGAGCTGGTCAACCTGCGATAGCACCCTCTGCAGGACAGGCCCCGCGATCACGACGTGATTCAAACTTTCTCTACTGGTTCAAGTGCCCGCGCGAGCGCGGGCTGGCCCTTGGGCTTCGGCCCCTCTGCGCCTTCGGCGCCGGGGCCAAGCCCCGGGCCGCAGCGAGTGCGGGCCCGAGTCGAGAACGGTAACCGCTCTGTGGGCCGGTCGGCCGCAGGCCGGCGGGCACCGGTGACGAGTGGCCTCACCTGGGCGTATACGATCCCCGGCCATGAAGCGTTCGATGATCGCGCTGGTCAGCGCGGGAGCAATCACAGTCGCCCTGGGCGGCTATGCCGTCGGGGCGACGCAGCACGACGGCGCATCCGAGCAGTCGACCAGGTGCGAGCAGACGAGCCAGGACTTCGATGCGCGGGCCGGCCAGTTCCGAAAGCAGCAGCAGCGGATCGCCCGAGGGGGAGACACCCTAAGGCAGTACGAGATCGCCACGGCACGGTTGAAGATCCTCAGCATGATCGTGGGACAGAATCCGACCTGCTTCGACGCCGGGACCCGCGCGACAGCGGCGTATCTCCAGCAACACCCATCCCAGAGCCAGGAAGACGCGGCCGCATGTGACCTCGCTGGCATCCCTTCCAAAGACTGCACGATCTCCGTTGACTGACATGAGCGTCTGCCGTTCGAAGGCTCCTGGAGGCGCCCAATGAACACCCTCGTTTTCTTGCTGCGGAGCGCGCTGGACCTAGCCAGCAGCGTGAAGCGGCCGCGCATTTCGCTGCTGGTCGCGCTCGGCATCGTTGCCGTCTCCGTTACGGGGTGCGGCAGTTCCACCGATGAAGGACTGCCGGTGCGAGTAGTCAACGAGTCGGTCTGGGATGCCCACGTATTCGGTTGTCCGCAGTGCGGAAAGCTCGGCCTTGTGGTCGAAGGGGATCCAGACCGAGAGCCCGGCGAGGGCGGCGGTGCCTCCTTTGGGTGGACCGAGGGACGCCCGTGGCCTACGACCTACAAGGTCGTTGCCCACGGAGTGGAGTCCGTCTGCCCATTCATCGACCCCGAGCCCGGCAAGGTCGAGGGCGCAGTGGGGACCCGTGACGTCATCTACGTAGTGGACGAGAGCGGGAAATGCGTCGTCGGCCCAGCGAGCATGGACGAGATCTGACATCAGCGGCTGACACCAACAAGCGCGAACAGCGGCGGTCAGCACCAGATCTCAGCGAACTCTCGCCCGAAGCACCAGACTTGTCGACCGGGGCCGACGGCTACCTGTGATCGACCTGATAAGGATGAGGCCACAGGTTCAAATCCTGCCGTCGACCAGGGGCTCTCCTTGACGGAAGAGGGCCTCTGGATTGCCTCTGACTCCACCGACCTTCGCATCAGCGCGGCCGCGTGTCAGACTGCCGTTCATGACTCACATCCGAAAGGTCCATGCCGCGTAGGCGCCCCTCACGCTTGCGGGCGGACAACAGGCGCTTTGCTGCGCATCGCTGCTACTCGAAGCTCGGTCGGCTCTCTGGCCCGGCTCAGGCACAGATAATTCAGTTGGAGCGGACGCGTCTCCAACCCGGCCTGGTTGAGCAGGCTCTCACTCGATGGGCTGCCATCGCACGTGCACCGTGGGATCAGCTCGGTTCGCCGTACAGCGACTGGTGTGGAGTTCCGGACTGTTGCCCGGGACCGGCGGAGGAGCGAGATCTGCTGGAACTAGCGATCCGCGCTCTCCCCAAGAAGACCGCGCGGGAGCTCCGCAACATCGTGGAGCCTCTCGATCTAAAGATCCTCAAACGTCCCGACGCGGTGCCGTATGGCGACCCACCTCATTGTTGGTGGCGAGACGCCTTCTGACGACCGTGCCCCATCGCTGAACCGGTGCTGTACCGGTGCTGTACCGCAGCGAAGTACAGCAACCATCGCGACCGCAACCGACCACTACCAGCTCCAGACGACCAACTGACGTGCTCGGCAGACCTCAGCGTCCCTCACGCCCATAGTTCGCATCGAGGGGGCACGAGCTGGCGTGGTCGCCAAAGCGGCTCTAGGCCAAAGTCACTCCGCCGAGCTTGTGTTGCAGGTCTCCGGCCGTCTTGGGATAGAGCTCTTGACCCCCGGACCTCGGCGAACATAGGGTCTGAAAGTCTTGTGTTACCTGCATGCCGCGCGATGCTTCTCAGTTCGTGATCCGAATCGCTTGGGGTGATCGCGTGACCGGAAGATCACCAATGCTCGTACCTCCCGATCTCGCAGCTCATTACACGGGGCGTCCCGCCAGTACGTTGCGACGCTGGGCCCACGAGGGGCGCATCACTACCTATGGTTCCGGGCGGGGCCAAGTCCGGTACGACCTGTGGGAGTTGCACAGCCAGACCCGCGACGAGTGGACCGGCGAGACGACCCCTGGGGAAACCCCCGCCATGCCAGAACCCCCGCGAGGATCAGCCCCCGTACCGGAAACGTAGGACTCACCACATCGCGGGCCGATCATTCGCCACGCGGCCTGCGCTGCACGTGCCGCACCACCAGCTTGAGCCGTTCCGAGTCGTCGGAGCGGCTTTTTTCGTGCCGTGACAGCCGACGCCCCCTCAGAGCACCCGCACCACCAAGGACTTCTACAGGCAGCCCGAGCGACCAGCTCGGGCCTTTTTCATGCCCGGATCCACCCTCACCTACCACCTACCACCGGCCTCCGGCCACACAGCGCCACGCGTCAACGCGGGGTGCGAAAGGGAGCAAGCATGCGTTCTTCAGTCATCACTCCAGTTCTCGGCGCGACCAGCTCAGCCGCATCAGCACTTGGCGGAGCCCCCTGGTGGGCAGCCCTTTCCATGACTGCGTTCGCACTGCTCGCACCCTCCATCCTGACTGAGTGGCGAAGCTGGCGACAGGATCGCCACAGGACGATCGTTGATCAGTGGAATGAAGCGCGCAGCCTGCGCCTGGAATCCGACAAGCGTGAACTACATCACCTCATCAAGCAGGAGATTAGGGGCCTACCGGACCCCGCCTCAGCCAACCGAGTCCAGGCCTACCTAGAACTTGTCGACAGAACATCACCGCCCAGCCCGTCTGCGGATCCACCATCACCAGGAGAAGGCGCGGCAAACTCCCCGTGAGGAACGGGCGAGCAGAGACCTGCTGCGGACGCCGCCGGACAGCACATCATCGCCCCGTCAGGCACATTTGCTCGAACTGGAGCACACTGTATTCAAGGGATGACTACACGTTCGCTCGGCGAATTTATCTGTCTGCTCGATCGAAGCGGAAGCCGGGCCAGTGGGGAGCGGACTGCATCTAGGAGCAATCGTGACATGCGACGAAATCGCGCATACGCGTCCGAGCCTAACGCTCACAATCACCGGTCTAATTCTGTTGGCGATAGCCGCCTCGGCAAATTTCCTTAAGGAAAGCACCGGCTCAGTGGCCTTGTTTTTGTTCGGCGGCATTTGTGTCCTCCTCATGGCCTACTTTCACGCGAAACTGCAGAAAATTAAGCTTGGGCTTGGCGGGGTCGAGATGGAGACGCACCGATCGGAGCTTCCCACGCGAGACGTCGCGACGGGCATCGCCAACGCCGAGCACGACGCGGCGACCGGGGACGTGGTAAGTGACGAGGAATTGATGTCATGAGTAAGCCAAAGCTCATATTCTCAAACGCCGCAGCGATTAAGTTGCGCAATCTGCCAAAGGATAAGCGAGTCAAAATAATCGAAAACCTTTCGACCGAGCTGTCCGAATGGAAAAAAGGCATGGGCCTGCAAGACGCCATCGGACTCAAGGGAACAAAATACGTCGCAGTTCCCTCCGGTGCGGGCTTCGCAGTACTGCGCCCAATGACAAAGAATGAGTCGTCGAAGTACAGCCCCGACGCAAAAGAAGCCTTTTTTGTCGCCGAATTGGCAGACAGCGCAGACCGTGTTGTGCGACCGGTGGAAGAGCCCGGGTAGCACAACCCCAAAGTGCTATGACGCCGGGCGGTGGGCCTGCCTGGCGCCCCCGGTCGGCGACTTGATGGAAGCTCGGCCCTGGCGTGAGGGGGACGGGCAGAAGTCTGTGGTGCGGACATGGCCGGCGACGGATCAGCCTGCGCTGCGGGTGCGTTTGGAGGCAGGCGTCTGTGGCGGAACCCCGCGGCTGTGACCGACCGCTCCTGACCCCAGAACGACGACTGACCAGCCCGGCAGACCTCAGCAACCGTCGCGCCCATAGTTCGGGATGAAGAGGTCGTGCCAGACCCGTGCCAGATTGGGTGGGGAACCACGGGGAACCAGCCAACCGCCCGCTAGGCGCCTACATCACTCCACCACAGGTCAGCTAGACAGCGAACCCTAGATCACCTCAGCTTCCCAAGCTGAGAGCGCTGGCGCACGGCCGACTTGCGTCCTCACCTAAGCTAACGTGCAACTAGCCAGGGGCCGCGAATTCCCGCAAGTCGCCGTGCTCGTTGAGTCGCCACCGGATGCCAGCGTTGTCTTTGAAAAGAAGGGCAGGACGGTGGCGATTAATCTCGACAAGCAACGGATCAGACGTGAAGAGGTAGATGCGCCCAGCCCCGACTAGTGGGACGGGAACGTTCAGCCGCGGCCCGTCTGGGACGATGGTCAAGCCCCTGCGAAGCAACTCGGTCTCTACGGCTGCCGAGGCCTCCTGTGCTTCGTGCTCCCCGAATCGGACCGTGACCTCGTGAATCGGTTCGACGCTCAGATTGCGCACCTCGAGTCTGAAGGTATCGGGGATGGGCTCACCATTCGCGTCTGCCGGGGCTCCGCTCTGCAGCCATAGATTGACTGTCATCTCCACTTGGCGAGCTTGAGCAATCTTGCGGTTGTGAGCAGCAGCTCGAAGCTCGGCACGTTCAAGTGCCAGCGTGGCCGACTGCTCAGCAATGAAGTGACGCTGCTCGTCGATCTGGTCGCGCTGGCTCTTCAACGTCCAGATCGTGGCCCCAGCCGCTATGGCGGCGAAGGAGGAACCCACCCAAGTAGCGAGGTCGCCAGCATCCACGAAGCCTCCTCAGCCGTAGTTCCAAAGGATCATCCCTCACACTGAGCCTCAGATGTGACGACGGCCGTACAGCAGCGAAATACTGCAGCCTCAGCGACCTTCCGCGCCCGATAGTGCCCGTCCGGAGTCCTCGTGCGACCGGTATGACCGCCAGCGATCGATCCGCAAAGAGCTACGGATCAGAAGGTCTCTGACATCCACAGCTGACATCAACGACGCCGGACGGGGGCATACACCAGCGTCTCTGTCCGACCGTCGCACCAATCGACTACGGCAGCCGGCGCAGTCTCGGATCGAACTTACAAGGCGGTGCTCACCAAGCCTCGGGGGCGATGGGCCAAGTAGGGTCCCCCGGGTGACTGTTTCTCCTGAGCACGTCGACAGCAGAGAGGCCCTGGCCGCCTTCGTTCGCTCGTTGCAGCGCAGCCGCGCCGAGGACGGAAGCTCATGGGAGAACGCGGACCTCCCGAGCTTCTTGGAGGCTCTGGCGGCATGGGTCGATGACGCCGATGGCTGGTACGGCAATGCCGGCCGCGAGCTGCCGGTCAGTGGCGACTGGACCTTCTTCGCACGAGCTCTGCAGGCCGCGACCATCTACGAGTAGTCCGCGCTGTGGCGAACGAACCAGGGCGACGGCAAGCTCTCTTGCTACGCCGGCGGCCCCTCGACATCCCTGCGGCTGGACACGACATGCCGCGCGATCGTGGACAAGGCCAGCTCACGATCCTCGTCAACCACAAGCCAACCCTTGCCCAGGAGCGCTTGCAGCACTGGGCGAACCTCTTCACCCAGTTCCTTCGCCAAGTCGTCATCCGTGGGGGAGAGGCCATCCTGGACGAGGCTCGCCACGCGGAACACGACGGCTTCCTCCCCCGCGGTGATGTTGAAGTCCATGACGTGAAGGTATGCGAGCCCCTTGGCCGCGACACGCCGAGGGCCCTGTCGTCACGGGCCAGCCGTCACGGCTTGCTCTGGTCGACGGCAGCGACAGCGTGGCTGAGACTCGTGGGGGCGGAGCGAGGCATACGCGTGCGTGGTCGGTCGGCGCACCCGCCGTCGTGGCTGACTTTCGTCGGCTGAGGTTCAGACGGGGCGTGTCGAAGGTGCCGGCTGTCGGTCGAGGGGGCTGAAGCTGGGCCGTCTCTGGGCCGTACGACGTTGGTCAACAGCGGCCAATGATGACCAACGACGACCGCCAGGCGCCCGAGCCCACCGTCCCTGAGCAGCGAAAACCCAGGTCCCCGAGATCTCCGACAAGACCCAGGGCAAGAAGACAGGTTATTCCGCAGCCAGCGAGAGTCCACCGGCCTTCCAGGTCCAGCGCAGCCCGATCGCTAGGGTGAGAAGGATGCGAAGCAAGAGGCCAGGGAATCATTGCCCGGTTTGCGGGTTGGACGTCGGGTACCCGCCGTGGGGCGAAAGTGGAGACGTCGCGACTTTCGACATCTGTGGGTGCTGCGGCATCGAGTTTGGGTACGAGGATTCGACGGACCTGGGCGTGGCCAGGGCCCGAAACGACTGGATTGCCCAGGGCTACCCCTGGAAGGGGGATGCCAAGAACAGGCCGGCTGACTGGGACCCGGAGGCGCAGACCCGCGAGTCGCTGCCGGTCACGCTGCCCATGAGTGACGATGGCTCCAAACTCGCGCAGGACCCGAAGTCGTCTCACTGAGTTTCCAACTGTGCGACAACGGCCCCGTACCGAGGTGCGCAATCGGATGCCTGCGGACGGTCTGCTCAGGTCCCGCGGGTCGCAGAGTCGTTCTCGTTGCTTCGGGTGCGTGCCACAGTCGTGCCACATCGTGCGGTCAACCACGGTCAACGACGGTTCGCCACAGTCGAGATGCGCCGTTCACCTGGGCAGCGACTGCAGTCGGAGCGACCTGGGGAACTGCGCCGCCGAGCACGTCCGCCCTTACAAAGCGGCGGTGTTCGGTATGCGGCTAGGGTCCACGCAGTCATCCAGTAGCCTCCCATCAACGGCCGTTGCTGACCTTGGAGGCTCCGTGGCCCATGCCGCTCTCACCGAACCGGATCGGCTGTGGTCCGCGCAGGAGGTCCTGTTGCGTCCCCACCCGGTGCCGGCGGCAGTCGGAGTTACGGATGCCACTTCGAACAGACTCCCTGTGCAGACCTCGATGCCGGACACCTGCTCTACGTCGGCATAGCTCCGCGGTACATGGCGAACCGGACCAGCACGCAGAACCTGCGCAAGCGCGTGCGGTATCACTACCAGGGCAACGCGGCCAGATCGACGCTTCGCCTCACGCTCGGTTGTCTGCTCGGGATCGAGCTGCGGCGAGTGGGCCGCAGCGGGACGCGCATGACCTTCGGCAAGACCGGGGAAGCCGCACTCAGTCAGTGGATGGCGGAGAAGGCCCGCGTGTGCTGGATCGAGCACGACGAACCGTGGACCCTGGAGTCGGAACTCATCTCTCAACTCGACCTGCCGCTGAACCTCGACCAGAACCGCCACAACCCGTTCCACGGCCGTCTCAAGGAACTGAGATCCCAAGTACGGCAGCGTGCGCGAGAGTTGGCCGTCAGCGCCTAGACCGCCTGTCGGTCTGACATCACCAGCTGACATCAACGACTGCGAACCATGGCGCACGGCGGCGGCTGGAGTCGGATGCGCGAGCGACCAACAGGCCCTGTTCCGGCAGGCTGCACCGAGTTGTGAGCGAACTTACAAGGCCGCGGTCGGCCCTCCTCTGGTGCAGTCGTGCTCGGGTCGGTATCCGGCGAGGTGTTCGCGGAGCCGCTTCAGCTGATTCGGGCGTTTTGGCCTCACGGTCAGGGCCTTGTTTCTACGCTGAGTTCATGGTTACGGGGCTGGTTGTGGATGCCAACGGGTTTGAGCTGGTTGTTGATGGCCGGCGGGTCGGTCCCCGTCGGGTGTTGCAGACCTCTGACGTCGAGCTGCTCACTGCCGTTGCTGGCCAGTATGTGGATGCTGTGCGTAACGGTTCCAAGGATCAGGCGTTGCTCGCGGTGGGGCGCGAGTTGTATCGGTGGCTCGACGGTGACCTCGGTCAGTTGACAGGCCTGCTCGATGAGGCGTCGGCGCCGTTGGTGTTCGAGGTCCGGGCGCCGGTGAGACCGTCCGCAGCTGCGTGGGCGTTGCTGCGGGCCCCGTACGAGCTGCTGGCCGCTCCTGGGGGCGGGTTCCTCGCCGAGGCACCGAAGTTGTTCGCCGTGGTGCGTCGGCTCGGTCACCCGAGTCCGGCGCAGGTTCTGGACGGGTATCGGCTGGGGGTGGCGTTCATGGCTTCGGCACCCCGGGGTCAAAACGAGTTGGACTTCGAGGCCGAGGAGTTGGCCATCCTCAACGCTGTCGGGGAGACGAGTCTTGATCTCGTCGTCGAGGATTCCGGTAATCCCGAGCATCTTGGCCTGCGTCTGTCCGAGCTCGGCGGGATGCCGGTGGTTCATCTGTCGTGTCACGGGCTGCACAACTGGCGCCCGGAGCCTGACAAGCCCGCCACCCCCGTCCTGCTGATGGAAGACGATCTCGGGGACGGGGCTCCGACGAGTGCGGACGCGCTGGTGGGCCTGTTGACGCCTCGGCCGCGGTTGGCGTTCGTGTCGGCTTGCCTGACCGCCACCGGTGCCGATGTGGCCGGGCATGTTCCTGCCGGTGCCGGCCACCGTGGTGGTCAGATAGCCGAGCCCGGGGTGTCGGTGGCGCACTCGATGGCCACCGGGCTGGTGGCCGCCGGGATTCCCGCGGTCATCGGCTGGGACGGCTCGGTCAGCGACCAGGCCGCCACCCGTTTCGCCGAACGCCTGTACCGGCAGCTCGGCCGCCGTGTCGAGGTGGCCGTGGCCGTCGCCGAAGCCCGCCGCCACCTGCTGGCCTGTCCCGATGAGCGCCAGCGCGCCGAATGGCACCTGGCGCGGCTGTGGCTGGGGCCGGCCGGTGGCGGCCCGCTGGTCGCAGGAAACCGCAAACGCCAGATGGTGCCCCCGCACCATGTGACCAAGACGTTCCTGGACCGCAAGCACCAGCTGCCGGTCGCGGCCGCGGAAATGTTCGTCGGCCGCCGCCCCGAAATGCAACACACACTGCGGGCCCTGCGCGGCGGGCAGAAGGCCGGGGTCCTGCTCCACGGGCAGGGCCGGCTGGGCAAGTCGAGCCTGGCCGCCCGGATCGCCGACCGTCACCCCAACCGGGCCGTCGCGGTCGTGTTCGGCGACTACACCCCGACAGCGATCCTCGACGCCATCGCCGGCGCCGTCGACGCCAACCCCGACGCCCGCACCCTCATCGAAGCCAGACGCGCCGAGGTCCGCCAGCAGCCGGACCGCCTCAAACCGCTACTGGTCGACCTGCTGGCCGGACCATGCGCGCAGGAACTCGACAACGTCCGCAAACCTCTCCTGCTGATCATCGACGATCTCGAACAGATCCTGACCGCCAACCCCGATGGCCCGCACCGGCTCGACCCCGAGCACGCCACCGTGCTCGCCGACGTACTCTCCGCCTTCGACCCGGCCATCACCGACAGCCGACTCCTGGTCACCAGCCGCTACACGTTCACTCTCGGCGGACTGGAGAGCCGGCTGGAACCGGTCCAGTTGCAGCCCCTGTCGTCGGCGGCCCAACGCAAACTCCAACGCCGTCAGCAAGACCTCGCCCCGGCCGAGTACCGGACCGAGCGCGCCGACCTGGCCCAGCGGGCCCTGGACGTCAGTCGCGGCAACCCCGGACTGCAGGACCTCATCGGACTGCGCCTGGTCTACAGCGACCAGGTCGACCAGGCCCGCGCAGAGGCCGCCGTCGCCGGCATGGAGACCTACCTCCACCAGGGCGACCTCCCCGCCGACAACACCGACATCGGCGAGTTCCTGGAGAACCTGGCTCTCGACACCCTCCTCGACCAGGCCGGGCCCACCCACCGCGACCTGTTGCGGGCCTGCACCCTGTTCACCGTCCCGGTCCCGCACCCCGTCATCGACGTCCTCGCCGCCGCTGTCGGCGGATCGGCGTCCCGCCTGTGCGGCCTCGGGCTGCTTGACGCCTTTCCCGACCAGCACCGCCCCGACCTCCCGGCCTTGGCCGTCAACGCCCTCGCGGCCGGACGCCTGGCCCCCCTCACCCCCGACGAGCAGGCCGCCCTCGCCACCCTGGCCGCCGAACCGCTGTACGCCCAGTGGGGCGGTGCCACACCCCGACCCGCCCGCAGCCTCGACCTGGACCTGCAGCTGACCCAACTGGCCCTGGCCGCCGACAACCCGACCATCACCGCCGACTGCGCCGCCGAGGCCGTGTCCGCCCTGCGGCAAGGCCCGGCCTCCACCGCCGCCGAGCTCGGCCACCACGCGATCACCCTCCTCGACCGCCACAACCACGAGGTTCCCCTCACCCTGCTACGGGCCGTCGCCGACGCGGCCGTCACCAGCGGCGACGGCGACCGGGCCGACACCCTGTTGCACCGCGCCGTCCAGCAGACCCAGACCAGCGACCGGCAGGCCAACCCGGCCGGCCACGCCGCAGCCCTCTACGACCACGCCAACCGCCTGATCACCCGCGGCGAGGTCGGCCAAGCCGAGGACCTACTCCACCAGGCCCGCCAACTGTTCACCGACGCCGACGACACCCACTCGGTCGCGATCACCTGGGGCCAGATCGCCGACATCTTCGAGCAGCGGGGCGAGGTCGAGGAGGCCTTGCGGATCCACCGCGAGGTCGAACTACCGGTGTACGAGCGGATCGGTGACACCCGCTCGACCGCGATCACCTGGGGAAAGATTGCCGACATCCTCCAGCGGCGGGGCGAGGTCGACGAGGCGCTGCGGATCCGTCGCGAGGTCGAACTGCCGGTGTACGAGCGGATCGGTGACACCCGCTCGACCGCAGTCACCTGGAGCCAGATCGCCGACATCCTCCAGCAGCGGGGCGAGGTCGATGAAGCGCTGCGGATCCGCCGCGAGGTCGCCCTGCCGACGTTCGAACGGATCGGTGACACCAGCGCGGCCGCGGTCACCTGGGGCCAGATCGCCGACATCCTCCAGCGGCGGGGCGAGGTCGACGAGGCGCTGCGGATCCGCCGCGAGGTCACCCTGCCGGTGTACGAGCGGATCGGTGACACCCGCTCGGCCGCGGTCACCTGGGGAAAGGTTGCCGACATCCTCCAGCAGCAGGGCGAGGTCGACGAAGCGCTGCGGATCCGCCGCGAGGTCGAACTGCCGGTGTACGAGCGGATCGGTGACACCCGCGAGGCCGCGATCACCTGGAGCCAGATCGCCGACATCCTCCAGCAGCAGGGCGAGGTCGACGAAGCGCTGCGGATCCGCCGCGAGGTCACCCTGCCGACGTTCGAACGGATCGGTGAGATCCGCGCGGCCGCGGTCACCTGGGGCCAGATCGCCGACATCCTCCAGCAGCAGGGCGAGGTCGACGAAGCACTCGAACTGCAGCTCAAGCGCTTGGAAGTCAATGAGCAACTCGGCGACATGGACGGCATCGCGGCAGCCAACTGGGACCTTGCACAAATCGATCTGATTCGCCAGGATCTCGACGCGGCGGTGCCGAGGCTGGTCACCTCGTTTCAGCTCTTTCTGCAGCTCCAACGGCCGGATGGCATCGCGGTCGTCGGGAGTATCTTGGGACAACTTCTGCTGGCCGCAGGGGAACGCGGGCAGGCCCGGCAGGTGTTTCAGACGAGCCGAGCCGCTGCCGCCAAGATCGGTTTCGCGGGCGCTGTCGACCAGCTTGATGAGCTACTGAAGGCCACTGACGACGGAAACGAGGAATCATGATCATCGAGTTTGTCGGAGCGGACGTCGAAGCCGCCGGGAAGAGCATCGCCGCGTTGACCTCGAGCTGGGGCCACCAACCCGAACCAGCTCTGACAGCGGAACCGGCGAACGATCCGGACGTCAAGGGCGTCGATCCTGTCGCGGTGGCGTCCCTGGTCGTGTCCATTCCATCAGCCATGCTCGCGGTCGCGGACATCGCCGACCGTATCCACAAACGGCGCCGCGCCAGCGAGCTCATCGAACTCGCCCAACAGCTCAGGGCGCAGCAGGCGGCGGCACGACTCGTGCGCGAAGACCGCTCCGTCGACCTTGCCACTCTCACCCCCGACCAACTTCTGGACCTCATCGCCGACGAGCCTTCAACGACCTGACCCCAGAGAGCGCCGCCGACGGCCCGGACCCGCATCGAATCGCAATCGCCCGTGCCACTGTTCAGAGCTGACAGCAACGACGGCGCACAGAGACCGTCGATGAGGAGTTGGCGCATCAGATCCCTGGTGCAGTAACCGAGCCAGGAGGCGCGACGAGGTGAGTGTCTAACTGCGTGACAACGCCGACGGACAGCGGCGGACAAGCGTGGACGCCTGCGGACCATCGGAGCAGGTGGGAGACGCAGCGACCCAAGGCCAGGCAGTCACCCAACTTGCTTCGGGACGAAGAGGTCGTGGGTTCAAATCCCGCCACCCCGACACTGGTCAGAGGCCCATTCGCTTGATCGCGAATGGGCCTCTGTCGTGCTTGGGGGCCAAACGGGGGGCCAGACGAAGTTGATCAGGCTACGACGTCGCCTCCTCTCACCATCCGTAGGCGCACCCTGTACGCACTCAGGCCGCTCTAAGCAGTCAGGGCGAAATCGGCTGCTGGCCCCTTCGTCGTCCGGAGCCGGGGACGAGTGCCGGGGCCGGCGAAGCTCACGAGTCCGCATAGCGCGGGAGCACGGACCGCTACGAGGCCGGAAACAGGTGAAGAATCGGGGGCAGCACGGAGCGGGGTGCGCCGCCTCCCAGGATTAGCACCGCGTACGGACTGCCTTGGCTGACGCCGCCATGGTGGGAGCACGCCCCCTGCCTGCCGATCGACGGAGACCACCAGCCATCTGCGCATGTTGTGGGCGATGGCATGGAAACGGCCAGAGCCTCCGTAGGGAGCGCCTCGATGTCCTGCGCTCGGCGGACGACTTCGTAGGCGAAGCAGTCCCTGTGCCCCGCCACTACCCTCGCTGCCTTCCCTGCCTGGACCCGTTTGGCGGCGTAGGAATCCAGGACGTCCTGTTCGGTGTACGACCGGTCAGCGTCAGTAGGCGCAGAGCCGAGGATCAAGGGAATCTGAAGCTGTTCTGCTTTGGCTCGTTCCACTTCGTACGAGGCCACCGTCGGCCGGCACTCCTGGTCTTTGCTCTGCGCCGCCCAGTCGTTGACGGCGGGAACCCCGAACTTCACACCCACGGCAACGATGGCCAACATCACCAGACATCCCACCCGTTCCTGGATGGTCTGCTTGGTCGAATAGCGTCTGGCAGCTAGTCGATCTGGCGTGTGGCTGAGGCAATGCTCACCGATGACCGCTACCGACTTGCACGGAGTTGGTTTGGGTCCCCAGTCGTTGACTCCGGTGCAGACCGGCAAGGGTCTCCTCCTCTCGCGTATGCCCACTCCCCACCCTCCAGTGACCCTTCGATTCACCACCGATACAGCCGCACGGATCATATGGCTGAGGGGTCTGATGCAGGGTTGGGAGTCAGGCCAGATGCCGAACGACTTCTACCAACCGATCATCGCGGCCACGTTCGGCACCGTGACGCACGCACTCTTCCCAGCGCCCACGCGGCGCGACGGAGACCGAGAAATCTTGGCGGCGAGCGGCATGGAGACGCTGGAGATCGTGAGCCGTCTCAACCGGTCGGATGTCGACGACGCCACTCTCGATGCTCTACGGATCACGACCGACCGACTGTGCTCGGAATACCCATACATGCCGAGCGGGCAGCTCATCATCGAGGGGCGTCAGTGGCTGCGCTGCGTCGTCGAACTCCACACAAAGAGCCTCACGCTTGCCCAGCACCGCGAGGTACTCGCGCTGTCCGGCTGGCTTGCCCTCTTGGTCGGCTGCGTCGAGTACGACATGGGAGACCGTCACGCCGCCGAGTCGACACGGCGCGCGGCCCTCTCGATCGCGACCGAAGCCGACCATCCAGAGATTGCCGGGTGGGCGCACGAGATGCGCGCATGGTTCGCGCTCACTACCGGCGACTACCGCGGCGTGATCTCGGCAGCGCAGGCTGGAGGGGAGGCGGCGCCGCACCACAGCGTGGCCGTTCAACTCGCGGGCCAAGAAGCCAAGACATGGGCTCGGCTTGGAGACCGCCGACAGGTCGAGGTGGCCCTCGACAAGGGGCGGCGCCTACTTGAGGGGATGCCGCATCCCGATAATCTGGACAATCACTCCGTGGTGGACCCCGCCAAGTTCGACTTCTACTCGATGGACTGTTACCGCCTGGTCGGTGAGGACAAGCTTGCGCGCACGCTCGCGGAGGAAGTACTCCGGGCCGGAACGGATTTCGACGGACGTGAGCGCTCACCGATGCGCAACGCGGAAGCACGCGTCACGCTGGGCGTGACGGCAGCGCGTGAGGCCGACTTGGAGGAAGCACTCACGATGGGGGCCCGCGCACTAGAAGGCGACCGGCAATCAGTTCCCTCTCTGATTATGACCAGTCGGGAGCTTGCTGCCGAAATGAAACAGCGCTATCTCTCTGAGCCTGCCGCACAGGACTACCTTGCGCGACTGCAATCACTGGGCCAGGAGAAGCCTGGGTTTCTGCCACAGTGAACTGCCCCATTCTTCACGCACTAGCTATTCAACTGCTCGCGAAACAGCCGCCCTAGGATGAAGCTCTCGCGTCGAGAATAAGGGCCCAATACTCCGACGCCCTCAGGATCCTTTCATCATCAGCCAGCAAAAAAGCCTGGGCGGCAGCAGTCTTTCAGTCCTTATGACGCCCCCCGGTGGCTAGTTCTTGGCGAATAACGGTGAGACTGTAGTGGTATGCCCTGGTGTCGGGGTGATCATAGCCAAGAAATTCACAAGCTTGGGCTAGCGTCTTCTCGAGGAGCGCAACCGCCCGTTCCGACTGCCCTGCCGCACTGTAGCCCGTGGCAAGGTTATGTCGAGTCATAAGCGTATCCGGGTGATTCACCCCGTTTACTTGCTCGCGCTGCACAAGCACCGTCTCCATCATAGGGAGCGCATTATCCAAATCGCCAGACATTATGTAGGTGATGGCGAGATTATTGCGACTTTGCAGGGTGTCCGGATGGACATCACCGAGAAGTTTTTCACGTTGAGCGAGCGCGGTCTCTAGGATGGGCGTAGCGCGGTCTACATCCTTCATATTCGCGTAAGCTATTCCGAGATTATTGCGGACAGTCATGGTTTGCGGGTGAGTTTTACCAAGAGAATTCTCGGCTTGAGTAAGGACCTTCTCCAGCATGAGAGCGGCCCGCTCCACACGGCCAGCCGCTTGATATGCAGCAGCGAGGTTGCTGTAGCCATTTAGCGTACTAGCATGTGCATTTCCAAGCGATTGCTCTCGGTGAGATAGATTTGTCTCATACAGCCGAATGGCGCGGTTTAGGTTTCCTGAAACTCGGTAAGCGTAGGCGAGATTATTTCGCATCGTCAAGGTCTCAGGATCGGCCTCGCCAAGAATTTGCACCGACTGTTTATAAACCTTTTTATGCATGGCGAGCGAACGCCTAAAATCGCCTGCCGACTCGTAGGCCCCGGCGAGGTTTCCACGAGTGATCAGGGTAGTGCGATGCTGGTATCCAAGGGTTTCCTCGAAGTGCTTCAGAGCCTCTTGATACAGAGAGATGGCCTGGGCTGCATTACCGGCCGACTCGTATGCGTTGGCGAGGTGGCAGCGGGCAATCGTTGCGTCAAGGTGAGTTTCTCCATCAGAATTTTCGTGATGCCTAAGAACAGCTACTCTCAGCGGGATGGTGCTCGCTCTATGTCCCCGTGCATTGAGTTGGTGCGCAGCGATGGTGTATGCCGCGATGATCGCCTCGGCTTGGGGGCCTGGCGGCGAACTGGCGGCGAGGGCCACTAGGTGAGGCGTCAACGCCATCCACTCCGGTGGAAGTTCGGCGTCGGGGCCCGGAAAGGACGGGAGAGCTCGGAGAACTGCCTCTTCGGCATCACATCGACCTGCTGTTTGACTGCCTAGGCTTGATGCTTCGCCGCGACGGAGTACGGCTTGTACGAGCCGATGGATGCTGACGCTCGTTCGATCCGGAGAGAAACTGATCATGCTGTAGGCCCGGAGGATGCCGAGGGCCTCCGCGATCTCGTCTGGGTCGTTCGCAAGACCCTGGACAAGGTTGACAGGGATATTGTCGGGTGCGAGGCAGGCCAGCGTGTGCAGAATCCTGACAGCAAGCAAATTGCTCGAACTGATGGCTTGAAGAGTGTAGGTCCAGATGCGCGCGATCGTGCGCTCCGCATCGATGCCGTCGGCGACCTTATCGAGTTTGGTGGCCAAGCGCCGACGGTACGCGTCGATGCTGACGGTTGGATTCTGATGTAGGTAGGCACCGGCCTGTTCCAACGCCAGCGGAAGGCAGCCAAGGTCTGCGGCGAGCGCGCGGGCCTCCTGTCGGTGCTGCACTGTTGTCACCGCGCCATCCAAAACCCAAGCGCACAGTAGTTCCGCAGCCTCGTCAGGAGCCAGGGTGCTCAGAGAGCGCGTGGGGGTGGTTCGTGGCCATCCAGTGGCACGGCGGCTAGTGGCCAGGCTTCGCCCGCGGTTGAGGGAACCGGTGTAGGGCGCGAGGTCACTGGGATTCTCAACGTTGTCGAAGATCAGGAGCCAGCCCGGGTGCCACTGCAGCCAGCTCAGTGCCCACTGGAACCGTTCGTCATCAGTTGCTCTTCCGGCCCAGGCTGGGAACAGCCGGAGGGTCAGGCCAGCGAGAGACTGCTGAATGCGGGCGGGAGAGTCGGCAGTGACCCACCAGATGAGCGAATAGTCGGAACGGTGGCGGTGTGCGTAAGCCAAGGCGAGGGTGCTCTTGCCGATCCCGCCCAGACCATGTACCGCGGGCGTCTGCGTGATCGCGGTCTCGTTGCCATCCGTGAGTGTGTCCCGTAGCCAGACAAGGTCGTCTTTGCGTCCCAGACATAGGCCAAGAGGGGGAAGGTTGCCGCTACCGGGAGGCGCTTGGATATCACGAGCGGCGTTCAGCACCTCGGCCGGTAGGACAACATCCCCCGTGACGGCAGTGCCGATGATATTTGCAGCGATCGACTGAGGGCCCGAGGCTTCAATAGTTCCTGGAAATGGTCTTTCGGTCGTCACTTCCCGATCCGAGTGTTGTCACCAGTGACGGCAGTGCCGATGCTGTGGGCCGCGATAGCGCGGTCCCCCGATGCGGTGATTGTGATCGTCCCGGATGGCTCGGGCATCAGAGCGGCCAACTCCCGGCGCAATTCCTCGTCATCGCGCAGCGCACGCTTGAGCTGTTGCCGCAGCGCGGCCGCAGCGTCCGTGTCCTCAGCGTCCGCAGATGCGTCCTGCACAGCGTGTTCCAATGCAGTTTGCTCATCCTCGTTACGACGGGACCAAACCGCTTGCAGGATTCGGCGGCCCAGATTGGCAGTGGCGTCCACGGCCGCGTCCTCCGCCCGAGTCAGCACGGCGCCTCCGTAGGCTCCCAATGCCGCTGACATGTAGGGGCTGGCCTGTGCCACCAACTGCACTATCTCCGCACTCATTTTGCGACTCTCCTCTGGGCACGCCGCCGCTGGCGGCCGGTATGAGGCAGCGTATCGGCGCTACCGCAGACGAACCAGGCAATCGGGCACAGTCGTATCCGACGATCCGAGTGGGGTAGGCGTGGTATATCACATCAGCCGGGCCAGATGGCTGCACCCTGGTCGTCCGACTGCTGGGGGGAACTTGTAGGGCGAGGTTCATCGATGGACTCGCTGACTGATCCGGTCCCTATACGGGAATCGGTACGCCGAGGGACGGGACGCCGGGGGGGCTGATGATTGATCAAGTGCTGATCTGGTTACTGCTAGCGGTTGCGGGCGCTGCAGTCCAGCGACTCAGCGACGTCGTCTTTGGTGAGTCGATTGAGAAGCTCGTGTACTCGCTGCTCGTCAGGCGCCGCACCACCGAGGTGTCTCTCGCCGGCCAGTGGCACACTCCTTCGAGTGGATCTCCGATGACGACGGAAGAGCGCTCATCGACCGCCAGACTCTTCGTGCATCGCAGCCCGGCCGACGAGTAACGATGAAAGATCCGGGCGGTCCCGACCGATCACGCCTGCATCTCCAGGGGACAGTTACGGCTGGAGGCATCTTCTCTGGAGAGTGGGAGGAGTGGACTCTATCGGGACGTCACTATCACGGAGTCTTTCAGTTTCTCCTGGCCCGGACCGGGAGTGAGATGCGCGGCAGTGGGTCGCGTTCAATCGATACGACGCTGTACAGAACGGAAGTTGGGTCCTCAGCAAGGCCTGACAGCATGTCCACGGGAACTTCGGCAGGGGGCCAAACGCGGCAACCACGTCAGGATCATCCCGGACAGTGATGGACAGTGCCGGAGCCAAACAGCCAGGTCAGTGCCTCCGGGTCAAGGTCATGGGGACCTCAATCGCGTTCGGGACGAAGAGGTCGTGCCAGAGCCGTGCCAGATCGTGCGGGGAACACCGGGGAACCAGTCGGCCCACCCACCAAGCATCGTCATCACTCTGCCGCAGGTCAGTAGGGCTCCCGCCCCTAGATCACCTCAGCTTCCCAAGCTAAGCGTCAGACCCAGCGCTCACTCCCCTCCCGCGATGGGACTCTCTTCACCCCGTTAGCCATCTCGCATTCGCCGCGGAAGCCACTGCCAGTCGTCCATCGCACCCTGTACCAGTTGCTTTAGGCGCTCCTTGCCCTCAGCCCTGAGTACATCCCGCAGGCAGGCGCAGTCGGCCAGGTCCCGGTTGCCGACAATGCAGACGTAGATACCAGCGATCTGCAAGCCCCGCGCGGCTGCCGAGAGTTGTGCATCGACTGGCAACGGAATTCTCCGGGCCAACTCCTGCGCGAAGACCCGTTCGATCTTGGGGCGTCCCAACAACCCGAAGAGGCCGCCGGCAGCGCGGCCAACGACGTCATGCAACCGATCTTTGCCCGTGAGAATGCTCCGAGCCAGCTGAGCGAGATCGTCACAGCCCCCCTTACGGTGACGCTTCACGAGCGTCTTCCATGTCTCGTCCGAGACGTAGGCGGACGCACGCTCAGCAATGACGGCGGTGCCACCCCGTTCTATGACGTCCAGACATACCTTTGCGGCCTCCTCTGCGCTCAGACGCTCCCGGGTAGCTGGCGTCGGGAGCTGAGGACGCTGTGCAGGCCGGTTGGCGACCCTAGGCCTAGATGTCGCCGATTGCCGTGGTACTCGTCTTGGGGCTTGAGCACGCTTCGCGGGTTGCTTGCGAGGGGTGGGAACTCGTCCAGCGGGCCTGCCCTGATGGAGATGACACCGTACGTCCGGGCCGGTCACACGGTTCTTGCATAACGTCCTGTCGTCTGTCTGTGCACGGCACCGATACACCATGCTGGAAGTGTGAGGACGTGCATTGATGACGGACAAGGAAGCCTATTTAGCCAATAGGACCCGCGATCGCCTCGAATCGGTCGTGCACACCCTGCCCATGACGAGCGCACGAGATCATTCATGGAGACCTGTCGGACTTCCCGTGCTGGTGAGACTGGGCCCGAAGAGCGGACGCCCGTCTCAGTTTCCGTCTCATTCAGCCCCGTTCACGGCCGTTCAGCCGGGACTCAGAGACGTCCCCGCGCCAGCAGCCGGCCGCCCATGAACCCAGTGAACGCCCCTGCACACCGCCCCGCACCCCACCAACACAGTTGGAAAGCGTGTTGGTGCGGGAGTGCCCGATAAGACGACCTTTAGCAGCCGCGTCAGGCTCTGTGGAGTTGTCGCCAATGTCGGCAAAGAAGCTCACCACAGCCCGTTGCTGCGCTAGAAGTCTTCCGTGCGTAGTCTCCTGCAAAGGCTCGTCGAGAGCCGCGCGTGGCGGGTTGCTCGGGCGGTGGTCTACTCCCTGGCAGGCCTTATCGGCGTGGGGATCTTCGTCGTCCTCCCGGTCACAGCCCAACTCAGTGGGTGGAACGATGATGACGAGGATCCGCCCGTCGGTTCTGGTACACCATCCGCCACGTACACGCCAGTTCATTGGACGTCTCAGGGCTACGAGTGCGCAGACGGGTGGCCGTCAGACTCCATCGGCCAGCAAGGAGCTTGTAGTCATCACGGAGGCGTTGTCTCCGTATTTGAAGGAGACAACGGAACAGTCCTCAGGTGTGGAGACGACGAGCGCGCGCCTCGCCCAGACGAACAACAGCAGCAGATCGAAGACTATGGGCGCGTGGTCTGCGTGTTCAGGTGACACCAGGTTCTAACGCGGGTGCCCACGGCCGCACCTCAAGCGCACCAGATCGAGCGGGGAACAGCGGGGAACCACGGTGAAAGCAGCCGAGGCCGACAGGGCAGCGGCCAAGCTGTTCGCCCAGGCCAGCGCCCAAAAAAGGCCAAAATGCTCGCAGCTTCCCAAGCTGAGGGCTCAAAAGCCTTCGTCATGGCCTGGCCGTCGTGGCTTGCCTTTCGACGACGTCCCTGTTCAGGCGGTATGCCCTTACCAGCCCCAAGGCCGTATCCTCGCTCTGGCGCTGTGACTTGAGCCGCACACGCAGGGGGAGTATGGGGACGGCACTGGTGGGGCTCCTCGGACCCATAGTCGGCGGAATCGCCGTAGCACTTACCACCTATTGGTCAACGCGGCCCAAGGCGCGGGCAGAAGCTCGAAAGTTCGAGGCCGAAGCAGATAGGACCCGGGCCGAAACCACAAAAATCCTCGCCGAGATAGACATGCGCCGGCCATCCGTCGCTCCGCAGGACACCACACCGAAGGGTTGGGGCGTCTCGGGATCCGTCCCCGAAGACTACGAGGTCGGCTTGGACTTCGAGGTGTTCTCCGCGGGCAGGGCTAGCGCTTTCATCCGCTCCCGCCATGAGCACCCCGCTGGTTACGCGTCGCTATTACAGATGATTAGGGCAGACGACTATCGCGGGACGCGCCTACAAATGACGGCGATGGTGAAGGCGCGGGACGTAGTCGGTTGGGCCGGTATCTGGATGAGGGTGGACGATGCCCGCGATCACACTGTCGCATTCGACAACATGCAGGATCCCGAACGTCGGATCGCCGGGAGTGTGCGCTGGCGCAGATACAGCATCGCGCTGGACATCCCTGAGACCGGTGCCTACATCAACTTCGGGGCAGTCATGGAGCGAACAGGGCAGATCTGGCTTGATGACGTTCGGCTCAACGTCGTTGATGACTCTGTGTCAGCAACCGACATCGTCTCGAACCTCCCCCGCCATCCTGTCAATCTGGACTTCGAGGGCGGCACCTACTGATCCACCAACCTGAGCGCAGTCTCGTTCTCCTCGTCCAAGCCTTGCTGTACGCAGCCGAGCAACACTTGTGAGCTCGGTCGGGCAACCCGGTGCAGTACAGCAGCGTAGTACAGCAACCACCATGACCTCAGTTGACCGCCAACGGTCGTCGATGCCCGGCTGACCAGCCCAGCAGGCGTCAATGACCTCCCAGCCGAGAGTTCGGGACGAAGAGGTCGTGGGTTCAAATCCCGCCACCCCGACAGCTGGATAGCAGTTCAGAGGGCCCTTACCGGATCGGTAAGGGCCCTCTGGCGTTGCCGGGTGTCCGGCTGCGTGACGTGGGCGGAGAGCACCCGGTCGGCTCGGTGATCCTTCTCTATTTGGTTCAGCTCGCTGCATCGGCGCCTCGGCGGGCTCCTGAGCCCTTGCCTTGCGGCGGCGGAGCAGGGCGGACCGTGGCCCGGCGTCAATGTCCTGGGAGCTGTCCGCCCCGGTGTCTCGCTGAGGCGATCGCGGAGACGGCGGTGGTCACGACGAGGCTTCCCAGCATGACCAGCACCACGCCGACCATGTAGAGGCCGCTGGAGTCGTCCGACCAGTCGTAATAGGCCGCGACCGTGAGGCCGGCCGTGGTGCCGAGCACAGCGCCGGGGGTGTAGCGCCGGGATGCCGCCCAGTACACCGGTGCCAGCAGAATCAGCGCCAGCCCGATCACCTGCCACGCCTCGTAGGGACCGGTCGTCGAGCCGTCAGGTTGCACGTCACGATGCTGGTCCCAGCCCAGCCAGGCAGCCCACACCGCCAGCGACACGCCTGCCAGCAGGAGGATCGACACCAGCTGGGAAACAGGTTTCCGTGGTCCTTGATTCATGATCCAAGTTTTTCCGCTCGCTCCGTCACCGGCCAGAGCGCACGTACTCAGCTCCGCCCGAGTACTTCAGCCATGGTGTACACGATTCCTGTACGCCGTGGCCAGGCACTCGCGCTGTCGGTCGTCCGGGCCTTCGACCGGCGCGTGCGCTCCTGACATCACCGAGTGACGTCAACGGCGGCGGACTTGGACGGGTCCGCCGGGTCCGCGGTCGTCACCAGTCCGGGGAGTAGTAGGTCCTTCGGGCTCGGTGTTCAGTGGGCCGGGGATTCAGGAGTGCCTTGCGGGCCGTCTTCGTACGGACCGCTCGGTAGTAGAGCCCTTGCATGAAGCCGGAGTACCGCCACGGAAGGGCGTTGGTGAAGCCGTCGACCTGGCGGAACTGGTCCCTGGCCGCCTTGTACCGCCCCTGCCGGTACAGGAAGTACCCCAGCAGGTGCCGTACGTCCGGGAGCCTCGGATGGTTCGGGTCGGCGAGCGCCACGTCGGCGAGCGCCGCGTCGACCAGCGCGGTTGCCTGCGAGCTGCGGAATCCGGAATCGCCGAGCTCGGACGCGTGACTCTCGTACCAGGCGATCAACGGCATCACGGTCAGCAGTCTGCCCGGCGGCGCGTCGGCGGCCGCCTTCTCGGCGAACTCCCGCGCGAGCTCTTTCGAGCCTGCCATTTCGCGGTCCAGTACTGGAGGGCGCTGTGGTGCGCCTCGTAGTGATGCGGCGCCCGGGCCGTGATCTGGGACCACAGCCCGTGCATCTCCTCGTGGGAGTAGCCGAGTCCCAGCGCCCGCCAGATTTCCGCGACGAAGGGGCTGGGGTCGTCAGGGCAGAGTTCCGAGGCCCGCTGGATATCGTCCCGCGACGCCAGCAACTCCTGGTGGAATTGCCGGAACTGACTGCCCGACGTGTACTGGGCACGCGATCCGCCGCGCAGCTTCCACGCGTACTGGATCCGGGTGCGCGCCACCACGAGCGCGGCATCCGGGTCCGCGGGGCGGGCCTCCTGCCATGCCTTCAGCCAGCGGTCGCCCTTCTCGGCGGCGAGGTGTCCCAGCCGATCGGCGTACAGGGAGCGGCGCTCCCAGTCCTGACCGATGTCCTCGAAAAGACGGGCGGCGGGCTCCCAGCGCCCCCGGGCGGCGGCCCTGCGCGCGCGCCGCAACGCGGTATCGGGACCGGCCAGGCTGGAGTTCTGCCATCGCAGCGGCAGCAGGGTGTACCAGAGCCAGCAGCAGAGCAGCAGAGAGGGCGGAATCCAGGGTTCCGCCCCCGTGTGCCACCCCCGGCGTGACCCTCCTGGAGTTCGGGGGCACCGGTGCGAAGGCACCGGTCCGGCTGCTGGCGCAGGGGCCTCAGTGCGTGAAGGTGAAGTACTTCCAGGCGCCGTACGTCGTCGTGTTCACGCTGTCGCCCGAGCCGCTGACGTACGAGTCGCGGACGCGGAAGCGCTGGCCGGTGGGCGGGGTGCCTGTGAGGGTGACGACGGATTTGCCCGCGGAGTCGAGCTTGAAATACTCCTTGCCCGTGGTCTGCCAGACGCCACCGGAGTAGGCCTGGACCTGCAGCAGCTGCTTGCGGCCCTGGTACGGCGTCATCGTGGTCGTGACGACCGGGTCCTTGGACTGGCGGAAGTAGTAGTACGTGTGGCTCCACGTGTACTGCGTCTTGTAGGAGCCGCCGAGCGCCGTGGACACCTTCACCCTGGCGCCGACCGTACTGGTCGTCGTCTTCGGCGCGTAGCGCCCGTCGCCCGTGAACTTCGCCGTGAGCTCGGTCTTGCGCGTCAGGCCGAGGGTGACGGACAGGTTGCCGCTGGAATTGACCGTGCCGGACTTCACCAGCTTGCTGGGCTTGTCGGCGCCGTACGGGTTGGCCCAGATCTCGACCGTGCGGTTCTTGTACGTGGTGCCGAGGTGCGCGGTGAAGGTGACGGACTGCGCGTAGTCGTACGCCTTGCCGTTGTTGTTCAGCGTCAGCGTGGGCGTGGCGCGCGAGACGTCGACGGTGTCCGTGGCCGTCGCGGCGGTGTGTGTGGTGTCACCGGCGTACGTCACCGTGTACTTGACCGTGCCGCCCGCCGGCGGACTGTCCGTGAAGGAGTACGCGCCGCCCGTGCCCAGGGACTTGGTGCCGAGGGACTTGCCGTTCGGCGACTCCAGGTCGGTGCGGGTGACCTGGAGCGGGGTGCCCGCGGGCAGCGCCAGGTTCGCGGTCAGCTTGCCCTTGACGGTGAGGGAGGCGGCGCGGGTGGCCTTCGTCGGGGCGTCGACCGTCAGGGTGGAGGCGTACGCGCGGGGCGCGTCGACGGTCTGGAACTGCATGGCGTTGCTGTTCCCGGTCAGCACGTACAACTTCGAGCCGTCGGCCGACCAGTTGGTGGAGTGTCCGCCCCAGGGCATCCAGTCGCGCGACAGGTTGCGGACGCTGGCCGGCCGAGCGGGGTCGTTGCTGAAGACAAGGGTGTCGCCGACGTTGTCGGTGTCGAGGACGGTGGCCGCGACCGTGCCGTCCGGGGCGATGCTGACCGTCTCCGGTTCCGAGACGGTCGGGAACGTGCGCACCTCGGACAGGTCGGAGAGGCGGTACTCCGTGAGCGCCCGGGTCCCGGGGCCCGCGACGATGACGTTCTGGCCGTCGGGCGTGAGGGCCGCGTCGTTGTAGAAACCGCCCTTCTCGCCGGAGACGCGGATCGTCGGGGTGCCCGAGGAGATGTCGTAGACGACGATCGGCCCGGAACTGATCCCCGTGTCGAGGGCGAGCAGCGTCCCCGGGTTGTCGGGGTCGGCGTAGAGCGCCGGCGGGCTCGCGAAGTCGTGGCCGGCCGCCAGGTCGAGGGTCACCGTGGGCGTCTCGGCGGTCAGGTCGACCTCGCCGAGCCCCGATTCCCACTGGTCGCCGTAGCCGAACCACAGCTTGCCGTCGGCGTAGACGACTCCGGAGGGGGTCGTTCCGTCGCCCGTCGGGTACTCGGCGGTCTGCGTGAGCTGCCCGGCGTCGATGGCGACGATCTTGTCGGCGCCGTAGACCGCGGCGTACAGCGTGCCGGAATCCGGGCTCAGCTCCAGGCCGCGGACCTGGGACAGGCCGGCGAGGGTCTTGACGACCTTCCCGGTGAGGTCGGTGACGACGATCTGGTTGTTGTAGGCGTCGCTGATGAAGACCCGCTGGTGAACGCCGTCCACGACGGTGTCGTTCACTCCGAAGAGCGCTATGGACCGGCTGGAGTCGGCGGACGCCGGTACGGCGAGCACCACCGAGCCGAACAGGGCCGCCAGAGCTGCGGCGACCGGAAGAGTGCGCAGACGCACAGTGTCGAACCCCCGGGAATGAAGGTGAGCGCGAGAGGGTGCCACCCATGCGTCCGGTGCGTGCATACCGTGTACCGCGTGTGGCGAGTGAGCGAAGACTAGATCATGCCGCGGGAAACCGCAGCACACGGGTCCCCGCTTCTCCCTCGGGCGGGGAGCACTCGACCTGCAACGGGAAGTCGCCTTGCCGCGAACCCTGTTGCCGGGTCTCTCACTGGAACCACCCGTATCCGTGCGGCAGTCTTCTCCTTCGTGGGGAATCTTCCGTCTCAGAACGCGTCGAGCGACGCCGCCGAGCACATGGTGGTGGCCGGGGACGACGCCCTGGCCCAGCGACTGGCCGCCGAGTTGCGTGGGGTGTACGGCGAGCGGGTGACCCTCGTGGTGCCGCCCGCGCAGGGCGGGGTGCGACCGCCGGTCGTCGGGCGGCCGCGGGGCACCGCCCTGCTCGACCGGGTGTCCGCGGCGGTCAACCGGACCTCCGGGAACGGCAACGGCAACGCGGGAGGGACCGGCGCGGACGACGAGACGCCCGGATCCGAGCGGGTCGTGGAGGCCGCCGAGCTCACCGAGGTGGCGCTAGCCCACGCCGGTGTCGAGCGGGCCACCGCGCTCGCCCTCGTCTACGACGACGACGAGACCAACATCCGTGCCGCCCTCACCGCCCGGCGGCTCAACCCGCGGATCCGGCTGGTTCTGCGGCTCTACAACCGGCGTCTCGGACAGCACATCGAGGCCCTCCTCGACCAGGCCTCGGCCCTGGCCGCCGGGGGCACCCCGGGGGCGGGCGCCTCCCCGGCGGGCGGGGACACCGACGCCTACGACGCCTCCACCACCGTGCTGTCCGACGCCGACACGGCCGCGCCCGCTCTCGCCGCGACCGCCGTGGCCGGCACCAGCAAGGTCGTCCAGACCGACGGGCTGATGCTGCGCGCGGTGGAGCGGCCGCCGCCCGGTCCGGGCGAGGTCACCGATCCGGGGCTGTGCACACTGGCGTTGCTCTCCGCCACGACCAACGACCCCGCCGGCGCCGACGGTTCCGAGAGCAGTGGTGCGCAGGGGCCCCAACTCCTGCCCGACGAAAGGGCGGTGGCCGCCGCCACCGGGCGCGGCACCGTCGTCCTGGAGAACGTGTCGTACTCCGGTCCCGAACTGAACGCCGGACGAGGGGTCGTGCCGTGGTTCGGCTCGCTGCTGTCGCGGCGGCTGCGCTGGTCGTTCGTGGGGCTCGTCGCGTGTGTGGTCGGGCTCGCCGTGGCCTCGATGCTGGTCACCGGGGAGCATCCGCTCCAGGCCACGTATCTGACCCTGCTCGATCTCTTCGCCATCAACGACCCGGCAATCGGGCGGCCGATCGGGCGGCAGATCCTCCAACTCTGCTCGGGGCTGGTCGGGTTGCTGCTCCTTCCGGTGCTGCTCGCCGCCGTGCTGGAGGCGCTCGGCACCTTCCGCAGCGGGACCGCTCTGCGGAAGCCGCCCCGCGGGCTGTCCGGACATGTGGTGCTGCTCGGGGTAGGCAAGATCGGCACGCGGGTGCTGGCGCGGCTGCGTGAACTGCGTATCCCCGTGGTGTGCGTGGAGGCCGACCCGGAGGCCCGGGGGCTCGCGCTGGCACGGAGCCTGCGCGTGCCCGTGGTGCTGGGGGACGTCACGCAGGAAGGGGTGCTGGAGGCCGCCAAGATCCACCGTGCGCACGCGCTGCTCGCGCTGACCAGCGCGGACACCATGAACCTGGAGGCCGTGCTCTCCGCCCGCACGCTGAAGCCCGATCTGCGGGTCGTCCTGCGGCTGTACGACGACGACTTCGCGACCGCGGTCTACCGCACCCTCCGGGCCGCGCATCCCGGCGCGCTCACCCGGAGCCGCAGCGTGTCCCATCTGGCCGCGCCCGCGTTCGCGGGGGCGATGCTGGGGAGACAGATCCTCGGGTCGATTCCCGTCGAGCGGCGGGTCCTGCTGTTCGCCGCGGTGGACGTGGGCGGGCATCCGCAGCTGGAGGGGCGCACGGTGGGTGAGGCGTTCCGGGCGGGGGCCTGGCGCGTGCTCGCGCTGGACACGGCGACTCCCGAGGAGCGCCGGGCGGACCCGGCGTCCGGGGCGCGCGGTCCCCGGCTGGTGTGGGACCTGCCCTCCACCTATGTCCTGCGGCCCGAGGACCGCGTGGTCCTCGCCGCGACCCGGCGGGGACTGGCGGAACTGCTGGGCCGACGGCCCCGGCAGCGCGCAGAGGCATAGACGGGCCGGGGGCCTGGGGCGGGGTCAGGGCTTGGGCTAGAGCGGGGGCGGGGCAGGGCTGGGGCGGCCACACGGCCCCCGTCCCGGTCCCGGAACAGCCGGCACCATCCCCGGCCCAGGACAACCCGCACCAACCCGGTCCCGGGGCACCGCACCAAGTCTCTGGTGGAGCCCCGGGACCCCCGGTGAGCACTTCGGTGTCACCTGCCCAGGTGTCGTTCCGCGAAGTCGAGTTCCAGGCGGACCTGCTTGATGCGTTCGTCGACGACCAGGGAGCCGTGGCCCGCGTCGTAGCGGTAGACCTCGTGGACGGCTTCGCGGCCGGCGAGGCGGGTGACGTAGTTGTCGATCTGGCGGATGGGGCAGCGGGGGTCGTTGACACCGGCCGAGATGTACACGGGGACCTTGACCGCGTCGACGTAGGTCAGCGGGGAGGACGCCTCGAAGCGTTCGGGCACCTCTTCCGGGGTGCCGCCGAGGAGCGTGCGGTCCATCGCCTTCAGCGCCTCCATCTCGTCCTCGTACGCCGTGACGTAGTCGGCGACCGGGACGGCGGCGATGCCGAGGGCCCAGGCGTCGGGCTGCGTGCCCACGCCGAGGAGGGTGAGGTAGCCGCCCCAGGAACCGCCGGTGAGGATCAGCCGGTCGGGGTCGGCCAGGCCGGAGGCGACCGCCCAGGCACGGACCGCCGCGATGTCCTCCAGCTCGATGAGACCGACGCGATGCTTGAGCGCGTCGGTCCACGCGCGGCCGTAGCCGGTGGAGCCGCGGTAGTTGACCCGGACGACCGCGTAGCCGTGGTCGACCCAGGCCGCCGGGCCCGCCGCGAACGAGTCGCTGTCGTGCCAGGTCGGGCCGCCGTGGATCTCGAAGACGGTGGGCAGCGGGCCGGTGGTCCCGGCCGGCTTCTGGATCAGGGCGTGGATGCGGCCGCCGGGGCCCTCGACCCAGACGTCCTCCACGGGGACGGAGCCCGGGGACTTCTGGCCGGGCGGGTCCAGGACGACCTCGCCGGTCGTCGAACGGACGGCCGAGGGCTCGGCCGCCGACGACCACAGGTACTCCACCGTGCCGTCCGGGCGGGCCGTCGCCCCTGACACCGTGCCGGGCGGGGTCGGGACGCGGGTCAGCTCACCGGAGGCGAGGTCGTAGCGCCACAGGTCGCTGCGCGCCTCGAAGCTGTGGGCGATGAGCAGGGCGGAGCCGTCCGGATACCACTCCGCCGCCACGTCACCGGGCAGGTCGAGGCCCAGGTCGGTCTGTTCGCCGGTGGCCACGTCCCACACCAGGGGCTCCCAGCGGCCGCGCCTCTGGTGCCCGATGAGCAGCCGGCTGTCCCCGTCCACGGGGGCGAAGCCCAGCACCTCCAGGCCCAGCTCGACCGTGCCGCCCTCGGTGTCGTCGAGCTCGGCGACCGCCGAACCGTCCGGGCGCAGCACCCTGAGCGCCGAGTGCATCGCGTCGCCGTGCTCGGTGTGCTCGACGGCGATCAGCGAGCCGTCGTGCGAGAGGTCGCCGACCCCGGCCGACTCCCGGTGCCGGTAGATCTCCACCGTGGCCTCACCGGAGCGGGCCACATGGATGGTCGATCCGTCGTCGTCCGTCGAGCGGCCCACGACGGCCGTACGCCCGTCGCGGGCAAGGGCCAGGCCCGCCGGGTAAGAGGGGTCGAGGCCGGGAATCGCCGGCTCGTCGGCAGCGCCCACGACCAGGGCGGCGCCGAACGGGCGGCGGCGCCAGATGCCGAACTCGTCGCCGTCCTTGTCGTCGAACCACCAGATCCACTCGCCGTCGGGCGCGAGCACCCCGTCCGTCGTGCCGTTCGCCCGGTGGGTGACCTGGCGCTGCTCGCCTGTCGCGCGGTCCCATGCGTACAGCTCGTACGTCCCCGTCGCGTTCGAGACGAACAGGGAGCGGTGCGGGGCGTCCTCCGCCCAGTCCGGCAGCGACACCCGCGGTGCCCGGAAGCGCTTCTCCCAGTCGGGCATGTCTGCCTGCTGCGGCTCGGTGGACCTGGTGCTCTCAGTCATGGCCCCATAGTGCCTGGCCCGGCCCGCCTCGCGCCGGGGAGGTCCCCAGCCTGTGGAAAACCTCGCGGCCCCCGCGTACGCCACTGTCCGCCGAACGGCATGCGAAGCCACCCCGCGCCCCGCGAACGAGGTCGGGGGCGGTCGTTCCGCAGGGCCGTGTGCGCAGGTCAGGGGCGCTGTCGGGGGCGTTGTCAGTGGCGGGGTGCAGACTTTTCCGCATGACCGATCCACGCAAGGCCGTCGAGAGCTACTGGGCCGCCGCGGACGCCCGGGAATGGGAAGCGTTCGCGGAACTGCTCGCCGAGGACGTCGTCTACACCCTGCCGCAGACACGGGAGCGCGTCAGCGGCCGGGAGCGGTACGTCGAGTTCAACCGCGCGTACCCGGGCGACTGGCACGTCCGGATCGAGCGCGTCATAGCCGAACCCGGTCAGGCCGTCACCTGGACCCACGTCACGGTGGGCCTGGAGGAGATGCACGCGATCACGTTCTTCACGGTGGACGCGTCCGGCCGTATCGCCACGGTGACCGATTTCTGGCCCGAGCCGTACGAGCCCCCGGCGGGCCGGGACCATCTGGCCGAGCGGTACTGAGCGGGCCCCACGGGCGAGTCCGGCTCGGCCGCCCCGTACCGTGGACGGCGTGTACCGGTTCCTGCTGACGCCCCGCTGGTGGGGGATCAACGTCTTCGTGCTGTTGGCCATCCCCTTCTGCGTCTTCATGGGGTCGTGGCAGTTGGGGCGGTTCGAGGACCGGGTGCAGGACCACCGGACGGCGGACGCGGCGGCCTCGGCCGCCAGAACGGACCCGGCACGGCCACTGGCCTCGATGCTGCCCGTGACCATGCAGACCTCCGGCAGGCAGACCACCGCGACGGGCCGGTACGACAAGCAGTTGCTGGTGCCGGGCCGGGAACTGGACGGCAGGAGCGGGTTCTACGTCCTGACGATGCTGCGGGTCGACGGCGGCAAGGCGCTTCCCGTCGTCCGGGGCTGGCTGCCCGGTACGGCGGACGCGGCGAAGGCCCCGGCCGCGCCGACCGGCGAGGTCACGGTCACGGGCGCCCTCCAGGCCTCCGAGAGTCCCGGTTCGAACGGTGTCAGCGCTGTCGGCGGGCTTCCCCCGGGGCAGACGGCCGCGATCAGCGCCTCGTCGCTGGTCAACCTCGTGCCGTACACCCCGTACGAAGCCTGGATCACGCTCGACAAGGCCGACGCCGGAATGAAGGCGGTGCCTCCGTCCGCGCCGGCGAACTCCGGCCTCGACCTCAAGGCGTTCCAGAACCTCGGCTACACCGGCGAGTGGTTCGTCTTCGCGGGCTTCGTCGTCTTCATGTGGTTCCGGCTGCTGCGCCGCGAGGTCGAGTTCGTCCGCGACGCCGAACTGGGACTGCTCCCCGATGCCCAGGAGAACCCGGCCACCCCCGAAACTCCGGCCGGCCCGGAGAACGGGTCCGAGGAGACCGGCGTCACCGCGGTCGGGCCGTCCACGACGGCCTGACAGGGCGGCGTCGCCCACGCGCCGCCGCCCGATGCCGTGCTCGTCAGCTGTCCGTCAGGACGATGCCAGGATCCCCGTGCGGTACACCGTGCCCGCGCAGGCGTTGGCCACGGTGACCGATGACGTCGCGCCACCTGTCGCCGCCGTGCTGGAGACGACGACGCTGCCGTCCAGCGTGCCGTCCTCGACGAGAAGCTGGGGTGAGGTGCCGGCCACCGCGGAGTCGGTGGTCGTGCCGCCGGTCTCGCCGGTGCCCTGCGTCGGGGTCGGGGTCGGTGTGGGCTCCGGCGCGGTCGGGCACGTCGACGAGGGCACCCAGGCGAACTTCACCACGTACGAGGCACCCGGCTGGAGCACCAGGGAGGTGACCTCCGTGGAGGGGTCGGGCAGCCCTCCGGCCGCGTCGCCCCCCACATGCGTCGCCACACCGACGTTCGCGCCGTCCGCCGCGCCCTGGGGGAGCGCGCTGACCGTGCCGGCGCCGGTGACCGTGCAGGCGGAGGCGGAGACGTTCGAGACGGTGAAGGAGCCGTAGACCGCGCCGGTGGAGTCCGGCGCCCCGGCCGTGCCGGAAGCACCACCGAGCTGGTCCGCGGTGCACGTGAGGGCGGCCGAGGCGGAGGCCGAGGGATCGATGCCGCCCGCTCCGGCGCCGCCCGCGTCCTTGTCCTTGCCGCCCGGTGACTCCGTCTTGCCGCTGTCGCCGCCACCCGCGGACGTGCCGGACGAGCCGCCCGAGTCCTTTCCGGAACCGCCGCCCGAGCCCTTGCCCTGGCTCGCACCGCCCTGGGCCTGTGAGCTGTTGGCCGCGATGGACGGGTCGGGGTTGGACCCCGAGGAGTTGGAGACGTGGACGAACGCCGGGATCGCCGTGCCCATGAAGAGTGCCGCCGCCGCCATGCCGACCACGGCCTGACGCTTGCGGGCGCGCCGTGCCGGTACCGCCCGGCGCAGATGGTCCAGCGTGCCGTCGGTGGGTTCGATCTCCTGAACGGCCTGGTGCAGCAGCCGGCGCAGTGCCAGTTCGTCGCTGCCGAGTCCTTCGGATCCCAGTCCGTCCATGTCCGGTGTTCCGGGCTGTTCGTCGGGGCCGTGGTTCACATTTCCGTTCCCAGCGTGCGATTGCTTGTGCTCGTGGTCCGGGCGCCCCTCGTCCTCGGGGCGCCGCCGATCGTCGTGCTCGCTCATGCCGAAGCCCCCATGGCGACGCGGAGCGCGGCGATGCCCCGCGAGCCGTACGCCTTCACCGAACCCAGGGAGACACCGAGCGTCTCGGCGACCTGGGCCTCGGTCATGTCCGCGAAGTAACGCAGCACCAGGACCTCGCGCTGGCGCCGCTGGAGGCCCTTCATCGCCTTGATCAGGGCGTCGCGCTCCAACTGGTCGTACGCGCCTTCCTCGGCGCTCGCCATGTCGGGCATCGGCTTCGAGAGGAGCTTGAGGCCGAGGATGCGCCGGCGCAGGGCCGAACGCGACAGGTTGACGACGGTCTGACGCAGATAGGCGAGCGTCTTCTCCGGGTCCCGGACACGCTTGCGCGCCGAGTGCACCCGGATGAAGGCCTCCTGGACGACGTCCTCGCAGGAGGCCGTGTCGTCGAGGAGGAGCGCCGCGAGACCGAGGAGCGACCGGTAGTGCGCCCGGTAGGTCTCGGTCAGATGGTCGACGGTCGTGCCCGCCACCAGGTCTTCGGCGCCGTCACGCTGGTTCGGGATGCGGGCGGGCCGCGCTGAGGGCATGGGCGCGATCACCGGCATGCCGCCGGGAGCGCCCGGACCGCGGGGTCGGCGGGGTGGACGCAGGGCGATGCCCCTCGTCTGGACCGCGGTGAATTCGAGTACCTCTGCCACGCCAGTTGGACACACGTCCCCCCGTGAGGGTTGTACGCGAACGTCATCGCATTCGTGCCGTGTGCCACATCGGCCGGAGCCCCGCCCTTCGGAATACCCCCCGGACCCCCCGCCGTCACACGGACCCGCGCGCGCGGCAGTGCACCAGATGCCCTCATGTGTAACAGCTCTTCCCCTGTGCCCAATGCTCTGCCGCCCCCCGGACGCCCCTGAATGGCGACGGCGAAGACGCTCACGGCCCCACGCGCGGTTGCGCCGGGGCGGCAGCAAAATCTTCGGACGCCGACACGGGTTCATTCAAGGGTTCTGGACCATTAAGTTGATCACTGAACCGACAGGGATCCTACAAACGTACCCTCCGCGGGGCACCGGAATTACGGCCGGAGGGCGCCGCGAGCGCAGAACCTGCGGAGCCGGCCCCCCGGCGGAGAACCGGACCCACGGGGTCCTGATGACCGGATCCACGGCTCCTGATGATCCACGAGGCCCTGACGGTCCACCAGGTTCCGGCGGTCTACGAGGCCCTGCTGATCTCGGCCGCCACCAGCTCGGCGATCTGAGCGGTGTTCAGGGCGGCGCCCTTGCGCAGGTTGTCCCCGCACACGAAGAGTTCGAGGGCCGTCGGGTCGTCCAGTGCCCGGCGGACCCGGCCCACCCAGGTCGGGTCGGTGCCCACCACGTCCGCGGGCGTGGGGAATTCGCCGGCGGCCGGGTTGTCGAAGAGCACGACGCCGGGCGCGGTGTCCAGGATCTCCCGGGCCTTGCCGACGGTCACCTCGTCCTGGAAGCGGGCGTGCACCGTCAGGGAGTGCGTGGTGACGACGGGAACGCGGACGCAGGTCACGGCGACTTTCAGCCGGGGCAGCCCGAGGATCTTGCGGGTCTCGTCGCGTACCTTCATCTCCTCCGAGGACCAGCCGTCCTCGGCGAGCGACCCGGCCCACGGCACCACGTTCAGGGCGACCGGCTCCGGGAACGGACCGGTGGCGTCGCCCACCGCCCTGCGTACGTCACCGGGGCTGGTCCCCAGTTCCGTACCGGCGACGAGGGACATCTGCCGGCGCAGGGTGTCGACGCCCGCCCGGCCCGCGCCGCTGACCGCCTGGTACGAGGAGACGACGAGTTCGCGCAGCCCGAACTCGGCGTGCAGGGCGCCCAGCGCCACGATCATGGACAGCGTCGTGCAGTTCGGGTTGGAGACGATCCCGCGCGGGCGCACGCGCGCGGCGTGCGGGTTCACCTCGGGGACGACGAGGGGCACTTCCGGGTCCATCCGGAAGGCGCCGGAGTTGTCGACGACGACCGCGCCCTTGGCCACGGCGATCGGCGCCCACTGGGCGGCCACCTCGTCCGGGACGTCGAACATGGCGATGTCGACCCCGTCGAAGGCGTCCTCCGACAGGGCCGTCACCTCGACCTCCACACCGCGCACGGCCAGCTTGCGGCCGGCCGAGCGCTGCGAGGCGATCAGTCGGATCTCACCCCAGATGTCCGCGTGCTGGGACAGGATCTGGAGCATGACCGTGCCGACGGCCCCGGTCGCTCCCACGACCGCGAGCGTCGGTCGTCGGGTCATCGCCCGGTGCCTCCGTAGACGACGGCCTCGTCGCTGTCGGAGTCGAGTCCGAAGGCGCTGTGCACGGCGCGTACGGCCTCGTTGACGTCGTCGGCGCGGGTGACCACGGAGATACGGATCTCGGAGGTGGAGATCAGCTCGATGTTGACCCCGGCGTCGGTGAGCGCCTCGAAGAAGCCGGCCGTCACACCCGGGTTCGTCTTCATGCCGGCGCCGACGAGCGAGATCTTGCCGATCTGGTCGTCGTAGCGCAGCGACTCGAAGCCGATCACGCTCTTCGCCTTCTCCAGGGCGTCGATGGCCTTGCGGCCCTCGGTCTTCGGGAGGGTGAAGGAGATGTCCGTCAGGCCCGTCGTGGCCGCCGACACGTTCTGCACGATCATGTCGATGTTGATCTCGGCGTTGGCGATGGCGCGGAAGATCGCGGCGGCCTCGCCCGGCTTGTCCGGGACACCGACGACCGTGACCTTGGCCTCGGAGGTGTCGTGAGCGACACCGGAGATGAGAGCCTGCTCCACCTTCTGGTCCCCTTGCTGCTGTGTCTTGTGAACGAGCGGTGCGCTGCTGACCCAGGTGCCCTGAAGTCCGCTGAAGGACGAGCGCACATGGATCGGGATGTCGTAGCGGCGGGCGTATTCCACACAGCGGTGGAGCAGCACCTTGGAGCCGGAGGCGGCGAGCTCCAGCATGTCCTCGAAGGCGATCCAGTCGATCTTCTTCGCCTTCTTCACCACGCGCGGGTCTGCGGTGAACACGCCGTCCACGTCGGTGTAGATCTCGCACACCTCGGCCTCGAGCGCCGCGGCCAGCGCGACGGCCGTGGTGTCGGACCCGCCGCGGCCCAGCGTGGTGATGTCCTTCTTGTCCTGCGAGACGCCCTGGAAGCCGGCGACGATGGCGATGTTGCCCTCGTCGAGCGCCGTACGGATCCGGCCCGGGGTGACGTCGATGATCCGGGCTTTGTTGTGGACCGAGTCGGTGATGACGCCTGCCTGGCTGCCGGTGAAGCTCTGGGCGCTGTGGCCCAGGTTCTTGATCGCCATCGCCAGCAGGGCCATGGAGATCCGCTCTCCGGCGGTCAGCAGCATGTCGAACTCCCGGCCGCTGGGCATCGGAGATACCTGCTCGGCGAGATCGATCAGCTCGTCCGTCGTGTCGCCCATCGCGGAAACGACCACGACCACCTGGTGGCCGTTCTTCTTCGCTTCCACGATCCGCTTGGCGACGCGCTTGATGCCCTCGGCATCGGCTACGGAGGAACCTCCGTACTTCTGCACGACAAGGCCCACGTGCGCTCCTCGCTCAGTCCGTCTCTGCACCGCAATACCGCGGTCGGCTCAGTCTAACGAGCGGCCGGATTTCCCTTCCCGGGTACCGCATCGTGAGATGTCCCGCTCACGACGTGATCACTCCGGGCTGTCAGGTCGGTAAGGGAGGTCCGGCCGCTCCGAGACGGCACCTGCCCGTGCCGGAGCCCCGCCACTCCGAACGTGCCCCAGCTCACACCACGGACGGACGGGATGCGGCCGTCGGCACAGCGGCGACCTCGCCGGCGGCCGGCGGACCCGCACCGGAGCGCCGTCGGCACGGCGGGCCCTCGCCGGAACGCGGTCGGCACAGCGGGCCCTCGCCGGCGGTCGGTTACTTGACCGTGCGCAGGCCGAGCGGTCCCGCGATCTCCTCCGCCATCACCTTGCCGGCCTCTTCCGCGAGCGCCTCCTCGCCGATCTCCTGATCGGTGTCGAGGCCGTCGAGCTCCTCCAGGGGCTGGTTCAGCCGGACGTGGGCCACCACGGACTGCAGGGCGCGCAGCGTCGCGGAGGCGGTGGAGCCCCAGTTGGAGAAGTAGGAGAACTGCCACCACCACAGGGCTTCCGTGGTGCGGCCCGCGCGGTAGTGGGCCATGCCGTGGCGCAGGTCGGTCATGACATCGGCGAGGTCGTCGGAGATACGGGCCGGGACCGGGGCCTTGCGGGGCTCGTAGGGGTCGAAGACCTCGGAGTAGACGTCGATCGGCTCCAGCATTACGGCGAGACGCTCGCGGAGATCGTCCACGTCCCCCTCGGGGCCGAGGTCCGGCTCGTAGCGCTCGTCGGGAACGATGTCCTCGTGGGCGCCGAGGCGGCCGCCGGCCAGGAGGAGCTGGGAGACCTCCAGCAGAAGGAAGGGCACGGCCGAGTCCGGCTCGTCGCCCTTGGCCACCTCGTTGACGGCGACCAGGAAGCTCTCCACCTGGTCCGCGATCTGAACGACGAAGTCGTCGGGGTCCGGGCTGGTCGCGTGCAGCGTGGCGTCAGACATCTAGAAGTCGTCTCCCCTCGAAGGCGCGGCCGAGTGTGACCTCGTCCGCGTATTCCAGGTCGCCACCCACCGGGAGGCCGCTGGCCAGGCGGGTGACCTTGAGGCCCATGGGCTTGATCATGCGGGCGAGATACGTGGCCGTGGCCTCGCCCTCCAGGTTCGGGTCCGTGGCCAGGATGAGCTCGGTGACCGCGCCGTCGGCCAGGCGGGCCAGGAGTTCCCTGATGCGCAGGTCGTCCGGGCCGACGCCCTCGATCGGGCTGATCGCGCCGCCGAGCACGTGGTACTTGCCCCGGAACTCGCGTGTCCGCTCGACCGCGACGACGTCCTTCGGTTCCTCCACGACACAGATCACCGTGAGGTCGCGGCGCGGGTCGCGGCAGATGTTGCACAGCTCCTCCTGCGCCACGTTGCCGCAGGTCGCGCAGAAGCGGACCTTCGCCTTGACCTCCATCAGGCACTGCGCGAGCCGGCGGACGTCCGTCGGCTCGGCCTGCAGGATGTGGAAGGCGATCCGCTGCGCGCTCTTGGGACCGACGCCGGGGAGCCGCCCCAGTTCGTCGATGAGGTCCTGAACAACGCCTTCGTACAACGGACTGCCTTTCCGAGTGCTCCGGTACCGCCTGGTCCCGTCCCGCTGTTCTTCCTACTGCTCTTCCTGCTGTTTCTTCCTGATGCGTACGGTAGTTGGATGCCGCCGGTCTTAGAAAGGCAGACCGGGGATACCGCTGCCGCCGCCGAGCCCCTGGGTGAGCGGGCCGAGCGTCTGCTGCTGGAGCGCCTGCGCGTTCTCGTTCGCCGCCTGGACGGCCGCGACGATCAGGTCGGCGAGTGTCTCGGTGTCCTCGGGGTCGACCGCCTTCGGGTCGATGACCAGGGCGCGGAGCTCTCCGGAGCCCGTCACGGTCGCCTTCACCAGGCCGCCGCCCGCCTGGCCCCCGACCTCGGTCCGCGCCAGCTCCTCCTGCGCGTTCGCCAGGTCCTGCTGCATCTTCTGGGCCTGCTGCAGCAACTGCTGCATATTGGGCTGGCCACCACCGGGAATCACGATCAGCTCCTGGTTTCGAGTACGGCTGTCCGAGCGTTTTCTCCTGTCCAGCATGAGCCTACGTGGTCGACGGGCCCGTCGCCCAAGCACTCTTTCGAGTGACATCACAGCAGCGCCTATACCTGATCAAGGCCCACTTCCGGGCGGAAAAGCCGGTAAACCCGGTCCATCGCCACCCATTGAGCGGTAGGAAGGGGGCCGGCGCATTCGCACCACGCGTCACACGACGTCACGCGCTGTCGGTGCCGTCACGGTCGTCACCGTCGTCCCCATCGCCGTCGTCAACTAGGAGTGCCGGGTGAGTCAGCCGGAGATGCAGCCGGAGGGGCCGCTCCAGGACGGGCGGAGCGAGGGCGCGGCGGGGCTGCGGCCGGGCGACCTGACCGGTCGGCCGTTTCCGCTCGGCGACTGGGGGGAGCCCGCCGAGCGGCTCCACGAGCTCTACCGCTGGGTGGAGCAGGGGGCGCTCGACACGGCCGCCTGGTATCTCTCCGACCGCGTGTGGAAGCGATGGACGGCGCGGGTGCTGCGGTCCGGCGCGACGCTGGGGGCCGTCGCCGGGGCCGCGCTGCCGCTGCTCGACCTCACCGGACCGGTGCGGGGGGCGGCTCCGTGGGGATATCTGGCGCTGCTGCTCGCGGTCTCCTGCGTCGCCGTCGACCGGTTCTTCGGTGTGACCTCCGGGTGGATAAGGGATGTGGCCACCGCCCAGGCCGTGCAGCGACGGCTCCAGGCACTTCAGTTCGACTGGGCCTCCGAGAGCGTCCGGGAGGTCCTCGGGCCCGCCGACGGAACGGCCAGCGAGGCGGCCGACCGGTGCATCGGGGTGCTGCGGAGGTTCTCGGAGGACATCACGGAACTGGTGCGCACCGAGACGGCGGACTGGATGGTGGAGTTCCGCACGGCACCGGCGCCCCTGGGGATCCAGTCCTCGTCGGCGGGAGCGCCCCGGCCCGAGGGACCGTCGCTGAACGGGCGCACCCCGCTGCCCCCGGGCACCCGCCCGAACATGCCCCGCCAGCGCCCGCCCGAGCCCCGATAGGCAGGGCGCCACGGCGTCAGCCGGCTCCGCGGATCCTCGGCCCGACCGGCGCACGTTGCCGCCGTACGGCTCCGGCCGGAAACGGCCCACGCACGGGAAGTGAACGTCGGCGGGCGTGGACGGTACGGCGGCCGGAGCCGCGCCGGGGTCCCGGGCTAGGCCCGCGGCACCCCTGCGCGGTTCCGGGCTCAGCCGCTCTTCGTGTAGGTCAGCTCGGCCTCGGCCGCCGAGCCGGTCTTCGCCCGGCGCAGCCGGCCGTCCGTCAGGAGAGTGATCTCCGAGGCGTCGCCCGGCTTGCAGGACGGCGGTGCCCCGACGGTGACCTGGGAGGGGCCGATCTCCAGCGGCCCGCCGGCTCCCGGGGCCGAGGCGAGCGTGGCCTGGAAGACACAGTGGTAGTTGCCGCCGTCCGCCGTGACCGTCAGCACCGTGTCCCCGACCTCGCCCTGCTGGATGGTCATCCGGCGGGTGTGGTGTCCGCTCTCGTTGTCGATGACCGCGTCCCAGGTGCCGAGGAACGCCTGCGGGACGGTGCCCGCCTGTGTCGTCTGCTCGCTGGGCGTATCGGAGGTGGTGCCCGGCGGCTGCGACGCGCTCTGCCCCGGTGTCGTCGCGCCGGAGGCCGGGGTGGACGCCTTCGGGTCGTCCTGGCCGCCTCCGCCGCCGCGGCCGTTCAGCAGCGCGAACACGCTGCCGCCCGCGCCGAGCGCGACGACCAGGGCCACGACCACGAGCAGGGCCGTGGACCGGCCGCTGCGGTGCTGGGGCTCCGGGCCGAGGGGGGCGACGCCGGGACCGTACGGAGGGGTCGCGCCGTAGGGCGGGGTCGCGCCGCCGGGACCGTACGGATGGGCGGCCACACCCGGACCGTAGGGAGGCGTCGAGCCGTAGGCCGGCTGGGCCGCGCCCCAGCCGGCCTGCGGGTAGCCGTACGCGGGGTGGGCCGGACCCTGGCCGGGGGCGTGCGGGTGCTGCTGCGGATAGCCGTACGCGGGGTGCGGGCCGGCCGGCGCCGCCGGGGGAGGTGTCGTGCCCGAGCCCGCGATCATGGTCGGGAGGTGGTTCACGGGGCCGGGCTGCCCCGGAAGCGGCGGGGCGCCGCCCTCGGCGGGCGCGTGCTCCGGGGAGGCCTCGCTGGACGCGGCGGGCGCCGAGGAGGAGGCCGAGGGCGTCGAGGAGGCGGCGGAGGCCGAGGAGGAGGCGGGCGAACCGGTCGGCGGCTTGGAGAAGTCGGGGGCGGCGACGGGTGCCGGCGGGAGGGCGGGAGCGGAACCGGGCCCGGGCGGGAGCGCGGGAGCGAAACCGGGCGCGGGGGGCAGGGCGGGAGTGGAACCGGGCGCCGGAGCACCGGGCTGCGCCGGTCCCTGGTCCGGGTTCTCCGTGTCGAGCAGCCGTACGGCGTGCCGCCCGAGCTGGGCCACCAGCGAGCCGGGCAGCCAGGGGTCGAGGGTGCGTCCCTCCGCGACGGTCTCCTCCGCGCCCGTGCGCTCCAGGATCTCGTCGAGCCCGGGCCGGGCGCCGGGGTCCTTGCGCAGACAGTCCCGCACGACGTCGGCGAGCCCCTCGGGCACCCCCGTGAGGTCGGCCTCCTCCTGCGCGATGCGGAACATCATGGCGTGCACACCGCTGTTGGCCGCGCCGAACGGAAGGGCGCCGGTGGCCGCGTACGACAGGACCGAGCCGAGGCAGAAGATGTCGCACGCGGGTGTGACACGGTCGCCGCGCACCTGCTCGGGGGCCATGAACCCGGGTGAGCCGACGAGCGCCCCGGTGTGGGTGAGGCCGCCCTCGGTCAGCGTCTCCAGGGCGCGCGCGATGCCGAAGTCGATGACCCGGGGGCCGTCGATGGTGACGAGGACGTTCGAGGGCTTGAGGTCACGGTGGATGAGGCCCGCGGCGTGGATGTCCTTCAGCGCGTGCGCGAGGCCCGCGGCGAGGATGCGCACGGAACGCTCGGGCAGCGCGCCGTGGTCGCGTCCGACGACGGCCTGGAGCGAGGGCCCCGCGACGTAGCCGGTGGCCACCCACGGGATCGGGGCCTCGGTGTCCGCGTCCAGGACGGGCGCGGTCCACAGCCCGCCGACCCGGCGGGCGGCCTGCACCTCCTGGCGGAAGCGGGCCCGGAACTCCTCCTGCTCGGCGAGTTCCGGCCGGACGAGTTTGACGGCGACGGTACGTCCCCGGTCGGACCGTGCGAGATAGACGTGGCCCATCCCTCCCGCACCGAGTCGCGCCAGCAGTCGGTACGCCCCGATCTGCTGCGGATCCCCTGCCCCCAGCTTCTCCATGGCAGTGCCCACCCTCCCCCATATGTGTGCAACAGACCGAGGATAGTGCGCCGTACCGGGAGCCGGGCGGGGTGGTGTCTACGGTTCCGTCACGACTGATGCCGTTTTGGTAACGGGTCCCACCGTTGTCCTTGACGTCCCCCGCCGGGGACCGCCCCGCGCGGTCTCCCGGCCAAGCCCGACAGTCTGTCGCGGAAAGCCCCCGACCACAGACAGGACGCCGATATCGCGCCCGGTCGGCGGACATTTACGCTTCGCCGCATGACCCCTCAGCCCAACCCCCAGGCCGGCGCCGCCGTGAAGGCCGCGGACCGCGCGCACGTGTTCCACTCCTGGTCCGCGCAGGAGCTCATCGACCCGCTCGCCGTCGCAGGCGCCGAGGGATCGTACTTCTGGGACTACGAAGGCAAGCGGTACCTGGACTTCACCAGCGGGCTCGTCTTCACCAACATCGGCTACCAGCACCCGAAGGTCGTCGCCGCGATCCAGGAACAGGCCGCGACCCTGTCCACGTTCGCGCCCGCCTTCGCCGTCGAGGCGCGTTCGGAGGCGGCCCGGCTGATCGCCGAGCGGACCCCGGGCGACCTGGACAAGATCTTCTTCACCAACGGCGGCGCGGAGGCCGTCGAGAACGCCACGCGGATGGCCCGGCTGCACACCGGTCGTCCGAAGGTGCTCTCCGCCTACCGCTCGTACCACGGTGCCACCTCCACCGCGATCAACCTCACCGGTGACCCCCGGCGCTGGCCGAACGACAGCGGCGCGGCCGGTGTCGTCCACTTCTGGGCGCCCTTCCTGTACCGCAGCCCCTTCCACTCCGACAGCGAGCGGCAGGAGGGCGAGCGCGCGCTCCAGCACCTGGAGGACACGATCGTCTTCGAGGGGCCGGGGACCATAGCGGCCATCATCCTGGAGACGATCCCGGGCACCGCGGGGATCATGACGCCGCCGGCCGGCTACCTCGCCGGGGTGCGGGAGATCTGCGACCGCTACGGGATCGTCTTCGTCCTGGACGAGGTCATGGCCGGGTTCGGCCGCACCGGCAGGTGGTTCGCCGCGGACCACTACGAGGTGACGCCGGACCTGATGACCTTCGCCAAGGGCGTGAACTCCGGCTACGTGCCGCTGGGCGGCGTGGCGATCTCCGCCGAGATCGCCGAGACCTTCGCCAGGCGGCCCTACCCGGGCGGGCTCACCTACTCCGGGCACCCGCTGGCCTGCGCCGCCGCCGTCGCGACGATCAACGTCATGGAGGAGGAGGGGATCGTCGGCCAGGCGGCCGCCATCGGCGAGACCGTCCTCGGCCCGGGGCTGCGCGAGCTGGCCGAGCGGCACCCGAGTGTCGGCGAGGTGCGCGGCACGGGCGTCTTCTGGGCGCTGGAGCTGGTGAAGGACCGGGAGACCCGGGAGCCGCTGGTCCCGTACAACGCGTCGGGCGAGGCGAACGCGCCGATGGCGGCGTTCGGCGCCGCGGCCAAGGCCCGCGGTCTGTGGCCCTTCATCAACATGAACCGCACCCACGTCGTACCGCCGTGCAACATCACCGAGGCCGAGGCCAAGGAGGGTCTGGCGGCCCTGGACGCGGCGCTGTCCGTGGCGGACGAGCACACGGTGTGAGCCTGTAGGGGTTCCCACCCCGGTGGGGGTCGGCCTGCCGGTTCCCCGCGCCCCTTCGGGGGTGCCGGGGAGTCCGTGCGCCGGCCCCCACGGCGTATGGTGTCCTGCTCGTAGAGATACGCGAGTAGATACGCGCACCGACCCACGCGACGGGGAGTGAGACCACCACCATGGCCCGCACCGGCGGCAGTGGCGCCGTAACACGCAGCACCCTGCGGCAGCAGATCGCCGACGCGCTCCGTGACGAGGTGCTCGGGGGTCGCCTCCGGCCGGGCCAGGAGTTCACGGTGAAGGAGATCGCCGAGCAGTACGGCGTGTCCGCCACCCCGGTCCGCGAGGCCCTGGTCGACCTGTCGGCCCAGGGGCTTCTGGACGCCGACCAGCACCGCGGCTTCCGCGTGCACGAGTACTCGGGCGCCGACTACCGCGGCATGATCGAGGCGCGCAGCCTGATCACGGAGGGCATGTTCCAGAACCTCGTGGCCACCGGCATGCCCCAGGCCGACGACCCCCGCGCGCTCGCCGCCCTCGCGGCCGTCCGGCGCCGCGGCGAGGAGGCCCAGCGCGCGGCCACCGCCGGCGACCTGAAGATCCTCATCGGCTACGACCTCCGTTACTGGCGCGAGCTCAGCAACCTGTTCGGCAACGCCTATCTCGCCGACTTCCTGCACCGGATGCGGGTCCAGTCCTGGGTCTGCACGGTCCAGCATCTGCGCCACGTCTCCGACCTCAAGGGCCACCTGTGGTCCGGCCACACCGAGCTGGTGGACGCCCTCGCGCGCCGCGACGCCGACGGGGCGCGGGCGATCGTGACGGCGTACAACGAGCACGCGCTCACCCTCATCGAGCGCCTCGACGCCCCCTGAGCCGCGGTCCGGGCACGGATCGTCCCGTTCCCGTGTCTGAGGACACCCCTCGCGGGCGATCGGGGGGATGGGGAAGCGGCCCCGGGAGCGGCCAACCCCGGCCACCGGGAGCCCTACTTGTGCACCGGCCTCTTCACAGGACCGCCACGCGCATTACGCTGCCCTGACCACCCTGCACCCCAAGGAGCAAGAGGAGCCGTCTGTTGGCCTGTGACCTGTGGTTGGTCCCGCTCGTCGACGTGCTGTGCCACACCCCCGACAACCCCTTCGCCGAGGAACTGGCGCTCTACGACAAGGTGCTCGCCGAGGCCGGGCTTCCCCCGGTTCCGGTGTACGCGTACATGCCGGGCCTGTCGGGTGACGTGGCCCCGGTCGCCGGATTCGACTACGACGCGCTGCACTTCCTGCGCCGCGCCTACCTGCTCCAGATGTGCGGGCTCGCGGTGGCGCCGGTCGATGAACTCGGCGGCGACTACGAGCAGTTGCTGGAGATGTTCGAGACGAACGCCCAGCAGTCCCATCTCGTCTGGCACTACGACCACGCGGGCGCCTACGTTCCGGTGGAGTTCCCGCACCCGCTGGCCAACGACGAACTCCTCGCGGGCGGCGGGCCCCTGGGCTCGTCCCAGGCCCTCCTGCGCGAACTCGAGTTCGTGGCCCCCTCGATCGGCATCGACCCGGCGAATCCGCCGACGCCGCCGCAGCCCCCGAGCGCCCCGACGGAGCTGGAGGAACCTGCCGCTCCGGCCCCCTACGACTCCAGCCCCTTCGCCCGTGAGCGTCACGTCTGGCTGGGCCTGCACGCCGCCGCGACCCGGAGTCTCGCCCAGGGCTCCATGATCGTCTTCAGCTGATCCGGCCGTCTCACGGTGCGGGGCCCGGCCACGGGCCCGCGTGGCCCCGCACCGGCGGAGACGGAACGTGCCCGGCTGCCGGTCGTCAGCCCAGCTCGGACAGGCCCTTGTGGAGATCCTCGGCGTTCATGACGGGGGAGAGATCGATCCGGGCGCCGAGCTCCATGAAGAACGGCTCCGCGAACGCCGGAATCCGGCTGCTGTCCTGGAGGTCGAAGACCATGTAACAGGCGCGGCTGCCCTCGTGGGTCGTGAAGTAGGTCGCCTCCGGCTTGAGCCGCTCCATCGTCTCCCGCATCAGCTCCGGAAGCTTTCCGCTCCGGATCAGCTCGTTGGCCTTCTCCGTGTCCATGGTCGCCCTGAGCATCACGCGCATCGCACTCTCCTTGTCCGTCGGCAGACGCACGCAGAAGAACCCGAACGTGCGCTTTCAGGCTGTTCCCCCCGCCGACGGCGTTTTCACGGAGGCGGCCCGGACGTCACTCTCTCCATGGAATCCTCCCTCCCCGAACGGGAGGGGATTCCTGGCTCAGGCTGGCTGAGACCCCAGCCGCGCCGCTCGTGGAACGGGCGCTCGCTCAGGGGATGGCGCGAGGAGCGGACCGGACCGGAAGCCCGACCCGTCAGCTCGACTCGCGCACCACAAGCCGGCAGGGAACCGTGTGGACGCCCCCGTGCCCCGGTTCCGTGCCGTCCTCGGCGTCGGCGTCGGCGTCCGCCTCGGATCCGGCATCGGCGTCGATGGCCTCCAGGAGGCGCAGCGCGGCGATCCGGCCGATCTCGGCGAGGTCCATGTCGATGGTGGTCAGCGGCGGCCGGCAGGCCAGCGCCATGGTGTCCCAGTTGTCGTAGCCGACGACGGCGATGTCGCCGGGAACGTCCACACCCCGCTCGCGGAGCGCGTCGGCGACACCCCGGGCGATCTGGTCGTTGCCGCAGAAGAAGGCGTCGGTGTCCTGGGCCGTGCGCAGCACCGCGTCGGCGGCCCGGCGTCCCCACCCCTCGCTCCACTCGCCGAAGTGGACGCGTCCGGTGGCCAGTCGCAGCGAGGAACGCCCGAGGTGCTCGACCGCGTGCCGGGCGCGGTCGCGGGCGGCGGCGTGGTGCTCCGGGCCGGTGACATGCGCGATCCGGGTGCGGCCCGCCGCCAGCAGGTGTTCCACCGCGAGCCGGGCGCCGCCCCGGTCGTCGGAGACGACGGAGGTGTCGGCCGGGTCGGTGGACGGGGAGAGCGCGTAGACGATGGGGATCGGGTCGACGCCGGTGAGTGGCGGGCGCGGGTCCGTGCGGCGGCCCGTGACGATGATGCCGTCCACCCTGCGGTCCATCAGATTGCGCAGATGGTGCTGCTCACGGATCGAGTCGCCCCGGGTGTCGCACAGCAGCACGGAAATCTTCCCGGCGCCGAGCGCGTCCTCGGCGCCGAGCAGCACCGGGGTGGAGAAGCGGCCGATGCCGTCCGTCGTCATCAGTCCGACCGTCCAGCTCCGGCCGGTGTGCAGGTTCCGCGCGTGCTGGTTGGGCCGGAAGCCGAGCGAGTCGACGGCGTCGAGAACCCGCTGGCGGGTCTCGGGCCGCATCCGCCCGCCGCCGTTCAGCGCCTTCGACGCCGTGCCCACACTGACCCCCGCGAGGGCGGCGACGTCGGCGAGCTTGGCCCGGCCGGCAAAGGACGAGCGCGGGGCAGAGGTCACGGGCAATCCTTTTCCTTCGCGTCGACCAGAGCGGCAAGGGCCCTCGTCGACGACATTGGCTACCCCATCGTGCCAGCGGCCAGGTATCCGGGCCAGAGCCGGAGCAGCAGAGAAAATATTGCGCCGCGACCCTTGACCCCTTCCGCCGCCTCCCCTCTACTTTCCGGCAGGAAAACGGTTGCTCAAACGAGTTCCCGAGCAGCCGGCCGCACGCCTGTCCGAGCACCCCGCCGCCCGTGGTCGGGCAGCCGGCCGCACCCTGCCCGTACCCGGGCGCCCTGCCGTACCCGTCCTCGAACACGTCACGACCCGTCGAACGCGTTCCGACGAGAACCGGAGAACCATGCCCCGCACACGCTCCGCCGCCCGCCCCGGCACGGGACCCGTCCACCCCACTCCCGGTGCCCGTGGGGCGCTGCGCCCCGCGCCCGCCACCATCGGCGGCGGCTTCTGGCACACCCGCCGTGAGGTCAACGCGCGCACCTCCATCCCCCAGGGCCCGGACCTGCTGGAGTCGGCGGGCAACCTGCACAACCTGCGGCTGGCGGCGGGCACGGCCGAGGGCGTGTTCCGGGGCGTGTACCCGTTCCTCGACACCGACGTCTACAAGTGGCTGGAGGCCGCCGCCTGGCGGCTGGCCGAGGAACCCGCGGGCGCCCTCGCCGCCGAGGTGGACCGGATCATCGCCCTGGTCGCCGCGGCCCAGCAGCCCGACGGCTACCTCAACACGTGGTTCCAGCTGCGCGGGAACGGCGAGCGCTACCAGGATCTGCGCTGGGGCCACGAGCTGTACTGCGCGGGCCACCTCATCCAGGCGGCCGTGGCCCACCACCGCACCACCGGGCGCCCCGAACTCCTCGACGTGGCCCGCCGTTTCGCCGACCACATCGACACGGCGTTCGGCGTCCCGGACAGCGGAAAACCCCTGGACGGCATCGACGGCCACCCCGAGATCGAGACCGCGCTCGTCGAGCTCTACCGGGAGACCGGCGAGAACCGCTACCTCGCCCTGGCCGCGTACTTCGTCGACCGCCACGGCCACGGACTGCTCGGCGGCGAGGCCTACTGCCAGGACCGCGTTCCGCTGCGCGAGGCGACCACCGTCGAGGGCCACGCCGTACGGCAGTTGTACCTGCTGGCGGCGGCGGCCGACCTGGCGTCCGAACAGGCCGACACCGAACTCCGCGCGGCCACCGAGCGGTTGTGGCAGGCCATGGTGGCGACCAAGACCCACCTCACCGGCGGGCTCGGCGCCCACCACGACGAGGAGGACTTCGGCGACCCCTACGAACTCCCCAACGAGCGTGCCTACTGCGAGACCTGCGCCGCCATCGCCTCCGTCCAGTGGAGCTGGCGCATGGCCCTGCTCACCGGCGAGGCCCGCTACGCCGACCTGATCGAACGCACCCTCTACAACGGCTTCCTGGCCGGGGTCTCCCTGGACGGCGAGCGCTGGCTGTACGTCAACCCGCTCCAGGTCCGTGACGGCCACACCGACCCCGGCGGCGACCAGTCGGCCCGCCGCACCCACTGGTTCCGCTGCGCCTGCTGCCCGCCCAACGTCATGCGGCTGCTGGCCTCCCTGGAGCACTACCTCGCGTCCACCGGCCCGGACGGTCTCCAGATCCACCAGTACGTCACCGGCGAGTACCGCGCCGAGCAGGCCGGCGCCCCCGTCGTCGTACGCGCCGAGACCGACTACCCGTGGCACGGCACGATCGCCCTCACCGTCGAGCAGACGCCCGACGCCCCCTGGACCCTCTCCCTGCGTATCCCCCAGTGGTGCGGCTCCTTCCGCGTCCACGACGGCGAACGGACCTACGACGGCACGAACGCGCCCGTCCGGGACGGCTGGCTGCGCCTGGAGCGGACCTGGGCCCCGGGCGACCGGGTGATCCTCGAACTCGCCCTGGACGCCCGGCTCACCGCCGCCGACCCGCGCGTGGACGCCGTACGCGGCTGCGCGGCGATCGAACGCGGCCCGCTCGTGTACTGCCTGGAGCAGGCCGACCACCCCGGCGGCGGCCTGGACGGCATCGTCCTCGACACCGCCCGCCCGCTCGCCGTCAAGCAGCGCCCCGAACTGCTCGGCGGCGTCACCACCGTGCTGGCCGCCGGACACCGACGCGAGTTCCCCGACGACGGCTCCTGGTGGCCCTACCGCCCCGCCGGTCACACGGCGGCCCCGGCCGGCGACCCGGTCGAACTCACCGCGATCCCCTACTACGCCTGGGCCAACCGCGAGGACGGCGCGATGCGCGTCTGGCTGCCCACGTCCTGATCCGCACACCTCTCTGCCCGTCTCCCGACAACGAGGTCACCCCGTGAGAAGCACCCGCCGCACCCTGACCGCAGCCATAGCCACCGCCTGTGCCCTCGCCACCGTCACCGCGTGCGGCGGCGGCTCCGGCTCCTCCTCGTCCGGTACGTCCTCGACGTACACCTTCTGGGACCCGTACCCGCAGTTCGACGCCTCGTCCGACTGGGGCAAGCGCGTCACCGCCTGCGGCACCGAGGCCGGGGTCAAGATCAAGCGCACCGCGTACGACACCACGGACCTGGGCAACAAGGCGCTGCTCGCCGCCCAGCAGGGCAACGCTCCCGACGTGATGCTGGTCGACAACCCGGTCGTCTCCACCCTCGTCGAGGCGGGCATCCTCACCAGGACCAGCGACCTCGGCCTCGACACGTCCGCGATCCAGAAGAACATCATCGGCGCGGGCACGCTCGACAACGCTGCCTACGGCGTCCCCATCGGCGCCAACACCCTCGCCCTCTACTACAACAAGGACGTCCTCTCCGCCGCCCACGTGGACCCGTCCGGCATCAAGGACTGGGCGTCCCTGACGGCGGCCCTCAAGAAGATCAAGGCGGCGGGCAAGAAGGGCATCACCTTCTCGGCGATCAACACCGAGGAGGGCAGCTTCCAGTTCCTGCCCTGGTTCTGGGGCGCCGGCGCGGACCTCACCCGGCTCGACTCCGCCAAGGGCATGGCCGCCCTCACCCTGTGGAAACAGTGGGTCGACGAGGGCTACGCCCCCAAGGACGTCCTGAACAACACCCAGACCACCAGCTGGCAGGAGTTCGCCACCGGGGACTACGCCTTCGGCGAGAACGGCACCTGGCAGCTCGCCAACGCCGAGAAGGCCGGATTCCCGTACGGAATCGTCAGCATCCCCGCGCGGAACGGTGGTTCGGCGCCGGTCCCCACCGGCGGGGAGTTCGTCACCGTTCCCGTGCAGAAGGACACCGGCCGCTACGACACCACCAAGAAGATCGTCACCTGTCTGACCAGCGCCGAGAACCTCCTGGCGAGCGACACGACGCTGACCTATGTGGCGCCCACCGCGGCGGTCCAGGCCCAGCAGGTCAAGGCGAACGCGAAGCTCGGGCCGTGGGTGGACGCGGTGGCGTCGGCGCGGGGCCGCACGAGCGGCGGCCTGGGCACCAAGTACCCCACCATCTCGCAGCAGTTGTGGACCGCCGTCCAGGCCGCCCTCTCCGGCTCCAAGACCCCCGCCGCCGCCCTGTCCGACGCCCAGACCTCCGCGTCCAAGGGCTAGCAGCCCCGTCCCACCCCTGGGTCTCCGCCCCAGACCCCGCTCCTCAAACGCAGGAGGGGCTGAATTTTCCCCGGCCGGGGCTGATACGTCCCCGGCCGGGGCTGAAATCCGGACCGGCCACCACGACGCACCCGCACCCGGGATCCGACGCGAGGGGCCGCGCCGGTACATCGATGCCCGTCGCCACCGACGCCCACCCCTCACCCAACGGCGACGGGCTGATGCACCGGCACGGCCCCGCCCCACAACACACCCGCACGCACCGCACCGCACCGCACCCGGAAAACCGCAGAGGCCTCCGCATGCTCACCCACCACCACCGCCGGAGCCGGCTGACGGCGCTGGCCTTCCTCGCCCCGCTGGCCGCCTACCTCGCCGCGTTCTACGCCTATCCCCTCTACCGCAACCTCGACCTGAGCCTGCGCGACTACACGGTCAGGTCCTTCGTCGCGGGCGACGCCCCCTTCACCGGCTGGGACAACTTCCGCACGGTCCTGGACGACCCGTCCTTCGCCCCGGCGATGCGGCACACCATGATCTTCACCTTCGCCTCCATCGCCGTCCAGTACGCCGCCGGACTGGCCCTCGCCGTCTTCTTCAACCGCCGTTTCCCGCTGGCGCCCACCCTGCGGGCACTGTTCCTGATCCCCTGGCTGCTGCCGCTGATCGTGTCGGCGTCGACCTGGTCCTGGATGTTCAACAGCGAGTCCGGCGTGGTGAATTACGCCCTGCATCTGATCGGCGTCGACCCCGTCGGCTGGCTCACCTCACCGCACTGGGCGCTGACCTCGGTCATCGTCGCCAACATCTGGATCGGCATCCCCTTCAACCTGGTCATCCTGTACAGCGGCCTCCAGAACATCCCCGCCGAGCTCTACGAGGCCGCCGCCCTGGACGGAGCGGGCACCTGGCAGCAGTTCCGCCGCGTCACGTTCCCGCTGCTGCGCCCGGTCTCGGCGATCACGCTGCTACTCGGTCTCGTCTACACCCTCAAGGTCTTCGACCTGATATGGATCATGACCAAGGGCGGCCCCGGCGACTCCTCGTCCACCCTGGCGACCTGGTCCTACCAGCTCGGATTCGGCACCCTGCTGCCCAAGTTCGGCCCCGGCGCCGCCGTCGGCAACATCCTGATCGTCATCGCCCTCGCCTTCGGGCTGCTGCACATCCGCGTCCAGAGGAGGCAGGAGCCGTGAAGTCCCGTACGACCGGCCGCCGTCACACCGTGATCGGCGTCGCCCTCACCGCTCTCATGCTCTTCCCGGTGTACTGGATGCTGAACGTGTCCCTCACCCCGCAGCGGGACATGCGCAAGAGCCCGCCCGGCCTGTTCCCGCTGCACCCCACGTTCGAGGGCTACCGAGCCGTCCTGAACGACCAGTTGCCCTACCTGGGCACCAGCCTGCTCATCGGCCTCGGCACGGTCGCCCTCACGCTGGCACTCGCGGCACCGGCGGGCTACTCCCTCGCCCGGCTGCGCCCGCCCGGCGCGGGCCCGCTCAGACTCGCGCTCCTGGTCGCCCAGATGATCCCGGGGATCGTCATGGCGATGGGCTTCTACGGGTTCTTCCTCGACCTCGGACTGATCGACTCCTGGTGGGGCCTGATCGTCGCGGACTCCACCATCTCCGTGCCGTTCGGCGTCATGATCTTCGCCGCCTTCATGGCGGGCATCCCCGGCGAACTCATCTCCGCGGCCCGGATCGACGGCGCGGGCACCTGGCGGATCTTCCGCTCCGTCGTCCTTCCGGTGAGCCGCAACGCGATCGTCACGGTCTCGCTCTTCGCCTTCCTGTGGGCCTGGTCCGACTTCGTCTTCGCCAACACCCTCGACGGCGGCGGCGACATGCGCCCCATCACCCTCGGCATCTACCACTACATCGGCAACAACAACCAGGAATGGAACGCGATCATGGCCACCGCCGTCGTCGCGTCGGTCCCCGCCACTGTCCTGCTCGTCCTAGCACAACGTTATGTGGCCGCGGGTGTGACCGCGGGCGCCGTGAAGGACTGAGCAGGCGTTCCCCGCTCCCACCTCCAGGAGGCTCCACCATGAGCCGCACGAGCCGCTCAGGCCGCACGACCCGGACGTTACGCATCATCCCGACAGCCACCCCCACCGCCGTACCGCCCCCGACCGCTGGACACCGCCGCGCCCGCGCCTTGGCCACCCTGGGCGCCGTCGCCCTGGCCACCACCGCCCTGCTCGCCGCGCCCCCCGCCCAGGCCGCCCCCACCGCGGCCACGACCCTGATCGTCAACGCCGACCAGACCCTCCGCTCCGTGACCCACGCGGCGAGCGGCAGCCTGTACGGCCTCGCCGACGCGAGCACCCCGGCCGACAGCCTGGTCACCCCGCTCAAGCCGAACACCTTCGTGCAGATGGCGCCCGGTGGTTCCCAGCTCCCCAACGGCGAACCCGCTCCCGGGGGCGACGCTCTGAAGGTGGCCTCCAAGGCCGCGCGGGCCGGCGCCGGGGTCGTCGTCCGGATGCCCGACTGGTACCCGAACTTCCCCTACAAGTGGGTGAGCTGGAGCAACTGGCTGTCCGCCGTGGACACCCAGATCGCGTCGGTCAAGGCCTCCTCCGCCACGAACATCCGCGCCTACGAGCTGTGGAACGAACCCGACTGGACCTGGGACACCGCGAACGCCGGTACGTTCGAGGCCGGTTGGACGCGCACCTTCAAGGAGGTCCGCGCCAAGGACACCACCACGCCGATCCAGGGGCCCAGTCATTCGGCGTGGAACCAGAGCTGGATGAGCACGTTCCTCACCACCGCCAAGGCCGCCGGCACCGTCCCCGACATCATCGCCTGGCACGAACTCCAGGGCTCCCAGGACATCGCGGCGCACATCGCGGCGTACCGCGCCCTGGAGAGCGGCCTCGGCATCAGCCCGCGCCCGATCTCCATCGAGGAGTACGGCACGCCGGCCGAGATGGGCATACCGGGTTCACTCGTCGGCTATGTCGCCAAGTTCGAGCGGACGGGTGTCCGGGACGCCGAGCTCGCCTTCTGGAACCACTACGGCACCCTCGGCGACACCCTCACCGACACCGGGGGATCGCCCAACGGCTCGTACTGGCTCTACAGGTGGTACGGCGACATGTCGGGCAGCATGGTCCCCACGACACCCCCGGCCCAGACGGGCATCGACGGGGCCGCGTCCCGCACCGGGGACGGCCGGCAGATCAGTGTCGTCTTCGGCGGCGGCACGGGCTCGACGGCCGTGACGGTCAAGGGCCTGGGCTCGCTGTCCGCGTTCGGCTCCACGGTGCACGCCAAGCTGGAGTACACCCCGTCCAAGGGCCGCACCACGGCCGTGGCGGCCCCGTACACGATCTCGGAGGCCGACTACCCCGTCTCGAACGGGTCCGTCACCGTGCCCGTGGCCATGAACGCCGCGGACGGCTACCACCTGGTCATCACCCCCAGCGGCAGCTCCACCTCGCTCGCCGGGACCTACCAGATCACCAACAGGAACAGCTCCCTCGCCCTGGACACCCAGAGCGCGGGCACGGCCCAGGGCACGGCGGTCGTCCAGGCCACGTCCTCCACCGGGGCCGGGCAGTCGTGGACCCTCTCCTCGGCCGGATCCGGCCTCTACAAGATCACCAACAAGGCGAGCGGCCTGCTGCTCGGCATCACGAACGCGAGCACGGCGGCCGGCGGCACCGCCCTGATCTGGGCGGACAACGGCACGGCCGACCACCTCTGGCAGCTGATCCCGGCCGGTGACGGCTCCTACAAGATCGCCAACTACAACAGCGGTCTGCTGCTCGGCGTGAACGGCATGAGCACCTCCACCGGCGCCCAGGTCCTCCAGTGGGACGACAACGGCACCGCCGACCACCTGTGGAGACTGACCTCGCGCTGAGGCCGGCTCCCCAGGTACGGGTACGCCCCCGGATGTCGGCCGGGGGCGCACTCGTGGAACGAACCGTTCTCGCTCAGTGCCGGATCCTCCGCGCCGGAGGTTCCGTACTACCGGAGGTTCCGTACTACCGGATGCTCCGTACTACCGGATGCTCCGTACTAGATGAACGAGTTGATCTCGATCGTCTCGGTGCGGCCCGGTCCGACGCCGATCGCGGAGATCGGGGCGCCCGACATCTCCTCCAGCGCCTTCACGTAGTCCTGCGCGTTCTTCGGGAGATCCGCGAAGGTCTTCGCCTTGGTGATGTCCTCCGACCAGCCGGGGAGGGTCTCGTAGATCGGCTTCGCGTGGTGGAAGTCGGTCTGGGAGTACGGGAGTTCCTCGACGCGCTTGCCGTCGATCTCGTACGCCACGCAGACCGGGATCTCCTCCCAGCCGGTCAGGACGTCCAGCTTGGTGAGGAAGAAGTCGGTCAGACCGTTCACGCGGGTCGCGTAGCGGGCGATGACCGCGTCGAACCAGCCGCAGCGCCGGTCACGGCCGGTCGTCACACCGCGCTCGTGGCCGATGCGCCGCAGCGCCTCGCCGTCCGCGTCGAAGAGCTCGGTCGGGAACGGACCCGAGCCGACCCGGGTGGTGTACGCCTTGAGGATGCCGATGACCCGGCTGATCTTGGTCGGGCCGACACCGGCACCCGTGCAGGCGCCGCCCGCGGTCGGGTTCGACGACGTCACGAACGGATACGTGCCGTGGTCGATGTCCAGGAGCGTGCCCTGGCCACCCTCGAAGAGCACGACCTTGTCCTGCTCCAGCGCCTGGTTGAGGATCAGGACGGTGTCCGCGACGTACGGCTTGAGCCGGTCCGCGTAGCCCAGCAGCTCCTCGACGACCTGGCTAGCCTCGATGGCGCGGCGGTTGTAGAGCTTGGTGAGCAGCTGGTTCTTGACCTCCAGCGCCGCCTCGACCTTCTGGACGAGGATCGACTCGTCGTAGAGGTCCTGGACGCGGATGCCCACACGGTTGATCTTGTCCGCGTAGGTCGGGCCGATCCCGCGCCCGGTGGTGCCGATCTTCCGCTTTCCGAGGAAGCGTTCCGTCACCTTGTCGACAGTGACGTTGTAAGGCGTGATGATGTGAGCGTTTCCGCTGATCAGCAGCTTGGAGGTGTCGACGCCGCGCTCGTTCAGTCCGTTCAGCTCGGAGAACAGGACGGACGGGTCCACGACGACTCCGTTGCCGATCACCGGAGTGCACTCCGGCGTGAGGATTCCGGAAGGGAGGAGGTGGAGAGCGTATTTCTGGTCGCCCACGACTACCGTATGGCCGGCGTTGTTGCCGCCCTGATAGCGCACCACATAGTCCACGGATCCACCGAGCAGATCGGTGGCCTTTCCCTTGCCTTCGTCACCCCACTGAGCACCGAGCAGCACAAGTGCGGGCACAGGCGTACACCCCTTCCGGGCGGGGCATGTCCAAGGTCGGGGACGTACGTGGCCGGTTGTGGCTACGGCTGCGTACACCGGCGACCACCATTGGCCGCGACCGTCGGACCGGATGCCCCGGAATAGACGAAGCCCCTGGCGCAAAGGCGCAAGGGGCTCTTGCAGAAAGATGCTACCCGAGGAAGCGAGGCAGGACCGAGGTGGCGGCTTCCGACCAGCTCCTGGTGGTCATCGACCCGGTCGCCCGACGGACGGACGGCGAGTCCGTCCGGATCGCGAAAGACGTGCTCAGCGCGGGTGCGGCGACGAAGGTGTGCCTCCCGGAGGGGCCCGAGGAATTCGCTCGGGCGCTGATCCGCCGGGGTGCGCGCCGACCCGTCGTCATCGGCGACGACGGCGCCCTTCTGCGGGCGGTGTCCCTTTTGCACCGGCGGCGGGAACTCGCCGGGTGCGCGCTGTCCTTCGTGCCCGTGGGCGGTGCGCTGTCGCTGTCCCGTTCGCTCGGGGTGCCGATGGGGACGGTCGCGGCGGCCAGGGCGGTCCTCGACGGGGCCGAACGACGGCTCGACCTGCTCGTGGACGACAGTGACGGTGTGGTGCTCGGCGCGCTGCGCATCCCCTCGCTGCCCTCCCGGCCCACCGCTCCGGTGCCGGCGGGAGCGCCCGGGGAGGACGTCGGCGCGCATCCGTGGCTGCGCACCTGCCAGTCCTTGGTACGGACCCTCGCCTCCCGGCCGTCCCGGCTCGCCTCCGCGCCGGCGACGGGGCCCTCCCGGCTGCGGATCGAGGTCGACGGGGTGTGCGTGGTGGACCTGGACCAGCCCGTGGAAACCGTGTCCGTGACACCGGGGGGCTCGGGCACCGGTGCCGAGATCGAGGTCCGCGGGGTGTCCGTGGGGACCGGGTCCGCGCCCCTGCGGCTGCTGGGCCACAAGGTCACCGTCTCCGGCGCCGACTTCCGCTACGGCGCGGACTCGGTGGTGAGCGGCCCCGTGCGGACCCGGACGTGGACGGTACGGGAGTCCGCCTGGGGCCTGACCCTGCCGTCCACACCCGCCCCGATCCTGCCGGTCACCCCCTGACGGAACGGGGAGCGCCCGGTGGTCAGGCGTTGTCGCCGAACAGCGTCTCGCGGTGGGCGCGCCAGCGTTCCATCATCGCGGCGATCTCACCGTCGATGAACTCGAAGAACGCGAGGGTCTCGGAGAGCCGCCGCCCGGCGGGGGTCGTGGAACCGAGGGAGTCGACACCGGCCCGCAGGGCGAGTTCCCAGCGCTTGAGCACCGCGTCCCGGTTGGTCAGCGCCTCGTACCACTGGTTGCTGTGCACGCGGTACCGCTCGCGCCGTGAGCCCGGCTCACGCTCGCGCGAGACCATGTGCTGCTGCGCGAGATAGCGCACCGCGCCGGAGACGGCGGCCGGGCTGACCTGGAGCTGTTCGCCGAGTTCGGCGGAGCTCATGGCACCGGAGTCGGAGGCCAGCAGGGCGGCGAAGACGCGGGCGGGCATCCGCTGCATGCCGGCCTCGACGAGCTGGGCCGCGAAGCCCTCGACGAACTGCGAGACCGCCTCCGGATCCCGCCGCGCCGCACTCGGTTCCGCCATCTGTCGATCATCTCCCCTGCTCACGCGTCGACGTCGAGTGTAGCCAGGATTTATACGTTTCCTTAACTTCACAAATTTCTGAAAGAAGCGTACGTTCGGGCCATGACGAAGGCAATCAGCGTCGCCGGACTGCACAAGTCGTTCGGCAGGACGCACGCACTGGACGGCCTGGACCTGGAGGCCGAGGCCGGTGAGGTGCACGGCTTCCTCGGCCCCAACGGCTCCGGGAAGTCCACCACCATCCGGGTCCTGCTCGGCCTGCTGCGCGCCGACTCCGGGACGGCCCGGATGCTGGACATGGACCCGTGGGCGGACGCCGTCGAACTGCACCGCCGGGTCGCCTACGTCCCCGGAGACGTCACCCTGTGGCGCAACCTCTCGGGCGGTGAGGTCATCGATCTCTACGGGCGGCTGCACGACGGGGGCCGCTCCCGGCGCGGCGGACCGGGCGGCGGGCGGACCGGCGGCCTCGACCCGGCGCGGCGCGCCGAACTGATCGAGCGCTTCGAACTCGACCCCACCAAGAAGGGGCGCACCTACTCGAAGGGCAACCGCCAGAAGGTCGCCCTCGTCGCCGCCTTCGCCTCCGACGTCGACGTGCTCATCCTGGACGAGCCGACCTCCGGCCTCGACCCGCTGATGGAAGAGGTCTTCCAGAAGTGCGTCCGGGAGGAACGCGACCGGGGCCGCACGATCCTGCTGTCCTCGCACATCCTGAGCGAGGTCGAGGAACTCTGCGACCGCGTCAGCATCATCCGCAAGGGCCGGACCGTCGAGAGCGGCTCCCTCGCCGACCTGCGCCACCTCACCCGCACCAGCGTCACCGCCGAACTCACCGGACCGCCCGACGGACTGGCGTCCCTGCCCGGAGTCCACGAACTGGACGTCCAGGACACCGGGGTCCGGCAGGACGGCGTCCGCTGCCGGGTCAGGTTCCACGTCGACGGCGACAGACTCAACGCCGTCCTGCGGTCCCTGACCGACTCCGGCGTACGGTCCCTGACCTCGACCCCGCCGACCCTGGAGGAGCTGTTCCTGCGGCACTACCAGGACGACGTACCGGCCGACGGATCCGGGGAAGGGGCGATGGCCCGATGACCGCCACGACCGCCGGCACCTTCGCCGCACGCGTCGGCGGCTCCCGCCCCCTGGCCGGCACCGGAACCCTGCTGCGCTTCGCGCTGCGCCGCGACCGCGTGATGATGCCGCTGTGGATCGGCGTGACCGCTCTGACGGTGCTCTCCCTGCCGGCCTCGCTGAAGACCGTCTACAGCACCCCCGCCGAACGCGCCTCCCTGGCCGGGCAGATGCTCACCAACAGCTCCCTGCGCGCCATGTACGGGCCGGTGTTCAGCGACTCGCTCGGCGGACTCACCGCCTGGCGCATCGGCGCCTACGCCGGCGTCCTCGCCGCCGTCATGAGCCTGGTCGTCGTCGTCCGGCACACCCGGGAGGAGGAGGAGAGCGGACGCCAGGAACTCGTCTCCGCCGCGATGGTCGGGCGGCGGGCACCGCTGACCGCCGCCCTGCTCGCGGCGCTCGTCGCCAACGGCGTCCTCGCCCTCCTCATCACGGTCGGCCTCGCCGGACAGGGCGGTGCCGGGGCCCTGGCACTGGGGCTCGCGATCGGCGCGACCGGGATGGTCTTCGCGACCATGGCCGCGATCGTCGCCCAGGTGACGGAGAGCGCGCGGCTGGCCAAGGGACTGACGGGCGGGCTGATCGGCGCCGCCTTCGTCCTCAGGGCGGCGGGCGACTCCGCGACCGACGACGGCTCGTCGGCGCTGACCTGGATCTCACCGGTGGGCTGGCTGGAGAACGTCCGCGCCTTCGCGGACGAACGCTGGTGGGTCCTGCCGCTGTTCGCCGCCGCCGTCGCCGTCCAGGGCGCCGCGGCCTACGCGCTCGCCGGGCGGCGCGACGTGGGCATGAGCTTCCTGCCCACCCGGCCGGGACCCGCGACCGGACGCCTCGGCACGGCCGGGGCGCTGGCCTGGCGTCTCCAGCGCGGCGCGGTGCTCGGCTGGAGTCTCGGTTTCCTCGCGGCGGGCGCCGCGTTCGGCGGCATCACGAAGGGGGCCGCGGACCTGGTCGGCGAGAACGCCAAGACCCGCGAGATCATCGAGCGGATGGGCGGGCAGGCCGGGATCACCGACGCGTTCCTCGCCGCCATGGTGAACATGCTGGGCATGGTCGCCGCGCTCTACATCGTCGCCTCCGTACTGCGGCTGCACGGCGAGGAGACCTCGCAGCGCGCCGAACCCCTGCTCGCCGCCGCCGTCGGGCGGCTGCGCTGGGCCGGCGGACACCTCGTCCTCGCCTTCGGCGGCACGGTCCTCATCATGCTGCTCGGCGGGCTCGGCCTCGCTCTCGGCTACGGCGCCGGGCTCGGCGCCATCCTCGGCGCCTGCCTGGTCCAGGTCCCGGCGGTCTGGACCCTGGGCGGCCTCGCCGTCCTGCTGTACGGCCTCTCCCCCCGGATCGCCCCCGGTGCCTGGGCCGCGGCGGGCCTCGCCCTCCTCCTCGGCTGGATCGGCCCCGCCCTGAAGATCCCGCAGGCCGTCATGGACCTCTCGCCGTTCGGCCACCTGCCGAAACTGCCGGGCGGGGACATGGCCTGGACACCGGTCCTCGCCCTCACCGCGATCGCGGCGACCCTGACCGCGGCGGGACTGGTGTCCCTGCGCCGCCGCGACCTGGCGGCCTGAGAGGTCCGGCGGCGCGACCTGCCGGGGCGGGTCGCGCCGCCGGACGGGAGCGGTGAGGGAGGTCAGACCTCCACCGGCAGGCTCTCCAGTCCGCGGATCACGAAGTTCGGCTTGCGGACCGGCTCCTGGGCGAGCCGGAGACCGGGGGCCTTGGTCAGGAGCGCGCTCATGGACGCGGCCAGTTCGAGCCGGGCGAGCGGCGCGCCGATGCAGTAGTGGATACCCGCGCTGAAGGAGATGTGCGGGTTCTCCGCCCGGGACAGGTCCAGCGTCTCCGGGTCCGCGAACACCTCGGCGTCACGGTTCGCGGAACCGAAGAGCATCGCGATCTCCGCACCGCGCGGAACCGTCGTACCGTCGATCTCGATGTCGTCCAGCACCCACCGCTCGAACAGCTGGAGCGGCGTGTCGTAGCGCATCAGCTCCTCCACCGCCGTCGGGATCAGCGAGTGGTCCGCCCGCAGCGTCTCCAACTGCCCGGGATGCCGGAACAGGGTCCACCAGCCGGTCACCGTCGAGTTGACCGTCGCCTCGTGCCCGGCGTTCAGCAGCAGCACACAGGTGGAGATCATCTCCTGCTCGGTGAGCCGGTCACCCTCGTCGTACGCCGCGATGAGCCCCGAGATCAGATCGTCCCCGGGCTCCTTGCGGCGGGCCTCGATCAGCCCCCGCAGGTACTCGGTGAACTCCACCGACGCCCGCACCGCCCTCCGCGCCACCTCCTCGGACGGGTTCAGTTCGTACATCCCGCAGATGTCCGCCGACCAGGGCCGCAACGGCGCCCGTTCGGACTCCGGGACACCCAGCATCTCCGCGATCACCGACACCGGCAGCGGCTCCGCCACATCGGTCAGCAGGTCCCCGCCGCCCGCCTGAACCAGCCGGTCCACCAGCTCAGCCGCCAGCCCCTCCACGTACGGCTTCAGCCGCTCGACCGTGCGGGGCGTGAACGCCTTCGACACCAGCCGCCGGATCCGCGTGTGGTCCGGAGGCTCCAGGTCGAGCATCCCGTGGTCGTTGAGCACATGGAACGGCTCGTGCTCCGGCGGCGGTGCCGTCCGCCCGAAGTCCTCATGCGTGAAACGGTGCTGATACGTCCGGCCCAGCCGGCGGTCCCGCAGCAGGGCCGACACGTCCGCGTGGTGCGGCACCAGCCACTGGTTCGTCGGCTCGTAGTAGTGCACCCGGCCCCGCGCACGCAGTTCCTCGTACGCCGGGTAGGGGTCCGCCACGAAGGCCGGATCCCACGGGTCGAAGGCCCGCGAACTCTCCAAAGCTGCCATGAACGGACGCTAGCCCGCCCCACCCCCCGCTGACCAGGGCCGACCCCGCTCCGCGGACGCCGGCCGCCGTCATCTGGGGGTGACCAGGCGGGCCTCGTAGGCGAACACCGCGGCCTGTGTCCGGTCCCGCAGGCCCAGTTTCACCAGGATGCGGCTCACATGGGTCTTGATCGTCGACTCCGCGACGACGAGCCGCTCGGCGATCTCCGCGTTCGACAGCCCCTGCGCGATCAGCACCAGCACCTCCGTCTCCCGGTCGGTGAGATCCCCGTACGCCCCGGGTGCCGTCGCCGACAGCCGGGGCTCCTCCGCGAGCTTGGAGAACTCCGTGATCAGCCGCTTGGTGACCGAGGGGGCGAGCAGCGCCTCCCCCGCCGACACGACCCTCACCCCGTCGGCGAGCTGGCGGGCCGAGGCGTCCTTGAGCAGGAAACCGGACGCCCCCGCGCGCAACGCCTGGTACACGTACTCGTCGAGATCGAACGTCGTCAGCACCAGCACCTTCGCGGCACCGTCCGCGGCGACGATCTCCCGGGTCGCGTCGATGCCGTTCATCTCCGGCATGCGGATGTCCATCAGCACGACGTCGGGCTGGAGTTCACGGACCCGCTCGACCGCCTCCCGGCCGTTGACCGCCTCCCCGACCACCTCGATGTCCGGCATCGCGCCGAGCAGCACGGAGAAGCCCTCGCGGACCATCATCTGGTCGTCGGCGATCAGCACGCGGATCGCGCGACCCGTACCGCCCGTCATCCGCTCTCCTCCCCCGACGGCACCGGCAGGAACACCGCCACCTCGTACCCTCCGTCGTCCATGGCGCCCGTCGTCATCTCTCCGTCCAGCATCGTGACCCGCTCGCGCATGCCCGTGATGCCGTGCCCCGCGCCGTGTGTGGACTTCTCCAGGTTCGTCACCGGCGCGGGGCCGTTGACTATGCGCAGGCCGAGGCCGCCGAGGACATAACCGATCTCGACGCGGGCCGACGCTCCCGGCGCGTGCCGCAGGGTGTTGCTGAGGGCCTCCTGGACTATCCGGTACGCCGACAGTTCGACGCCCTGCGGAAGTTCGCGCACCGCGCCGGTGACCGTCTTCTCCACGGTCAGACCCGCTTCCCGCACGTTGGCGAGGAGCCCGTCCAGATCGGCGAGGGTGGGCTGCGGCGCGTCCGGCGCCTCGTAGTCCTCGGCCCTGACCACGCCCAGCACCCGGCGCAGTTCGGTGAGCGCCGCCACCGCGTTCTCCCGGATCGTGACGAACGCCTGCTCCAGCTCCGGGGGCGGGTTCTCCACCCGGTAGGGCGCCGCCTCCGCCTGGATGGCGACGACCGACATGTGGTGCGCGACCACGTCGTGCAGTTCGCGGGCGATCGTCGTGCGCTCTTCGAGCAGTGTGCGCCGGGACCGCTCCTGGGCCGTCTCCGACTGGTGGGCCGTCACCTCCTGCTCGGCCTCCCTGCGGATGTTCAGGACCGTGACGATCAGCAGGGCGAGGGCCGAGACGAAGAGGAGGGGGAACGTGTCGGTGCTGTAGCCCCCGCCGAAGAACGTCTCGGCCATGAGGCCGTAAGCCGCCGTCAGCAGCCACATCCAGGCCGCGACGCGAGGGCGCGACCGCAGGGCGACGACCGTCAGTACGGTGACATGCGCCAGGAAACTGCCGGGCGCCCACGGCCAGTCGCCCCATGCGCCGTCGAACACGGCGACGACCGGGACCGCCGCGATCGAGAACCAGAAGGCGCCGATCGGACGGACGAGGGTCGCCAGGACCGGGAGCAGGGCGAGGAGCCCGCACAGCAGGGACACGACCGAGCCGTCGCCGGGGCCGCCGGCGCTGGTGGAGCCCGCGGCCATGGCCAGCAGGCCCGCCGCGGCCACCGTCGCGTGCGGGGTCCAGGCCGCGTACGCGCGCAGGTTTCCCGGGAGGCGGCGGGTGATGGGGCCGTCCGTGCGCATGCGGCGAAGCGGGCGGTAGGCGAAGGCGTCGTGGAACATGTCCTGCCGCAGGCCGCGCACGGCGTCCGCGGCGAGGCGGTACTCCGGGCTGCGGGGCTTGGCCCCGGCACCACCGGAGGGCGGGGACGCGGTCTGCGTCTGGGTCGTCTCGGTCACGTTCGAAACGGTAGGGCCCGGTGGGGGGCGGGGTCGTCACCTGCGAGGAGGGTCCTTGGGAGTCCGTCTCAGGTACTACGGGTAGGGCCGGGTTCGCTCGCGCTCACGTGGCCGGCGGCCGGTTTCCTTGTGGGACGGGGCCCTGGACGGGGTTCGGGGCGGGATCCGCGACCGGGTCCGGTCGGAGTCCCACAGGAGCGGACGGGCAGGACGGAGGGGGCGGGAGGAGGCTGGGGGGCCGGTCTTCGGCCGGGCGGGGGTGAAGGTCAGTAGCCGGTGGGGCGGACCAGCCCCGACTCGTAGGCGAACACCGCCGCCTGGGTGCGGTCGCGCAGGCCCAGCTTGACGAGGATGCGGCCGACGTGGGTCTTCACCGTCTGCTCGGCCACCACCAGACGCTGGGCGATCTCTGCGTTGGAGAGGCCCTGGGCGATATGGGCCAGGACCTCGGTCTCGCGTTCGGTGAGGTCACCCACGCGTTGCTTGAGGGGAGCGCGCGGGGCGGTGTCGAGACGGGAGAACTCGGCGATGAGGCGGCGGGTGATGCCGGGAGCGAGGAGGGCGTCGCCGGCGGCGACCACACGGACCGCCTCGGCGAGTTGATCGGCCGAGGCGTCCTTGAGGAGGAAGCCGGAGGCGCCGGCACGGAGAGCTTCGTAGACGTACTCGTCGAGGTCGAACGTGGTGAGCACCAGGACCTTGATGTGCGGGGTGTCCGTCGTGATGCGGCGGGTCGCCTCGATGCCGCCGAGTTCGGGCATGCGGATGTCCATCAGGACGACGTCCGGCGCGAGTTCGGCGACCTGGCGGACCGCGTCGAGACCGTCGACCGCCTGGCCGATCACCTCGATGCCCGGGTTCGCGTTGAGCAGCACGGTGAATCCCTGGCGGACCATCTGCTGGTCGTCGGCGATCAGAACGCGGATGGTGCCGCTCACAGTCGTCATGGCGTCTCTTCTCCTGGGAGTCCGGTCACGGTGTCGTCGTCCGGGCGACGTCGTCGGTGGGCGCGCCGCCGTTGCCCGGGAGGAAGGCCGCCACCGCGAAGCCTCCGCAGGACGTCTCCGAGGTCACGAGAGTGCCACCCAGCATCGCGACGCGCTCACGCATACCGAGCAGTCCGTGCCCCGCGCCCGGGGACGGCGGGGCGGGAAACGCGGGCCGTGAGTTGACGACTCTCACCTGAAGGCCCCGCGGGAAGTGCCAGAGCTCCACCTTGACCGCCGAACCCGGCGCGTGGCGCAGGGCGTTGCTCAGCGCCTCCTGGATGATCCGGTACGCCGACAGCTCCACGCCCGGGGCCAGGGGGAGCTGCTCCCCGGCGATCTCCGTGGTCACGTCCAGTCCCGCGGCGCGCGTGTTCTCGACCAGGTCGTCGAGCCGGTCCAGCGTCGGCTGCGGGGCGTCCGGCGCCACGCCCGCGCTCGCACCGAGGCCGTACGGGTCCTCCGGATTCTCCGAACGCAGCACTCCGAGCACCCGGCGCAGCTCGGTCAGCGCCTCCAGGGCGTTCTGCCGGATGCCTTCGAGGTTCTCCCTCAGCTCGTCCGTCGGATTCTCCACCAGGTGCGGGGCGACCTGCGCCTGAATGGAGATCACCGACATGTGGTGGGCGACCACGTCGTGGAGCTCGCGCGCGATACGGCTGCGCTCCTCCAGAACCGTGCGGCGGGCGCGCTCCTCCTCGGTCAGCGAGGCCTGCTCGACCAGTTGGCTGCGCGCCTCGCGGCGGCCGCGCAGTGCGGTGCCGAGCAGGACGACGACGGCGAAGACGATCACCGCCATCGTTCCCGTCGGGTGGTACGACGGGCCCACGGGCATGCCCGTCGGGTCGTACGACGGGCCGACGAGCATGCCCGTCCGCGGGTACGACGGACCGCCGGCCAGGCCCTGCAGCCCATAGGTGGCCAGGCAGGTCAGCGACAGCGCGCCGACCGCGACGCGGGTGGGCGTCCGCAGGGCCAGCAGGAAGAGCACGACGGCCTGCGCCGTGATCGCGGGCCCGCTCCAGGGCCAGTCCGGTCCCGGGCCCGCTCCCGGGAAGCCCGACGCCAGGTCCGCACGGGCCGCTCCGGCGGCGACCACGGCCGCGCCCAGCGACAGCCACCAGGCCGGAACAGGGCGCCACAGCGCGAGCGCGACCGCCGCACCCAGCGCGAACCCGCACACCGTGCCCAGCGGGAAACCCAGTCGGTAACCGCCGCTCAGCTCGTCCATGGCCGCCAGCCCGAGCCCGAAGGCGATCAGGCACACCACGACATGCGGCAGTCGGCGCAGCCGACGGGGCCGGGACAACGGCGGCAGCGGCGCGGCCGCCGGCACCGCCAGTTCGGCCAGGATCCCGTGCAGGAAGGGGAGAGAGGTCTGAGCGACGGTCCGCGCGAGGGTCCGGACCCGGAGGGCGCGGATCGCGTGGACGGCGCGCGTCCGGCGGGAGGTCCGGGGAGCGCGGAGGGCGGGGTCGACGGGCGGGGCCGGCGAGGTGGCGAGCCCGGGGGGCGCGGGCGCGGGCTCGGGCGCGGATGAGAGTGAGGGCGTGGGTGAGAGTGAGGGCGTGGGTGAGAGTGAGGGCGTGGGTGAGAGTGAGGGCAAGGGCAAGGGCAAGGGCAAGGGTGAGGGTGAGGGCATGTCAGAACGCCCTGTGGACTCGTGGTCCCGGGGGCTGTGCTCCTCGCTGGTCACGCCGTCAACCCTAGGCATGAGGTGCCGCCTTGGGCGTGGCCGGGCCGGGACCGCGGCGCACGCGGTGGACCCGGACGACCCTGGAAGGACCGCCGGTGGGGCGGCGGGGTCCACGCTCGTGGGCGCCGAAGGCGAACCAGCACAGGGTGAGGGCACCGACGAAGACGGGCAGCCAGGCGACTCTCGCGGCCACCCAGACCAGGGAATCGGGGGTGGTGTGCAGGCCGGGGAGCCGGCCCGCGAGCAGGCCCAGGGCGGTCACCACCATCAGGGACGTCTGGTGCCAGAGGAATATCGTCATCGCGGAGAGGTTGGCCAGAGCCGTGCCGGCCCAGAGCAGCGGGCGCCGCATCACCCGGCGCAGCGGCTCGCGCAGCAGCAGGGCGAGTCCGCACTGGGCCAGCCCGAACGTGACCGCGGCCAGTGTCGGCGGGTCCAGATTGGAGACGGCGGCCCCCGGTATGCCGACCATGGACGCCGGATAGCCGGCCCACGTCACCAGCACCACCGTCGCCGACGCGCCCCCGCCGAGCAGCACCCATCCCGCGCGCCGTCCCTCCAGCTCACCACGGGTCCAGGCCGCGCCCAGGGTGTACGGCACCAGCCAGCCCGCCGCGAGGTTCACCCAGCCGAGCCATGCCGGGCCGCCGAGACCGAAACGGATGACGTCGACATGGAGGACGACGGCCAGCGGCCACAGCGGGCTGAGACGGGTCAACAGCGGTGTCGCCGCCGTCAGCCCGGCGAACACGACCAGGAACCAGAGCGGGGACAGGGCCAGCTTCACCAGCGTGCGCACCGTGCCGAAGTCCGCGCCGGAGACGAGCAGACAGGCGGTCGCCACCGTCCAGAGCGTCAGCACCGCCGCCACCGGCCTCAGCAGGCGGACCGCACGGGCGCGCAGCCACGGCCCGTACGTCGTGCCGCGCGCCCGCGCCGACGCGTAGCTCCTCGTCGCCACATGACCGCCCACCAGGAAGAACACGGCGAGCGTCTGGAAGACCCAGGAGACCGGGGTCAGCCACGGCATGTGCTGTAAGGGACTCGCGGTCCGCAGCGCGCCGCCGTCCGCGACGAGCGCCGTCACCAGCCAGTGGCCCAGGACCACGCCCAGGATCGCGAGGGCGCGCAGGGCGTCCACGGAACGGTCCCGTTCGGAGGGGGTGGCCAGGTCGATGCGGCGGATCGCGGTCCGCACACCGGTCAGGGTGCTCCTGCCGGTCGCGGCGGTGCCGCCCCTCAGGGTGTCGCTGCCCGTCAGGGCGTTCGTGCCGGTCAGGTCACGCACGGGGCACCTCCGAGGTGTCGCCGAGGACGATGCGGGTGAGGTTGGCCAGGGAGACCGAGCCCGGCGCGAAGTAGTCGCTGTGGCCGGCGCTGCCCGCCCGGAAGACCCGTGCGCCGAAGGACGGGGACACCGGATCGGGGCCGAAGCCGACGGTCGTGCCGAAAAGGCCGACGCTCGTGTGCGGGACGCCGGAGATCCAGTCGGCGGAGCCGCGGGCCGCCCAGACGCGGGCGGGGGTGCGCAGCGCGGCGGCCGAGGACGCGCCGGTGCCCGGACTGCCGATGACGACGATGTCGCTCACGTCCAGGCCCGGGGCGGTCCGGCCGCACACCACCGTGCCGTACGAGTGGCAGAGCAGAGAGAGGTGCGCCGACCGGCCGACCACACCGCGCAGCCGGTGCAGGAACCCTCTCAGCAGCGGGGCCGCCTGCTCGGCGCGGTCAGGCGTCATGACCGTGGTGCTCACCGTGCCCGGCGTCTCGTACCCGAGCCAGGCGACGACGGCACCGCGCGGGCCGAGCCGGTCGTGCAGGGCGAGGGCGCCGGCGCGGAAACGGCCGTACGTCTCCAGCGTGGTGTCCGAGCCCGGGACCAGGACGGCCACGCGGTCGGCGTGGGCGAGGTCGCCGAAGACCTCGACGGCCCGGCCGGAACCCCGGCCGTCGAAGGAGAGGAAGCGGCGGGAGGGCGCGGCCATCCCACGGTCGGCGGCGGCCCGGGCGCGGTCGCCGTGGTCCGCGGCCATCCGGGCCGCCTCCGCGGCGTCCGCCCGGTTCGCCGCGTACACCTGGTCCAGGGTCGACGCCGTCAGCGCCGGGAGGACCGCGGGTGGCGGCGCGGGGATCTCCGGGCGGGCGGCGCCGGACAAGGGGACGACGACCGCGGCCGTGACGAGCGCGGCGAGCAGCGTGCGGCGCAGCCGCCGACTCGGCCGCCTGCCCGGGCTCCGCGGCCGTCGCCGCCGCCCGGCGAGCCGGCCTCCGGGCCGGGGGCGAGGGCCCTCGGGACCGGTCCGGACTTCGGCCGGCGAGAGCGGGACCTCCACGGGCGGAGCCGAGAACGGGGCCTCGACAAGCACCCGCGTGGCCCCGACAAGCGGAGCCGAGGGCGGGCGCCCGGCGTGTGGGTGCGCGACCTCGGCCGCCGTGAGCGGAACGTCGACTCGGGGGCGACGGGCCTCGGTGGGCGGCTGTGGGGGCTCCGGCCGTGCGGGAGGTGACGGTGGTCGTGAGGGGGCAGCGTCCCCCCTGACGATCGGCCTCGTCCGGAAATCCATCGTGTCCGTCCCTCCCCGTGCGCCCGTTCGTCGGGCGCCACTGGAAGGAAAATTACGGACCGTCACCCGTCGCCCGCGTCCCGCTGTGGGCCCCATCCGGGAGGTAGCTCTCAGGTACTACGGGTATGACCAGGGCTCGATGAGGGCGAGTCAACCTCCCTCATCCGCCGACCTCTTGGGAGGGGGGAGGATCGTTCGGCGGCGACCTCGGGGGCGGGGCCGGGCGCCGGAAGCCCGGACCCGGACCCGGACCCCGGCTACCAGGCCAGTTGGGCGATCTCCTCCGCCACCACCGCACAGGCGTCGGCGGCCGGGTCGATCAGGGGGAAGTGGCCGACATCCTCCAGCAGGGTCAGACCCACCACCTCGCCCGCCTTCGCCGCCGCGTCCGCGTACGACTCGGCGACCGCCTGCGGGACGACGATGTCGGAGCGGCCCTGGACGATGGTGGTGGCGATGCCGGTGGGCAGCAGGCGCACCGGGTCGGCGTAGGGCAGGCGTTCCGCGAACGTGGCTTCCCCGCCGAGGAGTTGTCGGGAGGCCCCGCCGCACACCCCGAGTTTCTCGGCGACCTCGAAGTCGGCGATCGGAGCGAGGGCGACGACGCCGCGCAGCGGTGCGGGGCGTTCGGTGTGCCAGGGCGCGTCGGCCGGCAGGAGGTGGCGCGCCGCGGCCCACAGCGCCAGATGCCCGCCCGCGGAGTGGCCGGTGATCACCATGCGCCGGGCGTCCGCCTGCGGAAGCGCCCGCCGTACGAGGGCGGGCAGCGCGTCGAGGGCGGCCGCCACGTCGTCGAAGGTGTCGGGCCAACGGCCGGCGACCGGACCGCCTGGGGCGGTGCCCCCGGCCTCGGAAGCGGTCGTGCCGTCCCGCCCGGGATCCACGGGGCCGCCCTGCGCGGGGATCGCGGGCCCGTCCGGAGCGGGTGACGCCGCCTCACCCCGGCGGTACTCGACGTTCGCCACGGCGAACCCGCGGCGGGTCAGGAAGTCGGCGAACGGCGTGATGTGGCGGCGGTCGTACGGAGCGCGCCAGGCGCCGCCGTGCAGGACGACCACCACCGGGGCGGGGACCGCCGGGTCGGGATCGCGCGGAGCGTAGAAGTCGATCACCTGGTCCGGGTGGTCGCCGTACGCCATGGTGACGTCGGGGTCCACGGGCGGGTGCGAGAAGGCGGACGCCTCTTCGGCTGCGTCGCGCGCGTCGGCGGCGTCGTCCCGGGGTGCGGCGTCGTCCTGCATGCTCCAACCTCTCAGCGGTGAAACGGATTTGGCGGGCGAGGGAACAATTCGGCCGTTTGCGGGGACGCTATCAGGCCGATGACATGGGTCGACAGCGGGCTGTCACTCTCCGTCAAGGGGAACGGTTCTCCTTTTCCGTGCCCCCGGGGCGGGCCAGGTACCCGGAGTACGGGCAGGGGCGGAGGGAATATCGCCCCCTCCGCCCCTGCCCGTCCCATACTCGGGGGCTCCGCCCCCGGACCCCCGCTCCTCAAACGCCGGAGGGGCTGAATTTCTCGCCATCGGGGCTGAATCCCGGTGCTGGAATCTCTCAGACCAATATCTCCGCCAGGACCCTCGCCGCCCGTTCCGCGTCCGCGAAGCCGACGTACAGGGGAGTGAAACCGAAGCGGAGAATGTCCGGGTGACGGAAGTCGCCGACGACGCCGCCGTCGATCAGGCGCTTCATCACGGCACCCGCGTCCGCGCAGCGCAGGGCCACCTGGCTGCCCCGCTCCGCGTGGGCGGACGGGGTCACGGACTCGACCCGGCCCTCGGGGACGTACGCCGCGACGCACTCCAGGAAGAAGTCGGTCAGGGCGAGCGACTTGGCGCGGACGCTGTCGATCGAGACGCCGTCCCACACCTCCAGCGCCGCTTCCAGGGCCAGCATCGAGAGGATGTCCGGCGTGCCGACCCGTCCGCGCAGCGCGCCCGGCGCGGGTGCGTACGACGAACTCATGGCGAAGGGTTCCGCGTGCGAGTTCCAGCCGGGCAGCGGGGAGTCGAAGCGGTCCTGGAGCCCGGCGCGGACGTAGAGGTACGCGGGCGAACCCGGGCCGCCGTTCAGGTACTTGTAGGTGCAGCCGACCGCCAGGTCCACCCCGTGCTCGTCCAGCCCGACGGGCAGGGCGCCCGCGCTGTGGCACAGGTCCCAGACGGCGAGCGCGCCCGCCGCGTGGATCGCGGAGGTCAGGGACGGGAGGTCGAAGCGCCGGCCCGTGCGGTAGTCGACGTGGTTGAGCAGCACCGCCGCCGTGCGGGGGCCGAGCGCCGCGGGCACCTCGTCGGGGTCCACCGGACGCAGCTCACAGCCCGTCATACGGGCCGCCGACGACGCGATGTACCCGTCCGTCGGGAACGTCGTCGCGTCGACGAGGATCTCGTCGCGCCCCTCGCCCGCCAGCCGTACGGCGCCGACCAGGGCCTTGAAGACGTTCACGCTCGTCGAGTCGCCGACGACGATCTGCCCGGCCGCCGCGCCGACCAGCGGGGCGATGCGGTCGCCGATCCGCTCGGGCGCGGTCCACCAGCCGCTCTCCTCCCAGGAGCGGATGCGCAGTTCGCCCCACTGCCTGCGGACGACGTCCTCGACCCGGCCGGGGACCTCGGCCGGCAGCGCGCCGAGCGAGTTCCCGTCCAGGTACACCACGTCGTCGAGCACGAACCGCTTGCGCAGACCGGCGAGTCCGTCGGCCGCGTCCAGTTCCGCCGCCCGCGCGCCCAGCGCGGACACGGACGCTCGCTCAGACATAGGACCTCGCCGTCCACAGCTCGGGGAACACGTTCTTCTGCGCGCGCTTCTCCAGCCAGGCCACCCCGGCGCTGCCGCCGGTGCCGGTCTTCGAGCCCATCGCCCGCCGGGTGGCGACGAGGTGGTCGTTGCGCCAGCGCCACACCAGCTCGGCGACGTCGGTCAGCGCCTCGCCGAGACGGGCGAGCTCGTCGGTGTCGTCACCGGCGTACAGGGCCGTCCACGCGGCCTCCACCTCGGGGACGGGCTCGTAGCGCTTCGACACGTCCCGCCCCAGCACCGCGGCCGGGATCGCGTGCCCGCGCCGGGCGAGCAGCCGCAGCACCTCGTCGTACAGGCTCGGCTCGTGCAGGGCCTTCTCCAGCTCGGCGTACACGCGCGACGCGCCCCGGTGCGGGACGAGCATGGAGGCGGACTTCTCGCCCAGCAGGAACTCCATGCGCCGGTACATCGCCGACTGGAATCCGGAACCCTCGCCGAGGGCCGAACGGTAGGAGTTGAACTGCGCGGGGGTGAGCTGTCCGAGGGGGCGCCAGGACGCGTTCAGCGCGTCGAGCTCCCGTACGGACCGCTTCAGCGCGGCCACCGCGACGGGGACGTCGTCGGCGCGCAGCGCCTTGGCCGCGGTCTCCCACTCGTGGACGATGACCGTGAACCACAGCTCCATGACCTGGGTCGTCACCAGGAAGACCATCTCTCCGGGGTCGTCGGAGAGGGTGTGCTGGAGGTGGGTGAGCACGTCGGCCTGTACGTAGTCCTCGTACGGCGTCGTGCCCTGGAAGTCGAGATGCGGGGTCTCGGGCTCCTGAGCCTGCGCGGGCTGAGCCTGGTGGGACATCGCTGTCTCCTGATTGTGCTCCGGGTAGCGGTCCGCCCCTGCCGTTACCGACACGGGGGCCCCGGTCCCCACCGGGCATCCTCCACAATCGTCCCCCGAAACCGCAAGGTCCGCCTGGTCACACCAGGCGGACCCGCGTCAAAGCCTCCGAAGAGGCCTCATATCGAACGTCCGCCCTAGCCCAGGGTCTGGGCCGCCGTCGGCGAGGAGTCCTTCAGGAACTGGCTGCAGCGCTCGTACTCCTCCTGCTCGCCGATCGACTGCGCGGCGCGGGCGAGGGCGTGCAGGGCACGCAGGAAGCCGCGGTTCGGCTCGTGGTCCCAGGGCACCGGGCCGTGCCCCTTCCAGCCGTTGCGGCGCAGCGCGTCCAGGCCGCGGTGGTAGCCGGTACGGGCGTAGGCGTACGACTCGACGACGCCGCCCCGCTCGAACGCGTCGTCGGCGAGCTGCGCCCAGGCGAGCGAGGAGGTGGGGTACTTCGCGGCGACATCGGCGGGGGCCGTGCCGTTGGCGAGGAGCTCGCGCGGCTCCGGGTCGTCGGGGAGACGGGTCGGGGGCGGTCCCCCGAGGAGGTTCTCGTGAATCGTCATGGGTTCCAGTCTGCTGCATGCCGGTGATCGGCAACGGCCGCCCATGGCCGGACGTACGTCGCCCGCCGGATCGGCGGCACCGGCACGATCACGAAGCCGGGCCGGCGCCGGAAGGCTTGGCGCCCGGGGAACCCGGGGCCCCGAGGACGCCCCGGGAACGCTCCGGCTCCAGCGGGGGTGCCGTCAGCGAGCCGTGCGTGTGGCACTCGGGACGCAGGCAGCCCGGCGGCGGGCGGCGCACGGTCGTGAAAGCCAGCACCGCGCCGACCAGCAGCACACCCGCGCACAGCGGCATCGCCCGGCGGAAGGCGGCGTCGAAGGCCTCGGCCGAGCGGTACGCCTCCGGCCCCATCCCCGTCAGCAGCGGCAGCGCGGCCACCGCGACGAGCCCGGCCGCGCGGGCCGCCGCGTTGTTGATCCCGCTGGCCAGACCCGCCCGCCCGGTGTCCACGGAGGCCAGGACGGTCGCGGTCAGCGGCGCGACCAGGGTCACCATGCCCAGGCCCATCACCAGCAGCGCGGGCAGCACGTCGGTCACGTACGACGCGTCCTCACCGACCCGCAGCATCAGCAGCATGCCCGCCGCGCACAGCAGCGGCCCGACCGTCAGCGGGATGCGCGGGCCGATGCGCTGGGAGAGCTCGCCGGAGCGGGCGGAGAAGAGCAGCATCAAGGCGGTGGTCGGCAGGAGTGCCGTGCCGGCTTGGAGCGCGGAGTAGCCCGCCACGACCTGGAGCTGGAGCGCGGTCAGGAAGAAGAAACCGCCGAAAGCCGCGTACACACACAGGGTCACCAGGTTGACGGCGGTGAACTGACGCGAGGCGAAGATGTCCGGCGGCATCATCGGATCGGGCCGCCGCCGCTCGACGTACACGAACGCCACCCCCGCCGCCACGCCCGCGACCGCGGCCACCCACACGAGCGGAGAACCGCCCGGGGCCTCGATCAGGGCGTACGTCACCAGGGCGAGCGAGAGCGCGCCGAGGACGGCTCCGAGGACGTCGAAGCCGCGGTGCGACCCGCCGCCCTCGCCTCCCCCGGCTTCCGCCGGGCGGGAGGTTCCGCCGGCCGACTCCGGAACGTGCAGCAGGGCGACCGGGGCGCAGACCAGCGCGACAGGGATGTTCAGCAGGAAGACCCAGCGCCAGCCGGGCCCGTCCACCAGCCAGCCGCCGAGGAACGGCCCGACGGCGGCCCCGACGCCCCCGAAGCCCGACCACAGGCCGATGGCACGGGCCCGGTCGTCCGGATGGAAGGAGGCCTGGATGATCGCCAGGGAACCGGGGGTGAGCAGCGCCCCGCCGACGCCCTGGAGGACACGGGCGGCGATGAGCACGCCCACGTTCGGCGCGAGCCCGCACAGCAGCGAGGCGGCCGCGAACCACACCACGCCGATGACGAAGATCTTCCGGCGCCCGAAACGGTCCCCGAGCGAGCCGCCCAGCAGGATCAGCCCGGCCAGCGACAGCATGTAGCCGTTCACGGTCCACTGGAGGGCGGCGAGGCTCGCGTCCAGGTCACGGCCGATGGTCGGCAGGGCGACATTGACGACGGTCGAGTCCAGCAGGGCCATGCTGGAGCCGAGGACGGTCGTCAGCAGGATCCACTTCCCCGCGGGGGAGGCGATCCGCACCGCGGGTCTGCCGTCCGAGAGGTCCGATGCGTCCCGCGCGGGCACAGCCATACCTCGGAGCATACGGAAGGGCCCGGCACCTTGGCAGGTGCCGGGCCCTTCCGCGGGTGCCGGCTACTTGAGCCGCGTGCCCGTGGAACGCAGGGCGGCGCAGGCCTCGGTCACACGCTGGGCCATGCCGGCCTCGGCGAGCTTGCCCCAGGTGCGCGGGTCGTACTTCGACTTGGTGCCGACCTCGCCGTCGACCTTCAGAACACCGTCGTAGTTGCGGAACATGTGGTCCACGACCGGACGGGTGAAGGCGTACTGGGTGTCGGTGTCGAGGTTCATCTTCACGACGCCGTTCTCCAGCGCGGTGGCGATCTCCTCGGCGGTGGAGCCGGAGCCTCCGTGGAAGACGAAGTCGAAGGGGCTCGCCTTGCCGTACTTGGCGGAAACACCCTCCTGGAGGTCCTTCAGCAGCTCGGGGCGCAGGACGACGTTGCCCGGCTTGTACACACCGTGCACGTTGCCGAACGAGGCGGCGAGCAGGTAGCGGCCCTTGTCGCCCAGGCCGAGGGCCTCGGCGGTGCGCAGCGCGTCGTCGACGGTCGTGTACAGCTCGTCGTTGATCTCGTGGCTGACGCCGTCCTCCTCGCCACCGGTCGGGGTGATCTCGACCTCGAGGATGATCTTCGCGGCGACGGCCTTGGCCAGCAGCTCCTGGCCGATGGCCAGGTTGTCGGCGAGGGTCTCGGCGGAGCCGTCCCACATGTGGGACTGGAACAGCGGGTTCTCACCGCGGGCGACGCGCTCGGCGGAGATGTCGATCAGCGGACGTACGTAGCCGTCCAGCTTGTCCTTCGGGCAGTGGTCCGTGTGCAGCGCGACCGTGATGTCGTACTTCGCGGCGACGATGTGCGCGAACTCGGCGAGCGCGACGGCGCCCGTCACCATGTCCTTCTTGTGCTGACCGCCCAGGAACTCCGCACCACCGGTGGAGATCTGGATGATGCCGTCGCTCTCGGCCTCCGCGAAGCCGCGCAGCGCAGCGTGCAGGGTCTGGGACGAGGTCACGTTGATGGCCGGGTAGGCGAACTTGCCTGCCTTCGCCCGGTCGAGCATCTCGTTGTAGACCTCGGGGGTTGCGATGGGCATCTGTCCGCTCCTTGTATGTGCGGGTCTGCGTACTGCTGCTGCGGTACGACGGGACTGGTGCTTATGGCCCTGACCTAGGGGGGCGACGTCATCGTCGGCCCCATCTTTCCAGACATCGCCGGATGCTCCAGACCCCCATCCGACATGCGGGACCCGGCCGCCGGCGGGGCCCCGCGGGAGCTTTCGTCAGTCGAGTCCCAACTCGCCCTTGGAGAAGGCGAAGAGGTACGGAACACCGGCACCGGCCTCGATCTTCTCGGCGGCACCGGTCGCGCGGTCGACGATCGTGGCGACGCCGACGACCTCGGCCCCGGCCTCACGGACGGCCTGGACGGCCTCCAGCGGGGAGCCGCCCGTGGTCGAGGTGTCCTCGACCACGAGGACGCGCCGGCCCTTGATCTCGGGACCCTCGACACGGCGCTGCAGACCGTGCGCCTTGGCTGCCTTGCGGACGACGAAGGCGTCCAGCCGGCGCCCGTTAGCCGCGGCGGCGTGCAGCATCGCCCCGGCGACCGGGTCGGCGCCCATGGTCAGCCCGCCGACCGCGTCGAAGTCTAGGCCAGCGGTGAGGTCGAGGAGGACCTGCCCGACGAGCGGGGCCGCCTCGCCGTCCAGCGTGATCCGGCGCAGGTCCACGTAGTAGTCGGCCTCAAGACCCGAGGAGAGGGTCACCTTGCCGTGCACCACGGCCTTGTCCTTGATCTGCTGCAGCAGCTCGCCGCGTGTGCCTGACGGCATTACTGCGTTGACGTCACTCATGGACGCCAGCTTAGAGCCGCCGCCAGCTCCAGGTGGTGGTGGCTTCGAGGGGGTCGATGGGTGTGACCAGCCGGGGGTGGGTGTTGAGCCCGTTCGGCGGACCGGTCTGCGGCTCCACGCAGACGGCCGCCTCCTGCTCGTCGTAGACGACGACCCACCGCTCGCGACTGCCGACCTTGAGTTCGAGCCGCCCCGGCCAGGTGAGCGTGACGTCGACTCCCTCCGGCATGCCGAAGCAGTCGTCCCAGGGGCCGGGCTTCGGGTCGAGGCGGCGGCCGGTGGGCAGGTGGTCCTCGCCCCGCTCCTCCTGCCAGGCGGGCAGGAAGTCGACGCGGACGTCCTCGCCGCCGTCTCCCAGGCTCCTGTTGAACCAGGGATGCCAGCCGATCTGGGCCGGGAACGACTCCCCGTACGTCTCCACCGCCATCGTGATCGTCAGGGTGTCCTCGGTGAGGGTGAACGCCTGGGTGACACGGGCGGGGTGCGGCCAGGGCTCGACCAGGTCGTACGTGATCACGGCGTCGTCCGCGGTGACACGGGCCGTCCTCCAGGCACCGTCGCGGGCGGTGCCGTGGATGGCGTGCGGCGGGGAGTTGAGCGGCATCTGCCGGACGGCGGCGCCGTCGAGGAACCTGCCGTCGCGGATCCGTCCGCACCACGGGACCATCGGGAAGCACCCGAACTTCGCGCCCTGCCGCAGCAGTTCGACGCCGCCGACCCGCAGACTGCCGATCCGGCCGCCGTTCCCCGGCGACACGGTCACCTCCGCGTCACCCGCGGTCAGCGTGATGTCTTCGTTACTCACGGAGCCGACCCTACTGGGGCGGGAGCGCTGTGCGCCTTCCCACCCTCGGCACCGCCTCAACGACGCTTGCGCAGCGCCCGGGTCAGGGCGATCGCCGAGGCCAGCGCCAGGGCCGCCGCGGGAGCCGCCCAGCGGAGGGTGGCGCGTGCGGCGGTGGCCTCCGGGGGCGGGACGGGGGCGTAGCGGCCGCGCGGAGGGGAGTGGTCGACCTCCTCCGCGCTCCGCCCGATCATCGTCCGCCGCGCGTGCGCCGCCTCGGCCATGGCATCGGCCCGCGCCGGTCGCCCGGCCTCCGTCTCCGCCTCCGCCACGAGGTCCTCCTCGCCGAACTCGTCGTCCTCGCCCGAGGGGCCGGGCGAGGAGGACGTCACGTCCGCCTCGAATCCGGGAACCACCTCGGATTCGGCTTCGGCTTCGGCTTCGTGGCCGGCTTCCTCGGGATCGAGTTCGCGGTCCGGTGCGGCCTCCGCCTCGGCCCGGGGAGCCGCCTCAGCCGCGGGTCCGTTTCCGGCCGGCGGACCGGTTTCGGCTGCGGCCCGGTGTCCGGGCCCGGCGGCTCCGCGGCCGGACCCTGCTCCGGTTCCCGGCTCGGAGGCGGGCCGTGACGCGAGGTCCGTGGTCAGGGCGTCGCCGAACCGGGTCAGCAGACGCGCGCCCGTCGACGTCACCGCGTCGTGCGGGAGTTCCGCCAGGCGGCCGTCGCCGGAGGCCGTGCCGCCGAACGCGAGGGTGGTACCGCCCTCGGCGGGGAGAAGCCGCAGGGTCAGCGCCAGTTTCACGGCGCCCGTGCCGCGCACCTCCGTGGCGTCGCCCTCGACGGCGTACGAGCCGTCGGTCCGGGCCGTGACACGGAACGCGCCGCGATAGGTGATCGTGTGACCGGCGACGCGGACCTTCAGCCGCCCGGCGACCCGCGCGACGCCCGCGTCCCGCCCGGCGGACGCGGACCCGTCGGCGGACGCGGACCCGTCGGCGGACGCGGACCCGTCGGCGGTGTCCTGCCCGGCGCCGGAGAGGGGCCGCGCGCCCCCGGCCGCCTCCGCCGCGCTGTCGGCGACGGCCGACGCGTCCTGCTGGAGGCCGGGGATCGCGCGGGCGACCCGGACGGGATCGGCCAGCGCCTCTCGCAGCCGCCCGGCCGGAAACGGAACGAACACCTCATGCTCCATGTCAGCCGAGCCTACCCAGCACGAACCGGACCGCACCCGCGTATCACGGGATTCCCGGCCCTCCCCCTCAGTCGGTGTACCGCGGATGCACCAGCGTGGAGGGCGGCAGCGGAGGGTGGACGCGGCTGCGGGAGGCGGCGCGCGCGTCCGCCGCCAGGGCCGCCTGGGTGAGGGTGCGCAGCCGCGGACAGGAGGAGTCCAGCCGCAGGGGCGCGGGCGTACGGGAGGCGAGGAGGAAACCCCAGTCGCCCCCCGATCCCTTGGCGTCTCCCGGCCCCGGGGCTCCGCCGGGGTGGCGGCCGGACCGGGCCGCGAAGCCGGAGTCCCGGCCGCCGACGCGGTAGGGCCTGGTGAACAGGCCCGCCGCGCGGATGGTCGCGTCGACCGTCCAGAAGGCCCGGTGCCGGCCGGCCAGCGGACCCGCGTGGACCACGAGACGTCCGCCGGGGGAGAGCACGCGGCGCGCGAGGCCGTAGAACTCCCGCGAGTACAGCTTGGTGGCGGCGGTGACGCACGGGTCGGGCAGGTCCGAGATGACGACGTCGTACGTCGACCGGGCGTGGCGCAGCCGGCTGAAGGCGTCCGCCGTCACCTCGTGGACCCGGGGATCGTCGTACGCGTGGTGGTTGAGGACGGACAGGGCCGCGTCGTGGCGGGCGAGCCGGACCACGACCGCGTCGGGTTCGACGATGTCGACGCGGCGCACGCCGGGGTGGCGCAGCACCTCGCGGGCGGCGAGGCCGTCACCGCCGCCGAGGATGAGCACCCGCGCGTGCGGCCCGTTCATCGCGGGGTGGACGAGCGCCTCGTGGTAGCGGCGTTCGTCGCGGCCGCTGAAGCGCAGGCGGCCGTCGAGGAAGAAGCGGAGCGGACGGCCGTGGGCGCCTCCGGTGAGGACGGCCTCCTGGACGCCGGAGCGGAGCGCGACGCGGGCGTCCGCCCCGTACAGGGCGTGCCGCGCGGCCCGTTCGAAGTCGTCGACCAGCATCGCGGCGGAGGCGAGGAGGCCGAGCACGACGACGTTGGCGACGACCAGGGTCCAGCGTGCGCGGCGGCTCAGGTCGTTCCGGAACAGCCCGAGGACGAGGGCGCCGCCGGCGATCACGTTCACCGTTCCGGTCAGCAGCGCGCCCGTCAGCTGGCCGAGCTGGGGCAGCAGCAGGAACGGGAAGGCGAGACCGCCGAAGAGGGCGCCGACGTAGTCCGCGGCGAACAGGTCCGCGACCGCGCCGCCGGGGTCCTGGCGGCGGATGCGTTGTATCAGCTCCATGAGCAGCGGGACCTCGGCGCCGATGAGCAGGCCGATGGTGAGCGAGAAGATCACCAGCAGGCAGCGGGGCCCGTCCGCCCACAGGCCGCCCCATCCGCCCGTCCAGGCGAACACCGCGTACAGCGCCATCGCGCTGCATCCGCCGACCAGGGCGAGCGTCGCCTCGACGGCGCCGAACCCGGCCGCGGCGCACGGGCGCAGCCGCTTCGCCGCGAGGGAACCGACACCCATGGCGAACACCATGACGGACAGGACGACGGATGCCTGGGTGACCGAGTCACCGATCAAGTACGAGGCGAGGGCGACCAGTTCGAGCTCGTACACGAGTCCGCAGGCGGCGCAGACGAACACTCCCGCCAGGACGAGGAACCTGCCGATGCCCGGCCGGACGGGCAGCCGCGCCTGGCCCTGGACGCCCCAGGGCGGCGGCGCGCCGGGTGGGGCTGGCGCGTGCGGTTCGATCACGTCGTGAACGCTACGTCACGCCGCCACCACGTCACGTCACCCACACGTGTGGAAACCCTTGCTCTTCCTGGTGTACGGAGTTGACCTGGGCATCTTCCCGGCCCACCGCCCCCGAACCCCCCGGTCCGCGCCGCACATGCCGCCCGCTCCCGGACCCCGGTCCACCCCGGACACGCCCCCGCTCCCGGACCCCGGTTCCGCGCCGGGCCGCCCTGCGCCTGCCTCGCCCGCGCGCCGGGCACCTCCGCGTGTCCGTTCGCGCGCCGCGCCGTCAGACGCCGGAGGCGCTGAGGGCTCCCGTCCGTACGCCGACTCGCGTACGTGTCGCCACCAACTGGCCGTCCTGGGGGTACGCGTGCCACGTACGCCAGTGGACCTGGCCCTCATGCCGCTGGGCGAGCATCGCCGTGAACGCGTGCGGGCTGCCGGGAAAGACACCGGCGAGACCCTGGGGGTGGTCGGAGACGAGGGCCAGCAGCTCCTGGGCGCGGCCCGCGAAGGAGCCGGGCGACATGATCTCGACGCGGGCCGCGAACTCGTACTCCCAGTCGTCGAACCTCTTCGCGACGCCGAGCGGCAGCGGCGTGCTGCTGCCGGCGATACAGGCGACGGTCTCCGAACAACTGCCCCGCTCCTCCTCCAGAAGGACCTGGTGGGACGCGCCGAGAAGTCTCAACTGGAGTTTCGCCCCGCCGAGTTCGAGATCGAGGGTGGCGAGGGCCGGCAGCGGTTCGCGGCCCAGAGCCCAGGCGAGATCGGCCGCGCGCGTGTCGGTGTACGAGGTTTTCAGGGTCGTGAGCATGGGTCGGCTCCGCTAGCACGCAAAGGTGAGGTGGGGTTCCTGCGCACCCGGTCAGCACCGGGGGAACGGCCCGGCCGGCCCGGCCGGAAGGACATCCGGCGGACGCGTCCGATAGGACCATCCGATGAACTTCCGAGGCCTGTCGGCCCAGGGCTGCTTGGTGATGCACCAGGGCCGCTTTGGTGGTTTAGAGGGAATCATGAACTGTGCTGCCGCCACAGCGTTTTTACCCAACTTCGTGGGGTTTCCATCCCCCCGAGGGCTCCACAGCTCAACTGTTCAACACCGACGTGCGCCCGGCGCGCGAAGGTGCCCGCCGGCCGACACCGGCCGGCGGGCACCTTCGTGGTCGGTTGCGGTCCCGCCGCGAGCCCGGCCGCCCCCTGTCAGCCGCCCCCGCCGCATCCGCCGCCACCGCCGCACGAGGACCCGCCTCCGCACGACGAGCCTCCGCACGACGAGTTACCCCCGCAGGAGTGCCCCCCGTGGCCGCCCGAGGAACCGCCGGACGAACAGGAGGACGCGGCACCGCCCGCGCCGCCGGCCCACCAGCTGCTGTCGCTGCCGCTGCCGCCGGAGCCCCGCGAGGAGCGCCGTCCCGTCCTGAACCCGGCCGCGCCCCTGGAAGAGCGCCCCCGCCTCCTGCTCCCGCCGACGGTCCCCATGATCACAACGAGCAGGACGACCGCCAGGATGATGCCGATGAACATGGCGTCACCCACCTTTCGTTCCCCCGAAACAGCCCCCCGTGGGCCGTGCTTCTCGGTTCCGGCCTTGCGTGACAGGGGGATGCCCCCACGCCTCACGGCGCAAAGCAGAGTTGAGGAACTCCAGAGCATGTAAGGAGAATGGCCCGGCAACCGCGTCGGCTGACGACGGCCGTGGACCTCGGCGCCGCCCCTGCTCACGGGCGGCGCACACCGCGTTCGCGCGGGTGCGCGTCGGCGGAGGTGAGTTGAGGAACTCCGGACCTTGGGCGCAGGATGGCCGGCATGACCTCCAGCGCGCGCCCCTTTCTGAACCGCCGGCTCGCCGAGTTCGGGACGACGATCTTCGCCGAGATGTCCGCCCTGGCGATGAGCACCGGCTCGATCAACCTCGGACAGGGCTTCCCGGACACGGACGGTCCCGAGGAGATCCGGGAGGCGGCCGTCCGCGCGCTGCGGGACGGCCGCGGCAACCAGTACCCGCCGGGTCCGGGCGTCCCCGAGCTGCGCACCGCGATCGCCGCGCACCAGAAACGTCACTACGGCCTGTCGTACGACCCCGACACCGAGGTCCTGGTGACGGCGGGCGCGACCGAGGCCATCGCCGCCGCGCTGCTCGCGCTCCTGGAGCCCGGCGACGAGGTGATCGCCCTGGAGCCGTACTACGACTCGTACGCGGCCTCGATCGCCATGGCGGGCGGGACGCGCGTGCCCGTGACACTGCGGCCCGACGAGGCCGACGGAGACGGCCACCGGCGTTTCCGGCTCGATCTCGACGAGCTGCGCGACGCGGTCACCGAGCGGACCCGGCTGCTGCTGATCAACACCCCGCACAACCCGACCGGCACCGTCCTCACGCGCGCCGAGCTGACGGAGATCGCGCGGATCGCCGTCGAGCGGGACCTGCTCGTGGTGACGGACGAGGTCTACGAACACCTCGTCTTCGACGACGCCGAGCACGTACCGCTGGCCACTCTGCCGGGCATGCGCGAGCGGACGGTCACCATCGGCAGCGCGGGCAAGACCTTCTCGTTCACCGGCTGGAAGGTGGGCTGGGTGACCGCGCCGCCGGCCCTGGTCGGCGCCGTACGGTCGGCGAAGCAGTTCCTGACGTACGTGGCGTCGGGGCCCTTCCAGTACGCCGTCGCCGAGGCGCTCGCGCTGCCGGACGCGTACTTCGAGGGTTTCCGCGCGGACATGCTGCGCAAGCGCGACGTGCTGGCGGCGGGCCTCGCCGACGCGGGCTTCGCCGTCTACCGGCCGCGGGGGACGTACTTCATCACCACCGACATCCGGCCGCTCGGCGAGAGCGACGGGTTCGCCTTCTGCCGTGCCCTGCCCGAACGCGCCGGTGTCGTGGCCATCCCGAACGCCGTCTTCTACGACCACCGCGAGGCGGGCGCGCCCTTCGTACGGTTCGCGTTCTGCAAGCGGGACGAGGTGCTCCACGAGGCCGCGGGACGGCTGCGTCGCCTCTCGTCCTGACGGAGGGCGGCCCAGGTTCGCCCCGTCGCGACGCCCGGCACGCCCTCTCGCCGCACCGGACGCCGCTCCTCGAAGGACAGACCTCGACCGACACGGCACTAGCACCGGCCGGACCCCGGGTGCGGGCGGCGCGCCGGAGACCGCGCGACGGAACCCGCACGGACGAGCAACGCTCGCGACCGCCCCGTGGGGAACGCAATGTTCGGGGTGTGACCCACCCGAGTACCCTCGCTCGCCCCGCTCTCCCGGAGCCCGGCGACCGTGCCGTCCGCCCGTCCCGCGCCGTACGCAGCCTGCCGACCGCCGCGATCACGGCGCTCGGGCTGTTCGCCGCCGCGCGCCTGGCCGGCCTCCTCGTGGTCGCCGGGACGGCCTGGGCCACCGGAAGACACCCGGTCGCCCTGCTCGCACGGTCCTGGGACTCGGCCTGGTACCTGGGGATCGCCGCGCACGGATACGGCAGGACGCTCCACTTCCGTCCCACGGTCGTGCACAGCGACCTCGCGTTCTTCCCGCTCTACCCCGCCCTCGTACGGGCCGTCACCGCTCTGACACCGCTGACCGGGGGCTCGGCGGGGCTGCTGGTCTCCTGGACGGCGGCGGCCGCCGCCGCATGCGGGGTGTACGCGGTCGGAGCCCGGCTGCACGGCCCGGCGGTCGGTACGGCGCTGGTGGTGCTGTGGGGTCTGCTGCCGCACTCGGTGGTGCTGTCGATGGCGTACACCGAGCCCGTACTGACCGCGTTCGCCGCCTGGTCGCTGTACGCGGTGCTCGACGGGCGCTGGCTGTGGGCCGGCTCGCTGGCCGCGCTCGCGGGGCTGGCCAGGCCGAACGGCTTCGCGGTGGCCGCGGCGGTCCTCGTGGCGGCGGCACACGAGATCTGGCGGAGCCGCGGAAAAGTTTCCCACAGGGTGTGGACGGGCGCCGCGCTCGCGCCGGCCGGCTGGACCGGCTATGTGCTGTGGGTGGGACACCGCGAGGGCGACTGGCTCGGCGGCTACTTCCAGGTGCAGCGGCTGTGGGGCTCACGCTTCGACCTCGGCGAGGGATCGCTCCGTTTCGCCAAGCACCTGCTGCTCCACGGGGACCGGTTCGTGTTCCCCATGACGATGGTGATCGTCGCCGCGGCCATGCTCCTGTACACCCTGCTGATCGCGGACCGGGCGCCCCTGCCCCTGCTCGCCTACAGCGGCATCCTGCTGCTCATCGCGGTCGGCGGCTCGGGGTTCTTCGAGTCGAAGCCGCGGTTCCTGATCCCGGCGTTCCCGCTGCTGCTGCCACTGGCCCGCGCCGTGGTGCGAACGGCGAGAGCCCGCCCCTGGCACGCGACCCTGGTGGTCGGTGCCCTGGCCGGGCTCTCGTTCGCCTACGGCGCGTATCTGGTCGTCATCGCGCACACCCCGCTCTAGGACCTGTCCCGGAGGGGACCTGTCCCAGGGGCCGGTGCGCGCGGGAGGAGCGCCGCCGCGAGGACGGACCTACTCGTCTTCGGCTTCGCCGTCGTCCCCGGGCTTCTCCGCCTCGTTGATCTCCTGCTCCAGGCCGAGCTGCTCGACGAGCCACTTGTCGAACTCGATGGCGGCGCGCACCCAGCTGACCGTGGAGGACACGAAGTGCTCCAGGCTGACGCCGGTGCCGATCAGCATCTGCGCCTCGCCGATCAGGCGGACGGTGCCGTCGTCGTGGGTGTGGCTGTACACCTTCGGCCACAGCGTGCGACGGTTCCAGTCGTCGATCGACTCCAGGAGAGCGGGCTTCTCCTCGAGCTGGTGCGGCCGGTCGTAGAACGTCCGCACCGAGAAGACCTGCTGGTCACCCTCGCCGCGGAACATGAAGTACGTACGGAACTCCTCCCACGGCGCCGCGAGGTCACCCTCGTCGTCGACGACGTACTTCAGCTCCATCTGCTCCAGGAGCTGCTTCACGAGGTCCTGATCCGGGACCACGGGGCCGGCGGGGCCGCCGGGCTGCGGCTCGGGCTGGCCCCCGAAATTCGGAATCGAGGACGGGTCGATGCTCACCGTGTATTTCCCTTCGTACGGATGCTGCCATCCTCTCTCATGCGGGGCGGGGAGTGGCAACCTCTGGCGTGCCCTGTCCGCCGGGGGCTGACAAGATCCGGTCACGTACGGACCTCGGACCGGCAAAGGGGGAGGGCCAGCGGCGAGTGCGCCGCGGGCCCTCCCCCGCCGGGTTCGGGAGCCGGCTACAGCGTCTTGCCCGTGGCCGGTCCCACGATCAGGCCGTCGCCGAAAGCGTCCACACGGACCGTGTCACCGTCCGTGACCTCACCCGCCAGGATCTCCTTGGCCAGCCGGTCCCCGATGGCGGTCTGGACGAGGCGCCGCAGCGGGCGCGCTCCGTACGCGGGGTCGTTGCCCTCCTCGGCGAGCCAGGCCAGCGCCGCGTCGGTGACCTCCAGGGTGAGCCGGCGCTCCGCGAGCCGCTTGGCCAGGCGGTCGATCTGGAGCCGGGCGATGCGCTCCAGCTCCCGCTGGTCGAGCGCGGAGAAGACCACGAGGTCGTCCAGCCGGTTCAGGAACTCCGGCTTGAAGGAGGCGCGGACCACGTCCAGAACCTGCCGCTTCCTGTCCTCCTCGGAGGACAGCGGATCGGCGAGGCTCTGCCCGCCGAGGAACTGGCTGCCCAGGTTCGAGGTGAGGATCAGGATGGTGTTGCGGAAGTCGACCGTCCGCCCCTGCCCGTCCGTCAGCCGGCCGTCGTCCAGCACCTGGAGCAGGATGTCGAAGACCTCGGGGTGCGCCTTCTCCACCTCGTCGAGCAGGATCACGCTGTACGGGCGGCGGCGCACGGCCTCGGTGAGCTGGCCGCCCTCCTCGTAGCCGATGTACCCGGGCGGCGCGCCGACCAGCCGGGCCACGCTGTGCTTCTCGCCGTACTCCGACATGTCGATGCGGATCATCGCCCGCTCGTCGTCGAAGAGGAAGTCGGCGAGGGCCTTGGCGAGTTCGGTCTTGCCGACACCGGTCGGGCCGAGGAAGAGGAAGGAACCGGTGGGCCGGTCCGGGTCGGCGATCCCGGCGCGGGTGCGGCGCACGGCGTCGGACACCGCTCCCACGGCCTCGGTCTGGCCGATCAGACGGCGGCCCAGCTCCGCCTCCATGCGCAGCAGCTTCTGCGTCTCGCCCTCCAGGAGGCGGCCGGCGGGGATGCCGGTCCAGGCGCCGACGACGTCCGCGATGTCGTCCGGTCCGACCTCGTCCTTGACCATGGTGTCCTTGGCGACCTCCTCCTCGGCCTGCGAGGCTTCCTCCAAGTCCCTTTCCAGGGTGGGGATCTCGCCGTAGAGCAGCTTGGAGGCGGTGTCGAAGTCGCCGTCGCGCTGCGCGCGTTCGGCCTGGCCGCGCAGCTCGTCGAGCTTCTCCTTCAGCTCACCGACCCGGTTGAGGGACTGCTTCTCCTTCTCCCAGCGGGCGTTGAGCCCGCGCAGCTCCTCCTCCTTGTCGGCGAGGTCACGGCGCAGCCGGTCCAGGCGCTCCCTGCTGGCGGCGTCCGTCTCCTTGCCGATCGCGAGCTCCTCCATCTTCAGCCGGTCGACGACCCGCTGGAGCTCGTCGATCTCGACCGGGGAGGAGTCGATCTCCATGCGCAGCCGTGAGGCCGCCTCGTCCACGAGGTCGATGGCCTTGTCGGGAAGGAAGCGGGAGGTGATGTAGCGGTCGGACAGGGTGGCCGCGGCGACCAGCGCGCTGTCGGCGATCTGGACCTTGTGGTGGGCCTCGTAGCGTCCCTTGAGTCCGCGCAGGATGGCGATGGTGTCCTCGACCGTCGGCTCGGCGACCAGCACCTGCTGGAAGCGCCGCTCCAGCGCCGGGTCCTTCTCGATCCGCTCGCGGTACTCGTCCAGGGTGGTGGCGCCGACCATGCGCAGCTCACCGCGGGCGAGCATGGGCTTGAGCATGTTGCCGGCGTCCATCGCGGAGTCGCCGCCCGCGCCGGCGCCCACGACGGTGTGCAGCTCGTCGATGAAGGTGATGATCTGCCCGTCGGAGTCCTTGATCTCCGCGAGCACGGTCTTCAGGCGCTCCTCGAACTCGCCCCGGTACTTCGCGCCGGCCACCATCGCGCCCAGGTCGAGCGAGACGAGCCGCTTGTTCTTCAGGGACTCGGGGACGTCGCCCTTCACGATCCGCTGGGCGAGGCCCTCGACGACGGCGGTCTTGCCGACGCCGGGCTCGCCGATGAGGACGGGGTTGTTCTTCGTGCGGCGGGACAGGACCTGCACCACCCGGCGGATCTCGTGGTCCCGGCCGATGACGGGGTCGAGCCTGCCCTCACGCGCCGCGGCGGTGAAGTCCGTGCCGAACTTTTCGAGCGCCTTGTACTGGCCCTCGGGATCCGCGGTCGTCACCCGGCGCCCTCCCCGTGTCTTCTGGAACGCGTCCAGCAGCTTCTTCGCAGTGGCGCCCTGCTGGGAGAGTACGTCGGCGACCACTCCGCCCTTCGCGGCGATACCGATGAGCAGGTGCTCGGTGGAGATGAACTCGTCGCCCAGCTCCTTGGCGCGCTCGACGGCGTCCGCGATGACCGCGAGCGCCTCGCGGTTCGGCTGCGGGGGCGCGACGGTGGAGCCGGTCACGCTGGGCAGTGCCGTGAGCACGCGCTCGGCGCCGGAGCGGACCGAGGCCTGATCGGCGTCCACGGCCGCCAGCAGATCGATGATGTTCTCGTTGTCCTGCCCCTCGAGCAGAGCGAGCAGCAGGTGGGCGGGGGTGAGGTCCGGGTGCCCCTCCCGCACGGCCCGGTTACTGGCCGCGTTGATCGCGTCCCGGCTCCTGTTGGTCAGCTCGGCGTCCACGTTCGCGTTCTCCTCCTCCTGGCGTCCTGGCGGTTCCCTGACTCATCCAGCGTACACAAAGTTGAGTCTATTCCACTCAAGGCTGGAAGGACGGGAAAAGGGACGCCCATCAGGCGTAGATTCAAGCCTCATGGCTTCCTATCCGGTGGACCCGCGGCAGCCCGGCACCGCCTATCTGAGCTTCTGGCGCGAGCGCCATCTGTGCACGCTCACCACCCTGAGGCCCGACGGCAGCCCGCACGTGGTCCCCGTCGGCGTTACATACGACCCCGAGGCCGGTCTCGCTCGGGTCATCACGAACAAGTCCAGCCGGAAGGTGGCCCACGTGCTGGCGGCCGGGCCGGACGGAGCCCGCGTCGCGGTCTGCCAGGTGGACGGCGGGCGCTGGGCGACGCTGGAGGGGCGGGCCCGGGTCTCCACGGACCCGGAGCGCGTCGCGGAGGCGGTGCGGCGCTACGCGGAGCGCTACGAGCGCATGCCGTCGCCGAACCCGTCCCGGGTGGCGATCGAGATCGAGCTCACGGCGGCGATGGGCCGCGGATGAGACCACCGGCGGACATCCCGCGGCCACTGCCGGCCCCGGCGAGGACGGGCCGAAACCCGGAGATTTCCCCGGAAACTGCAGCGGGGGGGACCCGGGGGTGGTTCCCCGGAGCCGCGGGCGGGGGGGGGAACAGCGCCGCCAAACAAACACCCGGGCGAGCCGGCAGGCCCCCCGG
>NZ_JBIBSY010000005.1:402962-466281 GCF_043078065.1 Streptomyces sp. NPDC015532 | reverse complement strand
GGGGGGTTGCGCCCCCGCGCCCCCCCCCCCCCGCCCCCCCCCCCCCCCCCCCCCCCCGCCCCCCCCCACCCCCCCCCCCCCCCCCCCCCCCCCCCCCCCCGGGGCGGGGCCCCCCCCCCCCCCCCCCCGCTGCGGGGGGAAGTACCTGCGCGATCTACTACGACGGGGGAATCGCGTCAGGCACTGCGGGGGGTGGCTGCGATGGTCTCGACGTCCGGGACGTCCGGGCCGGTGAGCTGGTGGTCGCGCTGGTCGAGGTTCACGAAGATCATTCCATACCGGATGGCGCACCGGACGGGCTGCGGCGCCCCCCGAGGCCGCCGCAGACACCGGTAGGCCCTTACGTCCTCGTCGTCGTCGCGGGTGACGACGACGGGCTCTCCGAAGACGGTCACCATCAGCGAGTCACCGCTGTACGGGATGGCCGTGACCAGGTCGATGAAGTGCCAGCCGGACCGGTAGGCGGTGGCCATCTCTCGGCGGAAGGAACGGTCGTCGGGAGGAATGCTCATGCTTCTGCGCTCGCGGAGATGACCGTCCAGCCGCTGTCCGACAGCACCGAGGCCTCGGCACCGTTCCAGCCACTGTCCGCCGGGTTCGCCTTCACGCTGGTCCAGCCGCTGTCTCCCGGGAGCGCCGCGGCCTCGATGTCGGTCCAGCCGCTGTCTCCGGGTACCGCCTCGGCGGCGGTCCAGCCGCTGTCCGCCAGGGTCGCCTTCACGCTGGTCCAACCACTGTCCGGGCCGGCCCAGGTCCGGGCACCCCCGGCATCAAGACCCGAGGCTCCCAGGGAGCCGGACGCCACAGCGACAGAGAAGACTGCGGCAAGCACTGAACCAAGCAATCTCGCTCGCATAGTCGGCTTCGTCCTCACTTGATGGAATCTTCTCCCCCGTCGTCACAAGACGATGGCTCATTCAGGCACGTCAATGCCACAGCAGCGATGCATCATGTTCCTGCACGTTCAGGACCCTGGGGGGTGGAGATTTGCCCACAAACTACTCACAACCGACACATCCCCACGCTGTCACCACGTTGTGTGACGAAGGAACACGCCTTTACGCCAGTGCGTTGCACTCCGGCCGCATCACCCGGGTCGAAGTGGAAACGGCCCCTTGCCTCTTGGAGTTCGCGCTGCTTCATCCCGACCCCGACGACGAGAAGTGGCTGCGTCCCGTCCCGCCGTCGGTCGCGCTCGCCCAGCGCCTGCAGCCCCTGGAACGGGAGATCCAGGAACGCCGGCGGCTCGCGATCGAACTGACGGACTCCTTCGATCCGTTCATCGCGATCAGCACGCAGAGCACCGCGAGTATCCACGCGATCACCGTCCTGGAGGGATTCGACCGGATCAACGCGGCGCTCAATTCGGCCACCGCCGAGTGCCAGACGGAGATGCTGACGATCCAGCCGGGCGGCGGCCGGCCCGCCGACGCCCTGATGCAGGCCCTGGAGCGCGACAGGCCGCTCACCGACCGGGGCGTGCGCATCCGCACGCTGTACCAGCACACCGCCCGGCACAGCCAGGGCACGCTCGCCTACGTGGAGCGCATATCCGGCGGCCGGATCCAGGTCCGTACGCTCGAGGAACTCATCGAGCGGCTGATCGTCTTCGACCGGACCGTCGCGTTCATCCCGGCCAGCGACGACCGGCGGGTCGCCCTCGAACTCCGCCACCCCGGACTCGTGCTGTACCTGAGCAAGGTCTTCGAGCAGCTCTGGCAGCGGGCGGTCCCGCTCACCGAGGACGTCCCGAACGACGTCGGGCCCAACGGCATCACCGGCGTCCAGCGCTCCATCGCCAAACTGCTCATCGAGGGGCACGTGGACGAGGCCATCGCCCGCCGCCTGGGCATGAACGTCCGTACCTGCCGCGCGCACATCGCCAAGCTGGCCTCCGCCCTCGGCAGCGGGAGCCGGGCCCAGCTCGGCTTCCTGATAGCGCAGTCGGGACTTCTGGACCAGCCCGAGGGAGGGGAGTGACCCGGACTGACGCCAGATCGCCCGGGGCGCCCGGCCGGGCTCCGGAGGCCTCGCCCGGACCGCCGTCCTCAGCGCCCCGCCGGGGATCCGCGGTCGGGGACGGCGGGCGCTCCCGACACGGCCTCCGCGACGGTGACCGGCTCGAAACCGGGGGAACGCTGCGGCCCGTCGAGACCCGCCTGGGCGATCCGCACGCCCAACTGCGTCCGGCTCGCCGCGCCCAGCGTCTCCGAGAGCCGGGCGATGTGCGCCCGGCAGGTCCGCACGCTGATGCCCAGCCGCTCCGCGACGACCGCGTCCTGATGCCCCTCGGCCAGCAGCGCGGCGATGGACCGCTCCCGGTGGGTGATGCCCTCGATGCCCGTCGAGGGCATGGGTGAGGTCAGCGGGATCGCGAGCCGCCACAGCCGTTCGAAGACCGTCACCAGGTAGTCCACCAGCGCGGGGTGGCGCAGCTCCAGCGCGATCGTGCGGTCCGAGTTGGCGGGGATGAAGGCGACCGTGCGGTCGAAGAGGATGAGCCGCTCCACGACCTCGTCGAGGGTGCGGGCCTCGGCGGCGTCGCCCATCAACTCCATGTAGTTCAGCAGGCCCTGGCCGTGCCGGGCCACGTGGGTGTACAGGTCGCGCATCCGTACCCCGCGCCGGCGCATCTCCATCGCCCGGTGCAGGCCCTCGACGAGTTCGTCCTCGCGCCGGATGCCGCCCGGCTGCACCGTCAGCACCTCACGGGTGCACTCCTCGGTCGCCTTGTCCATGGCGGCGTGGATCCGCGGCAGCCCGTCCAGGACCCGGATCGCCACGCCCTCGGCCGGCGCCCGCACCCGGCCGCCCAGGCCCGCGTACCACTCGAAGGCCGACACCGCGTCGCCCACCCGCGCCTGGCTCGCGCTGACTTCCTCGTACACGCCCCGCAGGAGCCGGGTCATGACCTCCTGGGGCGAGGTCGGCACCAGCCAGTCCATGTCGTCCGGATCGGGGTGCAGCAGCGCCAGTTCCAGCAGGCAGGGCACCGCCTCGGCGTCCCCGCGGGGCACCCGGCCCCGGCGCACGGCCCGGGAGTACACCCGGTCGCCCGCATCGCACAGCCGGTCAGCGCCGTGCGGATGCCTGTCCGTCCCGTGCCCGGCCATCTCCCACCCCTGGCTCCAGCTCCAACCCCTGGCGTGAGCCCCGCGTCAGGGCGTCCTCCGCAGCGCAACTATGCGCGGACGCGTCCGGCATCGCAACAAGGCTGTGCGGCCGGGAGACGTCCGTTCGCCCCTGCTCGTCCGCATACATCCCGACCTCCGCCGCGCCCCTTGCAACAAGCTGCAAGATGGCCGCCCGAACCCCGGACACGCTCCCTGAACACACTCCGCGGACACTCCGCCACAAGGCCCAACTCCGTTTCCTCCCGAGGGACTTGCGGCGAGCGCGCCCGGCCGGCCGCAGCCGCCGAGGGCACTCCACCCCGGGGACCGGGGCCGCGCCGGACCGGGCGCCGTGGCGGACCGGGCGCCGTGGCGGAAAGTCCACCGGCCCCGCGGACCGCGCGGACGGCACCCGCGGCGAGCGCGCGGCGATCACACCGAGGGGGCGTGCGGCCCCGGAGGGCGCCGTGAGGGCCGGGGCGCGCCGGGGTGGGCGTGCGGGGCTCCGGGAGCGGCGTGAGGCCGTACAGCGCGCTCCTGGGAGGCTTTCCGGGCCGGGGTGGCACGAGAACGGCCCCGGCCGTGGGTGGGCGCCGTTGGCGCGCACCCACGAGCGGGGCCGAAAGCGTCCGCCGGCCGTCCCGGTACGGAGACGGCCGGGCGGAGGCGTCCTACTTGATGCCGAGCGAGCTGCAGAGCGACTTGTAGGGCGTCGTGCAGATCTTGTCGACGGCGTAGATGCCGTCCTGGACGACCGTGTTCTCGATGTTCTCCTTGGTGAGGGCCACCACGGGCACGAGCTGGGACGGGACGTCCTTGTTGGTGGGGCTGCTGACCTTGTCGCGGGTGAGCGCGTCGAACTCGATCGTCCGTCCCTGGACGCGGGCGACGGCCATCTCGGCGGCGGCGTTGGCCTCCTGCGGGTACGACTTGTACACGCTCATGTACTGGTCGCCCTTGATGATCCGCTGCACGGCGATGAGCTCGGAGTCCTGGCCGGTGACCGGCGGCACCTTGCTGACACCCGCGGACTTGAAGACGTCGATGACCGCGCCCGCGATGCCGTCGTTGGCGGCGTAGACACCGGCGATGTTGCTCAGCCCGACGGCCTGGATGGACTTCTCCATGTTGACCTTGGCGTTGGCCGGGTCCCAGTCCTTGGTGTCGTACTCGCTGGCGACGATCACCTTGTCCTTGAGCTCGGACTCGGCGCCCTTCTTGAACTGCGCGGCGTTCGGGTCGGTCACCGAGCCGTTCATCATGATGATCTTCTTCGACGCGGTGTTGGAGCCCAGCGCGGCCACCAGGGCCTTGCCCTGGGTCTCGCCGACCAGCTCGTTGTCGAAGGAGATGTACGCGTCGATCGGACCCTGCGCCAGGCGGTCGTAGGCGATGACCGGGATCCCGGCCTCCTTGGCCTTGCGCACGCCCTTCGCGATCGTCACCGAGTCCACCGCGTCCACGAGGATGACGTCGACCTTGTCGTCGATCATCTGCTGCATCTGGCGGAGCTGCTTGGCGGCGTCCTGCTCCGCGTTCAGGTAGAGGACGTCACCCTTCTTCTCGGTGAGCTTCTGGACCTGCTCCCGGATGATCGGGTAGTCGAACTTCTCGTAACGGGTGTTCCCCTTCTCCGGAAGGAGCAGGCCGACCGTGATGTCGTCGCCCTTGGTGGCGCTGGCCGTGGTACCACTCCCACCGAAGTCGACCACGCCGCATCCGGCGAGGGTGAGGGCCGTGGCGGACGAGGCCACGGCTATGACGGTACGGCGGAGGCCGGTGTTACGAGTCTTCACATCAGGTGCCTTCCGGGCGAGGTTGCAGCATTGCGACCCAGGTGGCTGAAAGCCAACGCGGCGATCACCTCAGCGTCAAGGAGTAACCACTTAACGAGATGGCAACGGCGTTTCGTGTTCCACAAGTGAACGCGACGGGAAAAGACTACGCCCATCCACCGACCGATCCCCTCAGCTTCACCTTCTGTCATTCACACAAACATCCGACATCCGTTCACAGGAGTCGTGATCGCCGACGGTTTTTAACCGCCGTTGACGATCGATCAGACCCGAAGGAACACATGGACAGAGGCACTCCCGCGCGAGGTGCCCCCACCTCGGCCCCCGCGCCCGCCCCCGCGAACGGGCCGCCCGGCGCGGCCGGCGCGGGCGCCTCCGGAGTGACCAAGCGCACACCGCCCGTCCATTGACGCCATTTCCACGCGAACACGTCTTATCGCCGTCCGCCCGCGTACAACGAGAAGGACAACCTGAACCCCCGCCATCGGGCTTATGCGGACGACATACGCGAAACAGCCCTCGGGAAGAACATTTCAGCCACTCGGTCAAAAGCGGTCAGCCCCGCGCCTTCCGGCCGGAAGGCGCACGCGAAGAGGCCCGGAGGTCGATGACCTCCGGGCCTCTTCGCGTTCGTCCGGGTACCGCCCCGGGCGACCGAGCTCTGGCCGGTCGCCCGCTCGGGACGCCGGGTTCTAGTCCGTCGCCCGCTTGGGGCGCCACACCACCAGCGCGCTGGTGTGCTGGACCTCCTGGTACGGGACCAGGTCACGCCGGTAGGAGGCGTGCACGGCGGCCTCGCGCTGCTGCATGGCGGCCGCGGCGCCGTCGAGGGCCGACTCCAGCTCCGCGACACGGGACTGGAGCGCGGCCACCTGGTTCTCCAGCTCGATGATGCGCTTGATGCCGGCGAGGTTGATGCCCTCGTCCTGCGACAACTGCTGGACGGTGCGCAGCAGCTCGATGTCACGGGCCGAGTAACGGCGGCCCCGGCCGGCCGTGCGGTCGGGAGAGACCAGACCGAGCCGGTCGTACTGACGCAGCGTCTGCGGGTGCAGCCCGGAGAGCTGGGCCGCCACCGAGATGACGTAGACCGGGGTCTCCTCGGTCAGTTCATAGGGGTTGCGTCGACGACCGGTCGTGTCCATGGCTCCGTCATGCTCCCTTCGCGGCCTGGAACAGCTCCGCCCGCGGATCCTCACCCGCGGTCGCCTCGCGATACGCCTCCAGCGCGTCACGAGCCTTGCCGGACAGGTCCTGGGGAACCGCCACCTCGACGGTCACCAGGAGGTCGCCCCGTGTGCCGTCCTTGCGGACCGCGCCCCTGCCCCGGGCGCGCATGGTCCGTCCGTTGGGCGTGCCCGGCGGCAGCTTCAGGGTCACCGGGGGGCCGCCCAGCGTCGGCACCTTCACCTCGCCGCCCAGTGCCGCCTCCGCGAAGGTGACGGGCACGGTGACGGTCAGGTTGTCGTCCTTGCGGCCGAAGACCGGGTGGGCGTCCACATGGACGGTGACGTACAGGTCACCGGCCGGGCCGCCCCGCTCGCCCGGCGCGCCCTTGCCCCGCAGCCGGATCCGCTGGTTGTCGCTGACCCCCGCGGGGATGCGGACCTGCATCGTGCGGGACGACTTGGCCCGCCCGCTGCCCGCGCACTCCATGCAGGGGTGCTCCGCGATCAGACCGCGGCCCTTGCAGTCCGGGCAGGGGTCCGTGAGCGAGAACCCGCCGCCCGAGCCCCGCGCCACCTGGCCGGTGCCGACACAGGTCGGGCACACGCGCGGTGTGCCGTTCTTGTCGCCGGTTCCCGAACAGGCCTTGCAGGGCGCCTGCGAGGTCATGCGCAGCGGAACGGTCGCGCCGTCCACCGCCTCCGTGAAGGAGAGCGTGACCTCGGTGTCGATGTCCTGGCCGCGCCTGGGCTGCGTACGCGTGCCCGTGGTGGGCCCGCCCCGGTTGAACAGGCCCCCGAAGACGTCGCCTATGCCGCCGCCGAAGCCGCCGGCTCCTCCCGCTCCCTGGCCCTGGGCACCGCCTCCGAAGAGGTCACCCAGGTCGAAGTTGAAGTTGCCGCCGCCCGCGCCGGGACCCGGCCGGAAGCCACCGCTGCCGAAGAGGGCACGCGCCTCGTCGTACTCCTTGCGCTTCTTGGGATCGCCGAGCACGTCGTTCGCCTCGGAGATCTCCTTGAAGCGCTCCTCGGCCTTGGCGTTGCCCTTGTTGGCGTCCGGGTGGAACTCGCGGGCGAGCTTCCGGTACGCCTTCTTGATCTCGGCCTCGGTGGCGTCCTTGGGGACGCCGAGGACCTTGTAGAAGTCCTTCTCGATGAAGTCCTTGGTGCTCATCCCCGACGTCCCTCCTTCCTCGTCCGTTCAAGCTCAGCCCTCGTCCGGGCCACCGCTCTCCTTGTCCTCCGCCGCCTCGGCCTGATCCTCGGCCTTGACCGGCTGCGCCCCGGGCTGCGGCTCGGCGACGGCCACCCGCGCGGGGCGGATGGTGCGTTCGCCGAAGCGATACCCCGGCTGCAGAATCGCCACGCACGTCGTCTCCGTGACGTCCGGCGCGTACGAGTGCATCAGGGCCTCGTGGATCGTCGGGTCGAAGGGCTCGCCCTCCTTGCCGAACTGCTGGAGTCCCATCTTCGCCGCGACGGTCTCCAGGGATTCGGCGACGGACTTGAATCCGCCGACGAGTTCCCCGTGGTCCCGCGCGCGGCCGATGTCGTCGAGCACGGGCAGGAGTTCGGTCAGGAGGCTCGCCACGGCGACCTCCCTGACCGCGATCCGGTCGCGCTCGACGCGGCGGCGGTAGTTCTGGAACTCGGCCTGGAGCCGCTGGAGGTCCGCGGTGCGCTCGGTGAGCGCCATGCGGGCCTGGTCCAGCTGGGCCGTCAGGCCGGTCAACTGTGCTGCTGCGTCCCCGTCCGGGGCCGCCGCCCCCTCCGCAGAGGGGGTGGCGGACTGCGGCTCGGCGTCGTCAGAGGTGGCGCCGGAAGGGACGTCGGGCTGCTCTTCGAAGCCCGGGGTCTCCTCCGTCACGCGGCACCGTCCCGGCGGTCCTCGTCGACGATCTCGGCGTCGACGACGTCGTCGTCGGCCTTCGGGGCCTCGGCGCCGTGGGCGTCGCCGCCCGTGGCCTGGGAGGCCTGGGCGTCGGCGTACATGGCCTGGCCGAGCTTCTGCGAGACCGCGGCGACCTTCTCGGTGGCGGTGCGGATCTCGGCGATGTCCTCGCCCTTGAGCGCGGCCTTCAGCTCCTCGACGGAGGCCTCGACCTCGGTCTTGATCTCACCGGGGACCTTGTCCTCGTTGTCCTTGAGGAACTTCTCGGTCTGGTAGACGAGCTGCTCGCCCTGGTTGCGGGTCTCGGCGGCCTCGCGGCGGGCGTGGTCCTCCTCCGCGTACTTCTCGGCCTCCTGGCGCATGCGGTCGACCTCGTCCTTCGGCAGCGAGGAGCCGCCGGTGACGGTCATCTTCTGCTCCTTGCCCGTGCCGAGGTCCTTCGCGGTCACGTGCATGATGCCGTTGGCGTCGATGTCGAAGGCGACCTCGATCTGCGGGACACCGCGCGGGGCGGGCGGCAGACCGGTCAGCTCGAACATGCCGAGCTTCTTGTTGTACGCCGCGATCTCGCGCTCGCCCTGGTAGACCTGGATCTGGACGGACGGCTGGTTGTCCTCGGCCGTCGTGAAGATCTCGGAGCGCTTGGTCGGGATCGTGGTGTTGCGCTCGATGAGCTTGGTCATGATCCCTCCCTTGGTCTCGATACCGAGGGACAGCGGGGTCACGTCGAGGAGCAGGACGTCCTTGACCTCACCCTTGAGGACACCGGCCTGGAGGGCCGCGCCGATGGCGACGACCTCGTCCGGGTTCACGCCCTTGTTGGCCTCGTTGCCGCCGGTCAGCTCCTTGACGAGCTCGGCGACGGCGGGCATACGGGTGGAGCCACCGACGAGAACGACGTGGTCGATCTCGGACAGCTGGATGCCGGCGTCCTTGATGACGTTGTGGAACGGCGTCTTGCAGCGCTCCAGGAGGTCGGCCGTCAGCTGCTGGAACTGGGCGCGCGTGAGCTTCTCGTCCAGGTGCAGCGGGCCCTCGGCGGAGGCCGTGATGTAGGGCAGGTTGATCGAGGTCTCGGTGGACGAGGACAGCTCGATCTTGGCCTTCTCGGCGGCCTCGCGCAGACGCTGGAGCGCCATCTTGTCCTTGGCGAGGTCCACACCGTGACCGGAGCGGAACTGCTGCACCAGGTAGTCGACGACGCGCTGGTCCCAGTCGTCACCACCGAGGTGGTTGTCACCGTTGGTGGCCTTCACCTCGACGACGCCGTCGCCGATCTCCAGGAGGGACACGTCGAAGGTGCCGCCACCGAGGTCGAAGACGAGGATCGTCTGGTCGTCCTTGTCGAGGCCGTACGCCAGGGCGGCGGCGGTCGGCTCGTTGACGATACGAAGGACGTTGAGACCGGCGATCTCACCGGCTTCCTTCGTCGCCTGACGCTCGGAGTCGTTGAAGTACGCGGGGACGGTGATGACCGCGTCGGCCACCTTCTCACCCAGGTACGCCTCGGCGTCGCGCTTCAGCTTCTGCAGGATGAAGGCGCTCATCTGCTGCGGGTTGAAGCTCTTGCCGTCGAGCTCGATCTTCCAGTCGGTGCCCATGTGACGCTTCACCGAACGGATGGTCCGGTCCACGTTCGTGACCGCCTGGCGCTTGGCGACCTCGCCGACGAGCACCTCGCCGTTCTTCGCGAAGGCGACGACGGACGGCGTGGTCCTGGCGCCTTCGGCGTTGGTGATGACGGTGGGCTCGCCGCCTTCGAGAACGCTGACGACGGAGTTAGTCGTGCCCAGGTCGATGCCGACCGCACGTGCCATTTCGATTCCTCCAGCAATGACTTGAGTGGAACGGACTCAAGTGTGCACGACGTCCGCCTCCCGGTCAACAGACCTGAGTCGTGGGGGCTCAACTCTTATCCGTTCCTTACACGCATGGAGCCTCTGACCTGGCGTTTTCTCGTAGAGTCAGTGCACCTTTACCGCACCGGGTGCCTCCGGACGGGGACGCCCCGGACGCCCCAGCGACCTCGGGACGGGTCCCCCGGGAGCGGGAATCGCATGCGGATGGGCACGACGCGGGCGGGCCCCGGGACGTACGGCGCCCACGACCGCGACGGCGGCCACCGCGCCGGCCACCCACCAGGCGGCCCCCGCCCCCAGCCACCCGAGGTCGATGCACAGGCCCACGAGCGCAGCCGCGAACGCCGCGAGACCCGTCACGACCATGACCCCCTGACGGGTGAGTCCCGCCCGCCGCAGCCGGTGCACCAGATGGTCCGGCGCCGGGCGCAGCAGCGGCCGCCCCGCCCGCCGCCGCGACACCAGGACGAGGACGGCGTCCGCGCTGGCCACGGCCGTCAGCGCGAAGGCGGCGCCGAGGCCGGTCCCGGCGGGCCGCTCCGCGTGCACCAGCACGACCGCCGAGGCCAGGACGAAGCCGGCGAACAGCGACCCGCACCGCCCCGGCGCGATCCTGGCGGGCGGCCATCCGTGCATCAGGAAGCCCGTGAGGGCGGCGGCCAGCACGCTGAGCAGCGCCGCGAGCCCGTCCATGAGCTCGGCGGCCGCGCACCCGCTGAGGGCGAACGCCGTGATGACACCGACCGTCCCCATCACCCCGTCGGCGTGGTCCAGCGAACGGAAGGCCTGGGTGACGAGGACGATCCAGACCACCGCCAGCACTCCGGCCGGCACGCCGAGCGCGTCGTAGGGGACGGTCAGCGCGGCGGCGACGGCGACGCCCGCCCCGCACACCACCGGGGGTACGGGCAGCAGATCGGCGGCCAGGCCGAGCAGGGCGATCCCGATCCCGGCGACCAGCAGCCGGCCCGTCGCGGGCCCGAGCGGGGCGGCGCCGGTCCAGTCCCCGGCCCAGCCGACGAGCGCCGTCGCGCCGGCCACGGCGACCCCGCCGAGGAGCGGAACGGGCCTCCCTCTTCCGGGGGCCCGCGGTTTCGCCCGGCGCGCGGGAAGCCCCCTCCCGTCGGCCGGGCCGAGGCGCAGGGAGAACGACCGCAGCAGCGCGGTGAGCGTGGCGGTCAGGAGCAGAGCGGCGATGGCGGCCGTGATTCCGTACAGCACGTCGCCAATTTAGGGGTAATTGTCACAGTATTGGGTGAATAACACGATCGGGTTTACGTGTCCCGTCGGCGCGGGGCGAAACGGACCTGCTGCCCGCCTCGCGCGCGGCCACTCAGGCTTCCCTCAGCGACGCAGATCACCGCACCTCTGACTACAGTGCGGCGGAGGAAGTGGGTAGTCTCGAACGGACTGCATAAGTTACCGCTTAGTAATCACCTTCGAGGTCAGTCTCGAAGCAACACCTCGCAGGCCCGAGGAGCCCCCGAATGCAACTCGCCGCGATCATTGTGTCGCTGGTCCTGACCGTGGTCGGCGTCGCGCTGATCGCGCGGGCCGTCGCGCAGATCTACCGGTTCATCAAGCTCGGCCAGGCCGTACCCGCCGGCAGCCGCACCGACGACTGGAAGGCCCGCAGCGTCACGCTGGCCAAGGAGTTCGTCGGCCACACCCGTATGAACCGGTGGGGGATCATCGGCGTCGCGCACTGGTTCGTGGCCGTCGGCTTCCTGACCCTGGGCCTGACGATCGTCACGGCCTACGGCCAGCTCTTCAAGGCCGACTGGACGCTTCCGGTCCTCGGCGGCTGGCTTCCGTACGAGCTCTACACCGAGTTCATCGCCCTGTTCACGACGCTCGGCATTCTCGTGCTGATCGCCGTCCGGCAGCTGAACCGGCCGTCGAAGCCGGGCCGCAAGTCGCGCTTCGCCGGCTCCAAGACCGGCCAGGCCTACTTCGTCGAGGCCGTGATCCTCGTCATCGGCCTCGCGATCATGACCCTGCGCGGCCTTGAGGGCGCGATCCACGGTGTCCACCACTACGAGGCCGCGTACTGGGCCTCGTACCCCCTGGTCGCCGCCTTCAAGGGTCTGAGCGTCGGAACGCTGCAGAACCTGGTCTACCTCACCGCCATGATCAAGCTCGGCGTCACCATGGGCTGGGCGATCACGGTCGGCCTCAACACCAACATGGGTGTCGCCTGGCACCGCTTCCTCGCCTTCCCCAACATCTGGTTCAAGCGCGACGCCAAGGGCGCGACCGCCCTCGGCGAACTGCTCCCGATGACCAGCGGCGGCAAGGCCATCGACTTCACCGACCCCGGTGAGGACGACGTCTTCGGCGTCTCCCAGGTCGAGCAGTTCTCCTGGAAGGGCCTGCTCGACTTCTCCACCTGCACCGAGTGCGGCCGCTGCCAGTCGCAGTGCCCCGCCTGGAACACCGGCAAGCCGCTCTCCCCCAAGCTCCTCATCATGTCGCTGCGCGACCACGCGCACGCCAAGGCCCCGTACCTGCTGGCCGGCGGCGGCAAGACCGTGGAGGGCGAGGAGAAGGCGTCCGAGGAGCAGCTCAAGGACGTCCCCGCGGCCGCCCTCGCCGAGGCCGAGCGCCCCCTCATCGGCACCGCCGAGGAGAACGGCGTCATCGACCCGGACGTCCTGTGGTCCTGCACCACCTGCGGCGCCTGCGTCGAGCAGTGCCCGGTCGACATCGAGCACATCGACCACATCGTCGACATGCGCCGCTACCAGGTGATGATCGAGAGCGCGTTCCCGTCCGAGGCGGGCACGATGCTCAAGAACCTGGAGAAGAAGGGCAACCCCTGGGGTCTTGCCAAGAAGCAGCGCCTCGAATGGACCAAGGAGGTCGACTTCGAGATCCCCGTCGTCGGCCGCGACATCGAGGACCTCAGCGAGGTCGAGTACCTGTACTGGGTCGGCTGCGCCGGCGCCCTGGAGGACCGGGCCAAGAAGACCACGAAGGCCTTCGCGGAGCTGCTGCACATGGCGGGCGTCAAGTTCGCGATCATGGGCGGCGACGAGAAGTGCACCGGTGACTCAGCCCGCCGCCTCGGCAACGAGCCCCTGTTCCAGGAGCTCGGCATGGAGAACGTCGCGGCGCTGAACATGGCCTTCGGCGAGGACGACGAGGACGAGTCCACCAAGAAGCCGCGGACGGCGAAGAAGATCGTCGCCACCTGCCCGCACTGCCTCAACACGATCGGCAACGAGTACCCGCAGCTCGGCGGTGACTACGAGGTCATCCACCACACCCAGCTGCTCCAGCACCTCATCGACGAGGGCAAGCTGCTGCCGGTCACCCCGGTCGAGGGTCTGATCACGTACCACGACCCGTGCTACCTGGGCCGCCACAACAAGGTCTACACGCCCCCGCGCGAGATCATGTCCGCCGTCCCGGGCCTGCGCCAGCAGGAGATGCACCGCCACAAGGAGCGCGGCTTCTGCTGCGGCGCCGGCGGTGCGCGGATGTGGATGGAGGAGCGGATCGGCAAGCGCATCAACAACGAGCGTGTCGACGAGGCTCTGTCGCTGAACCCCGACATCGTCTCCACCGCCTGCCCGTTCTGCCTCGTCATGCTGACCGACTCGGTCAACGGCAAGAAGAACGAGGGCAAGGCCAAGGAGTCCGTCCAGGTCGTCGACGTCGCCCAGCTCCTCCTCGAGTCCGTCAAGACCCCGGTCGAGGAAGAGCCCCCGGCGGGCGCGGCCGAGTCGGAGAGCGAGCCGGAACCGGAACCGGTGAAGTAGCCGGTCCCGGACGGTCCCGCGCGACCGTCCGCCGACCGCGTGTCCGGCCCGCCCGCCCGGCCGTCCCTCAGGCACAGCCGACCGGCCCGGTCCGGATCGGTCCGACCGACACCCCCGTGCTCCACGGAGCACGGGGGTGTCGCCGTGTCCAGGCACCCCGCACACCCGCGCCCCGGCCACAGACGCCGTCCGCGGGCCCTGCCCGTGGAGACAACCGAACAATCAACCACCGAACTCACGTACAACCCTTGGCCTCCTTCGGCGGTCTCCTGTTCGCCGATCAGTCAGTGAACTGCCGGACAACTCCAGGCAAATGCAGACGATCGGCTCCCTATTGACAGGGGATGTGCGCCCAGCGTCCCCGCATGCCGCAGGAGAATCCCGCATGCACATGCGTCACCCGCACCACCTGCGTCTCGCCCTCGCGACGGCCACGGCCGCCGCTCTGACGGGCGGCCTTCTGACCTTCTCGGCCGCGACCGCGACCGCCGCGGACTCCACCACGGTCCCGCAGGCCGACTTCAACGGCGACGGCAAGGGCGACGTGGCCTTCTCGGCCCACGGCGCCTACGTCAGCGGCCACGCGGGCGCCGGCCAGATCGTCGCCCTCTACGGCACGACCACCGGCGTCTCGTCCGCCAAGCGCAGCACGATCAGCCAGAACACCACCGGTGTCCCCGGCACCGCCGAGGCCGGGGACGGTTTCGGCGGTGAGACGGCGTACGCCGACTTCAACAACGACGGATACGACGACCTCGTCGTCGCCTCCCCCTGGGAGAAGGTCGGCACCGACACCAACGGCGGCGGCCTCGCCATCCTGTGGGGCTCCGCGAGCGGCCTCACCGGCAAGGGCGTCGACGTCCCGGACCCGGCCCCCTCCTCGCACGACTACTGGGGCAAGGACCTGGCCGCCGGCGACTTCGACGGCGACGGCAAGGCCGACCTCGCCGTCGGCAGCTCGGCGAGCACGATCTACGTCTACAAGGGCGGCTTCACCACGGCCGGCACCCCCGGCGCCCGTACGACGATCAAGCCCCCGATCCAGTCGGGCACCAACGACAACCCCTACGGCCCGCTCAGCCTGACCGCGGGCGATGTGAACGGCGACGGCAGGACCGACCTGATCGTCGACGGCTTCGAGACGGACTCCGACTACGGCTGGAACACGAACTACTACGTGCCCGGCACGGAGACCGGTCTGAGCGTGGCGTCCGCCAAGGCCCTCAAGCCCGGCATCGTCACCGGCGTCGGCGACATCAACGGCGACGGCTTCGGCGACATCGTCAGCGGCGCCGGCTGGGACTCCACCCTGGACGACGGCACCCCCGTCCCGGACTCCGCCAACGGCGGCAAGGTGAACATCACCTACGGCTCGGCGTCCGGCCCGGCCGGCACGACCGGGGTCACCCAGAACAGCGGAACCGTCCCGGGCACCTCGGAGAAGGGCGACGGCTTCGGCTGGGACCTGGACATGGGCGACGTCAACGGCGACAGCTTCCAGGACCTGGTCATCTCCGCCCCGGACGAGGACATCGACGGCGTCACCAACACCGGCATGGTCACCGTCCTGTACGGCTCCGCGGCCGGCATCAACGTCTCCTCCGGCACCCAGGCGTTCGCGCAGAGCACGGCGGGCGTCCCCGGCAACGACGAGAAGAGCGACCTGTTCGGCGCCGACGTCAAGCTCGACGACGTCACCGGCGACGGCCGGGCCGACCTGATCGTCGGCTCGTACGAGAACGCCGGCAACGGCGCGGTCACCTACCTGCCCTCCAACGGCAGCAAGATCACGACGACCGGCTCCCGCACCGTCTCGCCGAGCACCTCGGGCGTCTCGACGTCGGGCACCCCGCAGTTCGGCGCCGTCTTCGCCGACTGACCGCCGCCGAGGGGCCGGCCGTCCCCGGACGGCCCCTCCACGTGGCATTTCGTCGAACAGACCCACCCGTAGGGGCACCGCAGGTGGTGCCCCTTAGGGGATGTCACAGCTCGGACCCAATGCCGGGCCGGTTGCCCCGGCCCCGGCACGTCACTCTTCGGGACCAGGTACGTTCGATAACGTGGCTGGATTCAGGATCGGACGCGGGGGCCGGAACAACCGTGCCCCGCAAGGGCGACCGCAACAACAACCGTCGTACGGACAGTCCTCCCAGGGACGTGGACAGCAGTCCCCCCAGGGAGGCGGGCAGGAGCCGTACGGCTATCCGCCCGCGCCGTCGCAGCCGCAGTACGGGGGACAGCAGCCGTACGGCGGCCGGCAGGGCGGGCAGCAGGGCGGACAGCCCTACCGCGGCGGGCAGCAGGGCGGCTGGCCCCAGAACGGCGGACACGCCGGCGGGCACGGCGAGCCGGAGTACTTCGGCGACGGTCACCCGCAGCAGGGTCCGGACCCGTACGCCGCGAACAGCCCCGGCCACACACAGGCCTTCTCGATCGGCGAGGACCCCTACAACCAGGGGGACGTCTACCGGGCCGGCCAGGCGGCCGCTCCGCCGGTCGGCCCCAGGCTGCACTGGAAGGACCTGCTCAAGGGCATAGTGACGGCCCCGAACCGGACCTTCCTCCAGATGCGCGACTACACGATGTGGGCCCAGGCCCTGATCGTGACGTTCCTCTACGGCCTGCTGGCGGTCTTCGGCTTCGACGGCGCCCGCGAGGACGCCATCACCGCGACGCTCTCCAACGCCGTCCCGATCGTCCTGACGACCGCTGTCGCCCTCGTGCTCAGCACCTTCGTCCTGGGCGTGGTCACCCACACCCTGGCCCGCCAGCTCGGCGGCGACGGTGCCTGGCAGCCCACGGTCGGCCTCTCCATGCTGATCATGTCCATCACGGACACCCCGCGGCTGCTCTTCGCCATGTTCCTCGGCGGCGACGCGTCCTTCGTCAAGCTCCTCGGCTGGATCACCTGGGTCGCCGCGGGCGCCCTGCTGACCCTGATGGTCGGCAAGTCCCACGACCTCCCCTGGCCGAAGGCCCTCGCCGCGTCCTCCATCCAGCTGATCGCCATCCTGTCGATCATCAAGCTGGGCACGTTCTGACGCCGAGGCGGCACACGCTCCCACCGGACCGACGAAGAGGGACCCCCGGCACACCGCCGGGGGTCCCTCTCACGTCATGACCGCGAACCGCCGCGGCCGCGCGCCGCGCCTACGCGTCGAGCACCTGCCCGGACCGCCGGACGACGGGAGGTTCGACACTCCAAACTGACTTGACTCGATGACAGTAGTAATCTGATCCCCGCTCTTGAGGCTGGGGAGGCCCGGACGTGGCACGCCGAGTGGGGATCTACACCCGCATCTCGCGGGACGACGAGGGCGACGCGTTGGGCGTAGCCCGCCAGCAACGAGACTGCGAGCGTCTCGCGGATCTCCGTTCCTGGCAGGCCGTGAAGGTCTACGAGGACAACGACGTATCGGCCTACAAGCGCCACGTCGTCCGCGAGCAGTTCGAACTGATGCTGAGCGACCTGAGCGCCGGCCTCATCGACGGCATCGTGGCGTACGACCTAGACCGACTCGCGCGGCAGCCGCGAGACCTTGAGCGGCTGATCGAGGTCTTCGATGAGCGCCCACGGCTGGAGTTCGCAACGGTCACGAACGACGTCAATCTCGGAACGCCGGACGGCCGCACCATGTCGCGCATCATGGTCGCCTTCGCCAACAAGTCGTCGCACGATGCCTCGCGCCGCATCAAGCGCAAGCATTTGGACCTGGCCCAGCAAGGCAAGGACAGCGGCGGCCCGGCGCCGTACGGATGGCTCAAGGAAAACCGCAGCAAGGTCGACCCGCAAGCAGCCGCAGCCATCCGCGACGCTCAGCGCGACATCCTCGCCGGCGTCCGCATCGGTACGATCCGTACGCGCTGGCAGGAACAGGGCTTGGGGAACCCCCGCGCAGGAACCAAGCGGATGGCCCACCACCACGTCGAGCACATCCTCACGAACCCGAGGTTGGTCGGATACCGGACCTACCACGGCGAGATCCTGAACGGTGAGGATGGCCAGCCCGTCATGGGTGAGTGGGAGCCGATCAACACCCTTGAAGAGTGGGAAGCGGTGTGCGCCGCGGTCGCCGAGCGAAAGCAGAAACACCCCGGGCATCTCCTCGCGCGCAAGTACATGCTGTCGGGCATCGCTCGCTGCGGCCTGTGTAAGTCGAAGATCCGGGGCCAGACCAACCAACGGTGGGAGCCGGGATCCAAAGCAACGAAGTTCACCTACCGGTGCTCGGTCGTCAATGGCGGCTGCGGCAAGGTGGGACGCGTTGGGGAACCCGTGGACAGGCTGATAGCTCAACTCGCACTGGAGGAGCAGCGATCCCGAGCAGCCGTCACGACCGTTCCAATTGAACAACGCTGGTCGCGGGATGCCGAGTTGGAACAGGTCAACGAGGACATCATCCAGCTAGTGAACGCCGAGCGTTCAAAGCAGATCACCGTGACCACGCTCTTGCAGCTCCTTCCCGGCAAAGAGCGAGAGCGCGACGAGCTGAAGTTGGAGCGCGCCCGGTTCTACAAGGAACTGAAGCAGTCCGAGGCCAAGGGCGACGCCGCGAACCTGACGCTGGACGAGTTCTTCGATCTGCCGATTGAACGGCAACAAGAGATCGTGTTGCACAGCCTGTCAGCCGTGATCATCCATCCAGCAGGCAGAGGCAAGAGGAAGTTCGACCCGAGCCTCATCGAACCCGTGTGGCGCTGAAGATCACGCACGCCCCTGCAAGACGAGCGCACGGCGCACCCACTCTTCGTCGCGCTCAGGTGCACGCCGAAGATGGCGAGCCAGGATTCGCCGGGGGTGTGGCCCTGCCCGGCGTAGGTCCAGTGGGCGAGCACCAGCGTGGAGCCCTCCGAGTCATCAAGATCCTCGGGCAGACCACGTTCGCGGCGTTCCTGGCGTGCGCGGAAGTCGGCGCGGACCTGGCGCCGCTCGGACAGGGTGGTGGAGTAGGCGCGGGACTTGGTCATGAAGTGGCCGCGGAAGCCGAGCATGTGGGCCCAGCGCCACAGCATCCGGTCCGGATAGGCGTCGTCCAGGTCCCGGCACGCTTCGATCAGCCGTCGCGTGTGCGCGGGCAGCGGCAGGCCGTCGAGTTCCGAGAGCTCCCCGATCCGGCGGTCCACGGTCTCGGTCGTCTCGGCTGCCTTGGTGGCGTACTTGGCGACGTAGGAGGCGACCGCCCCGTCGGTCAGCTCGATGCCCTCGATGCCGCTAAGCAGCCGAAGTACCGACAGGTGGCCGACGCCCTACGCCGAGAGATCGACAACGGCGTCTACGAGCCTGGTGCGCGGCTCCCCTCAGAGAGCGATCTGTCCGCACGCTTCGACGCGTCGCGTAACACCGTCCGATCCGGGCTGAACTTGCTGGTCAGCCAGGGGTTGATCTCGTCCAGCCAGGGGCTCGGGTACGAAGTGCGGAAGCACGAGGTGTTTGAGCTGAATGCCTCACGCTTCGAAGATCTGAACTTTCCGCAGAACGGTGACGCGTACTCAACCGACGTGACGAACGCGGGAAGACGCCCTCACCAGACCTTCAGGGTCGAACTAACGACTGCGCCCGAGTACGTCGCGACACGACTCAAGGTCGAGACCAACTCCAGGGCCGTTCTTCGGTTCTGCCACCGGTTCGTAGACGACGTGCCGTGGTCGACCCAGGCCACGGCACTACCCGGATTGGCTCGTGGGGAAGGCACCCCGGTTGACGGAGCCCGGAGACATAGCGGAGGGGACGACTCGGTACCTGGCCAGTCTCGGGATTGACCAGATTGGCTACGCCGACGAGATCTCTGCTCGGATGCCGACCCCGGAAGAAGGCCGACTCTTGGAAATCGGAGCCGGGGTTCCCGTCTTGCTCTGGACGCGCACGGGGTACTCCACCACCCATCCGATCCGCCGCACGATCACCACCTTCCGTGGCGACCTGAACCGGATGAACTACGAGATCGGCGATCTCTCAGCCCGAAGTGAGAACGAGCCCCAGTGAAGATCACGCCCGCTGCGCCAGAAGATCTTGCCCGACTCCTTTCCTTCCGTGAGGAAGCCGCATCCTGGCTCAGTCGACTTGGTTCCGATCAGTGGAGCCGCCCGTACCCGGCAGACCGCTTGCTGGCCACCATCGAAGCCGGGACTGTGTTCATGGTTCGGGATGGCGAGGCAACTGCGGCGACGATCACTCTGACGTCTGAGGCGGAAGATGGGCTCTGGTCTGACGATGAGCTGAACGAGCCCTCGATGTTCGTCAACAAGCTCACGGTCTCTCGTGAGTACGCCGGCCAGGACATAGGCGGCAGGCTCCTCGACTGGGCAGGTGACCGTGCCTACCGATCAGCGGCGAAGTGGCTGCGGTTGGACGCGTGGACGGCCAATGACGCTCTTCAGCGCTACTACCTCAGGCATGGGTTCGAGCATGTTCGGACCGTTGCCGAAGGTCACGCCGTGAATGGCGGGCCACGAGTCTCGGGATGGCCTGCGCAGCGCCCTGCACGGCCAGCCGATCACGGCTTCGTGGACGAGACTCCGCAGCCCCTCGCAGGGTGATCCTGTTACGGGTTTCTCTACCTCATCAAGCCCCGGCTGCGCTCCGCTCCGCCGGGCGCGCTTCCCGGCTTCGCTGCGCGCCGCGCTCCTGCCTTCGGCCCGCTCGCGCGCGCTGCGCCGACGCGCGCCCACATGTGGATAGGGCGGTGGCCATGCGCCGATCACTGCATAGCGCGGCCACGGTCAGAGCAGTGCCTCCGGCGGGGGATCGGCCGGCACCGGGATGGAGGGGGCGCCGTTCCCGACCGCGGGTCCCTTGTGGCGTGCGCGGGGTGCTCTCATCCCGTCCACCGTCGACCCAGGCAAAGCCGAGCAGACGCAGCCCATGGCGTCCAGGTCGTTCGTACAGTAGCGCGCTCCACCTGGACGCCATGGACCACGCCCGCTCCACGGTGTGTGGGTCGACGGCGGACGGGATGAGAGCTGGGGAAGTGGTGGGTTGAGGTGGGGACTACTGCAAACCTGCCACGCTTCGAGCGTCGAGGTCTGAGAAGAAGCGGTCCACGATTTCGCTGTTGGCGACACTTTCGAGAGCCTCGCCGACTACCCGACCAGCCAGCTCCGTGGCCAACGACACGATGTCTCCCCGCAGTTCTGTCTCCGCGATGACGCGATCGGCCGCGAGCCGTGCCTGAGCTTCCACAATCATCGCCTCGCGTTCCCGCAGGCCCGCAGCGCGAATCTCGGCGATCAGTTGCGCGCCCTCCTCCAAAGCCCCCTGGCGCAGGCGCGCCGCCTCGTGTCGGGCCTCAGCCAGCTCCTCGCGATACTTGGCGAGGACTTCATCGGCTTCAGCCGCCAACTGTTCAGCACGTTCAGTCTGGCCCTCGATGGCGTCCTTCCGTTCGCCGAGGACCTTGTTGATGCGCGGTAAGAGAACATTGGCCATGCAGACGAAGACAACAGCGAAGCTCACCACGCCGACCACCGTCGGCGCGAGCCCAGGTATAAGAATGCCCATGCCAAGACCATAGGGGAGTAGTGATTGCGCTGCGCAGGGCATCAGGTAAGAGTTCGCTCCTATCTGGTGCAGCAGCCATCCCGCTCTCCCATCTGGATCAGCCAAAACTGCTATAGGTCGGAGGGTGCACCCTTCCCGCCCGAACCGTGCCCGATCGAGCGGGGACCAGCGGTGAACCGCGGGCACTCGCGGGCAGCAGGCAACGCAACGGCCCCTGACCGATCTACCTGGTCAGGGGCCGTTCACCAGCGCGGTGGGTGTGGGATTTGAACCCACGGTGACTCGCGCCACGACGGTTTTCGAGACCGTTCGCCGATCAGGAGTAGAAACCCCGGCCGTACTCCTCGGGCCCGACAGCGAAGTCGTCCGGACGATCACGGCGCAGCTCCTCATACCGGACCGCGAACACGTCAATGGCTTCATGAATCGTGCAGCCCAACACTTCGCTGATCGTCTTGAGCGCGAAGATGATCCGGTGATCGACGATGGCGCGATCTACGCTTGCCGGCAGTGTGGTCACGGGTCCCCCGAAGTCGCTGTACAGCAGCGGAGTACAGCAACCGCACAGACCGCAGTCAACCGAGTAAGACCCCTGGCAAGCCAACGGCCAGCCGATTGACCCTCAGTAACCGTCGCGCCCATAGTTCGCATCGAGAGGGTCAGGGACTTCGCAGAACAACTGTCGAAGTAGCGCGCCTGCCTGTGTGTCTACCGGAATGCTCAGCCGCCGCCAGCGGTCCAGTACCAAGCCGGCCTCACACAGTCAGCGTCCCGCCCCTGTGTCACACTGCTGCCGGCCGTCAGGGCGCGGCTTCGCGAGGGGGTGGAGCGTGGGAGCGGGCTTTGTTCTATGGGGCGTAGCGGTGTGGCTTCAGCTCGTGGGCACGGTGGTCGGCATGCGCGCGCTGATACTCGGACGAGTGCCCGGCCGATGGCTACAGCGCTACGTCGCGCAGCCGAGGGTCTGGGGGGCCGGTGTGCTGTTGCTCGTGGCTTGCGTGTTCTCCTCCGTGACTGCCGCGGTCATCGGAGCGGGGCTCATCGCCCTCGGACACGTCAGGACACTGACGTTCGACTACTGATCATCAAGTGCCCGCATAAGCGCGGGCTGGCCCTTGGGGCCGCAAGCTAGTTCCGGCCCTGAGTAGAAACCTTGGCAGGGAGGGCCACCCACGAGAACGTGCCTCCGGCGGGGGCGCTCAGGCTCCGAGATGGATGGGGCGCCGTTCGCGAGTGCCGACCGAGAGTGGCGTACGCGGGGAGTTCCCATCCCGTCCGCCATCGCCCCAGGCAGAGCCGAGCAGTCACGGCCCAGGGCGTCAAGGTCATTCGTACAGTGGCGCGCTCCGCCTTGACGCCCTGCGACCGGCCGGGTATTCGCGTCATCGGGTAAAGCTGCGGCCCGGCTCTCGCTGGCCGGACACACAGAAGCCCCCACCAGACGGCAGGGGCTTAGGCGCTGCGACCTGGGCTTACGCGTCCAGGACGGTGGTGTGGTGGTGGACCACAGGCGGCTCAACGCTCCAGGGGAAATTAATCCAGACTGAGTCGTCGGTCCGCTTCCAGACGTACTCGCATTTCACGAGCGAGTGGGTCTTCTCGTAGATCACGGCGCTGCGGACCTCGGCGACCTCGCCGACGCAGAAGTCGTGCACGAGCTTGAGTGTCTTGCCCGTGTCGGCGACGTCGTCGGTGATCAGGACCTTCTTGTCGGAGAAGTCGATCGCGTTGGGGACGGGGGCCAGCATGACCGGCATCTCCAGCGTAGTGCCGAGTACACACCGGTAATCGCTCGTCGTGGCCCCTCGCGAGACATAGTCTTGATCACGAGGGGGCTACATGACGACCACCGTTGTCGCAGCTCAGAGCGAGATTCCTCGCTCTCTTGTCCTTACCGGTGATGGGGGCGAGGGTCCTCGCCCACTCGCCGGTTTGCGCGGCGGCAGGTACGCACGTAAGAGCGCGTACCGCGGCAAGAGCGCGCGCCGAGGCTTCTCGGTGCGCGAGCAGCTCGACGCCTCGCAGGGTGACGCCGACCGCCTCGGCGTGAACATCGTTGAGGACTTCATCGACGATGACCGTTCGGCTTCTCGCTTCCGCGACCGCGAGCGCGAGGAGTTCGAGCGAATGATCGAGTGGATCGAGACTGGAAAACTCGACATCGTCCTCGCGTGGGGGTCGTCCCGACTCCAGCGCGACTTGGACATCTACACCCGGCTACGCAACACCTGTGCGACGCATGGCGTTCTGTGGTGCTACGGCGGCAAGGTCTACGACCTGTCGAACAAGGACGACCGTTTCCGCACGGGCCTCGACGCTCTGCTCGGCGAGCGCGAGGTCGACGAGTTGCGCGACAACGTCAAGCGGACGTTGCGCGCGAACGCGGCCACGGGTCGCCCGCATGGCATCACGCCGTACGGGTACCGGCGCGTGTACGACGAAAAGACAGGGGCATTCCTCCGGGTCGAAAAGGACCCAGAGCAGGCGCCGATCGTCCTAGAAATCTGCAAGCGGGTCGCGGACGGCGAGCCGTATAAGACGATCGCGAAGGACTTGCAGGCTCGTGGTGTTCCGGCGCCGGCCCTGCGTTGGACTAAGGGCATGGTCGTGCGGCTCTCGCACGAAAAGCCCGAGAATCCGGCGCACGAGGCTCTGTGGCGCGAGACGGTCGAGCGCCTCGCCCAGGGCGAAGCCGAGCTGTCCATCGCTCGCGACTACAACGAGCGCGACGAGCCGCTGATCGCTGCCGTGTGGCACGGTGCCACGATCAAGGATTACGCGACGGATATCCGGTACACGGGGGCGCGTACTCACCATGGCGTCGTAACCAACGAGGAGGCGTGGCCCGAGATCGTGCCCCCTCGGATCTACGCCAAGTGCCAGGCACTCATCACGGCAAAGGGAAGCAAGCCGAGCAACTCGCGCCCCGGCGTCGCGAAGTACCTCTTGTCGTCGATCATGTGCTGCTCGGAATGCGAGCATCCTGTTGTCTCCGACCCGACCGAGTACGGGATGAATTACCAGTGCAAGACCCCCGGAAAGAACGGGGCCAAGGGCTACCACGTCAGCGGCAAGCAGGCGCCGATCGACAAGTACGTGCTTGGGGTGCTGTTCGACTGGCTAGCCTCGCCGGCGTTCGTCGAGGCGTACACCAAGGGTGACGAGGAACTGCAAGAGAAGATCGCCAACGCTCAGGCCGAGGCCGAAATGCTCAAGGCCCGGTTGGAGGAGTTCCGCGACAAGGCCGCCGAGGGCAAGCTCGACGCGGACGGCCTCGCAGCCATGGAGGCGAGGCTAAAGCCGAAGATCGAGAAGGCCGAGGCGGACGCGAAGACGCTGCGGGCGCCGAGTGTCGTCGCGGACCTCGCCGGCGCCTCTCGCGAGGAGATCGAGAAGGTGTGGCCGCAGCTCAAGGTCGCGCAGCAGCGGTTGATCGTCGAATCGCTGCTTGAGATCAAGCTGCACCCGGTCGGCAAGGGGCGGCACAGCCGTGCGGGTGTTCCGATCGAGTCGTACGTGACGGTTGTCCGTAAGTCGCTGCGGCCGACGGTCACGAAGCAGTCCGAGGTCGCCAAGGCCGCGTAGGACTGGCACAGGACAGGAGGGGCCGCACGGCGTCTGCCGCGCGGCCCCTCCCGCTTGCTCAGTCCGGCCCGGGTCTGCCCTCGTCGGGCTCTGTTCGCTTGCCTGGGCCAGGGTGGGGGGCAAGGCCGTTCAGCGCGTCTTGTAGTCCTGCGGCGCCTGTTGGGGTGATGTGGCGGCCGTCTACGTCGATCGTCAGTCCGTCTCGGGTCGCTCGAACGACTGCGATTGCTCCTGTGTCCAGTTGGGTGCGGATTACGCGGATCAAGGTTGCCCCCCTGTTGGCATGGCTGACCCATGACTCGAACATATGTCCGAGTCAAAGGCCCGGATCAGCTTACTCCGCACAACACCGCAGGTCACGCGCGTACCACCCGGAGTGATCGCCCTAGTTCGACGCTTGGCCACCCTCGGTAAGTTCCTGGGGTAGCTCGCCAGCGGCGTACCGCCTCAGCAGTTCCTCGACCTTGGGCATGTCCTCACGCCCCACGCCTGGGGCGTGCACGACGACGACGGTCGTTTCGTCAGTACTGGCGCCGAACGGATCATCAGCGATGAGGCCGCAATACTGCTGCGAGGCAGCGATGCGCACCTCGCGCTCGGGACGACCGAGGGCCTTGGCCACGGCCCCGATGACCCCCGGCTCGACCATGATCGGCTTGTCGTGGGCGATCCGATGCAGGGTCGTATACCCCACCGTGGCGCCCGTCTCAGGATCGATGGCGCGCTCTGCGAGCTCGCGGTACGAGAGCCCCGTCTCTTCCCTGCACTTCCGAAGCAGGTCCCCGAACGGGGTCCCCTTCCGAAAGGGCGCGCCCTTGGGGCGAGGGGTGCCGGCATCCGACACGCTCTCATCTCCGTTCTTGTTGCAGAACTCGAACATTCTCATCTAACCAGCGATCACCGCAGTTCGCACACCTGGAACTGCGTTGACGTGCCGTTTCGACCCTCTTACGGTTGCGAGTGTTCGAGATGTGCAACAGTCGAGCGGGCGCTTTCCTGCGCTTTGCACCCTTGGCTGTTCGATTTGTGGAACACACCGGAGGGGGAGCCGTGACCACACCACAGACGCCGATACCGCCGACCGAGGCAAGCGACGACGGCGAACCGACCCCCGAGCAGATCGACCTCGTCCGTCGAGTCCTCGCCCCCCACATCCACCGGGCACGCGCAGAGCGCGCCGAGCAGCAGTCCGCAGCGTGAGGAGAGAACAGAGCGTGAGTCACGTCGAGTTCGTCGGCCCGCCGCCGAAGCAGCGCAACACCAAGCACGCCCGGATCGCCCGCGAGCTGCGGGCGCACCCGAAGGTGTGGGGCGTCGTGCGGAAGCCCGACACGCTGCCGCGAGCCGCCTCTGCCGCTCAGGCGATCCGCGACGCTCGACTGCCGGCCTACGCCCCTGCGGGATCGTTCGAGGCGGTCGCCCGCACGGTCACCGAGGGCGGACGCACCGAGCACCGCGTTTACGCCCGGTACGTCGGGGGCGAGCAGTGACGACCGCGCCCGCGGCGACCGTGACGCCGAGCGGCGTCGTCATCGCCCCGCCCGGACTCGACCGCGACCAGTGGCTCGCCGCGCGCCGTACGGGCATCGGCGGCTCGGACATCGCCGCCGTCCTCGGGATGAGCAAGTACACCTCGCCGCTAGAGCTGTACCTCGACAAGACGGGCGAGCTCGGCGACGTGCCACGCTCCCCCGAGCTGGAAGAGGCGGCGTTCTGGGGGCACAAGCACGAGCCGACCATCGCCCGCGTGTTCGCCGAGCGAACCGGTCTCGGCGTCGTCGAGGGCCCGGGGATGCTCGCCCACGTCGAGCGCCGTTGGATGCTCGCGAACGTCGACCGCTACGTGATCGAGCCAGGCGAGCGGATGCCGTCGAGCCTGCTTGAGATCAAGACGCGGTCCGCGTTCCAACTCGACGAGTGGCTGCTCGGCGTGCCGGACGGGCCAGCGCTGCAAACGCACTGGTACCTCGCCGTCACCGGCTACTCGCACGCGTACGTCGCCGCCCTGCTCGGCGGGAACCGTCTGGTCATTCACCGAGTCGAGCGCGACGAGCAGCTCGTCGAGCACCTCGTCGCCCTGGTCGGCGAGTTCTGGCAGCGCGTGCTCGACCGCACGCCGCCGCCCGTGGACGGTTCCGAGGCGACCGAGGAACTGCTCGGCCACCTCTACAAGGTCAATGCCGACGCCGTGACCGTCGCCGATCCGGCCGAGGTGCTGCCGCTGCTGGAACGCCGTCGCGAGCTCAAGGCACGCGAGACGAGGACCGCCGACGAGCTGCGCGAGGTCGACAACCGCCTGAAAGCCGTTGCCGGCGAGGCCGAGATCGTCAAGCTTCAGGGCCGCGTGGCCTTCACGTGGAAGCAGAACGGGCCGCTCTCGACGAAACGGTTCATCGCCGCTCACCCCGACCTCGCCGCCCAGTACACGTACAGCGTCGACGCGCTCGATACGAAGCGCCTCGCCGCCGAGCACCCCGACGAGTTCCGGGCGCACCGCGCCCGACGCCTCGTCGTCCCGAAGGAGAGCACCGCAGCGTGAGCACCAACCTTGCCGAGCGCGTCGCCGCCCGCCGCGGCCACCCGCCCGCCCGCCAGACCACCCGAGGCGCCGTCGCCCAGCAGCCCAACCTCGTGCAGTTCGTGCAGTCGATGCGCGGCGAGATCGCCCGCGCGCTGCCCGCGCACGTCGCCAACCCCGAGCGCATCGCCCGTATCGCCCTTACCGAGCTGCGTAGGGTCGAGCACCTCGCCGAGTGCACACAGGAGTCGTTCGGCGGCGCGCTGATGACCTGCGCGCAGCTCGGCCTCGAACCGGGCGGCGCCCTCGGCGAGGCATACCTGCTCCCGTTCTGGAACAAGCGTGTCCGGGCGTACGAGGTGCAGCTCGTCATCGGCTATCAGGGCATGATCCGCCTGTTCTGGCAGCACCCGGCCGCCGCGGGGCTCGCCGCCCACACGGTCCACGAGAACGACGAATTCGAGTTCGCGTACGGCCTCGACCCGGTCCTGCGGCACAAGCCGGCCCGGTCCGACCGCGGGCGCCCGACCGACTATTACGCCGTCGCGAAGATGGCGAACGGCGGCTCAGCGTTCGTGGTGATGAGCGTCGAGGACGTCGAGGCAATCCGGCAGCGCAGCAAGTCGCGCGACTCGGGACCGTGGTCGACGGACTACGACGCGATGGCCCGTAAGACCGTGATCAGGCAGCTTTTCAAGCTGCTGCCCAAGTCGCCCGAACTCGCCCGCGCCGTCGCGCACGACGAGGGGGTGCGGCGCGACACGTCGCCCGAGGGGCTCGACACGCCGCCGGACTACATCGAGGGCGAAGTCGTCGAGCAGGCGCCCGCTGGCGAGCAGCAGGCCGCGGTCGAGGACGTCCCGGCGGAGTTCGCCGGATGGCCCGAGGCCGCCGAGCCGCCCGCAGCAGGCGGCGAGTAATGGACGGACCGCGTATCGGTTCTCTTTGTTCCGGATACGGCGGTCTCGACCTGGGCGTGCGGGAAGTGCTCGGCGGCTCGGTGGTCTGGCATTGCGAGATCGACCCGAACGCGGCCGCCATCCTCGCCCATCACTGGCCCGACGTGCCGAACCTCGGCGACCTGTCCGCCGTCGACTTCGACCAGGTCGAGCCTATCGACGTACTGACCGCCGGTTTCCCCTGCCAAGACGTCAGCCTCGCCGGCCGCCGCGCCGGCATCGCCGAGGGCACTCGCTCCGGCCTATGGCTCCACGTCGCCCGAGCAATTCAAGCCCTACGCCCTTCCCTGGTGGTGATCGAAAATGTCCGCGGCCTCCTCTCGGCGACGGCGCATAGCAGCGTGGAACCCTGCCCGTGGTGTGTGGGAGACGGGAGCGCTGAGCCTCCTTTGCGAGCACTCGGCGCCGTACTCGGCGACCTGGCCCGCCTCGGGTACGACGCGGAATGGTGTTGCGTACGCGCGTCGGAGATCGGCGCTGCGCACCGCCGCGAGCGGGTGTTCATCGCGGCGCGGCCTGCTGCCGACCCCGACGGCGTCGTTCGTGCAGGACGCGATCGACCCGGCAGTATGGCGAGCGCGGCGTGAACGCATGAAGGCCCGACACCCCGGAATGGGCGACATGGGGCTGCCGCTCGGGCTCGCCGTCCGACTGCTGCCCACCCCGCGCACCTCGGACACCAACGGCGCGGCCTCCCACGGGGACGGCGGCCCGGACCTGCGAACCGCCGTCTCCCTGCTGCCCACCCCGCAGGCAAGCGAACACAGCGCGAGCCGGGAAACAGCCGAGCAGCGGGCCGCCACCGGACATCAGGCGTACCTGTCGCACGTCATGACATCGCTCACCACCGCCCAACCGAGACCCGAGGACGGCGGTACGCACTGGGGCCAGTACGCCGCCGCCATCGCGCGCTGGGAGGCGCTCACCCGTCCGGCTCCACAGCCTGTGGACGAACACGACCGCCTTAGCCCCGCGTTCGTCGAGTGGCTCATGGGATTGGACGAGGGGCACGTGACCGATGTCGACGGTCTGTCCCGAGGGGCGCGGCTCAGGGCGTTGGGGAACGGCGTGGTCCCCCAACAGGCCGCCGCCGCACTGCGGTTGCTGCTTGGCCGTCTCGACGACGTTCGTCTCGCCGCATGAGGTGCGGCCACTGGATCGGCGCCGCCCGCCGCCACTGCCGGGCCGTCGACGGCGTCCGCCGCTACCTCACCGGCTACCGATGTCCGGCCCATACACCCGCCGCCCTCGCCGGGCGGCCCGAACCTCCCAGATCGCCAACCTCGCTTAGGAGACGGACCGTTGAGCCTCGACGCCATGGATTGGGTGTGGACTCAGTCCGCAGCCAAGGGCACCGCCCGCATGGTGTTGCTCGCCATCGCCGACAAGTGCCCCGATGACACGTGCACCGCTTACGCCGGTACAACGATGCTCGTGCGGCGCACCAACGCCGCCCGCTCGTCCGTCGTGGCCGCAGTCGACAAGCTGCTCGCCGGCGACGAGCTGCGCGTCGTCGAGGGCGCCAAGGGGCCCCGCGGGGAGACCGTCTATCACCTGCCGCGCGCCGTCGGACACGCCCGCAGCGCGCCCGACGAGACCCGTTTCGGGGGTCCGGAATCCGGACCGGTACAGAATCCGGACCGGTCCGAGAACCGGACCCCTGGGGGTACGAAAACCGGACCGGAGGGGTACGGAAACCGGACCCCCACCGGTCCGGAATCCGGATCCCAGAACGCAAGAGAACGCAAGCACCAAGCAGAACAGCAGCAACCGCGCGCGACCCGGTCCCCGCTGATACCCGAACTGCATCCGCTCGGCGACGCGCTCGCCGCCGCCGGTATCCCGGTCCGCTGGTCGCTCGGCCTCGGCGAGCAGCGCGACGTGTGGCGCCTCGTCCAGACGCACGGCGTCGAGGCCCTCGTCGAGCGCGCCGCCGCTCGCACCGCCCCCGGCACCGAGGCGAAACCGGCCCGCTACTGGCTCAAGGTCTGGGGCGACCTCGACCGCGCCCCGTCCGCCCGCCCCGGCCCGAACGTCGTTCCCCTGCGATCGGCGAACCCCGCCGCCTACACCGACAACCTCGCCGCCGGCCTCGCCCTGCTGCAAGCCCAGAAGGAGGGCACCCCGTGATCGACAACCACATCGCCGCCTTGTTGGCGTACGCAGGCCGCCTCGACTCCCGCGTGCGCCGCACGCTCGCCGACCCGCAGCAGTCCGCCCGCACCATCGCCGACTGGACGGCCGCCCTCGCCGACGTACCCGCGACGCTGTCCGACACCGGTTGGGACGCCTCGCAGGCCGTGCGCCGCTACTACGAGCAGCGCGGCGCCGACCGGTCCGCGCAGTACCGGCCCGTCGAGCCGCACGACGTACTCGCCGCATGGGCGCCGCACCGCGCGGAGCTCATGAACCGGCACACCGACCCCGTACCGTCCGCCGACCCCGATGACCCGGCAGCGTGGCGCGAGGAACTGCTCGGCACCCGGGCCGCGGTCGCGACCGGACACACCCCGCCCGCTCAGTACCGGGCCGAGATCAACGCCGCCGGGCAGAAACGTCTCGCCGCCCTGGTCGCGGGTGTCGGCACCGGGCCGCGCCGGTACATGCCCGAGCACGTCGCACGCGAGCTCGCCCCCTTCCGGCCGGCACAGGCACAGCGCGAGGCCCTCGTCGCCGAGGGGCTGCCCGACCCGCTCGGCGCCAAGTGCCCGCACTGCCGCGCCGAAATCGGCAAGCGCTGCCGCAGCGGCTACCGCCGGCACCGGGAGATCAGCGGCGTACACCCCTCCCGCATCGAGGCCGTAGTCGCCCAACTCGGCACGCAGGACGAGCGCGACGAGGCCGAGCAGATCCGCCTGGCCCGCCTCATGTGCCAGCCACCCGCCCCGCGCGAGAGCCGCGCCCGCCACACCACCGGAGGACAGCACCGATGACCCCCGCAGCCGCGCGCGCCTTCATCGCCGCCCACCTGACCGACGAGCTCGACGTGCACCCCCACCTCGCCGCGCTCACCGCACAGAACCTCGCCGACCGCCTCGCCGCGGACGGATGGGAGATCACCACCACCCGGCACGCGCGACCGGTCGCGCCTCGCGCGCGGGAGCCGCGCGCTCGGCGCCTGCTCGCTCGCCTTACCCGCCGTGCCCGTACGAAGGGAGACCCGACCCCATGACCCCCGGCTTCGTCGCCGCGCTCGTCGTGCTGCTCGTCGTCGCCTCGGGTCTGTCGCTCGGCCACCTCGCCTGCCGACGAGACCCCGGGCCCCTGCGACGGCATCCGGCCGACACCCGCGGCGCCTGCCCGCCCGACTGCACCACCTGCACCGCACTGAACGAGGGGGACCGATGAACAGCCGCACCCGTACCCGTAGCGACTCCCGCCGTGGGCGTCGTGAGTTGCGCGAGGCCGAGCGCACCGCCCGCCGCGAGGGGCTCCGCCTGCTGCTCGCCCGCGCCGACCACGGAGTGCTCACGCCCGAGGACTCCGCCGCGCTGCGCGGCCACATCGAGGCCGAGGTCGCCGAGTGCGAGACGTTCCGGCGCAGCGCCGGCGGGCAGCAGGTCGCCGCGATGCGCCTGCACCGCACCCTCGCCGCCGCCGACGAGTGCCTCGTCGAGACCGAGGCCGACCGCGACCAGTACGCCGCGCGCCTCGCCCGCGTCGAGCAGCTCGCCGACAAGCTCGCCGCCATCGTGGCGGACGGCGAGCAGCAGCTCGTCGAGGACATCCGGCGCGCGTGCACGGGCGAGGACGAGATCGGGCAGGACGACGAGGAGAGCAGCCGATGAACCGAGCAGTCGCCGCTCGTGAGACGGTCGCGGCCCTGCGCACGATCCGTGAGCAGTGGGCCGAGCTGCTGCTCGCCGTCGACACCCCGCCCGCCGATGTGTGGCCCCCTCGGCAGCTCGCACACACGCTGCGCGCCGTTGACGATGAGCAGCTCGACGTCGTCGACCGCGCCCCGCTCGTGCTGCGCGAGCATCCCGCGCCGGCCAACCTCGACGCACTCGACACCGGCCTCGCCATCGAGCGGATGATCTTCGGTCTCGCCGACACCCTCGCTGCCGCTGTCCAGTGCGGCGAGCCGGGGGCGCATCGCGACCCGCGGCGTTGGGAGTTCGCCGACCCGGGCGCCGCCGACGCCCGGCACGCGCACGGCAGCCGGGCGCACGGTCTGCACTTCGCGTGCGTGTGGATCGAGGGACGCGTGCTCGACGAGGACACCACCCCCGAGCAGCAGCTCGACGGCACTCTCGCCGCGCCCCCGTTCGCTCCCCTGCCCGAGCACCTGCTGCACGAGGCACGGCGCACTGCGCGGATCGCCGAGGGGCGCCTGCTGCGGACACTCGGCCTCGACGCGCGCAGCACCCCGGTACCGGACCGGGCGTGCCCGTGGTGCGGCGGCGACCTCGAACTGCACACCGCCCCGGACACCGCACCGATGGTGACCTGCTCGACCGGCCGCGAGTGCACCGCGCCCGTGCCGCTCGACGAGCAGGGGCGGCGCGTATGGGGGTGGGGTGACCTCGTCGCCCTGGTCGCCGCACTGGCCGAGGCCGAGCCGACTCGGGCGGCAGAACGGGCAGCGTAGCGGCACCGCAGGTAGGGCCCCGGGCGCATTCCCCGGGGCCCATCTCGTTTGGGTAACGAAGCGTCAAAGCTCCCTGTTCGCACGGCCGTTACGCGGCAACCTCGAACCAGGAATCGCAGCCGCGATCCCACTCGGCCTGGATTTAGTTAGTTTCGCTAAGTAACTCTTTAGGTCTGTAGTCAACGGTCAAACTTTGCCAGGCAGGGAGCTCTAAATGTGGAAGCGACTAATTCGACTGATCGGCGAATCTTTGAAAAGTGGCGACGGAACATTGCGGCTCGTCGTCGTCATGGGCACAGGAGTGCTCGCCACGATCACCCTCGGCATCGCCGGCCTCGGCGTCGCGGTCGCAGCCAAGCTCGCCGGTCTGCTGTGAGGGGTCGGGATGCTGCATCACCTGGGGTGCGGTAACAACGTTATTCCGCCGTGACGCAGCGCGGACCGCCCCTCGTGTAGCTCGCAGCAAGAGATCACTTGCGCCGTTATCGTTCCGTGACCTAATGTTGGTGGCGCCTTCGGCGTGCCCGGAATCTCTGGCCCCTCACTCGTCCGCCCCGCCGCACTCCCCCCTGCGGCGGGGCGTTCGCATGTCCCCCTTGGGAGGTGAGCGCATGGCCGAGCCGATCACCGACCGCGACCGCGAGGCCGTTCGCCGCCTGCACGCCGAGGGCAAGTCCCGTAACGCCATCGCCCGGGAGATCGGGCGCGGCGCCGCCACCGTCTCAAAGATCGCGAACGAGCTCGGCCTCACCTTCGCCGGCGGCGCCCGCGTCGCCGCGGCCACCGAGGCACACCGGGCAGACGCCGCCGCACGACGCGAGCAGCTCGCCGACGAGGCACTCGACGGCGCCCTCGGACAGGTCGCCAAGACCAACGCGGCCGAGTCCGCCCGCGACGCCCGCGACCACGCCACCGCCGCCCGCGCCCTTACCGAGGTGCACGCCCGCGTCGCCGAACTCGCCCGCCACACCGGCACAGGGAGCAGCGGCGCCTCGATGCTCGACCGCCTCGCCGACGCCCTGCTCGGGAGTGCGGGAGGTGACCGCGAGGGGGTGTGATGACTGGCCCCCTGCCGCTCTCCGACAAGCAGCTCGACTCCATCCGCCGCGCCACCTGCCGTATCAACATCTGGCATGGCAGCGTCCGGTCGGGAAAGACCATCGCGAGCCTTGTTCGCTTCCTGCTCGCACTGCGCCGCGCGCCCGCGTCGGGGCTCGTCGTCATCGTCGGGCGCAGCTTGCAGACGATCGAGCGCAACTGCCTCGACGTCCTCGCCGACCCTCTGCTGTTCGGCGACGTCGCCGCCGATGTGCACCACACCCGGGGTGCCACAACCGCCGTGATCATGGGGCGGGTTGTGCACCTCGTCGGCGCCTCGGACGCACGGGCCGAGGGACGGCTGCGCGGCATGACCGCCTCGCTCGCCTACTGCGACGAGGTCACGCTGCTGCCGGAAGCGTTCTTTCGGCAGTTGCTCGCCCGGCTCTCGGTTCCGGGCGCGATGCTGATCGGGACCACGAACCCCGACTCGCCTAAGCACTGGCTGCGGACCGAGTACCTCGACCGGGCGCACGAGCTCGACCTCGTCGACTTTCACTTTCAGCTCGCCGACAACCCGAGTCTTTCCGAGGCGTATGTCGCCTCGCTCGCCGCCGAGTTCACCGGCCTATGGCGCCGTCGCATGATCCTGGGCGAGTGGGTTGTCGCCGAGGGCGCGATCTACGACGCATACGACGAGCAGCGGCACGTCGTCGACGAGCTGCCGGCGATGCGCCGGTACTGGCTCGGCATCGACTACGGGACGAGCAATCCGTTCTCGGCGATCCTGCTCGGCCTCGGCGTCGACGACCGGCTGTACGCGGTAAGTGAGTGGCGCCACGACGCGCGCGCCGCACACCGGCAGAAGACCGATGCCGCGTACTCCCGTGCCGTGCGCGACTGGCTCGACGAGCTCGACGTCGTCCCCGAGTGGACGTTCGTCGACCCGTCGGCCGCTTCCTTCCTCGTGCAGTTGTGGAGCGACGGACACCCCGGCGTGACCCGGGCCAGTAACAACGTCCTCGACGGCATCCGTTCCGTGTCCGTCGCCCTCGACTCCGGGCTGCTGCGCATCCACCGCTCGTGCGAGGGGCTGCTCGCCGAGCTGCCCGCATACGTATGGGACGAAACAGCGGCGGCCTGCGGCGAGGACAAGCCCGTCAAGAAGGACGACCACAGCGTGGACGCCGCCCGCTACGTGATCCATTCCACCGCGCACGAGTGGCGAGGACTGCTCACCACCGCCGCGTAAGCGATCCACCTCTGCCCCGGTCGCGCCCCGCTGGGGCCCCGGGGCTTTGCCATGCCCTAGGGGGCGCACCATGCGTGATTGGACCGACCGGTTCCTCGACAAGATCCGCGACGCCGAGGGCGGCTGCTGGGAGTGGACCGGGCACGTCAAGCCCAACGGCTACGGGCAGGTTCGGATCAACCGGCGCCCGTTGCACGCGCACCGCGTCGCGTACGAGGCGCTGCGCGGCTCGATCCCCGACGGACTCGTGATTGACCACCTGTGCCGCAACCGACGGTGCGTGAACCCCGATCACCTCGAACCGGTCACGCACCGGACCAACATCCTGCGCGGCACCGGGCCGGCCGCCCGCAACGCGAGGCGCACGCACTGCATACGTGGCCACCGGTTCGACGCCGCGAACACCTACGTCGCCCCGAACGGCGCCCGCAACTGCCGGACGTGCCGCGCCGAACGCAAGCGGACCCGACGACAGGGGGTGACACATGCCTTTGCCTGCCAACGGCGCACCGTGGCCGCCGCCTGAACTGTCCAAGCTGTACGCCGAGATACGGGTCGATGACGCGTGGTACAGCGGCGATCACGACAAGCTCGCCGCGGTCTACCGCGACAACGCCCTGCGCAAGGACGGTCAGCGCCGCCTGTGGGCACGCGACCGCAACGTGCACCCGGGCAAGCGCGACACCCGCCTGCACATCCCCCTCGCCGGCGACATCGCGACCGCGTCCGCCGACCTGCTTTTCGCCGAACCGCCGACGTTCACCGTCGCCGACGCAGCCGCGCAGGACCGACTCGACGAGATCGCCGAGGCCGACGGCATCGCGAACACCCTGATCGAAGCCGCCGAGGTCGCGTCCGCCCTAGGCGGCGTCTACCTGCGGGTTACCTGGGACCGCGCGCTCGCCGACCGGCCGCTGCTCACCGTCGTGCACGCCGACGCCGCCGTGCCCGAATGGCGCTGGGGCCACCTCGCCGCAGTGACGTTCTGGCACGAACTCGCCTCCGACTCCGCCACCGTGTGGCGCCACCTCGAACGGCACTCCCCGGGCCGCATCGAACACGCCCTCTACCAGGGCAGCCCCGACCGGCTCGGCGTGCGCGTGCCACTCACCGAACATCCCGAGGTCGCCGCCCTCGCCGCCTCGCTCGGCCCCGAGGGCGACTCGATCGAGACCGGTATCGACCTGCTGACCGCGGCGTATACCCCCAACATCCGGCCGAGCAGGCGCCACCGCGGCAGCCCGTTCGGACGCTCGGACTACGCCGCCCCGCTGTACGACCTGTTCGACGCGTTGGATACGACGTGGTCGAGCTGGATTCGCGACCTGCGGCTCGCCCGCGCGCGACTGCTCGTTCCCGACGGCTACCTGCGGGATCACGGACCGGGCCGCGGCGCCTCGTTCGATGACGACCGGGAGATCTGGCAACTTCTGAACATCCCCCCGACCGAGGGGGGCGGGATCACGCTGTCGCAGTTCGAGATCAGGGTCGCCGAGCACGCGCAAACGGCCGAGGCGATCACCCGGCAAGCGGTGCGCAGCGCCGGCTACTCGGCCCAGACATTCGGGCTCGGCGATCAGGTCGCCATCACCGCGACCGAGGTAAAGGCGCGCGAGCGGCGCAGCATGACCACGCGCGACAAGAAGGTGCGCTATTGGGCGCCCGCCGTCGCCGACATGCTGCACGTCCTGCTCATGCTCGACCGGGCCATGTTCACCCCGGCCCTTGTCGTCGAGCGGCCCCGGGTCGAGTTCGCCCCCGCAGTGAGCGAGGACACGGCCAGCACCGCGCAGACCCTCGCCCTGCTGTCTCAGGCCGAGGCCATCAGCACCGAGACCAAGGTGCGCGCGCTGCACCCGGATTGGGACGACACCGCAGTGCGCGAGGAGGTCGACCGCGTCCTCGCCGAGTCCGGCCGCACCGTGCCGGACCCCATGCAGGCCGGCGCCCTCGTCTGACTACGCGATAGGGGGCGCCGTGCCGATCCACCCCGGAATGGCCGAGGATCTCTCGGCCGGCGTGCATGATCTCTACGCCGACGCCGAGCTGCGGCTACTGGAGATCATGGCGCGGCAGCTCGCCGACGGGTTCGACGCCCCGGGCTGGGCCGCGGCCAAGCTCGCCGCGGTGCAGCCGTTGCGACGCGCGGCGCAGGCAGTTGTCGACGTGCTCGCGAGCGCGATGCAGCTCGAAGTGTTCGACGCGGTCGCCGAGGCGTACGACGTCGGGGCGCGGGCGGGGCTCGCCGAGCTCGGCGCCCTGTCCGACGCCGACGCCCGCCGCGCCGCTGAGGTCACCCCAAACACGAGGGCGATCGACCGGCTCGCCGCCGAGACTGTGCAGCTCGTCACCGCGACGCACCGCGGGATTCTGCGGGCGGTCGAGGATATCTACCGGAAGGTGGTCGCCGCCGTCTCCGGTACGCCGCTGCTCGGGATCGACACCCGTCGGCAGGCGACGCAGCGCGCGGTGCAGCGGTTCACCGACCGCGGGATCGGCTCGTTCACCGACAAGGCCGGCCGCACGTGGTCGATGACCACCTACGCGGAGATGGCCGTACGCACGAGTGCTGGCCGCGCCGCCGTCGAGGCGCACGCCGACCGGCTGCGCGCCGCCGACCTCGAGCTCGTCGTCGTCTCCGACGCCCCGCACGAGTGCCTGCTCTGCGCCCCGTGGGAAGGAAAGGTTCTCGCGCTCAACGGGCCCGGCGGCGTCCGCACGATCGGGGCCGAGCACGCGATCGACGACGGCCGCACGGTCCGCGTACGTATCGCCGGATCGCTCGACGAGGCGCGACGGCAGGGGTTGCAGCATCCCAACTGCCGGCACAGCGTCTCGGCGTTCCTGCCCGGGGTGACCGTGCTCCCCGTCGAGCAGGCGCAGGACCTTGACGGTTACGAGGCATCCCAGCGGCAGCGGGCGATCGAGCGTGCCATCCGGAAATGGAAGGTGCGCGCCGCCGCCGCGGTCGACCCCGCGGCGAAGCGGCAGGCCGAGGCGCGCGTGCGCGGGTGGCAGCAGAAGATGCGCGAGCACCTCGCCGCGCACCCCGAGCTGCGCCGCAAGCGTGAGCGCGAGGCCATCGGCGCCGGGAACCTCCCCACGGGTCGGCCCACACCGCCCGCCGAGGCGATCGACGCCGCACGGCTGCGCGCGGGCGACGAGCGTACCCCGGGCGAGATGAGCGACGAGCAGTTCGCCGCCGCGTTCCGGTCCGGCGTCCTCGACCAGGGTGACCGCGACCGGGCCGCAGCCGAGCTCGACCGGCGCGACGAGCAGGTGCTGCTCGACCGCATCCGCCCCGGCGGAGTCCTGGCCGACGACCTGACCGTGTTTTCTGACCGCGAGCTCGCCCGCGTCCTCGATCACCTCGACGACGAGCAGGTGCTGCGCGTCATGGCGGAGATGGACCGGCGCGACGTCGCCGCCACGCTGCCCGAGGTCCGCCCCGACCTTGTCGGGCTGTCCGACGAGCAGCTCGCCCACCGCGCCCGGATCGCCACCGACGCCGCCGAGTTCGCCGCGCTCGCCGCCGAGGCCGACCGCCGGCACCTGCTCGCCGCCGTCTTCCCCGGCGGACACTTCGCCGCCGACCTCTCCGGGTTCGGCGACGAGGTGCTCGCGTGGGCGGTCCGCTACGCCCGCCCCGACGAGGCCGCTCGGATCGCCGCCGAGTTCGACCGCCGGTACCCCATCGCGCCGCCCGCCATGGCCGCGGGCGCGACCGTCGACGACTACCTCGCCAACCGGTCCGCCCTCGACGAGGCCATGCGGCCCGTATCGCTCGATCACCCGCAGCCCGCGGACCCTGACGAATGGGGCGCCTACGGCTCCGACATCACCGTCGGCCCGGCCGGCACCGAGCACATGTCCGCCGCAGAACGCTGGGCCTACGAGCGCGAGCTCGCCGACCGCGAGGCACAGATCGCGTACACCCGAGAGGAGATACGCGAGATGTATCGCGAACACGTCCACCTGCAAGTGCTCGCCGCCGAGGACTACACCCGCGGCAACATGCTCAACCGAAAGGCCAAGGCCGCTGGCGTCGCCCCCTACAGCCTGTTTTCCGGCCCCGCGCATGTGGCGTACGCCCGCGCGTCCGAGGACTTGATCAGGTTCTGGGAAGAGGTGAGCCCCCGAGTCACGCTCGCCGAGTTCACCGAGCAGGTAACCGGCATCCGCAGCGATGCCGCGGAGACCGCCCGCCACGCGCGCGAAGACCAGCGCCGCAAGTTCTGACGGGGGTGTCCGTGAACGTCCGCGAGTCCGTAGTACGGGCGCAGGAAGCCGGCCGCGCCGCCGGACGGAGTGCCGCCCCTGTCACGTCGTGCCCGTACCCGCGCGGCGACTTGCGCCGCGCGGCATGGGTCCGGGGATACTCCAAGGCCCGACCGCTCCCCGACGAGTCCGACGACTAGGGTCCGGCGGAACGTGGCCGCTCAGTCGCGGGTGCGGCGAACGCACCGGGCGACGAGATCGGCCACAAGGTGGAGGGCCATAGCTCCAGCGACGCTAAGCGCGGGAGCACCCTCCGGAACATATCCGGCGATGCTGGCCACAACGGGCACCCCCGTGAGGCTGCCCGTGATCTCCAGGATGTGGGGCTTGCGCCACTGCCAACGAACCGGCCGCCACTGCGGCGCACCGACGTTCGCACGGCGGCTCTCGCGCCGAGCGCCGGTCCGCGTCTTGCTGCTCATCTTCAGGTCCCTCCCGTAGGTCTTCGCGTCGGGCGTTCCGACGCAACACCCAGACTGAAGAGGGCGATTCGGGACCTCAAACTGCATTTCCGCAGGTCAGGGGGCAAGTTAACAGCGCGGGCTAGGGTGGAGGGGGCGCCGCCTGCGGCGTCGCCTCCAGGGTAGCCCGTGTTGTCAACTTAACGCCCCCTGCCGCCCATTCAGGCCCGAAATTGCGTAGAAAAAGCCATACCGACGCCGTACACGCCGTAGACGCATGCGCGTTATTCCGCAATCCACGCAAACGCCCCAGTAGGGCCCGCCACATGAGGGCCCCTCCCTCATCGCCCGCACACCACCCCAAGGACGAACTCACTCATGTCTGAACCCACTTCGGTCCCCGCTGCAACGCCGAGCAGCGGCCCCGGCAACGAGACGCCTTCGCCACCGGTCCCCCCGGCGGCGACCGCGACTCCAGCGCCACCGCCGGCAGTCGACTCAGCGGCAGAGCAGCGCATCGCCGTGGCCGAGCAGTCAGCGCAACGCGCACAGGACGAGCGCGACGAGCTGCGGGCCGCGCTCGACGCGGTGAACAAGGCGCTCAACCCCGGCGCCGAGCAGGGCGAGCAGGACCCGGCCGCGCTCGCCGCCGCCGTCGCCGACCGCGACAAGCAGCTCGGCCAGGCCGCCGCCGATCTGCGAACGACCCGTGTTGAGCTCGCCGCCTATAAGGCAGCCGGCGAGCAGGGCGCCCGCGCCGACCGGTTGCTCAACTCCCGCTCGTTCCTCGCCGCGCTCTCCGAACTCGACCCGGACGACGCCAAGTTCGGCGAGCGGCTCGTCGACGCGATCAAGTCCGCCGTAGAGGCCGACCCCGATCTGTACCGCGCGGCCCCGAGGGGCCCCGTGCGCGGCGGAGCCGAGTTCAACGGCGCCCCCACGGGCGAACGCCGCGCCGCCACCTTGCACGACGCCGTCGCCGCCCGACTGAGCGGCGCCTGACCACAGGAGAACCGATTTGCCTACCTCCCTCGTCGAGGCGCGCAACAACGCGCAGGACGACCTCGACGTCAACGTGATCGACGAGTTCCGCAAGAGCTCGGACATCCTCGATCGGATGACGTTCGACAACGTCGTTTCCCCGACCGGCGGCGACACCCTGACCTACGGGTACCGGCGCCTGATCACCCAGCGCTCGGCCGACTTCCGCGCGCTGAACACCGAGTACACCCCCGCCGAAGTGCAGACGCAGCGCTACACCGTCGACCTCGTGCCGCTCGGCGGTTCCTTCCAGATCGACCGCGTGATCGCCCGTATCGGTCCGGCCGCCTCGGGCGCCGTCACGCTCAACATGCAGCAGCTCATCAAGGCGAGCCGCGCCAAGTTCGCCGATGCCGTGATCAACGGCGACAAGGGGGTCGAGACCAACGGGTTCGACGGCCTGTCGAAAATCCTGACCGGCAGCTCGACCGAGTACCTGCCGCTGAACAACGGCGTCGCCGCGGGGTTCGTCGACTGGACGGCGGTCAACGACAAGGCCGCCGCGCTCGCCGCGCAGACCCATATCGACAACTGGCTCGCCACCATGGACGACGCCCCGAACGTCATCTACGGCAACCGCAAGACGCTCGCGCTGTTCAAGCGGATCGCCGCCTGGTGCGATCAGATCGACAAGACGACCGACGCGTTCGGCCGACCGGTCACCGCGTACAACGGAATCCCGCTCGTCGACCTCAAGACCAAGGCCGGCAGCAACACCGATGTGATCGGCCTCGTCACCCGCGACCCCGACGGCGCCGGAACCGGCGGCAACGTGACCGGCCTCGGCGACCTGTACGCGGTCCGCTACGGCCTCGACGGCTTCCACGGCGCCTCGGTCGGGGGCGGCGCCCCGCTGGTGAACACGTGGCTTCCGGAGTTCGACCGCGCGGGCGCCGTCAAGACCGGCGAGGTCGAAATGGGTCCGGTGGCCCCCGTGCTCAAGGCCACCAAGGCCGCCGCCGTGTTCCGCAACATCAAGAGCGCGTGAGGTGACCGTGACGACCGTGCGCATCACCGCCCCCGTGTCCGGCTTCACCGGGGAGGGTCCGGGCGGACTGCCGTTCGTCGACGGCACCGCCACCACCAGCGACCCGGCGATCATCGGTTACTGCCAGGGAGCCGGGTACACCGTCGAGCCCCTCGACGACGACCCGCCGGACGACGAGTCCGCCACCGAGCCAGACGGCCCGTCCGACACCAAGTCGACGGGCCGTTCTGCTGCCCGCACCAAGAGGGGGTGATCTGTGGCGCGGCAGCCCTACGCCACCCCCGAGGCCCTCGCCGCATGGCTCGGCACCCCCGCACCCGCGGGCGCCGAGCGGCTGATCGCACGGGCCTGCCAGGACATCGACTCGGCCCTGCTGACCGCCGTCTACCCGGTCGACGAGGACGGCGACCCGACCGACCCGGCGGTCGCCGCCGCACTGAGCGACGCCGTCTGTGCGCAGGTCGAATACTGGATCGCCACAGGGGACGACGGCACAGGGGCCGGCGGCGTCTGGGACTCCGTCTCGATCGGCCCCGTGTCCCTGTCCGGGCGCAGCAAGAACTCGTCGGCGACGGCCGGCGTTGAGCTCGCCCCGCGCGCCGACCGCGCGTTGCGCCGCGCCGGCCTCACGCCGGGACGGGTGATCGCATGGTGAGACTGCCCGCGTTTCTGCTGCGGCATCGGATCACCATCGAGCCGTACCTCGGCGACTCCGCGTACGGCCCCCAGTACGGGCCCGCGGTCGCCGACGTGCCCGCGCTCGTCGCCGAGTCCGTGCGCCAGGTCCGCGCGGCCGACGGCCGCGAGGTCACCTCGACCGCTCAGGTCATCGCCGCCCCGGACCTCGACTGCCCGGCCGGCTCCCGTCTCATCCTGCCGACCGGCCGCACCACGACCGCGCTCTCGGTCGCCCGCCATACCGCCCCGGGACTCCCCGTCCCCGCCTGCTGCGAGGTGATGTGCGAATGAGTCCGCAGCGCTCCCGGCTCCGACTCAACGGCGACGCCGTGCTGCGCGGCACCCGCGCGGGCGCGCTGCGCGGACTGCTGCTTGGCGCCGAGCACGTCCTCGCCGAGTCCCGAAAGCTCGTGCCGATCGACGAGGCGACCCTCGAACGGTCCGGAACCGTGTCGGTCGACGAGCAGGACCTGACGGCCGCCGTCTCCTACGACACGAAATACGCGGTCAGGCAGCATGAGGAACTCGGATACCGGCACGCCCCCGGGCGGTCCGCGAAGTACCTCGAACGGCCGATGACCAGCGAGGCGGCGACGGTCGCCGCGCTGATCGCCGCGCAGCTTCGGCGGTCGCTGCGTGGCCGCTGACCTGCTCGACGCGCTCGCCCGGTACCTCGACGAGCAGGGTCTGCTCACCTACGACCCCGACGGCGTCGCGGGCGACACGTTCATCGAGACCCTTCCCCCCAAGCCGGCCGAGGCGGTCGGCCTCTGGCTGTACGACTCGGGCGCCCCGGACGCACGCAACGGCTACGAGACCCGCTCTGTGCAGGTGCGCGTGCGCGGCACCGCCGACCCGCGCGTATCGCGCCGCCGCTGCGAGGCGATCTACGGCGCACTGCACGGGGTCGCCGGAATCCAACTCCCCGCCGATGGACCGTGGTTGGTCCTCGCCGCAGCCCGTGCCACTCCCGCCCCGATGGGCACCGACGCGAACGGCAGACACGAGCACGTGCTGAACCTCGCCGTCGACGTCACCAACCCCACCCCACACCGCAGTTAAGGAGGTACCCCGTTGGCGTCGCGACCGATTGACGCACGGGGCTGGATCTTCGAGGTTCGCGATGCCGAGGCGACCACCGAGACGTGGCTGCCGATCGGCCTGCTCACGAGCTGGAACCGCAACGAGTCCGAGAACGAAGAGACGGCCGACACCACGACCAACGACAGCGAGGGCTACTACTCGCAGGACGTCATGCAGCGAGGCGCCACGATCGAGGTAGAGGGCCTGTACGCGCAGGTCACCTCGGGCACCCCCGACCCCGGGCAGGCGTACATCGACAACGAATGGGCCTACCGCCTCGGCGCCGACTCCCAGAACGAGATCCGTTGGCGGCACAAGACGCAGAGCGTATGGGTCATCTGGGACGCGACCGTGACCCCGGGCGAGCAGTCCGGCGGCACGAACGATAAGACGAGCTGGGGCGCGACGTTCACGCGCTGCGGCAAGCCGCGCACGGCCCCGGTCGCGGGTGGGGGTACGACGTGACGGACGACGCCCGCGCCCTGGTCGCGCAGCACGAGAGCGATGTCGCCGACTTCGACGCGTTCTTTTCCGAGCAGGCCGAGCAGCGCGAAGGGGTGCCGCTCAAGCTGTACGGCCGCGAGTACCGCCTGCCGACGTCGCTCCCCCTGCTGTTCACCCTGCAAATGGAGCGGCTCAAGGACTCCGCCGACCCCGATGACATCCGCAAGATGCTCGCCTCGCTGTTCGGCCCGGACGCGCTCGACGAGTGGGCCGCGCGCGGCATGACTGACCGGCAGCTCGGCGTCGTCCTCGTCTGGTCGACCGCCAACTGCCGCCGCCCCGGCTCGGTCTCGATGGCCGATGCCGCCCGCCTGTACGACGAGCGCGAGGGTGCCACGACGGGAAAAGCAGCGCCGAACCGGGCCGAGCGCCGGGCCAAGAGCAAGGGGAAGGGGAAGCAGCCGGCGAGCTCTGGCAGGCGGTAATCCGCCACTGGGCCGCGGTCGAGTCCGACCTCGCCCGCGAGTACCACCTCGACGCTGAGCAGCTCGCCCGCTTGTCCACCCGTCGTTTCCTCGTCCTGCTCGGCGGACTGCCCGCCGAGAGTGCGTTCGCCCGCCTGTGGCAGCGCACGCCCCGCACCGTGACCGACCCCTCAGAGATCGCACGACTCACCGGAGTGCCTATCGATCACTGACAACTGAATAGCGCGGCCAAGGGAGGTGAGCTCCCTTGGCACTCACCATCGGCGAGCTCGTCGGGTTCATCGACCTCGACGACAGCGGCGCCCGGCAGGGTGTCGCCTCGGCCGAGGGCGCGCTGCGCGACTTGCAGCGCGGCACGGATGGCAGGCTGCGCGATCTGCGCGGCCGGTTCGTCGCCGAGTCCGCGGCGATGGGCGCCGCCCTCGGCGACGAGGTCGGCGAGGGCTCCGAGCGTGCATCGGGGCGCCTGGCCCTGGTCGGCAAGGCCGTTGCGGGAATCGGCGTCGGTCTGCCCGCGGTCGCCGCGGTCGGCGTCGCGATCGGCGGACTCGCCGCCGGCGCCGTCGCCGCGCAGGCCGCGGTCAAGGCGTTCACCCTCGCCGCCGGACCGCAGCTCGAACAGGTCACCTCGGCCTACGACCTGTACACGGCGGCGCAGGATGCCGCGGCCAAGGGCGGCGAAGAGGCCGCCGCCGCACAGCAGGCGTATCAAGACGCGCTCGCCAAGATGCCGCCCGCGACGCGGGCGACGGCCGAGTCGTTCATCGGACTGAAAGAGGACGTCAAGTCCTGGTCCGACTCGCTCAGCAGCACCACAATGCCCGTCTTCACCAAGGGCATTGAGCTGCTGCGCGACCTGCTGCCGACCCTGACCCCGTTCGTCAAGGGCGCGGCAGCGGCGTTCGGCGACTTCCTCGACGAGGTCCGCGCCGGCGTCGAGTCGGCGCCGTTCAAGCGGTTCGCCGCCGACATGGGCGAGGCCGCCGGCCCGAACCTCGCCAACTTCCTCGACGTTCTCAAGAACGTCGCTATCGGGTTCGCCGGCATCCTGTCGGCGTTCCTGCCCGTCTCGACCGGCATGTCGGGCGGGCTCGCCGATCTCTCGGCGCGGTTCGCGGAGTTCGGGCAGAACCTCGGCGACTCCGAGGGGTTCGCGAACTTCCTCGACCTCGCTCGCACTGGGGCGCAGACCCTCGGCAACCTCGGCGGCGCCGTCCTCGACCTGCTCGTCGCCCTCGGCCCGCTGCTCGGCACAACCGCGCTGCTCGTCTCCGTGTTCGCGCAGGTCATCTCGGCCGTACCGACTCCGGTGCTCACGGTTCTCGCGACCGTCATCACGACCGTAACACTCGCGGTCAAGGCGTGGACCCTGTGGCAGAACATCTCGGCCACGGCCACGCGCGCGTGGGCAGCGACGCAGGCCGCATGGAACGCGGTCATGGCCGCCAACCCGATCGTGCTCGTTGTCGGACTGATCGCGCTTCTCGTCGCCGGCGTCGTCCTCGCCTACCAAAAGAGCGAAACGTTCCGCCAGATCGTTCAAGCTGCCTGGTCCGGCATCCAGACGGCCGCCTCGGTCGCCTGGGGGATCTTGAAGGCGGCGTTCGACGGCATCGTCGCCGCGGCCGGTTGGGTGATCGACTTCGTCAAGGCCAACTGGCCGACGCTGCTCGCGATCCTGACCGGACCGATCGGGATCGCGGTCGGGCTGATCGTCAAATACTGGGACAAGATCAAGTCCGGCTTCTCGTCCGCCTGGTCCGCCGTGCGCACGCTCGGCTCGGACGGCGTCAAGTGGGTCGCCGGCCTCCCGGGGCGCATCGTTTCGGCACTGGCGAGCCTCGCCTCGAAACTCTGGAACGTCGCTACGGCCGCGTTCCGCCGCTTCAAGGACGGACAGGTTCAGCTCGCGCTCGCCGCCGTCGACTGGCTGCGCGGACTGCCCGGCCGCCTCGTCTCCGCCGTCGGCTCCCTCGGCTCACTCCTGCTCGGCAAAGGCAAAGACGTGGTCCGGGGCCTATGGAACGGCATCAAGTCCATGGGCGGGTGGATCAAGGACAAGCTGATCGGCTGGGCCAAGGACATGATCCCCGGGCCGATCGCTCGGGCGCTCGGGATCAACTCACCCTCGCGCGTCATGGCGCGCGACATCGGCCGCTGGATTCCCGCCGGTCTCGTCCGCGGCATCGAGGGCGGACAGAACGCCGTCGACCGCACCATGCGCCGGCTCGTCACCCCGCCCGCCGTCCCCGCCCTGCCACAGCTCGCCGCCCCCTTCGGGGCGGGCGGAACAACGTTCGGGCCGAGCGGGCGCGGCGCCTCGGTCCACATCGAGCACTGGCACGGCGGCGAGCAGACCCCCGAGCAGAACGCCGCCGCGCTCGCCTGGCACATGAAGCAGAGGGGGTGATCGTGGCCGCCGGCGACAAGGTCACCCAGCGCGGACACGTCCAGTTCGGCGACGAACTGCTCATCGGCCCCGGCACCCCCTACCGGTGGCGCTCCCTGACCGGGTGGGAGGAACTCCCCGCCCTCGACTCCGGAAGCGTCAACCGCGCCGACGGACACGGCAGCTACCCCGGACACCTGCTCGCGCAGGCGCGCACGATCACGCTCGACGACATGGTCGTGCGCGCCCCGTCCGGCACCATCGGCGCCGCCGTCCGCGCACTGAACACCGCGACCGCCCCCGGCGACGACGAGCAGCCGCTCGTCGCGTGGATCGACGAGCGCGGCCCCCTGCTCGCCTACGCCCGTGTGGTGCGCCGCGCGATACCCGTCGGCAAGGGCTACGCGCTCGGCACCGTCATCGGAGCGGCGATCCAGTGGGAGGCATCCGACCCACGCCGCTATGCCCTCGTCGAGCAGCAGGCCGAGACCCGCCTGCCGATGCCCGAGCCGGGCCTCGACTGGCACGTCGACCCCGGCCCCGAGGCACTGACCTACCCACTCGCGTTCGGCACCCCGGGCAGTACCGGCACGGTCACCGCGACCAACGACGGCGACGCCCCCGCGCACCTGCTCGTGCGCTTCCGCGGCCCCGTCGAGCTCCCGTCCATCACCAACCTGCGCACCGGCGCCGTCCTCGAATACGACATCGCCCTCGCCGCCGACGACGAGCTGCTCGTCGACACCGCGGCCGGCACGGTCACGCTCAACCGCACCGCCTCGCGCCTCTACACCGCGACCGCCCGCAGCGTGCCCGAGCCGCTGTTCACCCTCACCCCCGGCGCCGCCTCGCTCACCTTCCGCGCGGCCCCCGGATCGAGCGATCCGCGCGCCGCCTGCTCGCTCCGGTGGCGCTCTGCCTACTGGTAAGGAGGACACCCCGACGTGACCGTGCGCGCCGGATGGCTGCTGCCCAACGGGCAGACCAGAGAAGACACCCGCCTCGCACCGCTCGGCACCATGGCGCCCGAGTCCGCCATGACATCCCGCGACGGCGTGATCGCCGGCGGCGACCCACTCAAGGCGACCGGCGTCGCCGCCATGCAAGTGCAGATCAGCACCGGCCGCGCCCTGGTCCAGGGCACCACCGCGCAGGGCGCCTATCCCGTGGCCGTGACCTCGCCCGAGACGCTCACCGTCGGCGACGGGAACGCGCAGTACACGCGCATCGACTCAGTAGTGCTCAAGGTCTACGACGGTCTGTACGACACGAGCGAGCAGACCGCGGTCGCCGTCGAGATCGTCCAAGGCGCCGCCAACGCGACGCCGAGTCCGCCGAGCCTGCCCTCGGCCTGTCTGCGCCTGTGGGACATCACGGTTCCAGCGGGCGCCTCGGCCGGTACCGGCGGGATCACATGGGAAAGCGCGCTCGCCGACCGCCGCCGCTACACCGCGGCGTACGGCGGGATCATCCCCCGTGGCTGGGGACTGTCGTTCGCGGGCGCCTACCCGGGCCAGTACCGCGACAACGGCGCCGGCCTCGACCGCTGGGACGGCACGGCGTGGCAGCCCCTCGAACCGTCCGTCGGGTGGACCGCCGTAACGCTCGCCTCGGGCTTCACCAACAACGGCAACGCGCAGGGCACCGTGCGATACCGGCGCATCACGATCGCCGGCGTCCCGTTCCTGCAACTCCGCGGCGGCGTGTCGTGGGCGACGTCCGGCTCGATCCCCAACTCGGGAAACTTGCTCGCCTCAGTGCTGCCCGCCAACTGCCGCCCCGCCGCGCTCACGTCCCTGCCGATCGCGGCCGGCGGCGTCGACATCAAGCTCGACGCCCAGACCAGCGGACAACTGCGCCTCATCAGCAGCTCAGGCGTGACCACCTGGGCCGCTCTCTCCGGAGTCCAGTACCCACTCGACGCGTAAGGGGGTGAGCCCGTGGCCGCCCCCATGTACCGGGCGCTGCTGTGCGACTTGCGCTCTGATCAAGTCCTCGACGCGCTGCCGCTCACCGACGTGTCACTCGACGACTACATCGGCAAGACCGGCTCGGCGAACGTGACCGTCCCGCTCCCGAACCGACAGATCGCACAGCGAGCGCGCTCCGCCGTCGAACCGGGCCGCACCGCTCTGTGGATCGAGCGCGGCCCCGAAATCTGGTGGGGCGGCGTGGTCTGGACTGCCAACCTCACCAGCAACGACCGAGGCTTTCTCGGTCTCCAGATTGGCGCCGGCGGATGGGCGAGCTACCTCGATCACCGGGTCGTCTTCCACACCCAAGAGGCCAAGGGCACCGATCAGTTCGACATCGCCCGCGGCCTGGTCGCCTATGCACAGTCTGTGGACGGCGGCGACATCGGCATCGAGTTCGGCACGGAAGTCTCGGGAGTCCTGCGGGATCGGCTCTACCGCCGGTACGACCAGCCACGCATACGCGAGCTGCTCGACCAACTCGGCGCCGTCGAGGGCGGATTCGAGTGGCGCATCATGTCGTACCGCGACCCGGGAAGCGGACGGCGCATCAAGCGGTTGCAGCTCGGCTCGCCGACCATCAAGGCCGGAACGAGCGAGATCGTCCTCGACCGCCCCGGGCCGATCACGTCGTACGGGTGGCCGATCGACGCGAGCGTGCAGGCGAACGCGTGGCAGGCGAGGGGCGCCTCGGACAACCGCAACCAAGCCGCCGAGTCGCTGCCGCTGCTGTCCGATGTGCTTGTCGCCGACGAGGACATCGCCGCCGGCTGGCCACGCCTCGACGGCACCGCCGACTACTCCACCGTGACCGAGCAGGCCACCCTCGCCGCACACGCCGTCGCGGACCTGGCCGCCGCCCGCCGACCGCGGACCATTCCCGAGATCACCGTCGCACTCGACCGCGTCTCTCTGTCCCCGGCCTTGCTCGGGGCAACGGTCCGCGTACGCATCCGCGACGACTGGTTCGCCGAGGGACTCGACGAGCGGTACCGCGTCGTCGGCCTCGCAATCTCCCCACCCGTGCGCGGCCGACCCGAAACCGCAAAGCTCTACATGGAGGCTACCTAGTGGCTGCTGTACCGCTCGATCTGCTCGACCGTATCCGCGCCCTCGAGCGGCAGGTGCGCGAGCTCACCGGACGGGCGCAGATGCGCCCCGCACTGAATGAGGTACTGCACGGCGACGTCGTGATCGGCGAGGGCGGACGGTTGATCGCCATGGCGCCGAACGGCAACCGCATCTTCATGACCGGCGAGACCCCGGCGGGTGACTGGGCCGTCGGCATCGCCCGCCCCACGGACGGCACCGCCGCCCTCACCGTCGGCGACGAGAACGCCGCTGGCGCCGGACAGATGGTCCGCATGTGGAACCGCGACCAGGGCAACCGCGACGTGATCGTGATGGATGACGCGTTCTCCGAGCGCTTCCTCGGCCGCCCCTGGATACCCATCGGCCTGTACCCGACCGCGCGGCAGTCCTATACCGGCACCACCTATGAGACCGCGTGGTGGGGCGCGAGCCCCGCACACAACGCGGTCGCCGTGATCGTCGTGTTCACGTACGCCGGCACGGGTGGCGGACAGGTGAAGGTGACCATGACGCCGTCCGGGGGCAGCGCGAGGACCCTCGCCGAGTACGAGGTCGCCGCGAACACGTGGACGCAGCGCACGATCGAGGCGCCCCTCGACGGCGTCGAGTTCCTGCAATCCGTGACGTGGGACGTCAGCCACCGCGCCAAGAACAGCGGCGTCAACGTCGAGACACGCCTCTACCGGGCCTACACCCGGAACACCTTCACCGCCGACGAGGCGCCCGACACCCCCGCACGCACGGCCACCACAGCAGCAGCGGCACAAGACCCGTTCAGCGTTCCGGCCGCGTCGTTCGCCGACAGTCCGCCGGCCGCCGTCGACGAGCCGGGACTGCGCACCATCGACGACTGACAAGGAGGCGCCCTCTTTCGTGCTGCCCGAGAACATCCCGAGTGTCACCGTGCGCGGACGGTTCCTCGACCCCTCCGGTCGCCCCCTGTCCGGCGCCGTCACCTTCCGCGCCCCCGCGCAGCTCACTTTCCCGCAGTCCGACGTGATCCTCGGCGGCCCCGTCGTCGCCCAGCTCGACGCGCAGGGATCGATCGAGGTCACGCTGCCCGCGACCGACGCCCCCGACATGGACCCGTCGGGATGGGCGTACATCGTCGCCGAGCAGCTCGCCGGAATCCCCGTCGGCCGTACGTACAACGTCCTGCTACCCAAGGCGCGGCCCCTCGTCGACCTCGCCGACATCGCGCCGACCGACCCCTCGAAACCGAACTACGTCGGCGTACCCGGGCCCAAGGGCGACACCGGACCGGCCGGCGCCCCCGGCTCGCGCATCTACACAGGCAGCACCGCGCCCGCCGCCGACCTCGGCGTCGACGGCGACCTCTACATCAGGTACGAGACGGCGACCGTGCTCACGGTGACCAGTACGACCGTCACCACCTGGCAGCGCACCGCCGGATCGTGGGCGCAGCTCGGCGGCGAGGTGCGCGGCGCCGCGTGGTACGTGAACAACGGCAGCACGTCGAGCACCGGCACCAGGGCGGGCGACTTGCTGCTGCGCACCGACACCGGCGACGTCTACCAGAACAGCGGCTCCGGATGGGGCACCGCGCGCGGGAACCTGCGCGGCCCCAAGGGCGACAAGGGCGACCCCGGGCCGACCGGCGCCACTGGCGCCCCGGGCGTCGTCCAGTCCGTCAACGGCAAGAGCGCGGCCGACATCGTCCTCGCCGCGGCCGACGTCGGCGCCGTCGCCAATACCGGCGGATACAGCCGCACCGACGGAACCCTGCACGTCGTCTACGCCGGTACGGGCGCCGACGTGTTCAAGGCGTCCAACGCCGATCAGTCCGCGTACACCGCCGTCAACAAGAACGCCGAACTCGTCTCGAACACCGCCGCCAAGGTCAAGAACCTGACCGTCGGCTCGGTCACCAACTACGGCGCCGGCGATGACGGAATCTTGGCCGTGGCCAACGCCGCCACCGTCCCGAGCAGCAGCCACCCGTCGGGGGCGCTGCTGTACGCCGAGGGCGGGGCGCTGAAAGTACGGCAGTCCGACGGCACGACGTTCACTGTCGGCGCTGGCGGCACGGGCGCGGTCGCGTCCGTCAATGGCAAGACCGGCGCCGTCGTGCTGAACGCCGCCGACGTCAGCGCCGAGGCCGCCGGAACCACCGTCCTGCTCACCGGGAACCAGACGATCGCCGGATCGAAGACGTTCAGCAACGTTCCCTCGTCGAGCGCGGCACCGACCGCCGACAACCACCTCGTCCGGAAAAGCTACGTGGACGCGCTCGGCGGGGGCGAGTGGCGCGCGTCCGACTTCGGTCTGCTCACGTGGGCATTCGACCCCGCCGTCGGGCACTCCGCCCCGCTCTACCCCGGATCGGGCCCGATCCGCGTCACCGCCGTCTACCTGCGGTCGGCGGCGTCCGTGACGAAAATCGTGTGGCACTTCGGCGGATACGCGGGCGGACTCACCACGGGATCGTGGGCCGCGCTCTACAACTCCGCCGGAACCAGGGTCGCGCAGACCGCGGACCTGTCGACCGCGGGCGCCGAACCGGCCGAGGTCCACAACGCGGGCGGGGCGACCGTCTCGGTCCCGCTCACCACCGCCTACTCCGCCGCCGCCGGCCTGTACTACGTCGCGTGGCGCTTCCAGTACAACACCAGCACGGGCGACGGCCCGATGATGCTCGTTGCCGAGAGCTCGTTCGGTTCACCACCCAACGTCTTCGGTCTGACCACCGTTCGCCGGTTCGGCTCGTACGCGACCGGCGCCGCGACGGCGCCCGCGTCCCTCACCCTCAGCTCGATGGAGAACGGGAGTAACCGGTTCTGGGCCGCGCTCGCCTAGACCACCCGCCCACTCAACGCCCCGCGCCGATACCGGCCCGGGGTTTTCTCATGCCCGAGGAGGGCCCTTGCAGTTCGTCACCCGCGCCCAGTGGGGCGCCCGTCCCTCCCGCTACGCGCTCAGCCACATAGGCAGCACGCGCGGAGTGAAGATCCATTACGAGGGCACAGCCGTTCCGGCGTCCCTCGCCCGCCCCGAGAATCACGGGCAGTGCGCGGGCCGCGTCCGCGCGATCCAGGCGAGCCACCTCGCCAACACCAAGGAGAACTATTCCGACATCGCGTACAACGCGATCGTCTGCCCGCACGGCTACGTGTTCGAGGGGCGCGGCGCCCACAAGAAGACCGGCGCCAACGGGAACAGCTCGCTCAACTCCGCGCACTACGCGGTGTGCGCCATGGTCGGCGACTCCGGTCTGACCACCCCGACCGACGCGCAGCTCGCCGGCCTGCGTGACGCCGTCGAGTGGCTGCGCAAGAGCGGCGGCGCCGGAAACGAGATCAAGGGACACCGGGACGGCTACGCGACCGCCTGCCCCGGACCGGCGCTGTACGCGTGGGTCCAGAAGGGCGCCCCGCGCCCCGGCGGCACCACTCAGCCCAAGCCCAAGCCGCCGGCGTACGAGCCGTTCCCCGGCGCCGACTGGTTCAAGAAGAGCCCCCGCTCACCGATCATCACCGCCATGGGACGGCGCCTCGTCGCCGTCGGCTGCTCCGCCTACCGCGAGGGCCCCGGGCCCCAGTGGACCGAGTCCGACCGACAGTCGTACGCGCGGTGGCAGCGCCACCTCGGCTACCGCGGCGACGACGCCGACGGATGGCCCGGCCGCGCTTCCTGGGACGCGCTCAAGGTCCCCAAGGACTGACCCCGACCACCCAGCCCCACGGGCCGCCCGCACACCGCAGGCGGCCCGTTCCCTTCTCTACGGAACGAGGTACCCGCCCGTGACCGACGCCGCTCGCCGCACCGTCCGCACCGCCGTGCAGACAGTGCTCGCCCTCGCCGCCGGCGCCCCGCTCATCATCGACGCCGCTGGCATCCCGCAGACCGCGACCGGCGTCGGCGTCGTGCTCGCCGTCGCCGCCGGCATCACGCGCGTGATGGCCCTGCCCGTCGTCGACGGCTTGCTGCCCCGGTGGCTGCGCGCTGCCCCGCACAGCGACGACGAGCTGCTCGCCCTCGACCGCGCAGACAAGGGGGCCGCCGAGTGACAGACCCCTCGCCGTCCGATGTCGCCCTCGAACTGGAGCGACTCCGCGGCGCGGTCGAAGCGGGATTCGCCCGCGTCGACGGATCGCTCGCCTTGCTCGTCCAGCGCGGCGACCAGACCGACAAGCAACTCGACGAGCTCGAAAGCCGTATCGACGCGCTCGAACGCTCTCGGTGGCCCCTCCCGTCCATCGCCGCGCTGGTCGCGGTCGCCGGGCTCCTCCTGACCATCTGGCAAGTGACGCACACACGATGAAGCCCTGTGCCCCGGACCGTCAGACGACGATCAGGGGCACGGGGTTCACGGAGTTCTAGGCGCGGACTAGGCGTCCGCGTCGTTGTCCTCTGGGTCTTCTTCCTTGATCTTTCCAGCGGCCTTCAGCTTGGGCTCGGAGTCGTGGACTTCGGTTCCCCGGTAGTAGCGCCAAGCGCTCGCGTAGTCGGCCTGGGCATCGTGATACATGATCACGTAGCCCATAAGCGCGGCGACTTGCCATCCGTCCGGAAGGTTCGCCGCGACGAGTCGAAATGCCTGGTCGGCGGTCATCGGGCCAGGCGGCACCGAGACCGTCACGTCCTGGTAGATGCCCGACTCCTCGTAGCGGAAGTTGTACGGCAGCCCGTTCTTGATCTGCGCGAGGAGCGATTCGAGGGTCTGCCCACCAGCGGCGAGCCCGACCACTTCTCGCCCCAGGTCGATTCGGAACAGCACGTCGAAGTGGTTCTTCTTCAGCACGGTGCGGTCGCGGTTACGGCCCGGGTCCTTGTTGCCGAACCCGTTCGTATTCCACGGAATGTGCCCGTCTTTCCTGTACTGCTTGATCAACAGCTTTTCAGGAGCGACGGCCGTGAAGTCCTCAGCGACGAAAAGGCACTTGAACGTCATCTCGTCGAGCGAGATCCCTATGCGCCCCGAGATCTTCTTGAGGTGGTTCCCGAGACGCTGAGACAGGGGCTTTTCCGCTTTGCCCACGTACACCAACTTGGGTTCCGGGTCCTGCTCCGTCTGCCGGTAGAGCTGATAGACGCCGGATCGACTGGCGAGATTCTCGATAACGGCTCTGCGGTCCAACTCGTCGAGGTTGTCCTGCGTGAGCGGGGCGGGCGTCAGCTTGTCCAGTTCCTCCGCAAGCTGGTCCCCCAGCGCCTTGGTGATGCTCAGGCGGAACTGGTTGCTGAACGATGCGGACATGCCTGGCCCAACCTCCCGTGGCGCGTGATCACCGTCACTCTATCCGGTGATTCCGGTGGTCACGTGGCACAAGTTCGCGAATGTGCTACGAAGATCAACAACTCCGCGGTACGCTTTGCTCATGTCTGAGCTGGGGAAAGCGCACAACAAGGTCAGGACGTCCGTGGAACTGTTCGCGGGCGGTGGGGGGCTCGCGATGGCGGTGCATCGCGCGGGCTTCCGTCCCCTGCTCGTCAACGAGTACGCCAAACGGGCGTGTGAGACGCTTCGCGACAACGGCGCGGCGGTCCGGGACAAGGACGACACGAGCATCCCCAAGCCGGGCAAGGCCCGTCCGGGCCGACGGGCCGACGGCTGGCCCCTCGTCGAGGGCGACGTACGCGGCATCCCGTCGTTCAAGTTCCTCAAGGACGCCGAGGTCGACGTTCTCGCGGGCGGGCCCCCGTGCCAGCCGTTCAGCCTCGGCGGCGTCCACAAGGGCACGGAAGACGAGCGGAACATGTTTCCCGAGATGTTCCGAGCCATTCGTGAAATGCGTCCCAAGGCGGTCATCTGCGAGAACGTGCGCGGCCTGCTCCGCCCGTCGTTCAAGCCGTACTTCGACTACATCCTGCGTGAAATGCAGTTGCCGTTCGTCCAGCGCGACGGGGCGACATGGGAAGAACACGACGAGAAGCTGCAAAAGACGCTGGCCGAAGACAGGACCGATCCGGCCGAGCGATACATCGTCACCGCGATGCCGGTCAACGCGGCCGATTACGGTGTTCCCCAGATCCGTCAGCGCGTGATCATTGTGGCGTTTCGAGCCGACCTCAATGTCGACTGGGAGAAGCACAAGCCCGGTCCGACACACTCAGAAGCCGCCCTCATTCAGTCGATGCACGACGGGTCGTACTGGAAGCGGCACAAGGTCTCCGCCGAGGTTCGAGATCGTTTCATGGCCAACCTGCCTCAGCAGCCCTTGCCCGTCGACGACGGCCTGAACTTGAAGCCGTGGCATACGCTCCGGGACGCCATCGCCGGCATTTACGAGAACGAGGGCAAGCCGCTGCCTCGCGTCCTCCTGGAGCACGTCCACAACAAGGAAGAGGTCGGCGGGGTCGCCGATCACGTGGGATGGCCCGGCGCTCGAACCTATCCCGGGCACACTCCGAACGTGCTGGACCGCCCCGCCAAGACCGTAAAGGCCGGTGTGCACGGCGTCCCCGGTGGCGAGTCCGTCATGCAGTTGGACGACATCACCTTTGACGGCAGCGGGTACCGGTACATGACCGTTCGAGAGACCGCCCGGGTGATGACGTTCCCCGACGACTGGGCCCTGGCGGGTCCACGCGGCGAGAAGATGCGGCAGCTGGGGAACGCTGTGCCCGTCAAGCTGGGCGAGGTCTTCGCCAAGGCCGTGGCCTCCGCCCTCGATGACGCCGAGGGACGCAAGTGACCGACCCTACGAACGGTCAGAAGGGCTGGAGCGATCAGCTTCCCCCCGACCGGGCGTGGAAACCGAAAGCCGGCATGACCCGGGCGGCGCGCTCAGCAGAGCAGGATCGCGCGGCCGGGGGGCTTCATCGACGTGCGGTCGACCTAGGACAGGGCCGATACGCACGCGCGTCCATCGCCCTCCGCCTCTACCGACGTACCCGCCGAATCCGCGCCTATCTCCGCTGGTCCGACCAGGGAGATACTCACGAGCGGTACGTCGGCGAGGTGGACGCCACGACGCGAGCAGCGAACCTGGCGCAAGCGTGGACCTCGGCCCGCGATCAAGGATTCGTAACCGACGAGCAGGTACCGGCCGGATCGTGGGCGTCGTCCCCCGCCTCGCGAGCGGTCATGTCCGCCAACAAGGGACGGGACACCAAACCCGAGAAGCTGCTGCGGTCAGCCCTTCACCGGCACGGCCTGCGGTACCGCGTTGGGGTGAGGCCCGTCCCCGACCTGCGCCGGACCGCCGACGTCGTTTTCACCAGGGCTCGCGTCGCCGTCTTCGTCGATGGCTGCTACTGGCACGGTTGCCCGGAACACCACCGGCCGGCCAAGCAGGGCGCGGCGTTCTGGCAGGACAAGATCGCCGGGAATCAGGCCCGCGACGCCGAGACCAACGAGGCGTTGCGCGACGCGGGATGGCTAGTCATCCGCGTGTGGGAACACGAGGATCCAGAGCAGGCAGCGCAAGCGGTGGCCGAGGCAGTGAGGTTGAGGCAGAACACGAGCGCCTAGATCAGGCTGGAGTCCCGCTGGTCAGCTCGACCAGGTGGCACGGCAACGTCCCCCGTACGGCCCCACATGACCTATCGGGGGCGTTCTGTTGTTCTGCCGCCACGGAGGACGCCAACCGCGCCTCATGGGTACCGTTCTTGAGAGAGCCCGAACGGATGGAGCCCCGCGCATGCTGGAAGAAGCCGAGGAGATCGGCCGCCGTGTTCGCCGCGCGCGCCTGCGCCTGGGCATGCCACAGGCGGACCTCGCCGCCGCCCTGGGGAAGTCTCAGGGGTGGGTGTCCAAGATGGAACGCGGACAAATCGAGATCGACCGCGTCGGCCTGCTCAACGCCATCGCGGCTGAGCTTCACGTTCATCCCAACGACCTGATCGGGCGCCCATACACCAGCAGCCCGGCTGACAATCAGTGGCAGGTCGCCGCCGCGTCCATCTTGCGTGAACTACGCCGCTACGACCTCACGCCGGTGTTCGAGGGCACCCCCCGGCCGTCGAGCGAACTATGGCGCGACATGACCAGGCTGCACCGTCTACGAGACGCCGCCGCCAACGTGGCCATCCTGCGTGTGCTGCCGGACCTGCTACGCGAGGCGCGGGCGCTCGCCGAGGTCTCCAGCGGCCACGAACGCGAAGAGGCGTACGCCATCTACGCCGTCGCCTGCAAGTTCGCCCACACGGCCGCCCACGCCCTCGGACACGCCGAACTGATCACCATGGCCGCCGAGCGTGCGGCCTGGTCCGCCCGCCTGTCCGGTGACCCCGTCATGCCCGCACTCGCCGACTGGATGCGCGTATGGGACATGTGGGCGACCGCCGACTGGGACGACGCCCTGTCACTGTCCGACAAGGCCCTCGGCAGCATCCAGGACGACTATGACCTCGGCGATCCCCTCGCCGTTCGGATGTGGGGATCTCTGCACCTCCGCGCCGCCGTGTCGGCCGCACGTGCGGGTCGGCCGTCGGAGTCCGAGGACCGCATCGCACATGCCCGCGCCGCCGCAGAACGCATCACGAACCACCAGGGCCCACCGGTCTACGACCGCCATTCAGTGACGTTCTCACCGGGCAACGTGCAGATTCACGCGATCAGCGTGGCGCTCGAATCCGGCGACCAGACACGAGCGCTCGCGATAAACCGCCGCACAAGTCCGGAACTGGTCGCCGCCCTGCCCAACTCTCGACAAGGGCACCACCACATGGACCTCGCGCGGGCCTGGCTGTGGGACGGAAACCGGGACAAGGCACTCGCCGAACTGGAGACCGCCGAGCGCATCGCCCCACAGCTGGTGCGTAACCACCCCATGGCCCGTTCGACGCTGCGGAGCATCGTCTACGCCGAGCGCTCCGCGACGCGTGAGAAGCTGCGCCGCATGTCAGACCGCTTCCACCTCGACGGATGAGGGTCGTATTCCTCTGATTCATATTGGGCCCCTGGCGCACTCTTAGCGTCAGGGGCATGACTCGACGAGGAAACCCCCATCTCCCTTCGCAGGGCGGCGAGTTAGGGACCGCCGCACCGTTCTATCCCCGACTCGGCGACCTCGCTCGGGACACCGCCAAGGGCGAGATCGGCGTCGTCGTGGCTCTGCCCGGCGACGGCAGACGGACTTACGGCCTGGTGCCGCCCGGAGGCGGTGACGAGTGGTCCGCCCCCTACGACGGAACCACCCTGCGCCCTGTCCCCGCTCAGGTCACTCACATCACGCCGCAGAAGCGAGATGTGATGTACGACCAGCGCGCCGAGCAGGGCGGCCTACCCGTCACCGTCCACTACGAGGACGGCGGGACCAGCGAATCCCTGCTCGTGCTCGACCCCGCGCAGCTGGAGCTGTACGCCTACCAGGTTGGGCGCATTCTCGAACTGCGCGACGCGGCACGCGGGGGCAAGCTGTGAGCGCCCGCCACGCGTCCGCCCGCTTACGGCGCCTCTCCGATCCTGTCGGGTTCTTCCTCAGCGTCCTCTGGGCCATCGGCACGGCTACCGGTTTCACCTGTCTCGGGATGCTCGTAGGCACCGGCTTCGACAGCCCGCGAGCCAACAGCCCGGCGCTGACCATCCCCGACGCCGCCCCGGAAGCGGCATAAGGCCCCCCGCCCGCCCGGATGCTTCCTGCTCCCCCCTGGGCGGGCGGGGACTCCACCGCGGCCGAGGCCGCCAACCGGGGCCTGCCGCGGTGCGCACCACCACGTCCGAAGCACCACCCCAACACAAGGAGGCACGGAACGTGACCACCGCACAGAAGCGCACCACGACCGACGCACGGACGCTGATCAGCACGGAACTGCGCGAGACCCTGGTCGACAACATGCGCGCCAAGTTCCCGCAGCTGACCGAGGAGAAGGCCGACCGTGGCGTCGGGCAGATGCTCGCCTTCCTCGCCGCGTGCGACTACAGCGACAAGCCGCTCAGCCCGTCGCCCCTCGTCGACGACTTCTGGCACGCCTTCCTGCTCCACACCAAGGCGTACCGGGAGTTCTGCGAGGAGAGGTTCGGCCGATTCCTGGACCACCAGCCCGGGTACCTCGACCCGGAGGAGCACGGGGGCGGCAAGGCACTCCGTGCCCGGACGGTCGACGCGATCACACTCGCCGGCTACGAGATCGACATGGAGTTCTGGCCCGAGCTGGACCTCGCCGAGTGCTCGCAGTGCCACGCGAACTGCTCGGACAGCCCGTTCCATCCCTGAGGTGCCCCCGCCGGCCTCCGGTCTGTGCCACGCTGTGGCCAGGCCGGGGGCCGGCCCCCTTTGCCCGACCAACGCAGGAGACCGCGGTGGATCGCATCGAATGGCAGGACCTACCAGCAGAAACCCGGGCCGCCGTCGAGCGCCACACGGGCCTGGTCGACGACGCCACGACCGCGCCACACGGCGTCATGTCCCGACTCGCCTGCACCGTCGACGCCCGAACCGGCCGGACGTTCGTCAAGGGCACCCGCGAGGATGACCTACAGGCGTGGGTGTACCGCCACGAGGCCAAGGTCACGCAGTACGCACCCCGAGCGCCGCGCGTGCTGTGGGAGGTCAATGCCGGCGGGTGGCGACTTTACGGATACGAATACGTCGAGGGCCGATACCCCGACCTGAGTCCGGGGTCCGACGATCTCGCCGCCCTCGTACGCACACTCATCGCTGTATCCAAAACGCCATGGCCCGAGGCCCTGAACAAAAAGCCGCTTCACACACGATGGGCCGAGTTCCTACCCGAGGACGTACCGAGCGGGTTGCAAGGCCGAGCACTCGCCCACACAGACATGTCCCCCCACAACATGCTCATGAAGGACGCCGACGAACTGCTTCTACTGGACTGGGCCCTTGCCTGCCCCGCCCCTTCATGGGCAGACACCGCGCTGACGATCCCCCGGCTCATCTCCGCCGGGCACACACCGGAGCAGGCCGAGACCATCGCCCGGCAGATTCCTGCGTACCTCGCGGCCAACCCAGCCGCCGTTACCATCTTCGCGCGCACGGTCTATTCCGCGTGGGAAGACTGGGAGCGGACGCGCCCATTGCCGCATCGCGCCGCCCTCACCGCTGCCGCCCGAGAGTGGGCCAAGCATCGCGAGGGCGTGCCGCTTCCGTAGCGAGGCCGCAGTAAGGCCACGATCACCGTCAGCCCGAGACCCGGTGTTCAGACTCGCATTGCGCGCTCGCTGTCAGTGCTTCGCTCTAGGCTCCCGCCATGGTCTGGATGGCGGAGCTGAGCTTCGAGTACGAGCCGCGAGACGAGTTTTGCGCCTGGTGCGATGAATGGGTCACCCGACTCGTCAAAGGCCAGATGTGTGTGAAGTGCTACCGCATGCAGCAAGGAATGAAGAAGTACGGGCTCTCCATAGCCGGGTACAACGCGATCTGGCGCGCGCAGGGCTTTGCCTGCGGCCTCTGTGGGGACAACGAGGAGCCCTGCGACGGCGGTATCCCTCACACTGCACCCCGGCCTTGGCACATCGATCACGATCACGCCTGCTGCCCGCAGAGGGGGTCGTGTGGCCGCTGTGTGCGGGGGATCCTCTGTCAGCGCTGCAACTTCAATGAGCTGCCACGCTATGAGCGCAATCTTCGCCGGCGTGTGGGCCTGCGGAACCCCCTGATTGACGCCTACCTCATCGACCCCCCAGCCAGGTCTGAAGAGGCCAAGATCATCAGGGGTCGTGACGACACTTACCTGCCGACATCCTGGTCTTTCATCCATGACGAGCAAGCGGTCGAGAAGCTGACACAGAACAAGTGAACGACAATCCGTTGTCCCGGCTCAACGCGCTTCGCTTCCTGGAGCGGGCGAAGGCACGGGACCGCGCCAGCCAGCAGGGCAACCGAGCCGATGAGCGCTCGGTCCCTCAGGCGTCGAAAACCTGCCCAGCACGCTTCACGACGGGCGGTTGAACCGACCACGGGAAGTTCACCCAATCGTCGGTGCGCTTCCACACGTACTCGCACTTGACGAGGCTCTGCGACTTCTCATAGATCACTGCGGACCGCACCTCGGCCACGTGGTCAAGGCAGAAGTCGTGCACGAGCTTCAGGGTCTTGCCAGTGTCGGCGACATCATCAGCGATCAGCACCCTTTTGTCGGTGAAATCGATCGCATTTGGTACAGGTGCCAACATCACAGGCATTTCGAGCGTCTGGCCGACGCCCGTGTAAAATTCAACATTTACAAGGTGAAGGTTCTTGCAGTCCAGCGCGTACGCCAGACCACCAGCGACGAACACCCCGCCCCGAGCGATCGACAGTACGATGTCGGGCTCATACCCATCGTCGGCGATCGTCTGCGCCAGCTCGCGAATCGCGAGGCCGAACTGCTCGTAGGTGAGGTTCTCGCGTACGTCAGTCATGCTCTCTCGCAGGTCTCGAATGCCCAGTGGTACGGAAGTCAGCCGCGCCCACACCGCCGCCTACCGACCGGAGCCGGGCGGCGGCGCGAGCCGGTACGAGAGATCGCCAAAGACGCCCTCCGCGCCCTTCGGCCATGTGTTTTACTCGGATCACTACATTGGGCCTTGCGAGGGACCTCGAACGTAGTGCCGCGCACCTCCCGGTGTCCGCTACACCGGGACCGGCTCGGAACAACGAGCGTCGTCCCGACCCCGGTGTAGAACTCGACGTTCACCAGGTGGATGTTCTTGCAGTCCAGGGCGTAGGCGAGCCCGCCCGCGACGAAGACCCCGCCCCGGGCGATCGAGAGCACGATGTCCGGCTCGTACCCGTCGTCGGCGATGGTCTGGGCGAGTTCGCGTACGGCGACGCCGAACCCTTCGTAGGTGAGGTTCTCGCGCACGGCGGACATGGGTATCGCCTCAGACCTGGGTGCGGTGGAAGTTCAGGAAGGACCGCGATGCGGTCGGTCCGCGCTGGCCCTGGTAACGGGAGCCGTACCGGTCGCTGCCGTACGGGAACTCGGCCGGCGAGCTGAGCCGGAACATGCACAGCTGCCCGATCTTCATCCCCGGCCACAGCTTGATCGGCAGGGTCGCGAGGTTGGACAGTTCAAGGGTGACATGCCCGGAGAACCCGGGGTCGATGAACCCGGCGGTGGAGTGGGTGACCAGGCCCAGCCGGCCCAGCGAGCTCTTGCCCTCCAGCCGCGACGCGAGGTCGTCGGGCAGCGAGATGACCTCGTACGTACTGGCGAGGACGAACTCTCCGGGGTGGAGGATGAACGGCTCGTCGCCCTCGGGCTCGACGAGCCGCGTGAGGTCCGCCTGCTCGACCGAGGGGTCGATGTGGGGGTAGCGGTGATTCTCGAACACCCGGAAGAAGCGGTCGAGCCGCACGTCGATGCTCGACGGCTGCACCATGGATTCGTCGTAAGGATCGATCCGGACCCGCCCGGCGTCGATCTCGGCCCGGATGTCCTTGTCTGAGAGAAGCACGCCCTGAGGATACGCACGGCGCGCGGGGGCCCCCCAAAACGGGCCGCCCCCCCCGCCCCGACTCCCCCGCCCCCAAAGTGTTCAACAACGCCCCCCGCCCCACAAACGCGGGGCCGGGGCCCCCCCGCACA
>NZ_JBIBSY010000005.1:0-402952 GCF_043078065.1 Streptomyces sp. NPDC015532 | reverse complement strand
GCCGCCCGTTCCCGGCCCCCCCCACCCCCCCCCCCACCCCCCCCCCCCGCCCCCCCCCCCCCGCCGCCCGCCCCCCCCCCCCCCCCCCCCCCCCCCCGCGCCCGTACTACCGCTCCGACACTGTCTTCTCCAAGGCCACCGGCACCACACTGCGGAGCCGGGCGCACCGCGGACACCGGAGCAGCCGGCCGGGGCCGAGCCGCTCGGCCTGCTGCATCGGGAACGAAGCGGTGCTGAACACGTGCCCCTCGGCACAACGGACGACGGTGCGCTCCATCAAGTCCCAGAGTCCCTTCCCCAAGAGCCGCGTCAGGCTGATGCCCTGACGACGAAAGCCACATTACGGGATGAAAGAGACGGCTCTCCAGGCGGCACTCCGACCCCGCCCGGACCCACTTCAACGCCCCCACGGTACGCCCCAACTCCGGTCCCCCGCAGTCGCGTCCACCCTCCGAAACGCGAACCGGCCCCGCGGCTTCGACGCCGGGGGCCGGGCATGAGGTACAGTGAGCGGGCAGTCGACACCGGCCAAAACCGGCGTCTTACGCGGGTGTAGTTTAGTGGTAGAACATCAGCTTCCCAAGCTGAGAGTGCGAGTTCGATTCTCGTCACCCGCTCCATGTGAAACCCCCAGGTCGATGACCCGGGGGTTCTTTGTTATGCAGACCAGCGGGCGAGGCGCGCACCAGGTCGTCGAGTCCGGCCTCCACGTCCTTGGTCACCAGCGGGGTTCTGACGTCAGCGATCTCTGCCGCTGGCGTCAGCGGCAGAACGGGCGGCGAGTCGGGCCGAATTCTGGAATCTCCATGGAACCTCCGAGGTCAACCGTCAGCGTCAGCTGTCGCGTTGCCCTCGGACATCCGATCCAGCCCTACCGCCACTTCCCAGGGCCCGGCGCGTCATCGGATGCGCAGGGCCTTGGGGGCGGGCGGCCTCAGCTGGTGAAGGTGAAGTACTTCCAGGAGCCGTGCGTGGTCGAGTTCACGCTGTCGTTCGAGGAGTTGTTGATGTAGGACGACCGCACGCGCATCGAGTAGCCGGTCTGGTGCGTGCCGCCCAGCTGCACCACCGACTTGCCCGTGGAGTCGAGGTTGAAGTAGTCGTATCCCGCCGACCGCCAGGCTCCGCCGGAGTAGATCTGGAACTCCAGCTTCTGCGCGCGGCTGGGGTAGGCCGTCATCGTGGTCGTGAGAAGCGGATTGGTCGTCTTCCGGAAGTAGTACTTGGTGGCCCCGTTGACCTTGGCCGTCTTGTAGTAGCGGCTCAGGCTCAGCGACACCTTGACCTTCGCGCCCACCCAGCTCGTGGCCGTCTTCGGGGCGGTCCGCGCGTCGCCGGAGAAGGACGCGCTCACCGTGGTGTCGCGCTTCAGGGGCAAGGTGACCGCCAGGTTGCCCGCGCTGTTGACCGTGCCGGTCTTGACCAGGTACTTGCCCTTGCCGTCGCCCGCGGTGTCCGCGTAGAGCGAGAGCGTCCGGTTCTTGTACGTCGTGCCGAGGTGGGCGGTGAACGTCACGTTGCTTGCGTAGTCGTAGACGCTGCCGTTCTTGTTCACGGTCAGGGTCGGCGAGGTCCGGGAGACCTCGACCGTGCCGGAGGCGGAGGCAGCCGTGCGATCGGCGCCGCCGGCATAGGAGACCTTGTACGTGACCTTGCTGCCCGCGGGCGGGATGTCGGTGAAGGAGAAGGTCCCGTCCGCCTTCACCGTCGCGGCCGGGAGCGCCTTGCCGTTCGGGGACTCCAGGTCCGTTCGGGTGACCGCGACGGTGGTCCCCGCGGGCAGCCCGAGCGTGTTCGTGACCTTGCCGGAGACGGTCAGCGACTTGGCACGGACGGCGGTCGCCGGGGCGTTCACCGTCATGGTGGTGACGGCCTTGGCGGGGTCGGTGACGACGCGCAGGCGGTAATAGCTTTGGAGGTTGCGTGTGACCGCGAAGAGCCGGCTGCTGTCGGGCGCGAAAGCGAGGTCGCCGTGGTCGAGCAGGGTCTGTTGGGCGACTCCACCCTGTTCGTCGGTGAAATTGGAGGTCCGCCTCGGTGCCGTGCCGCCCGGCTTGTAGATGGATACTTGGGGGAGGTTGAAGGAGGCGTACGTGTCGGTGCCCATCGCGACGAGGCCGTTCGGCGCGACGTCCACCGACCGTTGTTCCCAGTAGCTGCTCGGATACCTGATGGTCTCCGACAAGTCCGATGTCCGGTAGACCTGCTGGAAGTCGCGTGATGAGCTGGCCACCACGAGCTCTGTGCCGTCCGGGGTGAGCGCCAGGTCCTCCGCGGTGCCGCCGATGGCTGCGTCCTGACCGCCGAGGAACGCGGTCCGGTCGGCCGTGCCGGACGAGACGTCGTAGATGCCGAGGGTGAAGTAGTACTGGCGCGAGCCAGCCGCCAGGGTGTTGGGAGCGCCGGGTACCGAGTCCAGCAGGGGAGCGTCCTTCCACGTCCCCTCGGCCTCCTGCGCGAGCGAAACCCGCGTCTGTCCGCCGGACAGGTCGAGAGAGCCGATGTTGCCGTGACCGACGTCGCCGTAGCCGAACCAGAGTTTGCCGCCCGCGAGCGCCAGGTGCTGCGGATCCGTGCCGTCACCCGTCGCGTACTGCCCGGCCTTGGTGACCGTCGCCGTGTCGATGGCCACGATCTCATCGGTTCCCGGCACGGCGACGTAGAGCGTTGCCGAGTCGGCGGACAGCTCCAGGCCGTCAGCCTGCGGCAGCGAGGTGACCGTCCCGATGACGGTGCCGTCGTAGTCGGTGGCGACGACCTTGCCTCCCGACGGGTCACTGATGAAGACCCGCTGGTGAACGCCGTCCACGATGATGTCGCCGCTGGACCTGATGGGCAGCGCGGCGCTGCTGTCGGCGGCGGCAGGACCCGCGACCGACCCGATCAGGGCGACAGAACCGAGAGTGACCGCGAGCGCTGTCACGGCTGAAATGCTGCGCACACGCACAGTGATACAACCCCCACTAGGAAGACAAGACCGCCCACAAGACCTCTGGAGCCCCTTCAAGGTTGTACGGCGCACCTGCGCAAGTTTCCGCAGGTCCCACTGGGTGTCGCCCAGGAGCCGGGCACCTTCTATGGCAGGCGCACACTCGGATCGCCGCGATCGGGGTCTAGCGGGTCGTAGACCGCGGCCAGTCGTGGGTGGCCGAAACACTCGTCGGACATGCGGCCGACGCTGCCGAGGGACGGCACTCAACGGCTGCTGAATCACAGCAGCGCCCAGCAGTGCGGCAGGAGAGTGCCCCAGGCCCCGACCGCGGTACAGCAAGGCTGTACAGCAACCACCACGACCGCAGCCGACCGTCAATGTCTCCGAACACCCACGTGACCTGCCGACGTTTCCCATCAGACGGTGCGCACCACAGCCGCGTCGCCCCGCCCGACTCGGTCCGCACACCGCGGGTTACCTTCACCGGATGAACATCAAGGAGCCGGTGAGCTGCGCGTTCTGCATGGAGACCACCGATGTCGGCCCCTCCGGTGATGGCGTCACCTTGGAGATCACGCGGGCCGGGGAACAGAGCACACAGTTCGTCTGGGCCCACCTGAGGTGCCTGGACGAGCGGCTTCACCAACACATCACCCGGGGCCCATGGCTCGACGACTAGAAGCACCCGGTCAGGGGCCGTTGACCCGCGGTGGGTGGGGGATCCGAACCCACGGTGGCTCGCGCCACGACCGTATTCAGGGCTGTCCCTCCGCTCACCGCGGCAGATCGAGGTGCGCGAGCAGGCGCAGCACACCCGTGAGGTGATCGAGATCGTGCCACAGGGCGATGACGTCCTCTGAGGCGCGCCGCACAAGCGCCCCGATCTCGGCGACATCGTCGCTGACCTGTCCGCAGCCAAGCTGCGTCGGCGTCTCGCTCATGTCGAACGCGGCGGCAAGGTCGAGGCTCCAGTAGTGGTCCACGGGCGCCCCGGAGAGGTCGACCTCATCGCCGAACCGGCGTTCCGCCTCGTCCAGGAGCACGGAACAGGCTCGCCGGAGATCGGCCATCCTCAGTACGTGTTCGCTCTGCGTCATGCACGCGATGATGCCGGAGCATCCAGCTCAGCCGTCTCGGCGTCCGTGGCCGCCCCGACGAGGCAGGCGCGGACGGCCACTTGGAGAATCCACCTCCTCAACTGTCACTGCCACGCCATACGTTGCGCGCAGCATGCGCTCGTCCTACGAGAACGAATACTCGGGCGACAACGTCAACTCGACGACCCACCGGCTCGTGGAAGTACCTGCACTTCTCCAACCAGTCGGTACCACGGTGACGTGGCGGCGCTGCCGGTCCCGCCTCCGGCCGAGGGCGGGGGCGGGACCGGGTGGAGCGGATGTGGCGTCAGCGGGTGGTCGTGGTGCGGATGTCGGTGACGTCGCCGAACACCGGCTCCAGTTCCACGACGAGGCTGGTCGTCACCGTCGGCGACTCCCCGCCGCCGAAGGTGTGGGTGACGGCGATCTCACCGCTGTCGCCGCCCTCGCTCACCGTCCACCGCACCGGGACGTTCTGGGCCCGCAGGACACCGTCCACGTTGTTCTTCTTCTCCCAGGCCGACAGCCGCTTGGCGAACGCGGGCGCCAGGTAGTGCGCCCGCAGCGCCTTGGCCAGTGCGCTGTCCGGGCCCGCGGCGTCGTCCTTCGCGTCGATGTACGCGCCGTAGAAGTCGGCGACCTGGGTCACCGAGTCACCGGTGCTGCCACTGACCGACCGCACCGCGGCGGACGTCCTCGCGGACGTCTTCACGGGGGCGATGTTCGTGGTGCGGATGTCGGAGATGCCGCCGACCGGCTCCTGCTTCACGACGAGCCTGGTCGTCGTCGTGGGCGACTCCCCGCCGCCGAAGGTCAGGGTGACGACGACCTCGAGGCCGTTGCCGCCCTCGCTCACCGTCCACCGCACCGGGACGTTCTGGGCCCGCAGGACACCGTCCACGTTGTTCTTCTTCTCCCAGGCCGACAGCCGCTTGGCGAACGCGGGCGTCAGGTAGTGCGCCCGCAGCGCCTTGGCCAGTGCGCTGTCCGGGCCCGCGGCGTCGTCCTTCGCGTCGATGTACGCGCCGTAGAAGTCGGCGACCTGGGTCACCACGTCACCGTTGAGGCCGCTGATCGACCGCGACGCGGCGGACGCCTTCGCGGATGCCTTGGCGGGGGCGGGGACGGCGGCCTGCGCCGTCGCCTGTGCCGCCGCACCGAGCCCGAGGGCCAGGACGAGGCCGGCGGCGACGGCCACGCGGCGGCCCGGACGACGGCGTGCAGAGGTGTTCCTGTTCATGGTGTGACTTCCTTCTCTGGTCCGGACGCGGGTGTTCTCCGCGTCGTGGGACGGCGGTTGGTGCGAGGCGCCGCACGCCACCCGGGCACAGAGGTGTCCCGGTGCACAGGCGCAGGGTGGTTGTCGCGTACCGCCGGCGGGGCGGTCGTGCCGCCTCGGCCGGTGCGACATCCACAGATTCCCGGACGCCGGGGACCCCGACAACAGCCCCCGCCACACCCGGGACAGTGGGACCGTCCCACCCCTGTCGACCTGCGAGAACAGCCAGACCTGGGATGCCGTCCTGGGATGCGGAGACGACTCGCACCGCGCCGTGCCGCGCCGCGCAGGCCGGCCATCGGATGCGCCTCCCGTCACCCGCTCCACGGCAGAGGCCCGGGTCATCGACCCGGGCCTCCGCCGCTGTCCGCAACCGAGCCCGGTCCGCTACAGGGCCGTCGCGGCCTGGGCCGCCTCCAGTTCGGACTCGGTCCGCTCCGCCTCTCCCTTCGCGGCCAGGGCATTGGTGGCGGAGTTGAAGCGCTCCATGGAGGTGGGACGGTCGGAGCCCAGGACGTACTCCTTCAGGGTGAGGCGGTCGAGGACCATCGGGTCGGTGTGCGGAGCGCGGACCGAGTCGAGGATCTCCGGGAGACGGGTGCACTCGCGGTCGAGGAGGTAGGCGCCGCCCGCAGTGGTGTAGGCGGCCCGGAACTCGTGGTCGGGCAGGTCGTGCGCGTTGGTGAGGACATACGGCTTCAGGCTGGCCACGAAGTCGGCGACCACCGAGGAGACGTCGCTGATGAGCATGTCCGCCTGGTTGAAGCACTCGTAGAGGTTGGGCAGTTGGCCGAGGATCACGTTGTGGCGAAGGGTGCCCTGGCTCTCCCAGAAGATCCGGTGCCACTCGGCGCGCAGTTCCTGCCACTCGGCCGCGCCGGCGCGGTCGGGAACCCGGGCCTCCCGCATCTGCTCGGCGGCGTCGCCGCGGAGCCGGCCCGCGAGTTCGTCGAGCCGGGTCCGGATCTCCTGGAGCCGGGGCCGTACGGCGAGGGCCGCGGTCGCCGCCTCCGCCGGGTCACGCCGCTCGTTGTCGGCACGCAGCAGTTCGCGGATCGTCCGGTCGGCGTCCGCCGCCAGGGCCGAGCGCTTGCCGGTGAGCGGGTGCGGTTTGTAGATGATCCGTACGTTCTCCGTCAGGAGCTTCTCGATGAGGGGAACGCCCATCGGGATCAGCGAGGTGTGGCAGTCGTCGTCGCTCCAGCCTTCCCAGGTGGGCGCGTAGAGGACGACGGGCAGAGGGCCGGGGACGTGCTCGGCGTGCAGACGGATCGGGGACAGCTGCGGGCGGCCAACCTCCACGATCGCGCTGTCACTGATCGCGTGCCGCACCCGCTGGTAGCGGTCCCGGCCCGCGCGGCCAGCCACCCAGATCTCGTCGTACACCTTGCTGACCCGGTTGCTGCTGGCCAGCTTGTCGCTGTCGCCGTGCCCGATGAAGACGTGCTTGGCCTCGGCCACGCGCAGCATGTGAACGTTCTTGCCCGCGTTGCCGGGATACAGCACGACCCGGACGCCGGACAGTTCGAGCTCGGCCAGGTCGTCGGCCTTCGGAACGCAGACGACGGGGATCCAGGTACGGCTCAGGTAGCGGAACGAGGCGGTCTCCCGAAGGATGATCACCGGCCGCAGGTCGAGCTGTTCGAGCGTCTCGATCCACATGTTGACCTGGTACATGAAGTCACGGGAGACGGCGGCGAAGCTGAAGTAGAGCGCCACCTCCGGGCGGTACTCCTCCAGTTGGCGGTTGACCTCGGCGAACACCTCGTCCCGTACGGGCATCCGGCGCGCCCTGCGGTACTGGCCCAGCACCGCGAGGACGGCCACCGCGGTCACCCCGACCGTGAGCGCGAAGCCCGCGTAGGCCGGTTCCCACGTGCCGGCGGCGAGCGCGGCGAGGAGCCCGATGTGGGCCGGCAGGTCCAGGTGCAGGAGCTTGCGCACGTGGCGTCTGAACAGGACGGCGGGCGGCTGCTGGGGGATCGGCAGCGCGCTCAGGTCGAGGTTGCGCACCATCAGGGGCAGGACCCGGCGCCGGCGGATGGCGTGGTGCACGGCGGTGTACAGCATCATCATCGCGAAGTGACCGCTGACGACCGCGAGGGCGGTGACCAGCCACCCGCCCGGCGCGCCCATCCGGCTGGCCAGCGCCAGCAGCATCACCGTGCGGACCGCGAACCGCATGGTGCGATCGAGATGCAGGGCCGCCAGCCGGCGTACGAAGCTCGGAGCGCGCGCGTGCAGGACCTCGTCCACCACGTACGTGAGCGTCGCCGCCGCCATGAAGCCCCACAAGGACGGCAGCAGGGCGAAAACCGGCAGTGCGACGAAACCGGCGCCGAGCAGGAGCACGAGGAGCAGGTCGATCACCCCGCGCACACGGAGGACTCCACACAACCGACGGATCATCATGGGCAGCGCCTTCTGTTCCGAGATGCTCGCCCGGACGGGCGATCTGTGTACGCCAGTTCGACGCGCATGCCAGTTCGACTCGGTAAGAAGATGAAGAGTTGTACACCTGATCTACGGAAGAAATTCATTTTCCATCGGGAATGTCCAGGACGGCTCCGCCCGGGGGCAGGACAGCCATGGCGCCGGGCGGTCGCGACGAAGAGGGCCCCCCGGACGTCGGTCCGGGGGGCCCTCTTCGTCGTCACGGGTTCGCGACGTGAGCTCGCGCTCCGCCCAGCGGCTCGAATCGGCCGCCGAGGGGTCCTACTTCTTCACGGGGTCCAGGCAGAGGACGAACTTGTCGGCGTCCCACTCCTGCGCGAGCGCGGCCTCGCCGACCTTGCACGCGTTGACGTCGAAGGTGTTCTCGACGACCTTCAGGACCTTGTAGTTGGCGTCCTTGTCGTCGCAGCCCTTGGTCTCCACGTCGGGGTTGTTCTCGGAGCCGGTGACCTTGACGCAGTCCCCGACCTCGGCGCGTACCGGGGAGTCGTCGAAGACGTAGCCGATACCGAGCTTCACCACCACCGCGATCACGATCAGGACGACCACGCCGAGAACCTTCTTCAGCTTGCTCTCCTTGGCGGGTGCGGCGGGCGCGGGCGCGCCCCCGGGTTCGGGCTGCCCCTGGGGCGGGGAGAACTGCGGGTCCTGCGGGGCGGCGGGGGGCGTCGGAGCGCTCATCTGCGGTCTTCCTGGATCTTGCAGGGATATCGAACGCGCGCACGCTACACGAGATGTAAGAACCAGATAAGGGCGGGGTGGCCCGGGGGCGCGCCGCGGTCGGCGGCCCCGGACTCCCGTACCCGCGACGCCTCTAGCGACTGCGGCGGCGGCCCTTGGAGCGGCGCGGATAGGGGAAGAACCGCGGGCGGCGCTTGGCGGCCACGTCCTCGATCCAGCCGAAGAGCAGGATCGCCAGGCAGATCAGCGGAACGGAGAGCACCAGCGGGGTCCACTGGCTCGACAGCAGCCACTGGGCGTGGTGGTAGAGGAAGCTGTTGCTCCACAGCGGGTCGATCAGCGGCTCGGTCAGCACCAGCGCGAAGGAGTGCCACAGATAGACGGTGACCGCGCGGGAGTTGAGGAGACTGATCACGCCGTTGAACCGCTCCAGCGGCTTGGGCCACCGTTCCCAGGACGGGCTCAGGTGGAGCAGCAGCAGCACCGCGCCGAACGACCAGATCGCCTGGGCGACCGGTACCGCCTCCAGATCGTGCCCGAACCGCGGGTTCTCCACCGGAGCCTGCATCAGCCACCAGTAGCCGAACATGAGCACCAGCGGGGCGAGGGACGGCACGATGTACTGCGGGATCCTGCGGAGCAGCCCCTCCTGGTGGGCCATGCCGAGCAGCCAGCAGGAGCCGAAGGTGGTGAAGTCGGTGACGGCTTCCATCAGCCGGCCGGACTGGTCGACCAGGCCGGAGTTGACGAAGACCGCCAGCGCCAGCGGCAGCAGCAGGGTGACCCAGGGCAGCTTCCGCATCGCCTTGAGCAGCAGCGGCGACAGCAGGACGTACCAGAGGTAGGCGCGCAGGTACCACAGCGGCACACAGATCTGTTCGGCCCAGGAACTCGGCAGATGCCCGCCGAAGGTGTGCAGCGAGGCCCCGAACGGCGGCTGGCTGAACGGCAGGATCCAGTAGGCCAGGTCGCCCCACCACCAGTTGACGTGGTGGGCGGAGTCGGGCCTCCAGCCTTCCAGGAGCATCAGCGGCACGACGACCGCGCCGAACAGCCACATCGGCGGCAGCAGACGGCGCAGCCTGCCGCGGATCACGCTCACCGCAGGCCGGTTGAGGGACCGCACCATCAGCGACCCCGCCAGCGCGAACATGACGCCCATGGAGGGAAAGACGATCGGCAGCCAGGTCCAGCCGAAGTTGTGGTAGATCACCACGCGGACCAGGGCGAGCGCCCGCAACAGGTCGAGGTAGCGGTCACGGCCGGGCTTGCGCGCGGGCGCCGGGGCGGCCTCCTCGGGCTGCGGGGCGAACTGCGCGGGAAGCACGACGGGGTCCATCACCCGCAGGGCGACGGTGTCGGAAGAGTTGCGGGCGCCATAGGCACCTCGTTCCGCGGTACTCATGAAGACATCGCCCCCGTCGTGTGCTCGAGCCCGACCTCACCGGTGCGCTTCAGCTTCTGCCAGCGCAGCCGCCCCCCGGTCAGCGCGGTGATGGTGGACTGCAGCAGCACCATGTACATGAGCACCCGGTAGACCACCTGCTGGGCCGGCAGCGTGATCAGATGCCACGCCTTCTCCTTGTCGAGGTGGAAGGACCACCAGGCGCAGACGGCCTGAAGGGTCATCACCGCGAACCAGGCGGCCAGGGTCCTGTACGCGTCGACGAAGACCACGCCGTAGACCATGCCGATGTCGATGGCGGGTGCGAGCAGCGGGGTGACCACCATGAACAGGGCGACGAACGGCAGGCCCACCCGGCCGAAGCGGCCGGCCGGGCCGCGCTCCAGCACCGCGTGCCGGTGCTTCCACATCGCCTGCATGGTGCCGTAGCTCCAGCGGTAGCGCTGCGACCACAGCTGCTTCATGCTGACGGGCGCCTCGGTCCAGGCCCGGGCGTTCTCGGCGTAGACGACCTTCCAGCCGGCCCGGTGCAGGGCCATGGTCACGTCGGTGTCCTCGGCGAGGGTGTCGTCGCTCATGCCGCCCGCCTCCTCCAGCGCCGAGCGGCGGAAGCCGCCCACGGCGCCGGGGATGGTCGGCATGCAGTTGAGCACGTCGTACATCCGGCGGTCGAGGTTGAAGCCCATCACGTACTCGATGTGCTGCCAGGCGCCGATCAGTGTGTCGCGGTTGCCGACCTTGGCGTTGCCGGCGACCGCGCCGACGCGCGGGTTGCCGAAGGGCTGCACCAGTTCCCCGACGGTGGCGGGTTCGAAGACGGTGTCGCCGTCCATCATGACGATCAGGTCGTACGAGGCGGCGGCCACACCGGTGTTGAGGGCGGTCGGCTTGCCGCTGTTCGGCTGCCGGATCAGCCGGACCATCGGCAGGCCGAGCTCCTCCACGATGGCGGCCGTGTCGTCGGTCGACCCGTCGTCGACCACGATCACTTCGATGGGATGGTCGCTTCTGGCCAGGGAGAGCAGGGTGTTGGTGATGCACTCCTGCTCGTTGTACGCGGGTACCACCACGGTGACCGGTTCGGTGACCGGTTCGCCCCAGGAGAAGCCCGGCTTGCGGATGCGCCGCACATGGATCGCCGAGAGCACCAGCATCAGCGCGAACCGCACCATGACCAGCACACCGACGACCGCGAGCAGGCCGACCAGCCACGGCAGCAGCCGCACCGAGAAGGTGGTGCACCACAGGAACGCCTTGCCGACCCAGAGGTTGTAGCTGGTGACCTCGGCGTTGGCGGAGCCGGTGCCGAGCGCCTCGCCCGTGGTCTTGAAGGTGTAGCCCTGGGCCTTGAGCTTGTCGATGATGATCGGCAGCGCGGCCAGCGTCTGCGCGCGGTTGCCGCCCGCGTCGTGCAGCAGGATCATCTGGCCCTGGCCGGGGAGGTCGGGCATGGCGGCCTTGACGATGGAGTCGACGCCGGGGCGCTTCCAGTCGTCGGTGTCCTTGTCGATGAAGGCGGTCAGGTAGCCCTCGGACCCGGCCTGCTTGGTCACCGGCCACGACCAGTCGTCCAGCGCGTCCACGGTGGAGGAGTAGGGCGGGCGGAACAGGCTGGAGTGGATGCCGGCGACACCGGCCAGCGCGAGCTGGGTCTCGCCCAGCTCCCAGGTGAGCCGGGTGCCCGAGTGCATCGCGAGGTCGGGGTGGGTGAAGGTGTGCAGACCGATCTCATGGCCCTCGGCCACGATCTGGCGGATCAGCGCCGGGTTGCGGGTGACCATCGAGCCGGTGACGAAGAAGTCGGCGCTGACGTTCTTCTCCTTCAGCACCTTGAGGATCTTCGGCGTCCACTGGGCGGACGGCCCGTCATCGAAGGAGAGGACGACGGTCCTGTCCGGGATGGTGTAGTTGACCGGCTTGTTCTTCTTGTCGCCGCGCGCGTCGACGACCGGGCCGCCCTCCAGAACGCTGGTCGGGACGGTGACCTTGTCCACCGAGGTGGCGATGCTCTCGTCGTGGAAGACCTCGTTGTTCGCCATGCCGCGAAGCACCATCAGCGCCAGCAGGGTCGCCAGTACGGTCACCGGCAGAAAGAAGCGCAGGGGAGGTGCGGCGAGCCGGCGCGGCCGCGCGATGGACTGCCGGGAGCGTTGACGGCGGGAGCGGGACATGGACTTCCTGGTGGTCGCGTCTGGCTATGGCACGGTGGCGGTGGCGGTGGTGGATGCCGCCGTGCCGGCCGTCGTCGTCGCGGTGACCGGCGACTCGGTGTCGGTCACGGAGCCCGACGTCGCGAACCCGGCCGCCGTCGTCGCGGTGGCCGACGGCTCGGTGACGGTCACGGGGCTCGACTCGGTCGTCCCGGCCGCCGCCGTCGCGGTGGCTGACGCGGTGAGATCGGATGCGGTCGCTGTGGCGGTGGCGCTCTGTCCGGGCCGGGCGGCGCCGGGAGCCGCGGGCAGCGGCGCGTTCAGGTACTGGCTCGGCGGTGTGGTGTCAGCGGTGGCGGGGACGGTGAGCGCGGGCGCGTGCGACTGGGTTCCGACCAGACCGGAGACCATCGCCACCACGCACCCGGCGCAGAGGATGCCCACCAGCCAGCCGAGACCGCGCAGACGGCGGCCACGCATGCCGGTCTGGTCCACAAAGACGGGAGCGGGCTCGACCTCCGTGGAGGTACTGGTCATCGACGGCCTCGAGCCTTCCTGCGTCGTGTTACACGTGTTACAACTGCCGGTCGGCGATGCCGAAAGCAGTGAGTAGCGCGAAAAAGTAATGAATGTGCAAGGAAGGGGAGATTATCCGACCACTCCCGATCGTGTACAAGATTACATATGAAGATTCAGTGAATGTCACGCGGGTCTCGTAGAGTTCCGGTGACGTCGCTTGCCCCCTGCCCGATCGGACCTTCCCGCATGGTCATAACCCGCCGCCGCAGCCGCCTGTCGGCAGCCGCGATCCTCATGGCCGCCGTCTCGTTGCTGGTGGCCGCGTGTGGTGGCGCGGGAAGCGGGGGCGGCGCCGAGGCGGGGGGAGCCGGTGCCTCGGGCGCGCACTTCCAGGTCCCGTCGTCCATGCTCAAGCCGTCCGGCCGCGCGCTGGGCGTCGTCGACGACAAGACGCCCTGGCAGTACGACATCGTCAGCGCCTTCGCCGAAGAGGCCGGGCGGACGCCTGACATCCGGGAGTACTACAGCTCCTGGGGCGGCGACTTCGACGCGGAGGGCAACGCGTTCCTGTGGAAGCACGGCCAGTTGCCCATGATGGCGCTGGTGCCCTCCGACACCTCGCTGGCACACATCGCCCAGGGCGAGGACGACGCCTACATCCGCCGGCTCGCGGACCAGATCGCCGCCTACGACGGCCCGCTGGCCCTCTCCTTCGCCGGTGAGATGAACGGTCCGTGGAACTCCTGGGGCCCCGGGCACGCCAAGCCCGCCGACTTCGTCGCGGCGTGGAAGCATGTGCACGACATGTTCGCCGAGCGGGGCGTCACCAACGTGATCTGGGTGTGGACCCCGCACGTGGTCGACTCGGGCACGACCGCGAAACTGCGCCCGTACTATCCAGGCGGCGCCTACGTCGACTGGGTCGGCCTCATCGGCTACTACGGGCCGATCGACGGCGCGGCCTTCTCCAGCCTCTTCGCCCCCACCCTGCGTCAGATCGCGGGCTTCTCCGACAAGCCGGTGCTGATCGCGGAGACCGGAGTGGCGCAGAGCGACCGCAAGGAGGCGCACATCCGTGACCTGTTCCGGGGCGCCGCGAAAGCCGGCGTCATCGGGCTCGTCTGGTACGACCAGCGCAAGGACTGGCCGGGCGGCAAGCAGCTGATGGACTGGCGGATCAGCACCTCGGTGGGCGCGCTGGCCGCGTTCCAGGTGGAGACGGCCCGGAACGGCTTCGGTCATTCGTTCAAGAACGGCTGATCCAGGGCGCGCGGGGGACACCGGGCGCAAGCCCGCGAGGGACGACGTTATTGATGGCGCATCACTGCGGCTGGCGCATGCGGATGCCCGACCAGGGGAGATCACGGAGATGACGACGGATTCGTCGCCGGGCCAGGGGGCGCCGCAGGAGGAGTCCGGCTGGGCCTTCCGGCCCCGCAAGTCGGTTGCCGGCCCGCAGCCGTACCCGGGAACGGCTGCCGACGCGGCCGACCACCCGCAGCCTCACGGGGAGCAGCGGCAGACGGAGCCGGCCGTCCCGTCGTGGGACGGCGGTCGGTCGTCGGCCGAGCCGTACCGCCGGTCGTCCGACACGCGATGGGACGGCACCATGCCGCTGGGGATCGCCGATCCCGGCGCCCACGAGGCCACGCGCGAGCCGGGTCACCGGACGTCCCCGCACGACTGGTACGGCAGCGAGTCGGCGGACCAGGAGTCCGGATTCCCGCCGGCGGCGACCGCCGTCCTCGACCGGACGGCCCTCCGCCACCCCGGGCCCGCCGCCGCGCAGCCCCGGCCTTCCGCGGGCACGGACGGCGAACGGCCCGGGAAGACCAGGCGGGTGGGCAGGATCCTGCTCACCCTCGCCGTCCTCGCCGCCGTCGGCGGGGCCGCCACCGTCATGCTCAAGCAGGAGGAGGCCGCCGCCGTCGCCTCGGAGAAGCTGACGCGGGTGTGGCAGATACCGGCGCCGGCCGCCGACGACGCCCTGATCGGCAGCTGGCTCACCGACAAGCTGCTGGTCCGGGCCAGCAGCCGAGGCGGCCTGCGGGCCTACGACCTCGCCGACGGCAAGCAGGTGTGGCGCGCCGCGTCCCCCGCCACCGCCGCCAAGCGCGGCACCGTCCCCTGCGGGATGTCGCCCACGCTCAGCGCCCAGGGCATCGGCACGGTCGCCTTCGGCAAGGACGGCAGCACCTGCACCTGGCTGGCCGGGATCAAGGCGTCCACCGGCAAGATCCTCTGGTCCCTGCCGCTGACCGGCAAGAAGCACCAGGTGGCAGCGCCCGCCGCGACCTATCTGCAGGGCGACGTCGCCACCGTCGTCGGCGTGAACTTCCTCGGCGGGGTGGACCTGCGGACCGGCAGCCGCGTCTGGGGCTACAAGGCCCGCGGTCACTACTGCAACGCCTACAACTGGGGCGCCGACGGCGTCGTGCTGGTGGACGACTTCTGCCTCGACAAGAAGAACCGGTTCACCCTCACCGCGTACAACGGCAAGACCGGGAAGGTGATCTGGCGGAAGTCCGAACGGGCCCACTCGGACGTGACGCACATCCTGTCCGGCTCACCGCTGATCGCCGCCGTGCACACGGCGCGCCAGGACGCCGTGCGGGTCTTCGGCACCAACGGGACCGGCCGCAAACTGGCTGTGGGCAACGACGAACTCACGACCGGCAACGAAACCGGCGCCGACCACTCCGCCCGGCTCTACGGCAAGGTCCTGGTCACCCCGGCCTCGGCCGCCGGCAGCGCGGTGATCGACGGCTTCGACACCACCACCGGTGCCAAACTCTGGACCCAGCGCTCCGCCGTGCTCGCCGTGCCCGCGTCCGGCGCGGACGACAAGGTGTACGCCATCACCACCTCCGGCGCCCCGCAGCTCATCACCATCGACCCGCGCACCGGTCGCACCACCCCGGTCGCGGGCCTGCCGGTGGGGACCGGCAAGTGGGGCTTCACCTCTGGCACGGTGTACGTCACCTCGGACGGCAGCGTGCTGGAGCTCAACGCCCTCGGGTCGAACGGCGGTGTGCGGCTCTACCAGTAGGGCCTCACGCGGGACGGCGGGATCCTTGGCGGGGGCGGCCGGCCGGTCTCGTCCGGGCGCCCCTCCGCTACCGCGCCGGGGCGAGGGACCCGGTCCGCCCGGCCGGGATCTTCGCCCGATCCGCCGCCGGCTTTCTGCCGAAGTAGACCCAGGCCAGGGTGGCGAGGACCGAGCCGTTGAGCAGGAGGAGCAGCCACAGCAGCTTCGGCAGGAAGCGGACGCGGTCCCGGGGAGTGCGGGCGCAGTCGATCAGACCCCACAGCCAGATGGCGGCCGCGAGGGCGATCAGCCCGAGGGACGTCAGGTCCATCATGTGCAGCATCCGTCTTCTCCTTACTCGGACTTGGGCTCGGACCCGGCTCGGACTTGGGATCGGACCCGGACCCGGACTCCGCGGAGCGGCCGTCACCTCCTCATCGGACGACCCCCTCCGATCGGTTCACGGAATTCCCGGCCGGTTCACGCGAGCTCCCACCCGGTTCGCGCAGACCCGGCCCTTTCGGTTCACGGGCGCGCTCGACGGACCCCGGTGCCACGGCAGACCACCGCACCGCTCCCCTGCCGCAATGGTCATGCGCAAGTAAAATGCTATGATCCCGCCACTCGCCTGGGGGGGGTGTCCGAACGTCCTGCCCGCACGTCTGTGACCTGCGGCGCGACGGCCCACGCACATGTCTCTCCACGCCTTCAGCCACCGTTCCCGGAGAGGTCCCGCATGGGCAGACGCGCGCTCGTACGATGCGCCACCGCCGCCGCTGTCTCCTTCACGCTCGCTCTCGGACTCGGCCCGCTGACGGCCGGCGTCGCGCAGGGCGAACCGGTCACCGGAGAGGTGGTCGTGCCGGCCACCACGTCCCTGGTTCCCCGGACGGGCCTGCTGAGCGCGGGGCCCTCGGGATTCCTCCGGTACGAGGAGGGGCGCGGCCAGTTGTGGACGACGTACGACGGTGTCGACACCGTCGTCGACGCCTCGGGCACGGACGCGTACGGCGTCACGAGTGCCGGCGCGGGTTCGGACGTCGTCGCCCGCTTCGACAGCTCCGCCCGGACCGTGACGCTGCGGAACATGACGTCCGGTCAGGTCGGTACGGTCGCGCTGCCCGACGGGCACTTCTACTTCAGCACCCTCGGGTCGACGGTCGTCACGACGACGGGAACCCCGGGCGACTCCCGGTGGCATCTGCTCGACGCCCGGGACGACGGCTCCGTCTCCGACCGCACGGTGGAAGGCGTGCCCTCCGGCGTCTACACGCAGTCCGCCGCCGGTCTGGGCGACGCGCACGGACAGGTCGTGCGGTACCGCAAGGGCGACGACGAGGTCACCGGGTGGCTCGACACCGAGCAGGCGCGCTTCACCGCCCTGCCGTACGAGGTGCTGCCGTGGTACGACATGGTCGCGCTCAGCCCCACCCACCTCGTGTGGTGCTACGACGGCATCCTGCACGTGGCCTCCCGCCAGAACCCGGCCGCCACCGTGCGGACCGTGCCCGTCGGCGACATCTCGCAGGTGCTGGGCCTGGTCGGCGACACCGTGATCGTGGCCCGGTACGACTCCTCCCTGGGCAGAGCCGACACCGGCCGCGCGGTCTCACGGGTCGAGGCCGTCCCGCTCGACGGCTCCGCGCCGCGGACGCTGATGGCCAGGACGTCGGTGCGGGCGATGGCGACTCCGGACGGCGGGCTCCTCGTACCGGGCGGCCCCGACACGGACCACTGGGGCGTCTCGCTCGTCGAGGCCGCCGCGGGTGGCGGGGTCACCGTGCGCCGGATCGCGGACGCCTACCCCCGCAAGGCCGCCCACACGGTCTCTCAGCTGACCCTCGCCCAGGGACGGCTGACCACCTTGGAACAGGACCCCGTGGGCGACTGGACGTATCTCCACACCCGTGAGACGGGGGTGTCCGGCTCCCCCACGGCGGGAACGCGCACCACCCGTGGCCGGATCACCATGGAGAACTACGCGCAGGGCCGCCCTCGTCTCCTCGACACCGGTGACGGCCGGACGGTCCTCGCCGGCTACGGCACGGACACCGCCCAGCAGCCCCAGCTCCTCGGCGCCGGCCAGTCACTGCCCGGCACCCGGATCGACAGCTCCCGCGGCTATCAGACCGCGACCGCCGCGAACGGCCGCTTCGCCGCTCTGACCAGGCCGTACGACAGCAACGGGGTGGCGGAGACCCGGATCGTCGACGTCGACTCCGGACGCACGGTGTTCACGACGACGGAGAGCGTGCGGGCGATCTGGGGCACCACCGTGTGGGTGATGTCCGGCAACGACAGTGTGGTCCCCTACGACCTGCTGACCGGCGAGCAGGGCGAACCGGTGTGGTTCGGGCGCGGCTGCCTGCTGAACGACTTCCAGGCGGTCGGCCGGTGGCTGCTGTGGAACTGCGTGCTCGACTCGGAGGGCCAGGGCGTCTACGACACCGTCACCAAGCGGAATCTGACGCTGGTGTCGGGCGGCGGCTGGGAGCAGGCGCAGCTCGGCGACGGCTTCGTCGCGACGGTCGCCGCCGGACAGCTCAAGGTGATCGACGTGCGCGGCGGGACACCCGTGGCGCACACCGCCGGGGCGTTCGAGGGCAACGCGTGGGACGTCGACCCGTACACCGGGGTGATCGCCCAGCTCCGCTCCGACAACAGCATCCGTCTGACCTCCAGTGACGTCCCCGTCTCGGCGCTCGTCCAGCGCGACGCCACCGTCGCCGCCTCGGTCGACGTCAAGGGCGGTGCCGCGCAGTGGAGCCCGAAGTGGTGGCTGAACAAGCCCGCGGCCTCCTGGAAGCTGGAGATCGGCGACAAGGCCGGTACGGCCGTGCGCACGCTCTCCGGCGGTCCGGCCCGCGGTGTGGTGAACCCGGCCTGGAACGGCAAGGACGGCTCCGGCCGGCTGGTGCCCAACGGCGCCGCCACCTGGAAGCTGACCGTCACCCCCGCGGACGGGCAGGGCGCGGCGCTGACGAGGACGGGTTCGGTCAAGGTCACCGGAGCCGCCGCGGTCCGCCGTGACTTCGTCGGGTCGGACGGCTTCGGCGAGCTGGTGACGCTCAACAGCTCGGGCGGGCTGACGTACCAGTACGGGACGGGCAAGGGGACGTTCACCGGCAAGGTGTCGGGCTCCGGGTGGCCGACCACGGTGAAGGCGGTGCCGTTCGGCGACCTGAGCGGTGACCGCTGCAACGACGTGCTCGTGCGGTTCAGCAGCGGCTCGCTGCGCGCCTACCGGCCCGCGTGCGGGGCGGCGGTGACGCCGTCCACCGCGTACACCTCGCTGGGCACGGGCTGGAACCAGTACGACGTGCTGACCTCGCCCGGGGACGTCAGCGGCGACGGCCGGGCCGACCTGGTCGCCCGCCAGTCCTCGACCGGCGACGTCTACCTCTACAAGGCGACCGGCACGGGCACGTTCTCCGCCCGGGTGAAGGTCGCGTCCAAGTGGACGGGGTACAAGAAGGTCGTGGGCGCCGGTGACCTCAACGGCGACGGTCACGGTGACCTGCTGGCCCAGGACAAGTCGAACGAGCTGTGGCGCTACGACGGCACGGCGGGCGGCACGTTCAAGGCCCGCGTGAAGGTCTTCAACGACTGGGGTTCGTCGTACAACGTGGTCGTGGGCGTCGGCGACGTCACCGGCGACGGCAGAGCCGACCTCGTCTCCCGCGACAGCGCCGGCACCGTGTGGCGCAACGACGGCAACGGCAAGGGTTCCTTCGGCGGCCGGACGAAGACCGCCACCGGCTGGCAGGGGTACAAGGGCCTGTTCTGACCGGCCCTCGCCATCGCCCCTCGGGCCCGGACGGCCTGTGCCGTCCGGGCCCGTTCGCCGTTCACGGACCCGCCCGCACGCGGGCCGGAGAGGGGCGCGCCCGGTCCTGGGCGCGGCCCGGTGTCCGTACGGTCCAGGCGTCCCTTGGGCCGTTCGGCCCTATCGGCCCCGGGCGGCGGAGTGATCTTCTGGCACGGCGGCCGGGTGCCCCGCCCTGCGACTCCCGTTCCCCCCGTACAGGAAGGGCCGGAGCACCCGGTACGCGCCAACGAACGGCTCCGGCCGGTACGGACCGCACCGGCCGAGTGAAGGTTGCCGAAGAACAGCCGGTCCTCAGGGAGGCTCAGTTGCGGCGCAGCTTCGTCACGATCTTCATGGTGCTGGCGATCGGCGGCACGATCGGCTCACTCGCGTACCCGGTGTTCTACTCGTACCCCCACCGTTTCGACGCGGTGAAGGCCGCCATCGCCGACCCCGGCCCCGTGGTGAGCACGCCCTGGGGACCGCTGAGCACCGCCGACCGCGACCTCGTGGTGCAGGTGGAACTGGACGGCCTGTGGGAGATATCCGCGGGCCGGCAGGCGATCGACAGGGCCCCCACGAAGGCCGTCGAGGAGGCGGGCGAGCAGCTGGTGGCCGGCCACACCGAGCTCGACAAGCGGGTGCGCACCGTGGCCGGTGACCTCGCCATCGTCCTGCCGACCCGGCCGACCGCCGAGCAGCAGGGCCGGCTCGCGCAGCTGACGGCGGCTCAGGGCGGCGCTTACCGGCAGAAGTTCGCGAACCTGCTGCGCGAGGAGCACGGCAGGCTCTTCCAGCAGCTCGCGCAGGTGCGCAGCAGCACCCGCAACACGCTGGTACGGGAGCTGGCCACGGTCGCCGACCGGACCGAGCTCGGCCACATCTCGGCGCTGGAGAGGACCGGATACGTCGACTTCGACGCCGTCGCGCACGAGGCGACGGCGTCTCCGACCGCCCTCCCGACCGTGCTTCCGGCGCCCTCGTCGCCATGAGCACCGGCGCCGTGAGCACATCGGCCCCGCACGGGCGGGCCGGGATCCGGGGGCGAGGAGGGCGGGCGGTTCAGCGCCCGAACGAGCAGTTTCCCCATGCGGTGGCCAGGGCGTCGGGAATCGCCGGGATGTCGCCGCAGCCGCGCGGACCCGCGGGGAGGCCGTCGCTCGCGACGAAGACCCAGCCGCCGCCCGAGTCGCGGAAGTACTTGATGGCGCCTCCCTCGTCCTGCATGCCCACGAGTTCCGCCTGCGTGGCACCCGCGAACGGCTGGAAACGGGTGGCGGCGTAGCGGACGGTTCCGCACTGACCGTAGAAGAACGTGTGCGGCTCCGGCTCGATGTGCTGGAAGTGGGTGACGTCGTGCCGGTACATCCGGGTGACCTCGGCCTTCACCGCGTCACCGGCGGCCAGGTTGCGGCACCCCGCGACGGCGGTGGCCGCGTGGCCAGCCGGGGTGGCGGAGGCCCGCTCCGGGGAGGCGGTGGCCGATCCGCGCGACGGCGTGCCCGTGCCGGCGGGACTCGACGAGGGTGAGACGGCCGGGTCCGGGGTGTCCCTCCGGACGGCCGCCGCGGCCGAGGAGGCCGCGGAGGAAGCGGGGGTGTCCGCGGCGGAGCTCGCGCCCGCCGAGTCCTGGCACCCCGTCAGCAGCATGATCCCGCCCGCCAGCGCCAGCGCCGGCGTACGTCTGAGACCCGACATGTCCCGTCCTCGTTCTCGACGACCTCGCCCGGCCGGCCGGCACCGGCCGTCCCGGTCCGCCCGACCGGCGAAGTCATGGTCACGGCCTGCGTGACCACGGCATACGGCCGTCGCTCGCCCGGCCGCGGATTCTGCCCCACAGGACAGCACGGGACCGCCCGGCAGTTGCGGGCAGAAGGACGCGGGATGGTCTCGATTCCGTATACGGGCCGCTCATCGCGGCGATCGCCGCGCGCCGCGCAAAAACTGACACCCGCGCCTCGCTAAACCTGTCTTTGTCACAGTAGACATCGAGCTGTGGCGTGATTAGGGTTTGTTGTACAGACGGCGTCGGTCCGGAGGAGAACACTCCCGGTCCGGCGAGTGACCGACACGAGCCAAGGACGGAGGAAGCAGACGCCATCAGGATCGCGCGGCCCCGGGGCAGCACGGCCGGTGCCGCAAAAACCCGGAATGGACGGTGGTTTCCGGTCACGCCATACACGATCCCCGCTCATCCGCCCCTCAGACGGGCCCGGTAGCGGAAACAGAAGGTCGGCTCCGCAGCGGAGCCGGCGGATGGTGTTCAATTTCCTTCGGGGCCCTGGTGCCGTACGGCAGCGGGGCCCCTCGACGCGTGTGCCATGACGAGGTGAAATGACAGCGGACACTCCACTCAGTGGTCGTCTCGACGACGACGACTATCCCGCATACACGATGGGCAGGGCCGCCGAGATGCTCGGTGCGACGCCCGGATTCCTCCGGGCCATCGGTGAGGCCCGCCTGATCACTCCGCTTCGCTCGGAGGGCGGCCACCGCCGCTACTCCCGCTATCAGCTGAGGATCGCCGCCCGCGCGCGGGAACTCGTCGACCGGGGGACCCCGATCGAGGCCGCTTGTCGCATCGTCATCCTCGAGGACCAGCTAGAGGAAGCTCAGCGCATCAACGCCGAGTACCGGCGCGCCGCCCGGGCGGCACCGGAGGGATCCAGCGCCGGCTGAACGCGTCCCGGCGACGGCCTCCCGGAGCGTCCGGACCGGTCGTCGCCCCCGAACTCCCCGACGCGCCCCGCGCCGGTACGACGTACAGGAAGCGGCCGACCATGATGTACGACCAGACACGCGCCCAACAGCCTCCGGAGGGACGGCCCGGCTCCGCCGGACGTCGTACGGCGGGACCGGAACCGCTGCTCGGGGCGGAGGAGCGGGCCGACCTCACCCAGCGGCTGCACCACGCGCTCAACACCTTCGCGCACAACCCGCTGGAGGCCCTGGAAGAGGCCGAGACCGCTTTCGACGAGGCCGCCGCCCAGCTCATGAGCGCCCTCACGGAACGGCGGCGCGACCTCCACGCGGCCTGGCACGAGCAGAACCCCGAGACCCAGGGCGAGGAACTGCGTCACGCGCTGCGGCAGTACCGCGAGATCACCCAGCGGCTGCTGCGCATGTGAGCACGCGCGACACCGCCCCGGGTCTTACGGTGCGGTGACGTGACGGGCGTGGTGCTGTCACCGGACACGGCGGCGGTCCTAGCGTGCGTTCCATGCGTGTACTGGTCACCGGCGGAGCCGGATTCATCGGAGGTCGGGTCGTCGCGACCCTGCGGGCGCGAGGACACGAGGCGGTCGTGTTCGACCTGCGGGACGGCCTCGACGTCCGGGACGCCGAGGCCGTCGCGGGGGCGCTGAAGGGTGTGGACGCGGTGTGCCACCAGGCCGCGATGGTGGGTCTCGGCGCCGGGTTCGCCGACGCGGTCGCCTACGTGTCGCGCAACGACCTCGGCACCGCCGTGCTGCTCACCGGGATGGCGGACGCCGGGGTACGGCGGCTCGTGCTCGCCGGGTCGATGGTCGTGTACGGGGAGGGGCGGTACGCGTGCGAGCGGCACGGGGTGGTCCGGCCGGGACCGCGGACCGTCGCCGATCTGGACGCGGGCCGCTTCGAGCCGCTCTGCCCGCGCTGCGGTGCGCAGTTGACGCCCGGCCTGGTGGGGGAGGACGCGCCGGCCGACCCGCGCAATGTGTACGCGACGACCAAGCTGGCCCAGGAACACCTCGCGGCGGCGTGGGCCCGCTCCACGGGCGGCACCGCGGTGTCGCTGCGCTATCACAACGTCTACGGACCCGGGATGCCCCGCGACACCCCGTACGCGGGCGTCGCCTCCTTCTTCCGTTCCGCGCTCGCCCGCGGTGAGGCCCCACGCGTCTTCGAGGACGGCGGACAGCGGCGGGACTTCGTCCATGTGCGGGACGTGGCCGCGGCCAACATGGCGGCCCTGGAGGCGGGTTCACCGAGCGGCTCGCTCGCCGTCTACAACACCGGCAGCGGCGAGCCTCGTACGGTCGGCGAGATGGCGCGGGCGCTGTCGGACGCGTACGGGGGCCCCGAGCCGGTCGTGACCGGGGAGTACCGGCTGGGGGACGTACGGCACATCACCGCGGACTCGGCCCGGCTGCGGGCCGAGCTGGGCTGGAAGGCCGAGATCGGATTCACCGAGGGGATGCGGGAGTTCGCGACGGCGCCGTTGCGCGGGGAGTAGGGCTTTCGCCGGCCGGAACCCCGGCCGGGAGGCCGGGGCGGCTGTCACAGCCCCGCCATCGGGAGGGTGACCTCGAAACGGCAGCCGCCGGGGACGTTGTGGACGGCGGCCATGCCCCGGTGCGCCTCCACGATGCCGCGGACGATGGCGAGCCCGAGGCCGGCTCCGGCGGGTGGTGTACGGGCGTGGGTCCCGCGCCAGCCGGTGTCGAAGACCCGTGGGATGTCCTCCTCCGGGATGCCTCCGCAGCCGTCGGTGACGGACAGGACCACGCCCGCGGCCGAGCGTTCGGCGGCGACCGCGACCGTGCCGTCGGCGGGCGTACGGCGGATCGCGTTGACGAGGAGGTTGCCGAGCACCCGGCTCATCTCCTTGCCGTCCACCTCGACCGGCACCTGCTCGATACGGTTCCCGACCAGCCGCACCCCGTACTCGCGTGCCAGCGGGTCCGCTCCGGCGAGGGCGTCGCCGACGAGGTCGTACACGGAGACACGGGAGGGGGACAGGGCGAGGGCGCCCGCGTGGATCCGGGAGAGTTCGAAGAGGTCTCCGACCATGCCGTTGAGGCGTTCCACCTCCGTACGCATCTGGCGCAGATAGCGGTCCGGATCCGCCGCCACACCGTCCTCCAGGGCCTCCGACATCGCGCGCAGTCCGGCGAGCGGGGTGCGCAGGTCGTGCGAGATCCAGGCGACGAGTTCGCGGCGCGAGGTCTCCAGCGCCCTTTCGCGGTCGCGGGACTCGGCCAGCTTGCGGCTGGTGTCCGCCAGTTCACGGCTGAGCGCGGAGAGTTCGGCGGTCGTCGGGCCCTCGGGGGCCGCGAAGTCGCCGCCGTCGCCGAAGGAGCGGGCGGCGAGGGTCAGCGCCCTGCTGCGGGCCACGACCCAGCGGCCCAGCAGGAGCGCGGTGGCCAGCGAGACGACGGCCGCCATGGTGATGACCGTCGTGACCACGCTCAGGTCGTGCGGGGACAGGAACATCGCCCACGCCACCGCCAGCGTTCCCGCCAGCATGGCGCAGACGGCGACGGCGGCGACCACAGCGAAGGACGCGGTGAGCGAACGGCGCCGCAGGAGCCGGAGCGCGCCCGCGCCGAGCAGGCCCGCGGCGGCGGCGCCCAGGAAGGCGAACAGGGCCATGACCAGTATGTCGTTCACGAACCGGTCTCCTTCTCGGTCGCGGGACGTTCTCGTCCGGCCCCGCCCGGCCCGGCCACCGTTTCCGCCACCGCCACCGTCTCCGTCTCGTCGAAGCGGTAGCCCACGCCCCACACCGTCTGGATCAGGCGGGGCCGCGCGGGATCGTCCTCGACCTTGCCGCGCAGTCTGCGGACGTGGACGGTGACCGTCGACAGGTCACCGAAGTCCCAGCCCCACACCTCGCGCATCAGGTCCTCGCGGGCGTACGCCCGGCCGGGGTGCTTCAGGAAGAAGGCCAGGAGATCGAACTCGCGCAGGGTGAGCGCGAGTTCGGTGCCGTTCTTGGTGGCGCGGCGGGCCGACGGATCGACGGTGAGACCGGCGGCGTGCAGCGGGCGCGCGGCGGGCACCGGCCGGGTCCTGCGCAGCACCGACTCGACCCGCAGGACCAGTTCCCGCGGGCTGAACGGCTTGGTCACGTAGTCGTCGGCGCCGACCTCCAGGCCGAGGATCCGGTCGTCCTCGTCACCGCGCGCGGTGAGCATGATGACCGGCACGGGCCCCTGCGCACGCAGCCGGCGGCACACCTCCAGGCCGTCGATGCCCGGCAGCATCAGGTCGAGCACCACCAGGTCGGGCCGGTGCGCGGCGGCACGGGCCAGTGCCACGGCTCCGTCCGCCGCCCGGTCCACGAGATACCCGGCGCGTTCGAGGTACCCGGAGACGACCTCGGCCACGGTCGGGTCGTCGTCCACGACGAGCACACGCGTGGCCGCCGCGGAGGCCGGAAGGGACTCCGGCGCGGACGCGGGCAGGGGCTGCGTGGCGCGTTCCGGAGAGGGAAGCGCTCCTGGGCCCGGGTGCGGGTCCAAAGCCGCCCCGGAACGCGGGTTCGACGCCGTCCCCGGGTCGGGGGCCGGAGCCGTCCCCGGGCCCCCGGTCACGCTCGGGGCAGGTCCGGCACCTGGGGATTCGTGCGCTCGATGCATGGATCCAGCGTCGCACCCGGCCGGGTCCGGCGTGGCTCGTCGGCGCCGACGTCCGAGTTTCGTAAGGACATGAAGTCCGGTATATCCCTTTCGCGTTCGTAAGGTGAAGGCCGTGACGACCTTTCCCGTACCGGACCCGGACGTCGACGTGGTCCTTCCCTGTCTGAACGAGGCCGGCGCCCTGCCCTGGGTGCTCTCCCGGATCCCGCCCGGCTGGCGCGCGCTGGTCGTGGACAACGGCTCCACGGACGGCTCCGCCGAACTGGCCCGCGCGCTGGGCGCCACCGTCGTGCGCGAGGAGCGCCGCGGGTTCGGTGCCGCCTGCCACGCCGGGCTGACCGCCGCGACCGCCGACATCGTCTGCTTCTGCGACTGCGACGGTTCCCTCGACCCGGCCCTGCTCCTGCCGTTCGTCGCCGAGGTGCGGGCCGCCGAGTCCGACCTCGTGCTCGGCCGGCGCCGGCCCCAGGAGCGCGGCGCCTGGCCCGTGCACGCCCGTGCGGGCAACATCGCGCTGGCCCGGATGCTCCGGCGCCGCACCGGTCTGCGCCTGCACGACCTCGGTCCGCTGCGCGCGGCCCGCCGCGAGGCGCTGCTCGGACTCGGGCTCACCGACCGGCGCAGCGGCTACCCGCTCCAGATGGTCGTCCGCGCCGCCGACGCCGGCTGGCGCGTCGCCGAGCACGACGTGCCGTATCTGGCGCGCACCGGCGTCTCCAAGGTCACCGGCACCTGGCTCGGCACCTGGCAGGCGGTACGGGACATGCGCCGCGTCCTGGCCGAACCGCCCACGCCCACCCGGGCGCACGACCGGCCCCCGTCCTCCGACGGAACCCCGACCGCGGGGCAGGCCCAGACCCGGCCCGGGGCGTACTCCGAGGCCCGGCCCAGGGCCGGGACCGAGGCCCGGACCGAAGCGCCGCCCGAGGCGCGGACCGCGGCCCGGACCGGAGCGCGGCCGGAGGCCCGACCCAAGACGCGAACCGAGGCGCCGCCCGAGGCCCGGACCGGAGCGCGGCCGGAGGCCTGGACCGAGGACCGGACCGAGGCGCCGCCTGAGGCCTGGGCCGAGGCCCGGACCGAAGCCCAGGCCGAGGCGCGGACCGGAGCCCGGACCGGCGTTTCGGGCGGCGTCCAGGTCACGGGGCCGCCTTCGGCGTCCGCTTCCGCACCGTCCCGAGGAGGAACCGTCCAGTGAGCGTCACCCTGCTCGTCATCGCCAAGGAACCGCGTCCCGGACGGGTGAAGACCCGGCTCACCCCGCCCTTCACCCCCGGGGAAGCGGCGGCGCTGGCCGAGGCGGCCCTCGTGGACACCCTGCGAGCGGTGGCGGCGACGCCCGCGCGGCGCCGGGTCCTCGTGCTCGACGGAGAGCCCGGCCCCTGGCTTCCGGCCGGCTTCGACGTCGTACGACAGTGCGCGGGCGGTCTGGACGAGCGGCTGGCCGCGGCGTTCGCCGGCTGCGACGGGCCCGCGCTGCTCATCGGCATGGACACGCCCCAGGTGACGCCCGCCCTCCTCACGGTGGACTTCGCGGACTGCGACGCGTACTTCGGACCGGCCGACGACGGAGGCTTCTGGGCGCTGGGTCTCGCCGAACCCTCCCCCGAGCTCCTTCGGGGCGTACCGATGTCGACGAGCGCGACAGGTGCCGCGCAGCGGTCACGTCTCGTCGGGGCCCGGCTGCGGGTGCGGGATCTGCCCCGTCTGCGGGACGTCGACACGGCCGCGGACGCGACGGCGGTCGCTGCGGCAGCGCCCTCGGGAGCCTTCGCGGCGGAGCTGGGCAGGCTCAGGACGGCGGCCGTTCCCGTCCCGGGGCAGGTTCCCGGACGAACGGCGGCCCCGACCCCGGACCGGGCCTCCGGGCCGGCGACCGGGCGGAATCAGGGGTTCCTCGCCGGACTCAAGGCCGTGCGGGCCGCCGGCGCCGGAACGGGCACCGGCGGCCGGGACACCGGCCCCGTCTCCGGGCGGCGGGGTGCCGGACGATGAGCGGCGCGGGAAGAACGGCCTCGCGGGGTGCCGGCGCCGCCCGGACCGCCGTCCCTCTCCCGGGTAACGGCAGCGGCAGCGGGACGGGGGCCCGGACGAGCGTGCGGACCGAGACGGGGACCGCCGCGGGAACGGGAACCAGGACCGGGAACGGAAACGCGAACGGAAGCGGCGGGGGGCCCGGAACGGGGGCCCTGTCCGGGCGGGCCGCGCGCTCCTGGGCCGCCGACCCCTACGCGGAGGCGCTGGGCGCCGGCCGGGGGCCGCTGTTCCTGCGGCGGACGGACGGCTGGCTCCTTCCCCTGGAGGTGGAGCGCTGGTGCGCCCGCGCCGACGCGGTGGACCTCCAGGTGCTCGCGTACTGCGAGGGCTCCGTGCTCGACGTGGGATGCGGTCCCGGACGTCTGGTCGCGGAACTCGCGGCCCGTGGAAGGACCTCGCTCGGCATCGACGTCAGCGAGGCCGCCGTGGCCCGCACGGCACGGCTCGGCGGCCGGGCGCTGCACCGGTCGGTCTTCGAGCCGTTGCCCTCGGAGGGCCGCTGGGGCACCGTCCTCCTCGTCGACGGCAACATCGGCATCGGCGGCGACCCGGCCGCCCTCCTGCGCCGTACGGCCGAACTCCTCGCCCCGGGCGGACTGTTGATCGCCGAGACCGTGGCGGGCGCGGACATCGACGAGCGCGTCGACGTTCGCATCGTCCGCGCCGCACACCCCGACGACACCGATGACACCGATGACACCGGCAGCACGGACAGCAGTGCGGCCGGGGGCGGGAACGCGGGCGAGGCCGGCGACCGGGCCGCCTTCCCGTGGGCCCGGCTCGGCACCCCGGCCCTGCTCCGGCACGCGGCGCGTGCCGGATGGCGCGCCGACGCTCAGTGGGCGGCGGGCGGACGCTCCTTCGTGGCCCTACGCAACGGGCCGCGGCCAGAGGCCCGGAGGGACCGCAGGACGAGCAGCAGCGCGGACCCGGCGAACAGCGCCGCCGTGATCAGCAGCCAGCGGGCCGCGAACCCGTCGGCCGGCAGGGCGGTCGCCGACCGGTAGCGGTCGGCGACCTGCCCGCTGATCAGCGGGAACCACACCAGCAGCAGGAGACCGGAGAGAGCCGCCGGAACACGGACGTACATCGTCAGGTCCCGGTGGCCCCTCGCGTCCAGCGTCGTCGAGACGACCCGGTCCGCGACGGCGTACAGCGGTACGAGCACCAGGTCGTGCAGCACCGCCGCGCCCACGAACCAGAGGGCCACCCGGGACCAGTCGGCCGCGAAAAGCCGCACCCCCGCGTAGCCCGCCAACGCGAACGAGCAGGCGAACAGCAGCAGTTGGAAGGGGCTGCCGATCAGCTCACGGCGGGGACGCCGGCGCACCGACGCGAGTAGCGCCTCGAACCGCCGGCGCGCCGCGAGTCGCCGCGGCGCGGACCGTCGCGGTTCGTCGCCTCCCAGTTCGTCGCCGATCGCTTCAGGGCCTCGCGGTTCGTGGCCTCGCGGTTCCGGGCCGCGTGATTCAGGGTCGCGTGATTCAGGGCCTCGCGGATCAGGGCCTCGCGGATCAGGGTCGCGTGGATCAGGGTCGCGTGGATCAGGGCTTCGCATCACAGGTCTCCGAACGTCATCCGGGCCACCCACTTGGTGTTCAGCACTCCGGGCGCGGCCGGAACGATGACGCGTGCCGGGTAGCCGTGATCGGGGGTCAGGTCCTCGCCGTTGACGAACAGCGCGAGCAGGGAACGCGCGTCGCGCACCTGGTTGTCCCGCAGCGCGGCCACCCGGAACGCCCCGTGCCGCTGGAGCGACTCCACGAGCACATCGGGGGCCGCGCCCGCCTCGTATCCGACGAGCGCCGCCAGGTCCCGCAGCCGCACCCCCCGCCACCACTGGTCGGACGTCGACCAGCCCTCCACGCAGGCGATGGGCAACGCGGCACTGTGCAGGGGGAGCAGCCGGAGGTCGGCGCGGCTCAGCCGGACCGTCCGGCCCTTGCCCGTGACGACCAGGCGCCAGGCGTCCTCGCTGGTCTCCGCGACGGTGATACCGCGGGACGCGGCGGTCTTGTTGATCTGGAAGCCGCCCGGTCCCGAGCCCGGTTCGGCGCCGCCGTGCGGGGCCAGCAGCGCCGTGTCGCGCAGCGGCCCGTCGAAGCCGTGGCCCGCCGAAGTGGCCGTCAGAAGCAGGGCTCCGCCTCCGACGAAACCGAGGGCCCCACGCCGCGAGACCGTGGGCGGCAACGGGTCGGGTGACACCAACTCGTCCTCCGGAAAAGCCGGTTCACCCGCTCCGGGCGAGGAGTCCGGTGGCTCGGGCCGCGGACCGGGAGTGCGGAGACCGCGCAGGTTGCGCATGGCCGCCGGCACCCGCAGGACGGCGTGCGCGACGAACGCCGCGATGAACACCCAGGCCCCGTAGAAGTGCAGGGTGTAGAAGGAGCCGGGGAAGACGTAGTCGAGCTGGATGTTGAGCACGCCGGTGGTGAACTCGAAGAGCGCGCCGCCGACCAGCAACAGCAGCGAGAGCCGTTCCAGGGCGTGGGCGAGCGAGCGGGCCGGGGGCAGCGCGAACAGTCTCGGCACGACCGACCACAGCTTCGCCAGCAGGACGGGGATCAGCGCGATGCCGAGCGTGACGTGGACGCCCTGGGTGAGCCGGTACAGCCAGACCGGGCCGGTCGGCCAGGAGAAGAGGTAGAACCCGAGGATCCCCTTGCCGGGTGTCTTGTCGTTCACCGGCGAGAGGTTCGGGTTGTAGGCCGCGTACGACAGGAGTCCGGTCACGAACAGCACCGTGATCCCGACGAGCAGCACCACGCCCAGCACGGAGGTGAACCAGGGGCCGCGCAGCGGGCTGCGCCAGAACGCGGGGGACGAGGGAGACCGTGGCATGTCCCGACCGTAGGCCTGGGGCACCCTCCGAACGGGTTCTCAAACCATGACGAAACTCTGACGTCCACCTCAGTGGCCCCTGTCGCCGGGGCCTACCGGCCTAGCGTGCGAGGGTGAACCGCGACCTGCCCCGCGACGTCCCCCGCGATCCGTCCCGCGCCCGCCCCGAAGATCCTTCCCGGGTTCTCACGGCGGCCCCTCCCCGGGCGGTTCCCCGGCGCCTGGCACCGGTCCTGTCCCGGGCCCGGGACAGGACCCGGGAGCGGGCCCGGGACGCCAGGCTCTCCCGGACGCTGCTGAGCGACCGGCCGCGGGCCGTCCGCGGCGACCTGGCCGCCGCTCTGGCCGCCGCCCTGCTCGTGCTGACGGCGGCCGTCGTCGGTTACGTCATCGAGCACCGCGACGGCACGCTGTTCGTCAGCGCCGCGCCGTTGTACGGGCACTGGGGACCGCATGCCGGGCCCGGCACCGCGGCCGCGGTCGCCCTGGCCGTCGCGGTCGTGGCGTACGGTCCTCTCCTCGCCGCCCGGCTGCCCTGGCGGAAGCTGCTCGCGGCCGTGTGGGGCACGACGACGGTGTGGACGTTCTCCCTGGCGCTGGTCGACGGCTGGGAGCGGGGCGTGGCCCGGCGCCTCACCACGCGGTACGAGTACCTCCAGGTCATCTCCCCGGTCGACCGCTTCCACGACATCCCGGCAGCCCTGCGGGACTTCACCCACCACATCCTGTTGCACTCCCCCGGCCACTGGCCCGCGCACATCGCCGGGCATCCGCCGGCCGCCACCCTCACCTTCGTCCTCCTCGACCGCGTCGGACTGGGCGGCGGCGCCTGGGCGGGCGTCTGGTGCATCACCGTCGGCGCGACGGCCGGGGTCGCGGTGCTCGTCACCGTGCGCGCCCTGGCCGGGGAGGCGCTCGCGCGCCGCGCCGCGCCCTTCCTCGCCCTCGCCCCGGCGGCCGTGTGGATGGGCACATCGGCGGACGGGTACTTCGCGGCCGTCGCGGCCTGGGCCCTCGCCCTGCTGGCCCTCGCGGTCACGGGACGCCGGCCGCGGACGACCGGCCTCGCCTCCGGTCTCCTCCTCGGCCTCACCGCGTATCTCTCGTACGGTCTGACCCTGATCGCCGTGATCGCCGGCGCCGTTCTGCTGCTCGGGCGCCGGTCCCGGCTCCGCCCGCTGCCGTACGTCCTGGCCGGACTCACCGTCGTACCGCTGGTGTTCACGCTGCTCGGCTTCAACTGGTGGGAGGCCTATCGCCTGTTGGTCACCCGCTACTACGAAGGGGCGGGCGGCGTCCGGCCGTACGGCTACTGGGTCTGGGCGAATCTCGCCTGCACGGTGCTCATCACGGGACCGGCGACCGTGGCGGGACTGCGCAGGGCCGGGGCGGCAACCCTGCGTATCGGGACCGGCCTCGTCCCCCGGGGTCGCACCGCGCGGGAACACCGCCCCGGCGCCGCGCGGGAACACCGCCCGGACACGGCGCGGGAGCACCTCCCCGGAACGGCGCCGGGCGCGGAGCCGGTGTCCGGCGTGGCCGGCGTCTCCGGTGTGGCCGGCGTCCCCGGTGTGGCCGACACGGGCGTTCGCTCCGCCCCCGGCACCGCCACGCGGCTCGCCGTCCTCGTCATCGGGGCGCTGCTGGCCCTTCTCGTCGCCGATCTCTCCGGGATGAGCAAGGCCGAGACCGAACGCATCTGGCTGCCGTTCGCGATGTGGATGCTCCCGGCGGGCGCGTTCCTCCCCCGGCCCCGTGCCTGGCTCGTCGCCCAGGCCATGTCGGCCCTGCTCCTCAACCACCTTCTGCTGACGGGCTGGTGACCGCCGGCTGGGCGAGGACCGCTCCGAGGACCAGGCCGACGGCGATGGCGGTGACGATCGTGACGAGTTTCAGCAGGTCGCGGAAGCCCTCGATGACATAGCCGCCGGCCAGGGTGGTCAGCCCCCGCATGCCGAGGGAACCGACGGTGAGGGTGAAGAAGCCGGGCAGGAGCAGCACGAGCCGGGGCGGCCGGTCGGGGCGCAGGGCGAGCCGGGTCGCGGCGGCGGCCAGGACGGCCGCCGCGACGAACGTTCCGCCCGTCTCGCCGATCGCCTTGGTGGCCAGGGACTGCACGGCCACGGTGAGGTACACCAGCAGGAGCAGGGGCGGCAGCAGCCGGAAGGGAATGGCGAAGGCCAGCAGGGTGCCGACCGTGAAGACGATCCAGCTCAAGAAGAGGGCCCAGCGCGGCAGATCGGACGCGGCGGCGATGTCGAAGAGGGCGCGGGTGGAGGTGCCGGTGAGGTACAGGCCCAGCAGGACACCGACGTAGAGCTGCACGAGGAGGAAGCCGGAGTAGACGAGCCGGATCGCGCCAGTGGTGATGTAGCCGGCGGCGAGTTCGGCCGCGGCGGCGCTCAGATAGTCGCCGGGGACGAAGAAGAAGAGCGCGGGCAGCATCAGCAGCACGGGGCCGCCGTGCGAGGTGTCGCGGGCGAACACCTCGACGGTGATCACGGAGACGACGGTCGAGACGACCAGCGGGAGCACGGTGGCGTACCGGGGGATCCGGTCCGCGGTGATGGCCAGCACGGCGGCGACGGTGCCGAGGACGGCGGTGGCGCCGATCTCGTACCACGTGGCCTGCATCAGCGGCGCGAAGCCCAGCGTGAACAGGACGACGCCGAGCAGTTTGAGCCACCACGGATAGGGCGGCCCGGACGTCTCGATCGCGGCCAGCCGGCGGTCCGCCTCGGCCACCCCGATCCGCCCCGCCCGCACGTCCTGGACGAGCGGTTTCAGCGCGACGACCTGGTCGAGCCGGAAGACCTCGGGGACTCCGCGCAGGGTCACCGTGCGGGAGGCGCCGGGGGTGGCGACGGTGAGCGCGGCGCCGTCCGGCACGAGAAGGACGGAGGCCTCGGCGCCCAGCGCGCGGGCGGTGTGCCGGACGGTGCGCTCGATGAGGGCGGCGCCCTCGCCGCTGGACCGCAGCAGCAGCCCGGTCAGCCGGGCCAGGAACGAGGCGACCTCGTCCGGAGCCGCCCGCGTGTCCGGTCCCATCGGCCACCTCCCCTCGGCACCCGGCCCGCCGCCCGCCGGGATGCGCGCGCGGACCCGCCACCAGCCTGCGGACCACCCGCCCCACCCGTCGAGCGAGGCGGCCCGAACGAGTGAAGAGGCCTCACCGGCGGGAACCGGGGCCCACCCCGGCCGCGGGCAGGAGAGCGCCGTCGCCGGAGGAACCTCTGCCGCCCCCGGACAGATCACCCGCCGCGCGATACCGGTCACCCGGACGCATCACCATCGCGCACCATCACTCCCCCGGACGGATCACCCGCCGCGCGATGCCGGTCACTCGCACGGAGGCTGGCCTCATCGCTTCTACACGGGAACAGGGAGGCGTCCGATGAGCTCGATGGACATGCCCGCGGACGCGCCACGGGAGACCGCGCGGACCGCCCGGGTCGCGGCACCGGCGGCGCCGAGACTCACCTGGCTGACGCTGGCGCTCATGACGACCGCCTCGGTCGCGAGTCTGCGGGCCGCCCCCACGATGGCGGTGTACGGCCTGGCCTGCGTGTTCCTCTACCTGGTCCCGGCGATCGTGTTCCTGCTGCCGACCGCCCTGGTCTCGGCGGAGCTGGCCTCGGGCTGGAACGGCGGTGTCTACCGCTGGGTGAGCGAGGGACTGTCCAAGCCGCTCGGATTCCTCGCGGTGTGGTGCCAGTTCGCGATGACGATCTTCTACTACCCGAGCCTGCTGGCCTTCGTGGCGAGCACCATCGCGTACATCATCGACCCGGCCCTGGCCTCCAGCGGCCTCTACACCGCGATCGTCATCGTGGTCCTGTACTGGACCGGCGTCTGGGTCTCCTCGCGCGGCACCAAGGCCCTGGCCGGACTGTCCAGTTGGGGTCTGGTCATCGGCACCCTGGTACCCGGCACGATCCTCGTCGTGCTCGGCATGGTCTTCCTGGCCCAGGGCAACCCCTCGGCGGCGCCCATGACGGCCAACCATCTGCTGCCGGCCTGGACGGGCCTCGCCAGCCTCGTCCTGATCGTCAACAACTTCCTCTCGTACTCCGGCATGGAGATGAACGCCGTCCATGTGTCGTCCCTGAAGAACCCGGCGAAGGAGTACCCGAAGTCGATGTTCCTGGCGATGGGCCTGGTGCTGCTCATCTTCATCCTGCCCGCGCTGGCCATCAGCTGGGTGGTGCCCGCCGACCAGACGAGCCTCACCGCCGGTGTCATGCAGGCGTTCGACGCGTTCTTCGCGTACTTCGACATCGGCTGGATGACCCCGATCGCGGCGGTGATGCTGATCTCCGCGTCGCTGGCCGGCATGCTGACCTGGCTCGCCGGACCCTCGAAGGGTCTTCTGGAGATCTCCCGCAGCGAGGGCTATCTGCCCCCTTTCCTCCAGCAGTTGAACCGGTTCGGCATCCAGCAGAACATCCTGGTGACCCAGGGCGTCGTGACCACGGTGATCGCGCTGGGCTACGCGTTCATCCCGAACGTGTCCAACGTGTACTGGATCTTCTCGACGATCACCACGCAGGTGTACCTCATCGTCTATCTGCTGATGTTCGTCGCGGCGGTCCGGCTGCGGAAGAACCAGCCCGACCACCCGCGCGGCTACCGCGTCCCGGCCCTCACCCTGGTGTGTGTCGTCGGATTCCTGGCCTCGGCCTCGGCCATGGTCATCGGTTTCGTGCCGCCCTCGCAGTTCGGCAGCAACAGCGTCCTGCTGTACGTCATCATCATCGGCTCCGGTCTCGGCGTCCTCGGTCTGCTGATCCCCTGGGCGTTCCTTAAGTTCCGCAAGCCCGGCTGGCAGTCGGAGGCCGCTCGCGAGGAGGCGGGGGCATGAGTCCCACCCGGTTCGCGTCCGAGCACAAATGGATCTACTACGGCGCGATCATCGTGCTGCTCGGTCTCGTGGTGGCCGGGCTCGTGCGCTACTCGGCCATCACGACGAACAACAAGGCCACGACCAAGGCCAACGAACTCGCCGACGCGGCCGTGGAAGCCGGCCTTCCCCGGCCCGACACCGAGCTGATCGCCAGCGTGCTGGGCACCGACGGCGGCCTGGTCTGCGACGATCCGGCCAGCGCCCTCAAGTCGGCGCTGTGGAAGATCAACGTGTCCAACGGCGCCGCGTTCGTCGGACAGCGGCCCGTCATCGGTGACGGCAAGTCGCTCCGGGCGGAGGCCACGATCATCGAGATCTACTGCCCGGAGAAGCTGGACAAGATCCAGGACAGGCTCGACGACCTGAAGACCGACGACACGGTGAGGCGGTGACCGTGTCCGAACTCGCCGAGAAGATCACCGGGTTGATGGGGCGGGCCAGGGCGGACCTGGCCGAGCTGGTCGCGATCCCGTCGGTCGCCGACCCGCGCCAGTACCCTCCCGAGGAATGCCACCGGGCCGCGCGGTGGGTGGCGGACGCCTTCACCGAGGCGGGGCTCCACGACGTCCATCTCGCCGAGACGCCCGACGGGAGCCACGCCGTCATCGGCCACCGCCCGCCGCCCCCCGGCGCCCCCACCGTCCTGCTGTACTGCCACTACGACGTGCAGCCACCGCTGGACGACGACGCCTGGACCACACCGCCCTTCGCCCTCACCGAACGCGACGGCCGCTGGTACGGGCGCGGCACCGCGGACTGCAAGGGCAACATCGTGATGCACCTGACCGCCCTGCGCGCACTCGGCGACGACATCCCGGTCGGCCTGAAGTTCGTCGCCGAGGGATCGGAGGAGCAGGGCACGGGCGGTCTGGAGAGCTACGTGGCCCAGCATCCGGAGCAGTTCCTCGCCGACGCGCTGCTGGTGTGCGACACCGGCAACGCGGAGGTCGGCACGGGTACCGCCACCGTCACCCTGCGCGGCCTCGCCAACATCGTCGTCACCGTCGACACCCTGGCCGGGGAGGTGCACTCGGGCATGTTCGGCGGGCCCGCCCCGGACGCGCTCGCCGCGCTGATCCAGATGCTCTCCACCCTGCGCGACCCGGCCACCGGCGCCACACGCGTCGACGGACTCGACTGCGAGGGCGAGTGGGAGGGTGCCGGGTACGACGAGGAGCAGTTCCGCGCCGACGCCGGCGTGCTGGACGGCGTCCGTCTCACCGGGACCGGCACGGTCGCCGACCGGCTGTGGGCCCGCCCCGCCGTCACCGTCCTCGGCATCGACTGCCCTCCGGTGGTCGGCTCCGCCGCCGCCGTACCGCCCACCGCACGGGCCCGGGTGAGCCTGCGGATCCCGCCCGGCACGAACCCGGCGGTGGCCCGCGCGGCCCTCACCCGGCATCTCACCGAGGCCGCGCCCTGGGGCGTCCGGGTCGGCGTCGAGGACGAGAGCGCCGGTGCCCCCTTCAGGGCGGCCACCGACGGTCCCGCCTACACGGCGCTCGGCCGCGCCATGAACGAGGTCTACGGCAGGCCCATGGCCTTCCTCGGCCAGGGCGGCTCCATCCCGCTGTGCAACGTCCTCGCCGAGACCTATCCCCGCGCCGAGATCATCCTCATGGGCGTGGAGGAACCCAAGTGCCTCATCCACGCGCCCAACGAGAGCGTCGACCCGTCCGAGATCGAGCACATGGCCCAGGTCGAGGCGCTCTTCCTCCACGCATACGCGGCCACGGGGAGCCGCGGCCGCTGACTCCCGGCACGGTGGCCGCCCGCGGGATCAGGCTGCCCCCGCGCTGCCACTCCCGGTGGGATCACGGCCGTCCCCGCACGGTCGCGATCCCGCCCTCGTTCCGGACGGGACGTGTTCCCCCCGCCTACGCGGAGGGACCTCGGCCACCGTGCGCGGAAGCCTTCTTGATCGCCTCACGGATGCGGGAGTACGTACCGCAGCGGCACACGTTCTCGATACGGTCGATCTCGGCGTCCGTGGGGTGCGCCGTCTTCTCCAGCAGGGCCGCGGCGGCCATGATCTGGCCGGGCTGGCAGAAACCGCACTGGGAGACGTCGCAGTCGAGCCAGGCCTGCTGCACGGGGTGCAGGCGGTCGCCGTCGGCGAGGCCCTCGATGGTGGTGACCTCGCGGTCCGCGCAGTCCGCGACCGGGACGACACAGGGCTGGATCTCCGCACCGTCGAGATGACTGGTGCAGGCCCGGCAGACCCCGACACCGCAGCCGTACTTGGGCCCGGTCACGTCCAGCAGGTCCCGCAGCACCCACAGCAGCGGCATGTCCGCCGGTGCCTCGACGGTGACCTGTCTCCCGTTGAGGACGAAGGAGTAGGACGGCATCAGCACTCTCTCCGGAGCGGCATCGGTACGCGCACCTCTAACGGGTCTCGGAAGCAGGTCGGGAAGAGGCCTCGGGACGAGGTCTCAGAAATCGATCGGGAAACGGCGGGGACGGGTCCCCGTCGCACGGGCGTAGGCGTTGGCCACCGCTCCGGCCGCCGCGGGGACACCGAGTTCGCCGGCCCCTCCGGGCTCCCCTCCGGAGGGCATGATGTGCGCCTCTAAACGCAGCGGGGCATTCCGCTGACGAGCCCAGCGGAAGTCGGTGAAGCTGCCCTCGCGGACGGCGCCCGCGTCGAGGTGCAGGCCGGCCGTGAGCACGGTGGAGATGCCGTCGACCGCGGTCCCCATGAGCTGAGCCTCGAGTCCGCGCGGGTTGACGGCCGTTCCGACGTCGGCGGCCATCACGACCTTGGTGACCCGCGGGTTCTTCGGGTCGCGGCAGTCGATCTCGACGAGACAGGCCACGCAGGAGCCGTACTCCTCGTGCACGGCCATGCCCTGAGCCTGTCCGGCCGGCATGCTCCGGCCCCAGTGTCCGGCCTCCGCCGCCCGGTCGAGCACGGCCCTGACCGCCTTGCCGCGCAGCGTCGTACGCCGGAAGGCGACCGGGTCCTGTCCAAGAGCCCGCGCGATGTCGTCGACGACGATCTCCTCCGCGGTCCGCATGGTCCCGGAGTCCACGGAACGCCAGGCGCCCAGCGGCATGGCCAGCCCCACCGATCCCGAATCCCCGGAGACACGGCCGAAGTTGTAGAGCCCGCTGTCGCTGGGCAGCGGGCCGGCGGCCCGGGCGCCCGTGGTGGTGACACCGCCCTGCGCGGTCGCGCCCGGCTTCTCGTACGACTCGCTCACCGACGCCGTCATGTGCGTGAACTCCACCACCCGGCCGCCCGCGTGGCTGGCCCGGATGCGGTGGTGACTGGCCGGGCGCATCCGGCCGTGCCGCATGTCGTCTGCGCGACTCCACATCAGCTTCACCGGACGGCCGGCCGCCTTGGAGACGAGGGCCGCCTCGACGGCCGCGTCATACGTGAGCCGCCGCCCGAACGAGCCGCCGCCGCGCAGGACATGGACCCGGACCTTCGACGCGGGGAGCCCGGTCACCGAGGCGATCGTGTCGCGCGCGTCCATCGGCGTCTGGGAGGAGAACCAGATCTCGGCACTGTGCTCCCGTACGTCCGCGACCGCGGTCAGCACCTCCATCGGGGCGTGCCCGACGAAGGCGAACTCGAACTCGCCGCCCACCTGCCGGGTGCCGAGCAGCGGGGTGCCCAGCGGCGGGACGGCGGCCCGCAGCCGGGCCCGTACGTCCGCGTCGGACAGCGCGGCGAGCGGGCCCGGTGACCAGGTGATCCGCAGGGCTTCCCGGGCCTTGAAGGCGTGGTGGAAGGTGTCCGCCACGACGGCGACACCGCCCTCGATCCTGACGACCGCGTGGACGCCGGGCAGCGCGCGGGCCGCCCGGTCGTCGAGCGAACGGACCTTCCCGCCGAGCGTCGGCGGCCGGGCCACCACGCTCGGCTTCGCCCCGGCCACCGTCAGGTCGCCGGTGTACTTCGCCCTGCCGGTGACGATGTCCCGCGCGTCGATCCGGGACGTCGGCCGCCCGATCACCCGGTGCCGGGAGGCCGGCTTGGGGTCGGTGGACACGGCGGGCCGGTGGATCCGGGCGGCTGCCTCGGTCAGCGATCCGAACGTGGCCGTACGGCCGTCGGGCGCCACGACCATGGTGTCCCGCGTGCGCAGCGCCTTCGGGGGTATGTGCCAGCGCCGGGAGGCGGCGGTCACCAGCTTGGCGCGTGCGGTGGCGGCCAGCGCGCGGGCGGGCCCGTACAGCGAACCGACCGAGTTCGAGCCGCCGGTGAACTGGTTGCCGCTCCTCCGGGCCTCGGCGAGCGGGATCTCGACGTCGGCGAGCCGGGCGTCCAGTTCCTCGGCGATCATCATGGCGACCGCGGTGGTGATGCCCTGGCCGACCTCGACCCGCGGCAGCCGGACGACGACCTTGTTGGCCGCGGTGACCTCCAGGACCAGCATCTCGTCGTCGGTGCCGGTCACCAGGACGCCGGAAGGTCCCGCGGTGGGCTCGGCGCCCTCCGCCGGGGAGGTGTCGCAGCCGAGCGGCGCGGCGACGATCAAGGTGGACGCGGCCAGGGTGTGGACGATGAACCTGCGGCGGGACAGCTGACGGGCCAACAGAGGCTCCTCTCCGAGCCGTCCGGGAGCGTACGACCAGTAGGAGGGACGGACCGGCCGAAGGGTTCCCGCTGAACGTGCCCGCCGTCCCTCGCGTTCCCGTACCGACCGAACGGCGGTCCGGGGAGGACCGGTTCGACGCGGACATCTGCGCGCACGCGGAGAAGGGGGTTCGGGTGCGGGTGCACGACACCGACGTCACCGAACGCCGCGTCGACGCCCTGGCCGAGTGGACCAGCGACGGCCCCAACGGCGTTTCAGGAGCGGGTCCTCCTGCCGGGCGGGCGCGCCCTTCGCCCTGTTGGGGACGGCCGGCGCCGCTCCCGGCGCCCGGCTTGCAGGTGCGAGGACCACCTGCCTATCGTCGCGGCCATGCAGTCCTACACCATCGGCCAGGCCGCCCGGCTCCTCGGCGTGAGCCCCGACACCGCCCGTCGCTGGGCGGACGCCGGGCGGGTGGCCACCCACCGGGACGACAGCGGACGGCGCCTCATCGAGGGCCGTGACCTCGCCGCGTTCTCGGTGGAACTGGCCGGAGCCGGTGGCGAGGAGGGCGTCACCTCCTACACGTCCGTCCGCAACGCCTTCCCCGGCATCGTCACCGCCGTCAAGCTCGGCGATGTCGCGGCCCAGGTGGAGATCCAGGCGGGACCCCACCGGCTGGTCTCCCTGCTGACCCGGGAGGCCGTCGAGGAACTGGGCCTGGAGGTCGGCGTGGAGGCCACGGCCAGGGTCAAGTCGACCAACGTGCACATCGACCGCGCCTGACCGGACGCCACGCGGCGCGCACGTAACGCCGAACGCCGAGCGCCGAACGCCGAACGCCGAACGCCGAGCGCGTAACGCCGGGCACCGGGCACCGGGCACCGGGCACCGAGAACCTGGCACCGACGGTCAGCCGGGGACGCCGGCCCGCCAGGACGGATACCGGCCTTCCACCCGGATGCTCTTGATGCCACTGATGTGCCGGGCCCCGCACCGGTCCTGCGGCAGGACCAGTTGCGGTCCCGCCCGGTCCAGCGGGATGCCGTCGACGCCCGCCGCGAGCAGCACCGGAGCGTCCGCGAAGTCGGGGTCGATCTCGGCCCAGGTGAGCAGTGCGCGGTGGCCGTCCGCGCCCGCCACCGCGATGAGGAAGCGCAGCCGGTCCTTGCGACGGGACGGATCGAAGCGGGGGCCGGCGTCGCGCAGCACGTCGTGCAGCAGCGGGCCCTCGAAACCGTGATGCCGCACCCCGCTGGTGGCGCACTCGAAGGCGACCCGCACCCGGTGCTGGGGCCAGGCCGACAGGTCGGGAACGGTCAGCAGAGCGGGCCGGGCGAGGTCACCGGTCAGAGCGAGTTCGGCGAGCGGGGGAGCCGGCGGCGTCGGCTGTGTCAGGGGCTGGCTCACTGGACAGCACCTCCCGGTGGACGGTACCCCGCGGGCGACCCGGGGCAAACGCACATGCGTACATCCGAAGCCCCTGGGCACAGCTCATGCGATGCGACAGGAGACTTACGACTCGCATATGCGGAAGTATGATCAGCCCATGGCAGAACGTGAGCCCAGGACCCGGGATCACGACGGAGGCTTCAGCGAGCCTCAGAGTCTTCGAGGGAGTAGATCCGTGACGACCCGACCCGCGCGCCGGACCCGCCGCACCGCGCGGACCCTGCAGGTGGCCGGCGGCGGCGCCGCCGCGCTGCTGGCCCTGAGCGCCTGCTCCTCCTCCGACTCCTCCGAATCGCCGGACAAGGCGTCGGCCTCGTCGAAGCTCTCCGGCACGGTCACCGTGTTCGCCGCGGCCTCCCTGAAGGAGAGCTTCACGGCCCTCGGCGAGCAGTTCGAGAAGGCCCACCCGGGCACCAAGGTCACCTTCAGCTTCGGCGGCAGCGACAGCCTCGCCGCGAGCATCACGGGCGGCGCCCCGGCGGACGTCTTCGCCGCGGCCAGCCCGAAGACGATGGCCATCGTGAGCGACAAGGGCGACACGGCGGCCGCCCCCGCCACCTTCGTGCGCAACCAGCTGGAGATCGCCACCCTCCCCGGCAACCCGGACAAGGTCTCCTCCCTGAAGGACCTCACCAAGCCCGGCCTCAAGGTCGTCCTGTGCGACAAGACCGTGCCGTGCGGCGCCGCCGCGCAGAAGGCGCTGGAGGCGAGCAAGCTGAAGCTCACCCCCGTGTCCTACGAACAGGACGTCAAGAGTGCCCTGACCAAGGTGGAGCTGAAGGAGGCCGACGCGGCGGTCGTGTACAAGACCGACGTGAAGGCCGCGGGTGACAAGGTGGAGGGCGTGGAGTTCCCCGAGTCCGCCGAGGCCGTCAACGACTACCCGATCGCCCTGCTCAAGGACGCGCACAACGCGGCGGCGGGCAAGGCGTTCATCGACCTGGTGCGGTCCGCGGAGGGCCAGAAGGTGCTGACGGAGGCCGGCTTCCTCCAGCCCACGTCCTGACCCCGGCCGTCTCCGACCGGCCGTGTCCCGGCGCGCGCCGTCCCTGCCCGTCCGTCTCGGGCGCGCGCCCCGGCCGTCCGCCGCACGGCGCCCGCCGCGCGGCACCTCTCCCGTGCGGCGCGCCCCTTGAAACGGACGCGCCGGACCCCGTCTCCTGAAGCCATGAGTGATCCCGTGACCTCGTCCGACCCCTCCGGCGCCCCGGCCGCCACCCTCACCGGCGGGCCGCGGCGCGGGCGCGGCCGGACACCGGCCCGGACGCCGGGCGGGGCACCGCTGCCCCTGCTGCTGCCCGCCCTCGTCGGGCTCGCGTTCCTGCTCCTCCCGCTGGTCGCGCTGCTCGTACGGGCGCCCTGGCGCAGCATGCCGGAACAGCTGTCCAAGCCCGAGGTGTGGCAGGCCCTCCAGCTCTCCCTGTTCTCGGCCACGGCGGCCACCGCGGTGTGCCTGGTGCTCGGGGTGCCGCTCGCCTGGCTGCTGGCGCGCACGGAGTTCCCCGGCCGGGGACTCGTCCGGGCCCTGGTCACCCTGCCCCTCGTCCTGCCTCCGGTGGTCGGCGGTGTCGCGCTGCTGCTGGCCCTCGGCCGCAACGGCGTCGTCGGGAAACTGCTCGACTCCTGGTTCGGGATCACGCTGCCGTTCACGACGGCCGGGGTGGTCGTGGCCGAGGCCTTCGTGGCGATGCCCTTCCTGGTGATCAGCGTGGAAGGCACCCTGCGGGCGGCCGACCCGCGCTACGAGGAGGCCGCCATGACCCTCGGCGCCTCCCCCTTCACCGCCTTCCGCCGGGTCACCCTGCCCCTCATCGCGCCGGGCATCGCCGCCGGCTCGGTGCTGGCCTGGGCCCGCGCCCTCGGCGAGTTCGGCGCGACGATCACCTTCGCGGGCAATTTCCCGGGCCGTACCCAGACCATGCCGCTGGCCGTCTACCTGGCCCTTCAGAGCGACCCCGACGCGGCGATCGCCCTGAGTCTGGTCCTGCTCCTGGTGTCGATCGCGGTTCTCGCCGGACTGCGGGACTGCTGGATGACGGCCGCCTCATGACGGACACAGGCGCCGGTACGGGCACGGACAGAAGGACGGGAACGGGCACAGGGATGGGCACGGACACAGGTACGGGCACGTACGGACACAGGTACGGGTACGACGGACGCCGTGCGGACGAGGGTGAGGTGATCGCGTCATGACCGGGGCGAACCCGAAGGCGGCGTCCGCGCGGTCCGGCAAGGGCCTCGACGCCCGTCTCGTCGTCCGGCGCGGCGCGTTCCACCTCGACATCGAACTGTCCGCCGCCCCCGGTGACGTCGTCGCGCTGCTCGGTCCGAACGGCGCGGGCAAGACGACCGCGCTGCGCGCGCTGGCCGGGCTCACCCCGCTGTCCGAGGGCGGCCGGCTGCTGCTGGACGGCGCGCGGCTGGACCGTACGCCGCCGGAGTCCCGCCCGGTCGGCGTCGTCTTCCAGGACTACCTGCTCTTCCCGCATCTGTCCGCGCTCGACAACGTCGCCTTCGGACCGCGCTGCCAGGGCGTGCCCAAGGCGGAGGCCCGGATCCAGGCCGCCGCGTGGCTGGACCGCATGGGCCTCGCCGACTTCGCGGGGACCAGGCCCCGCCGGCTCTCCGGCGGACAGGCGCAGCGGGTCGCCGTCGCCCGCGCCCTCGCCACCCGCCCCCGGCTGCTGCTGCTCGACGAACCGCTCGCCGCGCTCGACGCCCGGACGCGACTGGAGGTGCGGGCTCAGCTCCGCCACCATCTCGCCGACTTCGAGGCCGTCGCCGTCCTCGTGACACACGATCCGCTGGACGCGATGGTGCTGGCCGACCGGCTCGTGGTCGTCGAGGACGGCCGGGTGGTCCAGGAGGGCGGGCCGTCGGACATCGCCCGCAGACCGCGCACCGACTACATCGCCCAGCTGGTCGGGCTCAACCTCTACCGGGGCGAGGCCGGGGGACACACCGTACGGCTGGAGGCGGGCCCGGCGATCACCACGACCGAGCGGCTCGACGGCCCCGTGTTCGTGGCGTTCCCGCCGGGTGCCGTGACCCTCCACCGCGAGCGCCCCACCGGGTCCAGCGCCCGCAACCTGTGGCAGTGCCGCGTCACGGGTCTGGAGACGCACGGCGACCAGATCCGCGTGGCCGTCACCGGCGAACTCCCGCTCGCCGCCGACCTGACGACGGTCGCCGCGGCGGAACTGGGCCTGCACCCGGGCACCCCCGTCTGGGCCACGGTGAAGGCGGCCCAGACGCACGCCTATCCGGCTTAGGGGGATGGGCTACCGGCCGGCCGGGACTGCCGTCGCGCGGACCATCACGCAGTCGAACTCCACCACCCGGCCGGTCGCCTCCTCCCGTGACACCGGGTACATGCCGGTGATCTCGAAGCCGCGCTCCTCGTACACGGCGATGGCCTCGCCCATGCGGGGACTGCCCTCGTACAGCCGCAGTGTCGCGACCTCCGACTGCATGGCGACGAAGTCCTCGGCCCGTTCCCCGGCGCCCGCGAACACCTCCAGGTCGTAGCCCTGGGTGTCCATCTTCAGATAGGGGCGGGGGTCGTCGATCCCGGCGAGGGCCGTGTCCATCATCCCGTCGAGACGGCGGACTTCGATGTCCTCGGTCCGGGTCTTGGCGAAGCGCTTGTAGCGGTCCTTGCCGTAATCGCTGGGCGGAAGAAGGGAGTTCATGGTGTTCCAGCCCACATGGATGGACTGGGTGGTGTCCTCACGGCCGAGACCGATCCGGTGCACCTGCCAGTCGGGGTCCCCCTCGGCCGCCTGCCTGAGCTTTCCGAAGGCCTCCGCGGTCGGCTCGAACGAGACGATGCGGCCGGTGTAGCCGAGGCGGCGCAACTGGCGTCCGTACTGACCGGAGTTGGCTCCCACGTCGAAGACGCAGTTCACCTCGTACCTGTCCAGCAGCGCGGTGACGTGCTGCCCGCAGAGATAGGACGCGGCCGAGAGCTGGAACTTGCGTTCGTCGGCCGCCGCCTCCTTCTCGTCGAGCAGGAGCCGGGCGCCGGTGCCACCGAGCGGCACCTGCTTCCAGGCCGCCGTCCGCCCCCGCAGCACCAGATCGGCGCCCTTGCCCAGGGCCACGCGTCTGCGCACTCCGCGCCGGTAGAGCACCGCGGCTCCCGATCCGAGATCCAGCACCTGCACCCCTACGCGGGGAAGCAGACCGAGCAGCTTTCTGTGAAGGGTCGCCATGAACCACACCCTGTCAGACATCCCCGCGTGTCCACCGGGAGTTGGTTGAACGAGGTTCTGGTCGGTCGCACGGTGGCGCCCGGCTTCGCCACGACGACTTCCACCTGCTGAACTCCGGTCACCGAGAGGGCTGTTGAGCGTTCTTTGACGTCCCGTGGCGGCTTTGTGACGCGGGACGTTGGTTGCGGGCCGTCCGGGTGGGGCATCACCCGGGGGCAGGACCGGCCGCGCACCGTTTCGCGCGGGGTCCCGGTCGACGGGGACGGAGCCGTCGGCCGGGTGCTGGTTGTCCTGGGAGGGGGAAGAGAGGTGTCAGTCATGCGTGCGCACCAGCGCACCGTCCGGCCGACCGCCCGCGTGGAGTACACACTGCCGCGTACGGCCGTCTCGGCGGGCAGGGCCCGCAAGCTGACGACGGCGTTTCTGACCCGGCCACGGCCACGGCTCGCGTCGCCGACCGCGGACCAGGTGGACGACGCCACACTCATCGCCTCGGAACTCGTCGCCAACGCCGTGCGGTACGGCCGCAGCGGCTGCCGGCTGCGGCTGCAACTGGGACACGGACGGGTGACCGTAGAGGTCCACGACGACAGCCCCGGACGGCCGCGGATCGGCGCGCTGGACACGGAATCGGAAAGCGGCCGGGGCCTGGCGATGGTCCAGCAGCTCGCGCACAGCCTGGAGATCGTCAGTACGGGCTTCGGCGGCAAGACCGTCCGCGCGGTCCTGGCGGTGCGGTAGCGGCGCGTGCCCGGCGAACCGTTCTCAGCGACCACATCGGCGATCCAGGTTTGACACCGCCGAAAAGGGGAACGGCCACCGAAAATTCATCGTATTTTCGATGGCCGCAAAAAAACGGACGGCCGGTGCCCGCACCCTGAGGTGCGAACGCCGGCCGTCCGGTGTCCCAGACTAGGCGGGGACGATGTTCTCCGCCTGCGGGCCCTTCTGGCCCTGCGTGACGTCGAAGGTAACCTTCTGGCCTTCCTGGAGCTCACGGAAGCCAGAGGTGGCGATGTTCGAGTAGTGAGCGAAGACGTCGGCGCCGCCGCCATCCTGCTCGATGAAGCCGAAGCCCTTTTCCGCGTTGAACCACTTCACGGTGCCAGTAGCCATGTCAAATCTCCTTCGGGGCAAAGCTCGAAGGTCCACACTGTGTGGACCTGCGTCGCCGCAATGATTGCCCCAACCGGAATGCACCGGTAAAACCTTTGGGAACCACAACTGCAACTGAAATCGACAGTAGCACGTCGACCGTCTCGAAGCGGGCGCACTATCTCACCCCGGCGTGGGGAATATCGAAACCTCGCGAGCTCGTGCACTAAATTCTGTACCGGCCGGAACAGATATGCCGGGGCCTGTCGGGAAAACGCCACCAGAGGGCCCCTGCCGTCCCGTTCACACGCCCTGGGGTGTCGAGCCGCGCAGTTCCTCGTTGATCCGCAGAGCCTCGTCGAGGCTGTCCTCCAGCGTGACGATTCTGCAGGCGGCCTCGACGGGCGTGCCCTGGTCGACGAGGTCACGGGCGCGGGCGGCGATCCTGAGCTGGTTGCGGGAGTACCGCCGGTGGCCGCCCTCGGAACGGAGGGGTGCGATCAGCCCGGCCTCCCCGACGGCCCGCAGGAACGCGGGTGTGGCGCCCATCAGCTCGGCCGCCCGTCCCATCGTGTAGGCGGGGTAGTCGTCGTCTTCGAACCGGTCGGTGGGGCTCATGGTGCTTCCCTGGTGCGCGTGCATCACCATCCACTCTGGCAGATCCCCGCCGGTGGCGGCCCGGGCACCCGGCACCGGCACGGTGACATCCGCGCGCCGCTCTCACCCGGACGGCCCGGTGCGCTGGTGGGGGGCCGTGGCCGGTGGTGGCGTGGAAGGACACAGCCCGTCCTCGGGACCGTCCTCGGGAGGCCCTCGCATGATCCGTCCGTCCTGTCTCCTCGCCTCCGCACTGACCGCGGGGATGCTGCTCTCGACGGCCGCCTGCTCGAACGGCGGAGGTGACGGCGGCGGCTCCGGCCCTACGCACGCCCCCGCGTCCGCCGCCTCCACGGTCCCGGCCTCTCCCGTCGCCGAGGAGCCCGGCGCCGCGTCGGCCTCGCCCTCCCCTTCCGTGCGTACGCTCACCGAGGCCGAGGCGCAGTCGGCGCTGATCACCAACTCGGACCTGGGCTCGCAGTGGGACGAGGTGAAGAGTGTGGCGGCCTGGCACGACGCGCTGCTCAAGAGCAAGGTCGACGCGTCGGCCTTCGTCACCGACAAGGGGAACGCCGCGCAGTGCCAGAAGCTGCTGGACGGCCTGTACAAGGAGGACCTGCTGGGCAAGCCGCAGGGGGCCGGTGCCGTCACCGGCTTCGACGACAACGACAACGACGCCCAGATGCGCTACGAGGTCGCCTCGTACGGGAAGAGTGCCCTGGACACCCAGCTGAAGTGGCTGAAGACGCTGCCGGACGTCTGTGACGAGTTCACGGCGGTCAACGGCAAGGGCGACCGGCAGACGGTGCAGGTCGTCTCGACCCATCTGCCCGATGTGGGGGACGCCCGACAGGGCTTCCAGGTGACGATGAGCGGTCAGCTGGAGGGCGACCCGGACACGCTGACGCTCGATTTCGCGGCGGTGCGGGTGGGCGACAGCGCCCTGTCCCTCACCAACGGCGGGCTCTCGGGCACCGAGCACCAGTCCACCGAGCAGGCGGTGGAGGCGGGTGCGAGCCGCCTGAAGGACGTACTGGCGGGGAAGTCTCCCGCGCCGACCCAGGGCTGAGACACGACAGGCTCCCGGGCACACCGCGGCCCGGGCAACCTGTTGGGGGGCTGCCGCGGGCCGGAGGTGTCAGAGGGTGCGGTTCAGAGCCGGTCCATTCGGGTGTAGGGGCTCAGGACGCGGACCTGGCGAGCGCCGAAGTCGACGAGCATCGCGATGCCCTCTTCGACGCCGACGATCGTGCCCAGGCCGTACTGGTCGTGGGAGACGCGGTCTCCGAGGCTGAACTCCTTGGCCACGGGGACGACGGGTGCAGCGAAGGGGCTGGTGGGCAGGTGGCGCCGGGGCGCGGAGGATTTACTCATCGTGATTCCAGTATGGGCCCTATTCCGGCGGGCGGTAGGGCTTGATGGTCTCGATCCCGCTCCGACTCGGCCTCCCCGGGGACTACGGGCCACGGCGTGCGGGCATCCCCTCGCGCGTTCCCCGCCCGGTCGCCCGCGCGTTCCGCGAGGTCATCCGCGGGGGCTCCGGCTCCACGATCTTCCCGGTGCGCGGACCGGTCCGCCGGGCGAGCCTGTCGCGGACCGGACAACCCCCGGCAGCGCGTCCCGGGCGGCCCGGCCCCGGCGCCGCGGGCCGTCGGCACAGCGGAGACGAAAGGGGCGTGCGCCCGGCGCGCGCGCCGGGCAGGCCCGCTTCACAAGCGACGCGATTCCGGCCGGCCGCGGGAGGCCGCCCGGCCTCCCGGGTCAGCCCGCCAGGAGTTCGCGCCGCGTCGAGGTACCCGGGCCGCCGTCCAGCCTGATCAGCCGGTCGGCCAGGCGCAGGGAGCCGGCGCGCTGCGGGACCAGGTCGGACCACTGCCGGTCGGCGGCGGGCAGCCCGCGCACGGTGACGTCGCCCCTGGCGCCGCCCCGCACGACGACCCGTCCGGCGGCGCGACGATCCGGCCGTCCCTGCGTCCCACGGTCATGGTGATCCCCCCGCGGTGTGTTTCGATGGGCGACGTACGGGACCTGTACGCACGGCCGGGACGGCCGAGTCGCGTACGGACGGCCAGAGTTCGGACATTCGGGCGGGGGCATGACCGAGGAAGAGTTCGACGCGTTCTACGCGACCGCCTTCCCTCGACTGACCGGTCAGCTCTACGCGTTCACGGGGGATCACGGCGAGGCGCAGGACGTCGTCCAGGAGGCGTTCGTCCGCGCCTGGGACAGACGGGGCGAGTTCCTCGCCGACGGTGCTCCCGAGGCGTGGATACGGACCGTGGCGACGCGGCTCGCGGTGAGCCGCTGGCGCCGGGCCCGCCGCTGGCTGGAGCTCATGCGGCGCACACCGCCGGCCGACCACACACCGGGTCCGGGCCCCGAACGCACCACCCTCGTGGCCGCGCTGCGAACGCTGCCCGAAGCCCAGCGGATGGCGATCGTTCTGCACCATCTGTGCGACTTGAGTGTCGAGCAGGTAGCCTCCGAAACCGGTGCCCCCGTCGGCACGGTCAAGGCACGGCTGTCGCGTGGCCGGACGGCGCTGGCGCGGGTGCTCTCGGAGGATTCGGCGGAAGACCTGGCCGGCTCCGCACGTCCCCTCGGGTTCGCGGGCGCGTCCGGCAAGGGGGAGAGGGAGGACGGCCGTGCCCGATGAACTAGCCTCCGCTCTGCGTGAGTTGGCGAACGAGGCGGCGAGGCCTCCGGTGCTGACCGGTGCGGAGATCCGCGACCGGGCGACGGGCCGCCGCCGTCGCCGCCGTACGGCTCTGGCCGCGGCCGGCGTCTCCCTCGCGGGCACGCTCGCGCTGGTCGTGGTGGGCCCGGACGGCGGGACACGGCACGAGCCCGCTCCGGCCGCGAGCGCGCCGGTGGCATCACCGGACGCCACGATCGATCTGGACGAGCGGGTGATCACGGTCGCCGGCCACCGGCTGACGGTCCACGGCGGCACTCTGACCGGGGACACCCCGACGGTCCGGATGACGGTCACGGCGAAGGAAGCCCACCTGAGGGTCTCCGGCGAGACGGTCGGCCTCGGAAGCGGCTACTTCTTCCGGGCCACCTGGGCGCTCAGGCTCACCGGGCCCGACGGCAGAACGGACTACGTGGGCTCCCTGTCCAACGACGAGGGCATCTACGACCCTGACCACGGCTGGATCGGCCTGGACATGGCCGATGCCAAGCTGCTGTACGACCGGCTCGAACGGGGCGCGGTGGTCGAGATCCGCCCGTCGGCCAGCGCCTCGGCCTCCTAGGCGGGCAGCCCGCAGCCCACAGCCCGCACCGGAACGCCCCGCACCCGCGCGGGTCTTCAGAGGGGCGGCTGGGCCGGAGCGGGGCCGAGGGTCGTCGTGCCCGGGGCGGTGCGGTGGCCGAGGCCCGTGCGGTAGGCGTCCAGAGCCGCTTCCACGCGGCCGGTGCGCCGCAGCAGGTCGCCCAGCAGCCGGCACAGGTCCGCCAGGTCACCCGCCGCGCCCGCCCGCTCCAGCAGGCTCATCGCCCGCACATAGTGCTCCTCCGCCGCCTCGGTGTCGCGGGTGTCCTCCGCGATGATCCCGAGCAGGCGGTGCGCGGCGGCGGCGTGGATGGCGCCCCGCTCGGAACTCAGGTCACCGAGCACCTGCCGCAGCAGCCCGTCCGCCTCGTCGGACTTGCCGCGCCGGTGCAGCACGTCGGCCAGTTCCACCGCGACCTGGCTCGTGTACAGCGCGGCCCGCTTCGCTGAGAGCATGGCCTGCGCCTCGCGCAACTCATCCTCCGCACGCTCCAGTTCACCGTTCTGCGCGTACAGATAACCGCGCATCCAGTGGCAGTTGGCGAGCTCGGTGCGGATCTGGAGCTGCCGGTAGAGCTCGGCGGCCTTGGCGAGGGAGACGTCGGCCTCGGCGATCCGCCCCTCGGCGATCATCGTCCGCGCCACCGACCGGTGCATCCGCGCCACCAGCGCCGGGTCCTGGACCTGCGGCGCGAGGGCGAGCGCGAACTCGGCGGCCTGGGCGGCACGGGCGTGCGCACCCATGTCCATGTAGGGCCCTATGACTCCCGTGTACAGGAGAAGCAGCGCCTCGGGATCGTGCAGGCCCGTCCGGTTGAGCTCGTCGATGGTGGACTCGAACAGGTAGCAGGCGTAACGGAGTTCACCGGCGAGATAGTGGGAGACGGCCCGGCCGCGTACGGCGGGCACCCGCTGCGGCAGCGGCGCGTCCCCCATCCGCTGCTCCGACTCCTCGAAGCGCCGCTGCGCCGTCTCCAGGTCCCCGGTGTCCAGCGCGCATTCGCCGAGTCCGAGGAGCGCCGCCGCCTGCTCGGCGACCAGTCCGTGGGCCTCCGCCTCCGCGAGCAGAACCGCGTAGACCTCGGCGGCGACCTCGGCCTCTCCGGTGGAGAGCGTGCGCTGCGCGTCCGTCAGCCGCAGCCGCAGGCCGGTGGCGAGATGGGCGGGCCGCCCGGTCAGCAGCTCCTCGTACGCGATCCCGAGACGGTCGGCTATGTGCCGCAGCGCGGGCTCGGAGGCCCGCACCCGGCCGGCCTCCAGCGTGGAGATGTACGCGGGCGTGTACACGGGCTCCGCGAGCTGTCTCTGCGTCAGGCCTCGTTCTGTGCGCAGCTGTTGCACCCTGCGCCCGATGATCTCAGGGTCGTCCCGCTCCGCCATGGGCTAAGCATGCCATCAAGGCGAGTTGAACCGGTCCGGCTTTTGACTACCGTCCGACCTCGGAGCCCTCTTGCGACGGAAGGCCGGGAACCTCTACGTTAAGCGCCGGATTAAGCATGCTTAATACGCCGCTGTTGTTGCGAGGTCACCGTGCTCCGACGTATTTCCGCGCGCTACTCCAGAGGGTTCCTGGCCGCCGTCATCGCGGTCGCCGCGCTGGTCACGGCGGCGAACGTCGGTCCGGCGAGAGCGGCCGAAGCGGCCCCCGCCGCACACACCACCGCGCACACGGCCGGTCACCGGTAACTCCCCGCGGGCGGTGACGCGTTCTCCCCGGGTCGTACGACAGCGGCGAATCCCCCGCGGCGGGAAAACATGGCGCCTACAGTGAACCGGTGACCTCTACCGCCGCTCGTACCGCGCTGGACCTCACCGCCGACCTCCCGGTCCCCTCCCTGGAGGACTTCTACCGGGATCTGCACCGGCATCCCGAACTGTCGCTGCGCGAACACCGTACGGCCGCCGCCCTCGCGGAACGGCTGCGGAAGGCCGGATACGACACGACCGAGGGCGTGGGCGGTACGGGCGTCGTCGGCGTGCTGCGGAACGGGGACGGCCCCACGGTCCTGCTGCGCGCCGACATGGACGCGCTGCCCGTGGCCGAGGAGACCGGGCTGCCGTACGCCTCGGAGACCGACGGGGTCATGCACGCCTGCGGCCACGATCTGCACGTCACCTGGCTCGCCGGCGCGGCCCGGGCGCTGGCCGCCGGGCGGGACACCTGGTCCGGCACGCTGGTGCTGGTCGGACAGCCCGCCGAGGAGACCGGCGAGGGCGCGGCCCGCATGGTCGCGGACGGCCTGCACGAACGGTTCCCGCGGGCCGACGTCCTGCTCGGCCAGCACGTGGCGCCCGGCCCCGCCGGGCTGTACGCGCACTCTCCGGGCCTGATCATGTCCGCCGCGACCGACATCGACATCGTCGTGCACGGGCGGGGCGGGCACGGTTCGCGGCCCGAGGCGACCGTCGATCCGGTGGTGACGGCCGCGTACATCGTGACGCGGCTCCAGACGGTCGTCAGCCGGGAGATCGCGGCCCGGGACTCCGCCGTGCTGACGGTGGGACGGATCGAGGCCGGCACCCGGCACAACATCATCCCGTCCGAGGCCCGGATCTCCCTGAACCTGCGCACGCAGTCGCAGGACGTGCGGGAACGGATGATCGCCGCCGTGCGGCGCGTCGCGGCGGGCGAGTGCGCGGCGGCCGGCTGCCCGGCCGAGCCCACGGTCACCGTCGGCAACGACTTCCCGGTGACCGTCAACGACGCCGAGACCGACCGCCGGATCGCCGCGGTGCACGGCGAGGTCTTCGGCGCCGGGACGATCCTCGACCCCGGTCCGGCCATGGGCAGCGAGGACTTCCCGCGGCTCGCGGCCGGCCGTATCCCCTACTCCTACTGGTTCGTGACCAGCACCCCGGCCGACGTCTGGAACGCCGCCCCGGGCGGCGACGACCTCATGACCCGGCTCGCGGCCGTGCCCAGCAATCACAGTCCGCACTTCGCCCCCGACCTGTCCACGGTCGCGCCGGGCGTACGGACCCTGGTGTCGGGGGCACTGGCCTCGCTGTCGGCCGGGAACTGAACACTCCCGGCCCGTGTTCGTGTTCGCTCAGGTCTGCGTCTGCAACTGACGGAGCTGGCGCCGGACATGGTCCAGCGCGCCCTCCCGGCGTCCGGGCACCCGTTGCCTCAACCGGGCGAGTTCCGGACCGAGTTCACGGGCCCGCGCCGGATCGTCGATGCGGCCCCACTGGTGGTGCGCGCGGTCCACGGCCGACTCCACCTCCGGGGCACCCGGCGCCTGTCCCGCGTCCAGCCGGTTCGCCGCGAGGGCCAGCCAGCCACGGCAGCTGCGCTCGGCGTCCCCCGCGAACATCGCCAGGTCGGCCCGTACCTCCATCCAGTGCAGCACCGGCTCGGACCCGAACCCGTGGGTCCGCAGCGCCTGCCGCTCCCACCGCGCCGCCAGCGCGAGGGCGTCGTCGTGGCGCCCGTCGCGGACCGCCGCGGTGATCTCGTCGTGGGGATCGGGGGAGGCCGGACCGCCTCGCTGGTCCGCCTGGCCGGGAAGCGCCACGGACGGCGCGAGCGGCACGGACCGCGCCGACGGCACGGACGGCACGGACGGTGGGCCCGGCACGGACGGTGGGGCCGGCGGGGGCGCGGGCGTGTGCGGCGGAGCCGTGACCGTCGTGAACTCCGGTGCCGGAGGCCAGGGTTGCCCGGCCCACGCCGGCCCGGGCGCGAGCACGAGGTCCGCCTCTCCCCGCCGGGCGTTCTCCTCACCCGAGGTCCTCGTCAGAGCCTGCTCGTGAAGCTGGGCGAGGGGAGGCCGGTGACCGCTGCGCAGCAGGGTGGCGACGGCTCTCATGTACGCCGGCTGCGCCACCGTCCGGCGGGACGGCGGCGGGGCGACGCGGCCGTACAGCTCGGTCGCCGGGCCCGCCGTGAGCGGGCGTCGGGCGAGGAACTCCCAGGTGTCCGCGTCCGCGTGCAGGTCGACGAAGACGGTCGTCGAACCCGGTGGACGCAGCCGGAGTTCGTCGGCGACCCAGTGCCAGGGAAAAGCCGTGTAGCGGACCGTCGCCGGGGTGGTGCGGGCCAGCGCGAGGTGCGGAAGCCGCTGGCGGCGGTCCAGTTGGAGCTGTCCCGTCACGAACATGGTCAGCGGTCCGGGCGCGGTCGCCGCCGCCCGCAGCCGGGTCAGGACGGCCTGCGGCTCCAGCGGGTCGGCCAGTTCGACGACGTTGGCCGTGTCGGTGCCCGACAGCACCGGCGGGGCGACGGCCGCGAGCACGGGGAGCACGGAGGCCGCGTCCACCAGGCACCCCCTGCCCACCGGCGAGGCCGCGAGCAGCAGCACGGTTCCGGGCACAGGTTGCCTCCCCCATCGATCGGACACATCAGCACCGTAACGGCTGCGCATGCAAAGAGGGGAGGAACAGGACGAACGCCCCACCTGGCCGAAAGCCCCGAAGTCCCCGTCCGCCACCGGGCTACGCCCCTCGTCCGCCGCCCGCCCGACGCCGTACGGCGAAGATCGTCGTGTCGTCGGCGAGCCTGCCGCCGCAGTGGGCCAGGGTGCCGTCGCGCACGAACCGGACGAGCCGCTGCGGGTCGGCGATGCGCGGGTCGCGTGCCAGCGCCTTCGTGAGGGTGTCACGGAGCGGGAAGAAGTCACCCGCCGTGTCACGGGCCTCGGTCACCCCGTCGGTGACCAGGAGCAGTGTCTCGCCGGGAGCGAGCGGGACCCGGAGCACCGGTGGCGGCGCGGGCGCCAGTTCGCCCATGCCGAGCGGGAGTCCGTCCCCGGCCGGCAGGCTCCGCACCCCGTCGGAGGTGACCACGAGCGGCGGTTCGTGGCCGAAGTTGACGACCTCCACGGTCACCGGGGCGTCCTCGGGGAAGGCGACCAGGACACCGGTCGCGAAACGGTCGCTGTCGGAGCGGCCGAGCGCCACGCGGTAGCGGTTGTGCCGCAGCATCCTGACCTCCAGCCGTCCGGCGACCGTGCCGAGCAACGGCTCGTGGTACCCCGCCTCGCGGAAGGTGCTGAGCAGCGCGGCCGCCGCCTCGACCGCCGCGAGTCCCTTGCCCTGGACGTCTCCGAGCAGCAGGCGGGTGCCGTGCCGGCCGGGCTGGATGTCGTAGAAGTCGCCGCCGACCCGGGCCTCGCTGTCGGCGGTGAGGTAGACGGCCGCGTGGTCGAGGCCGCCCCAGCCCGGGGGCATCGGGCGCAGCACGGTACGCCGGGTCGTCTCGGCGACGTCCCGCATGTGCAGCATCCGCCGTTCGGCGCGCAGCCGCACGGAACAGGCGAGGGCCGCGAGGCCGCTGCCGACCAGGACCAGGATGAAATCGGGCAGGCCGTTCTGGTACTGGTGCGGCCACGACGTGTCCACGGCGCCGTAGACGAGCAGCGACAGCGCGGCGAACGCCACGGTGCCCACCACTCCGCAGATCGCCGCGGCGATGACCGGCACGAGCACGAGCCAGGAGATGATCCGGAACCGGCCGGAGGTGTTGCCGTCGAGCAGCGCGATGCCGATGAGCAGCAGCAGCGGGGGCAGCCAGGCGACGCTGCGCCCCTGTACCCGCAGCGGCCTCGACCGCTGGAAGGTGTCCGGCATCCCGGCGCGCGGCCGCAGGGCGTCCCGTATCCGGTCGTGGACGGATCTCCGGTCGGCCACCGCGCCCTACCGCCCTCCGTTGCGTTGTCTCAGTAGGCGACGGACATACGGCCGTGCGGGTGGACGGGCATCTCCAGCTGGTCGACGAAGGCCATCGCGTAGTCCTCGGCGCTGATCCTGCTCTGGCCGCCCGCGTCGGTGAGCATGCGGTCGCCGCCGATCCTGAACTCGCCCGTGCGCTCGCCGGGGCCGATCTCGGCGGCGGGTGAGATGTAGGTCCAGTCGAGATCGTCGACGTCGGTCCGCAGATAGGTGAGGGCGTCACGGTGGGCGAGAGCCTCGGGACGGTAGGCCTCGGGGAAGTCCGGCTGGTCGCACGCGGCCTCCCCGGGGGCGACCTCCAGGGTGCCCGCCCCGCCGACGATCACGAGCCGGTGCACCCCGGCCTCACGGACGCCCTCCACCAGGGAGTGGTTGAGGGCGAGGAAGGGTTCGCGGGGATCCGAGCCGTCCCGGGGCGGCACGCATGCCGACCCCACCGCGTCCGCGCCGGCCACCAGCTCGGCGACCTTCGCCGAGTCCGCGGCGTCGGCCGCCGCCGCGGTGACCCCGGGAACCGGGGACTGGCCGGACCGGCTGACCGCGACGACCTGGTGTCCGCGCGCCGACGCCTCTGTGGCGATGCGGCTGCCGACCATGCCGGTGGCACCGAAGAGTACGAGCTTCATGAACCTCAGCGAAGCACGCGACCATGATCACCGCATTTCGGCGGAGCGGCGCGGAGGGCTGTCGTGGGGGCGCCACGGGGGTGCCGTGGGGGCGCGGGGCCCCGACTTGCCAGGGGCTGCGGCGAGGTGTGACCTGGAAGGCGGGGGCGAGCAGAGAGGAGTCCTTCCATGGCTCAAGCCGCACCCGTGTCAGGGACACCAGGTACATCCGGATCGACCGACGTCTTCGGGGCACAGGCCCACACGATCGCGAAGTGGGCCGTGCCCGTCGCCGGCGGACTCGTCTACGGCTACTGGGCCGCCGCCATCAACCGGGACGCCGGTGCCATCACGGGCTGGAACGTGCTGTTCGGCTTCGTGTGCGCCATCGCGTTCGCGGCGGCCTACATGGGCGCCCGGACCGTGGCACCGCTGATGCGGCGCGAGACGCACGCGCTGGTGTGGGCCGTGTTCGCGGGCTGCGCGTTCGGTTTCCTGTACAGCCAGACCGACGCGACCGTTCTGCGGTCCGTGTTCATGTCACTGCCGGTGGCGGTGGGCGTGTACGCGGTGGCCTTCTACCGCTATTACACCCACGAGGACGCGGCGGGAAAGGCGACCTGACGTCTGGCGCGCCGTCGCGACGGCGCACACCGCACATGAGGCCCCGGCGATGCCGGGGCCTCATGCGTCTCCCTCACTCACCCGCTCACCTGCCACCTGGGACCCAGTCCCAGGAGTTCGAGGAGGAGCCGGACACGGTCCAGCTCCACGCGCTGGAGACGGTGAAGCTCCAGGAGCCGGAGGCGGTCACGCTCCAGCCGGGGTCGTCGCCCGGGTCGCGGTTGTCGTCCCAGTGCGCGTTGTGCCAGGTCCCGTCCTTCTGGTCGGGGCACGGGTCGGAGCAACTCGGCACCGACCGGCCGTCGGTGGAGACGAACGCGGCGCTGGCCCAGGCATGGGCGCCGACGAGCCAGTACCAGACGGTGGTGCCGAGCACGCTCTGCCCGTTCACCGCGCACTCGACGCGGTCCTGGCTGCCCGGTGAGAGCGCGCCGACGACCGGCGAGTTCGTGCTGGGCTGAAGCCGCACGTTCAGTTCTCCACGGGAGATGACGGTGCCCCGGACGGGGCTTCCGGAGCCGTCGCCGGTGTGCGCCGACCCGGTCGCCGCCATGGAGGGACCGGCGGCCAGGACCGTCAGTACACCGCTGCTGAGCAGGGCCGCGGCAAGAGTCCGCGGGGTTGAGGTGGTGCGCATATCGGCCTCCTTTTCCCCAGATCCAGGAAACACCCGTTCGGGTGAGGGCTCCACCCGAGCGGCCAAAGCCCTTGGGGCCATGGGGATGCACGGGGGTGAGCGGCGGTGCCGGGGGTGGCCGGCGGGACCCGGACGGCGATCCCGACGGGACACGGACCGGGGCCGCCGGAATCGGGCGGCCCGCCGACGGGGGGGCGGGGTCCGGCTCTGCCGGTCGGGTGCGGCGGCTCCCCGTACGGCTTGTCATATGCGCCCATTTGCAGTCCGCCCGGTCGCGTACGGGGTCCGGGAGGCCTTGTCTGAGGACGTGTCCCCTCGTGTCCGGAGCGCCCTGTCGGCCGTGCTGATCGCGCTCGCCTGCCTCCTCGCGCCGCTCGGCGCGCTGTCGGCGTGGGCGACGTACGGCCTCGGCGACTCCGAGCGGTACGAGGCCACGATGGCGCCGCTCGCCGGCGACGACGACGTCCGGGAAGCCATCGCGGCCGGTGTCACCGAGGACATCCTGCGCGCGGTCCACGTACGGCCGAGACTCCAGGGGCCGGTGAACCACTTCGTGCGGGACGCCGTGCGCTCGTTCACCGAGACCGACGCGTACCGCACGGCGTGGGAGGCCGCCAACATGGCCGCGCACGACGCCGTGATGCGGGCGCTGCGCGAGGACCGCGAGGGTGCCGTGACCGTCGATCTCGCTCCCGTCACCGAGCGGGTCAAGCGCCGGCTCGCCGACGACCACATGCCGTTGGCCGGCCGGATCCCGGTCGCGCACACCGAGATCACCGTGCTCGAGGCTGAGGACCTGGCCCGGCTCCGGAAGGGGTTCCACGTGCTCGAAGTCGCCGGATTCTGGCTCCCGTCGGCGTCGGTCGTCTTCGCGGTGACGGGCATCGTCATCGCCGTGCGCCGCCGCCGGGCGGTCCTCGCGACGGGCCTCGGCACCGCTCTGGGCGCCGCGCTGCTCGGTGTCGCGATCACCGTCGGCCGCAGGCTCACCCTCGACGACCTGCCGCCCGACGTGTCCCGCACGGCCGCGGGCGCGGTGTACGACGCTCTCACCGAGACCCTCCGGTTCGTCAGCTGGCTGCTGCTGGCCGTGGGCCTGACGGTGGCTCTGACCGCCGCCCTCACCGGCGTCTACGCCCGTCGGCGGCGGCCTGCCGAGACACCCCGCCCGATTCCCGCGGAGCAGTCGACGCACGTGGGCGCCTGACCCGGGGCCCGGCGGGACCGCACCCGGGGCCGTCCCGGGGAAACCTCCATACTTGGGGCATGTCCCGCGAGTTCCCCATCGGCCTCACCCCTCCCGACTGGCTGGTCAGGAACCTCCAACCGCAGCGGGTCCCCGTCAACCGGGCCGCCGTCGCCCGCGCCGCCGCGGCCCTGTCGCTCCCCCTCGCGATCGGCCTCGCCTGCGGACAGCCCGCGTACGGCGCCCTGGCCTCCATGGGAGCGCTGTCCGGAGTCATCGGCGACACCGCGGACGCGTACCGCATGCGGATCCTCAACATCGCCGTCCCGCAACTCTTCGGCGCGATCGGCGTCACGATCGGCGCCGCGGTCTTCGGGTACGGCTGGACCGCCGTCGTGACGGTGACCCTGATCGCCCTGGTCTCCGGGATGATCTCGTCGATCGGCGCCGTCGCCTCCGTCACCGGACTGCTGCTGCTCCTCAACTGCGTGATCGGCGCCGGACTTCCGCTGCCCGGCGCCTGGTGGCTCGCACCGCTGCTGATGGCCGGCGGCGGCCTCCTCGTCCTCGCGCTGACCCTGCTCGCCTGGCCGCTGCGCTCGGGCGTGCCGGAGCGGTCCTCCGTCGCGAGCACCTACCGCACGGTCGCGGACCTGCTCGCCGCCGGAGGCACCGACGACTACGAGCGCCTCCGCATCGTCGTCACCCGGTCCCTGAACGAGTCGTACGACCTCGTCCTCGCCCGGCGGGCCTTCCACCACGGCCGCAGCCCCGACCTCGTCCGGCTGCTCGCCCAGCTCAACGCCGTCACGCCGGTCGTCGAGGCCGCCCCCGCCGCCCACCAGCGGGGCGAACCACTGCCCGCCGAGATCCCCGCCGCCGTACGCCTGCTCGCCGACACCGTCGAGTCCGGTGGCGCCGGACCCCTCGAACTGCGGCTTCCCGCCCCGGCCGACGAGACAGGACGCGCCGTCGACCACGCCCTGCGGCACGCCGCCGGTGTCGTGACCGACCGGTTCCCCGACGCGCGCGCTCTCGACGACCGCCTCGGCCGGCCCGCCGCGCTGCGTGTCCGTGCCGCCCGCACCACCCGCAACGTCCTGCTGTCGGGGGCCTCCTGGCGCTACGGCACCCGCCTCGCCCTGTGCATCGGCATCGGCCAGGTGCTCATCTCCACCGTCGAGGTGCCGCGCTCCTACTGGGTCGCGCTCACCATCACCTTCGTCATGAAGCCCGACTACGGTTCCGTCTTCTCCCGGGCCCTGCTGCGCGCCCTCGGCACGGTCGCGGGTCTCGTGGTCGCGGCGACCGTGCTGACCCTGGTGCCGCGCGGCTGGTGGGACGTGCCCGTGCTGATGGCGCTCGGCGCGCTCATCCCGGCCCTGACCCCGCGCGGCTACGGTTATCAGACCGCCGCCATCACCCCGGTGATCCTGCTGCTGTCCGACATCCTCAACCACCAGGGCACCGGGCTCATCGTCCCCCGGCTCGTCGACTCCCTCATCGGCTGCGCCATCGCCCTGGTGGCCGGGTACCTCCTGTGGCCGGAGAGCTGGCACGCCCGGGTCGGCGACCGGCTGGCGGACGCGGTCGCCGACACCGCCGGCTATGTCGAGCTGGCCTTCGGGGACGCCGCCGAGCCGGCGGCCCGCGCCCGGAGCAGGCGCCGGCTGTACCGCGACCTCTCCTCCATCCGTACGGAGTTCCAGCGCGCGCTGACCGAACCGCCGCCGAACGGGCGCCGCGCCGCGGCCTGGATGCCGCTCGTCGTCGCCGTCGAGCGGATCGTGGACGCGACGACCGCCGCCCGGGTCCGTGTCCGGCAGGGCGCGGCCGAACCGTCCGCCGCCGAGATCTCCACCATCGCGCTGCAACTGCGGGAGCTGTCCGAGGGACTGCGCGAGACGGACGTGCTCTTCGCCGTCCGCACCGATCTCACCGGACCCGAGGACAGCGTCCTCGAACCGGTGCGGCAGGAGGTCGCGGCGGCCAGGGCGATCACCTCACCGCATTGACACGGGCGGCGTCGGCACCCACTATTCGGCCATCGTCCCGATCCACGCGCGGGACGGAACTCCGAATTCCGACAAATCACCGTGGTAGGAAAGTGAACCCGTGGGCGCTGTAAGGGGGTTGACTCGGCGGTTGTCCGGTGTGCAGCCCCTGCCGAAGATCACCATCTGTGGCCGCTAACCTTACGTGTCCGTCCTGGCCAGGGATTGACGGGATCAACTCACGCGAAGGGTTGCGCACATGGGCATTCTCACTCTCCTGCGGAATGCGTTCGGCCGCTCACGCAAGGGTCGTGACGCGGACGCGGAGACCTCGCGAGAGGCCACGTCGACCGCGACGGTCCCGGCTCCCGCCGCGGAGCCGACACTTACTCCCGAGGCCGAGCCGGCCTCCACCGCCGCGCCGGAGGCCGAGCCGAGGATTCCGGCTCCCGCGTCCGAGCCCGAGCCCTCCGTCGTCGAGGAGCTGGTGTCGGCCGCCTTCGACAACGTGACGGTACCGAAGCAGAACACGCCGTCCACCCCCGAGGGATCCTCCACCCCGGAGACCACCCCCACCCCGAAGACCGAACCCACCCCCCCGACCGAGCCGACCACCGAGCCCGAGGCCGAGGTCGAGCCCGAGCCCGCCGCCGAGGAGCCGGCCACCGAGCCCGAGGCCGAGCCCGCCGCCGAGGAGCCCGCCGCGGAGCCGGCAACCGAGCCCGAGGCCGAGCCCGCCGCGGAGGCGGAAGCCGCCCCGGAGCCCGAGGCCGAGGCCGAGCCCGTAGCCGAGGAGCCCGCCTCCGAGGAGGCTGAGGAGCCGGTCGCCGAGGCGGAAGCCGCCCCGGAAGCCGTGCCCGCCGCCGAGGCCGAGGTCGAATCGGTCGCCGAGCCCGAGGCCGAGCCCGTGGCCGCGGAAGAGGCGGAGCCCGAGGCTGCCATCGAGCCCGAGCCCGCCGTGGACGCGACTCCGGTCGCCGAGGCGGAGCCGGTCGCCGAGCCCGAGGTCGCCGCCGAGGCGGAAGCCGAGGCCGTGAGCGAGCCCGAGGCTGTTGCCGAGGAGCCCGTGACCGCGCAGGCCGACGAGCCCGCGGACGCCGACGGCGGTGAGGCCCCACAGGCGGCACCCGCGGCCGACGACGAAAGCAGCACGGGTGGTGCGGGCGGGAACGACAACGCCGAAGGCGAAGCCGAGGCGAACGCCGCCACCGAGGCTGAACCGGCCACCGAGGCCAAGGCCGAGCCGATCGCCGCGGCGGTGGCCGAGCCGATCGCCGAAACCGAGGCCGAGCCGGTCGCCGCGGCCGGAATCGAGGCCCCCGAGGACTCCGCCGTCGCGCTGAGCGAGGTCAAGTCCAAGGCTCCGGGCCTGGTCACGGCATACCAGGAAGCGGGTACCGCACTCCAGAAGCACGACCTCACCGCCAAGCGCGCCAAGGTCTACCTCGTTCTGGACCGCTCGTCCTCCATGCGCGCCTACTACAAGGACGGCTCCGCCCAGGCCCTCGGCGAGCAGGCCCTCGCCCTCGCCGCCCACCTGGACCCGGAGGCGACCGTCCACGTCGTCTTCTTCTCCACCGAGCTGGACGGCACCGGCGCCCTCACGCTCACCGAGCACGAGAACAAGGTCGACGACCTGCACGCCGGCCTCGGCCGCATGGGCCGTACGAGCTACCACGTCGCCGTGGAGGAGGTCGTCACCCACCACCAGCGGTCGGGCTCCGCCGACCCGGCCCTGGTGATCTTCCAGACGGACGGCGCGCCGGACGCCAAGACCCCCGCTACCCAGTCCCTCACGGACGCGGCGAAGAACCACCCGGGCGTCTTCTTCTCGTTCGTCGCCTTCGGCGAGCACGACAACAAGGCCTTCGACTACCTGCGCAAGCTGAAGACCGGGAACACGGCCTTCTTCCACGCGGGCCCGGCCCCGCGCGAACTGACGGACGTCGAGGTCTACGACGGCGTGCTGGAGAACTGGCGCCCGTAACCACCCGTCTCACCAACACCCGGGCCGCCCGCTTCCCACCCCTTAAAACGGGAAGCGGGCGGCCCACCCATGTCGGCTACGATTTCAAGGTTCACCGACGACGACCCGCCGACCGCACAACGGACGCGATCGTCGCCCCACGCAGCGACCTGGGAGCAGCCCGCAATGGCTCGACACCTCATCACCAGCGCCCTTCCGTACATCAACGGGATCAAGCACCTGGGCAACATGGTGGGGTCCATGCTCCCGGCGGACGTGTACTCCCGGTACCTCCGCCAGCGCGGCCACGACGTCCTGTACATCTGCGCGACGGACGAGCACGGCACCCCCGCCGAGCTGGCGGCCAAGGAGCGCGGCCTGCCGGTCGACGAGTTCTGCGCGCAGGCGCACGACGCGCAGAAGGCCGTGTACGACGGCTTCGAGCTGGCCTTCGACTACTTCGGCCGCAGCTCCAGCCCGGAGAACCGCGACATCACCCAGCACTTCGCGCGCCGCCTGAACGAGAACGGCTTCATCGAGGAGCGCGCGATCCGTCAGGTGTACTCGCCCGCCGACGGCCGATTCCTGCCGGACCGCTACGTCGAGGGCACGTGCCCGCACTGCGGTTACGACAAGGCCCGCGGCGACCAGTGCGAGAACTGCACGCGCGTGCTCGACCCCACGGACCTGATCGACCCGCGTTCGGCGATCTCCGGCTCGACGGACCTGGAGGTCCGCGAGACGAAGCACCTCTTCCTCCTCCAGTCGAAGCTCCAGCACGAGGTCGAGGAGTGGGTGGCCCGCCACGAGTCCGAGTGGCCGCAGCTCGCCTCCTCCATCGCCCGCAAGTGGCTGACCGAGGGCCTGCACGACCGCGCGATCACCCGTGACCTGGACTGGGGCGTCCCCGTCCCGGCCGACACCTGGCCGGAGCTGGCGGCCGAGGGCAAGGTCTTCTACGTCTGGTTCGACGCCCCGATCGAGTACATCGGCGCGACGAAGGAGTGGTCCGACCAGGACACGGAGAACCGTGACTGGAAGTCCTGGTGGTACGACGCGGACTCCGGCGAGAACCCCGTCCGCTACACGCAGTTCATGGCGAAGGACAACGTGCCCTTCCACACCGTCATGTTCCCGGCCACCGAGCTGGGCGTGCGCGAGCCGTGGAAGAAGGTCGACTACGTCAAGGCCTTCAACTGGCTGACGTACTACGGCGGGAAGTTCTCCACGTCCCAGAAGCGCGGGGTCTTCACGGACCACGCCCTGGACATCCTGCCCGCCGACTACTGGCGCTACTTCCTCATCGCCAACGCCCCCGAGTCGGACGACTCGTCGTTCACCTGGGAGCACTTCACGGCCACGGTCAACAAGGACCTGGCCGACACCCTCGGCAACTTCGTCAACCGCGTCCTGTCCTTCTCCAAGAAGCGCTTCGGCGAGGAGGTCCCGGAGGGTTCGGAGGCCGGCGAGGCCGAGACGAAGCTGGGCGCCGAGATCGCGGGTCTGCTCGCGGAGTACGAGACCCAGATGGAGGCCCTCCAGTACCGCAAGGCAGCCGCCGCGCTGCGCGCCCTGTGGTCCGCGGGCAACTCCTACCTGGAGGAGAAGGCTCCCTGGCTGGAGATCAAGACCAGCCCCGAGGGAGCCGCGCTGACGCTCCGTACGGCGATGAACCTGATCCACCTGTACTCGGTGGTCTCGGAACCCTTCATCCCGGCGTCCGCCCGCGCGATGCGCTCGGCCTTCGCCCTCGCGGACGACACGGCGACCTGGGTGAGCGCCGACGAGGCCCGCGCCCTGTCCTTCCTGCCCGCCGGAACCCCCTTCACCGTTCCCCCGGTCCTCTTCGCCAAGATCACGGACGAGGACCTGGAGTCGTACAAGGAGCGCTTCGGCGGCGCACCCGAGTAACAGCGGCCGCCCTGATGCGGCTCGCGCGAGGATCGCCACCGGCCGGAGCGGATACCGGCCGATCTCCTGAGGCTGCTCGCTGCGGAAAGGGGGCACGGACGACACGTCCCGTGCCCCCTTTCCGCGTCTCCGGGGCCCTGCCCGCCGAGGCCGCCGCCGCGGCGCCCGGGACCGGCGGGACAGCACGGAAGACCAGGTGAGAGCCCGGTGAAGTCCCGGCGAAGAGCCGGGAAAGCCACCCTCTGTCCGATGCCGCCGATCCGTAATGGACCCCGGCGCCACAAGGCCCTCCGTCACCCGTATGGTTTCCGCCATGGCAGTCCCCGAGGTCATTCCGATCGCCTACGAACCGAAGAACCGCACCGAGACCATAGGCCGGTACGCGGATGGTCAGTTCCTGGCGTCGATCACGTACGCCTTCCCCGAAGGGTTCCGTCCCGACGACGGCTGGGAAGAGCGCAAACGTCTGTACGTGGTGCTCCACACCTTCGACGCCGAGGGCCGCTACCGCGACTCGGAGGTCTGGTGCGCCGGCACCTGGGCCGAACAGCAGCGAGCCGCCCAGGGCGAGTACTCGGTGCTCTCCCGCGCCCGCGTCCACCTGGCGAAGCTGCTGCGCAGTCTGCCCCGGCGCTCGTACACGGACATCGCGATACGGCCGTTCCAGCTCACCGTCGACGGCGTCCGGTTCGGCCTCGTGACGGGCGTGGACGAGGGCGAGGCCTGGGCCGAGCTCTACCCGGACGGCCTGGGCTTCTCCGCCCCCTGGAACGGCACGTACGACACCTGAGCACCTCACCCTTCCCGGGGCCCTGCCGCACACCACGGGTTCCGGGCCCTCGCCTGTCAGGGGGCGAAAGGCCCGGAACCCGTGGTGTTCCAGGCGTCCGTGTGCCGAGAGGTCAGGACGACGTGGCCGACGGGTTCGGGCCCGTTTCGGTGGAATCGTGGGTCTCGTCCGGGGTGACGCCCATCGTCAGGCGGGCGTGGACACCCCGGGCGATGTGTCTCCTGTCGTACGACAGGTACAGAAGCCCGCCCTCGTGCCCGTTGCCCGGGTAGATCGAGTCCTCGTCCAGCGTCGTGCGGGTGGTCGTGCTCGTGGAGTACGGGGAGACCTCGGCCGACGCCAGGACCGACTTCTCCGAGAAGAAGAGCTGGCCCGTGTGGCAGGTGTGGCCGCCCTCGTAGCCCGCGTCGGTCCAGGTGCCGTCCACATGGACCTTCACATGGATGTGGACGCAACGGCCCTGGTACCAGCCGGGGAAGACGGTCCTGAAGGTGACGTTGCCGTGCCGGTCGGTCCTCCAGGTGCCGCGCAGATACCGCTTGTCGTCGGTGGGCTCGGCATGCCCGCCACCGCCACCGGGGGGAGGCCCGGACGGGGGTTCACCGGTCGGGCTGCCGGACGGGACGCCCGTGGGCCCGCCCGACGGCCCGCCGCCGCCACCGCCGTTGCTCATCTCCTCGTAGCCGGAGTACAGACCCAGCGCCGAGCAGTGCCAGATGTCCACCGCGGCGTTCCTGACCGGCTTGCAGGTCTCGGCGTCGATCACCTTCAGCACGAGGGTCAGGGGGATGCCCTCCTGGTCCTCGGTGATGTCCCGACGGATCTTGTCCGCGTCGATGTAGTAGGGGCCCTCGGTGGTCTCCGAGGTCAGCGTGTAACAGGTCTCCGCACCGGACGCGGCCGTCGTGGTGCGGGCCGTGGCCTCGTCCGCGAACGCGTTCACGGCGGCGGCGCCGCCCACGCCCACGGCCGCCACGGCCACTCCACCCGCGACGACGACCTTGCGCCGGGTCATGTTCCCTTGGTGCGCTGGTCCTTGGGTCTCAGTCATGCGCGGGACGGTAGGGAGCCGACCTGTCAGCAGCATGGGTGCGGGCTGTGGTTTCCCACGCCACACGAGAATGGCCCGGAACCATCGCTGGTTCCGAGCCACTTCCGTGTGCGTCGCCTTCCGGGGACGCGGGGCCTGCCTACTTCGGCTGCGGCTTGCGCACCGTGAGGTGCAGTTCGCGCAGACGGGTCTCGTCCAGCTCCGTGGGCGCGCCCATCATCAGGTCCTGCGCGTTGCCGTTGAGCGGGAACGCGATCGTCTCGCGGATGTTCGGCTCGTCCGCGAGCAGCATGACGATGCGGTCGACGCCCGGGGCGATCCCGCCGTGCGGCGGGGCGCCGAAGCGGAAGGCGCGCAGCATGCCGGCGAACTGCTCCTCGACGGTCTCCCGGTCGTAGCCCGCGATCTCGAAGGCCTTGAGCATGATCTCGGGCTCGTGGTTACGGATCGCGCCGGAGGACAGCTCGACGCCGTTGCAGACGATGTCGTACTGCCAGCCGAGGATGTCCAGCGGGTCCTGGGTCTCCAGGGCCTCCAGACCGCCCTGCGGCATGGAGAACGGGTTGTGCGAGAAGTCGATCTTCCCGGTGTCCTCGTCCTTCTCGTACATCGGGAAGTCGACGATCCAGCAGAAGCGGAAGACGTTCTCCTCGAAGTTGCCCGAGCGCTTCGCGGCCTCGACCCGCACCGCGCCCATGATCTTCGAGACCTCGTCGAACTCGCCCGCGCCGAAGAACACCGCGTGGCCGGCGGCCAGGGAGAGGCGCTTGGTCAGCTCGGCGACGTTCTCCTCGGTGAGGAACTTGGCGATCGGGCCGGTCAGCGAGCCGTCCTCACCCACGCGCACCCAGGCCAGGCCCTTCGCACCCTGCTCGACCGCGTAGTCACCGAGGCCGTCGAAGAACTTCCGCGACTGGCCGGCAACGTCCGGCACCGCGAGGGCGCGCACGTGCTTGCCCGCGAAGGCCTTGAACTCGGAGCCCTCGAAGATGTCGGTGATGTCGGTGAGCTCCAGCTGGGCCCGCAGGTCCGGCTTGTCGGAGCCGTACTTCAGCATCGACTCGCGGAACGGGATGCGCGGGAAGGGCGAGGTGACGTGACGGTCACCGCCGAACTCCTCGAACAGCTCCGTCATGAGCTTCTCGATCGGCTGGAACACGTCCTCCTGCTCGACGAAGGACATCTCGACGTCGAGCTGGTAGAACTCGCCGGGCGAACGGTCCGCGCGGGCGTCCTCGTCGCGGAAGCAGGGCGCGATCTGGAAGTAGCGGTCGAAGCCCGAGATCATCAGCAGCTGCTTGAACTGCTGCGGGGCCTGCGGAAGCGCGTAGAACTTGCCGGGGTTCAGCCGGGAGGGGACCACGAAGTCGCGCGCGCCCTCGGGGGAGGTGGCGCTGAGGATCGGGGTGGCCATCTCGTTGAAGCCCAGCGTCGTCATCTTGTGACGGATCGCGGAGATCACGGCCGTGCGCAGCAGGATGTTGCGGTGCATGCGCTCGCGGCGCAGGTCGAGGAAGCGGTACTCCAGGCGGCGCTCCTCGTTCACACCGTCCTCGGCGTTGATCGTGAAGGGCAGCGGCTGGGCGGCGCCGAGCAGCTCGACCTCGCTCACCTCGACCTCGACCTCGCCGGTCGGCAGCTCCGGGTTCACGTTCTCCGTGCCACGCGAGACGACCTTGCCGTCGACGCGGACGGTCGACTCCTTCGAGACCTTGTCGAGGGCCTCGTAGGCGGGGGTGCCGGGGCGGGCGACGAGCTGCGTGATGCCGTAGTGGTCGCGCAGATCGATGAAGAGGATGCCACCCAGGTCTCGGCGATTGTGCAGCCAGCCGCTCAGCCGGACGTCGCTGCCGACGTCAGAGGCGCGGAGCTCGCCGCAGGTGTGGGACCTGTACCGATGCATCGTCGTTCATCCAGTCTTCGCGGATTGGGGGCCTGTTTCACGTGAAACACCCCCAGGGTACCGGCCAGCCCAGGTCGCCTCCCCCTCATTAGCCGCTCCACGGCCCTGACGGGCATCGGTGAAGGCCATCGGTGGCAGGCACGGATCACCTGTTCCTACAGTGGGCGCATGCGCACTGGTGAGTCCCTGCCCGCCGTGGGGGACGTCCTGGCCACACTCGCCACCGGCGTGTGGCGCTGGGACGACGCCTCGGGACTCGTCACCTTCGACGCGGTGGCCGCACGACTGATCGGCATGCCCGCGGAGCTGACGACCCTCACCGAGGCGGGCGCGCGCTCGCACGTCCACCCCGTCGACTGGAACGAGATGGACGGGGTGGTGCACCTCGCGGTGGCCGAGGGCACGCTCGCCGAGGCCCGGATGCGGATCATGGACGAGCACGGCCGGGTGCTCCGCACGGTCCGCAGCCGCTCCAAGCCGCTCGTCGACCCCGAGACCGGGCAGTACGAGCTGATCGGCACCCTCCAGGAGGTCAGCGAGCAGCCTCCGGACGCCGCCGCGCGCACCCCTGTCACCGGGGACTGGCGCCGCTCGCGGGAGGCGTTCCTGCTCGACGCCGGGCGGGCCCTGGCCGAGGCGCGGTCCACGGCGGAGGTGTTGCGGGTGGCGGCGGGACTGTCGATGCCCGGATTCTCCCCGGACGGTCTCGCCGTCTTCGGCGCGGAGGGCGACCGGCTGACGATCATCGGCCACCACGGGCACCAGCCGGGCGACGAGGGCCCCTTCTCGCACATGTCGCTGGCCACGGACTATCCGGCCGCCGAGGTCGTCCGTACGGGCCGTGCGGTCTACCTCTCCTCCCCCGACGAGTACAAGGACCGCTACCCGGCGTCCTGGCCCCTCGCCCGGCACTTCGGCCGGCAGTCCTGGGCGTTCCTGCCGCTCACGGTCGCCGGAAGCACCATGGGCGCGTGGATGGCGGCCTTCACCTACCCCGTCACCTTCACGCCCGACGAGCGCTCGGTCCTGACGACCGTCGCCCGCATGCTCGCGCAGGCCCTCTCGCGCGCCGGAGCCGCCGAGACCGCGCGCGAGCTGACCGACGGCCTGCAGCGCTCGATGATGCCGACGCTCGGCCCGCGGATGCCGGGCATGAGCGTCGCCGCGCGCTATGTCCCGACCGGCGGCGGCCTCCAGGTGGGCGGCGACTGGTACGACGTGATCCCGCTGCCGGCCGGCCGCTACGCCCTGGTCATCGGGGATGTGCAGGGCCACGACGTCCGCGCCGCGGGTCTGATGGGCCAGCTCCGGATAGCCCTGCGCGCCTATGCCGCCGAGGGCCACCGCCCCGACGCGGTGCTGTCACGGGCGGCGCGTTTCCTCTACGGGGTCACCGACTCGGTGACCTACGGGTCGAGCGGCGGCGCCGACGAGGACGAGGAACCGGCGGACCCCGCCGATGTGCGCTTCGCGACCTGTCTGTACGTCGAGGTCGACCCGGCGACCGGGACGCTGGACATCGCGCGCGCCGGACATCCCGATCCCGCGATACGGATGGCGGACGGGACCGTGCTGATGCGGCCCACGGCGGGCGGGCTGCCGCTCGGCATCGACCCGGACGCCGACTACCCGACCACCCGGCTCGTCCTGGAACCGGGCGAGACCATGCTGATCTGCACCGACGGGCTCATCGAGACCGGCGGCCACGACCTCGACACCGGCTGGCGCCGGATCCGCCGGACGCTCGAATCCCACGACGGCGACATGGAGACCCTCGCCGACGCGCTCGTCCAGGCCGTGCACGGGCCCTCGTCCCACCACACCACCGGTCCGCTGGCCGACCGGCGCGAGGACGACATAGCCGTGCTGCTGCTGTCCCGGCTGCCCCTGGAGGGTGCCGACGACGACGCGGCGCCACCCGTACGGCCGCTGCTGCGCCGCACGATGCTGACCGTGGCGCAGGCCGAGCCCGAGCGGATCGCGGAGGCCCGTCAGCAGCTGCGGGAGCTCCTGCACGACTGGGCCTCCGCCGATCAGCTCGACTCGGCGGTCCTGCTCGTCTCCGAGATGGTCACCAACGTCCTCGTGCACACCGACGCGGACGCCCTGCTCGTCGCCGAGGTGGGCGGCGAGCCGGGCAAACGGCGGATGCGGGTCGAGGTCACCGACGGCAGCGACGCCCTGCCGCACCGGCGCCATCCCGGGGAGCTGGCGTCGTCCGGACGGGGACTGGTGCTCGTCGAGATGCTCGCGGACGCGTGGGGGGTGGACCCGCGGGGCCAGGGCAAGACCATCTGGTTCGAGTTCTCCGAGGCGGCTGACACGGATCCCGGCGAGTCCGGGACCTCGGACGACTCCACGCCGCTCGGCGCGTGGGACGCGTTCGCCGAGACGGCGCACTCCGACGGACCGGCGGATCCGGGCGCCGCGGAGGACCAGGGATCCGCGGACGGCGACCGGCCGGCCGACGGCTACGCGTCCGCCGGTGGTCCCGATGCCCCCGGCACTCCGGGGAGTCCCGGCGTCCCCGGTCCTTTCGAGCCCTCCGAACCCGGTGGTCCTCCGGGTTCTCCCGGCCCTTTTGGCGCGTAGAGCGCACGGAGTTCGTGCAGAACGCCGAAGACGGCGGCCGTCAGGGGGACGGCGAGCAGCATGCCGAGGACGCCCGCCACGGAGGCGCCCGCCGTGATCGCGAGCAGGACCACCGCCGGGTGCATCTGCACCTGCCGGCTCTGGATCATCGGCTGGAGGCCGTATCCCTCCAGCATCTGGATCGCGAGCACGAGCCCGAGCGTCCACAGGGCGATGACGAACCCCCGGTCGGCGAGGGCGACCAGGACGGCCACCGCGCCGGAGAGGAACGCGCCGAGATACGGGATGTACGCCCCGACGAAGACCAGCGCGCCGAGCCCGACGGCGCCCGGGACGCGCAGGACCAGGAGTCCGACGGTGATGCAGACGGCGTCGATGAGCGCGATGATCGTCGTCCCGCGCATGAAGCCCTCGACGGCCGCGTAGGCGCGCCGGGCCATGGCCTCGACGACGTCGGCGGTCCCCCGGGGCGCGAGCGACCGCAGTGATCCGGCCACCTTGTGCGAGTCGCGCAGGAAGAAGAACACGAGCAGCAGGGCGAGGAAGCACATGGCGAGGGTCTCGGCCACGACGCTGACGCCGCTGACGACGTTGGACGCGGCCGTGCCGCCGAACTTGGCCAGCAGGTCCTTGGAGTTGGCGGCGATGTCATCGAGCGAGGTGCCCGCCGCGCCGAAGTGCTCGGCGACGGAACGCGAGGCCTGCCGGAGCGAGGACACGATCTGGGAGCCGGTGTGGATGAGCGCGGCGACGACGACGTAGACGGCGCCGCCGACCACGACGGCCACCGCGACGCAGGTCAGGGCGGCGGCGAGCGAGCGGTTGATCCGTGCCTTGACCATCCGCCGGTACAGCGGTCCGAGCAGCGCGGTCCCCAGCAGCGCGAGCAGCACCGGCACCACCGCCGTACTGAACTCCTCGCACAGCAGGATCCCCACCCATCCGACCCCGGCGGCCAGCAGGATCACGACACACCAGGCCGCCAACCGCCGGGCGCCCTCGGGGAGTAGCTGCACCCAACCAGCTGACCATGCGTCAGCCGGACCGGCGCCCGGGGAAGGCCGAACGGGGGAGGGGTCCCGCGAGGAACCCGCGTCGTCCGGCGGGTGTCCCGCGGGGAACCCCTTCGCCCGGCGCACGGCAAAGCCCCGTCCGGTCCGCCGGACGGGGCTTCCGCGAGCGTTGTGCGCTGCCCTTCCCGAGAGCCGCGAAGCCCCCGGGTCGGGCCTGGGGAGGGCCTACAGCCCGCCCTCCGACATCCCGTGCACCGCCGGGATCGTCCCCAGGCGGCCCTTCTGGAAGTCCTCGAAGGCCTGCTGGAGCTCGTCGCGGGTGTTCATCACGAACGGGCCGTAGTGGGCCATCGGCTCACGGATCGGCCGGCCGCCGAGCAGCACGACCTCCAGTTCGGGCGTGTTGGAGTCCTGCTTCTCGTCGGCCCGGACGGTCAGCGAGGAGCCCGTGCCGAAGACGGCGGTCTGGCCGGTGTGGACCGGGCGGCGGTCCGCGCCCACGCTGCCGCGTCCGGCCAGCACGTAGGCGAGGCCGTTGAAGTCCTCGCGCCACGGCAGGGTGATCTCGGCGCCGGGCCGCAGCGTGGCGTGGACCATGGTGATCGGGGTGTGCGTGATGCCCGGTCCCTGGTGGCCGTCGAGCTCACCGGCGATGACGCGGAGGAGCGCGCCGCCGTCCGGGGTGCTGAGCAGCTGTACGGTGCCGCCCCGGATGTCCTGGTACCTCGGGGCCATCATCTTGTCCTTGGCCGGCAGGTTCACCCACAGCTGGAGCCCGTGGAAGAGGCCGCCCGACATCACGAGGTGCTCCGGCGGCGCCTCGATGTGGAGCAGGCCGGACCCGGCCGTCATCCACTGGGTGTCGCCGTTGGTGATCGTGCCGCCGCCACCGTTGGAGTCCTGGTGGTCGAAGATGCCGTCGATGATGTAAGTCACGGTCTCGAAGCCGCGGTGCGGGTGCCAGGGGGTGCCCTTCGGCTCGCCCGGCGCGTACTCCACCTCACCCATCTGGTCCATCATGATGAACGGGTCCAGGTGCCGGTAATTGATCCCGGCGAACGCGCGGCGGACCGGGAAACCCTCTCCCTCGAAGCCCTGGGGCGCGGTCGTCACCGTGAGCACGGGACGGTCCACCGCGTCGGCCGGCGCGGCCACACGGGGCAGGGCCAGCGGGTTCTCGACAGTCACTGCGGGCATGTCGGTACCTCCTTGTGCTTCGAGTTTAGTTGAGTATTGAACTTTCTGCCAGCCATAACGACGCGCGCCCGGAGGACATTCCCTCCGGGCGGCACAGGTTCGAAAGGCATCCGGTCAACGGACACCGGGGTACCGGGGCACCCGCGGCGGACCGTCAGCCGTACATACGGCGCATCGCGAAGTCCACCATCTGCTCCACGGCCTTCGCGTCGAAGACCATGCGGTGCTTGCCCTCCATGTCGATCACGAAGCCGTAGCCCGTGGGCAGCAGATCGATCACCTCGGCTCCGGTGATCACGAAGTACTTGGACTCCTTGCCCGCGTACCGGCGCAGCTCCTTGAGCGAGCTGAACATCGGGATGACGGGCTGCTGAGTGTTGTGCAGCGCCAGGAATCCGGGGTTGTCACCACGCGGGCAGTAGACCTTCGAGGTGGCGAAGACCTGCTGGAAGTCCTCGGCCGCCATGGCGCCCGTGGTGAACGCCCGGACCGCGTCCGGCAGGGACGGCGGGGACGGCTCGGGGTACAGGGGCGGCTGCTGGCCGTACCCGCCGGGCATCTGCCCGTCCGGCATCTGGCCGGGCATCTGCTGCTGCGGCGGGACGTACCCCTGCTGGGCGCCTGCGTTCTGCTCGTAGCCGTACATGCGTCAAAGAGTAGTGGGCCACATATGGCCCACCCGGGGTTGCTTCTTATTACTGACGGGTAGCATCATCGTAGCTACTTGCTGGTACGTGACAAAGATGCGAGGAGTCAGTGCCTCGCCGATCCCTTACGGAGCCGTCGCCATGGGGCACTACAAGTCGAATCTCCGCGACATCGAGTTCAACCTCTTCGAGGTGCTCGGGCGCGACAAGCTGTACGGCACCGGCCCGTTCGCGGAAATGGACACGGACACCGCCAAGAGCATCCTCGAGGAGCTGACCCGCCTCTCGGAGAACGAGCTCGCCGAGTCCTTCGCGGACGCCGACCGCAATCCCCCGGTCTTCGACCCGGAGACCAACACCGCGCCGGTCCCGGCTTCCTTCAAGAAGTCGTACAAGGCGTTCATGGACTCCGAGTACTGGCGTCTCGGCGTGCCCGAGGAGATCGGCGGCTCCACCTCGCCCCGCTCCCTGATCTGGGCCTACGCGGAGCTGATCCTCGGCGCGAACCCGGCGGTCTGGATGTACTCCAGCGGCCCCGCGTTCGCGGGCATCCTCTTCGAGGAGGGCAACGACGTCCAGAAGCACATCGCGACGATGGCCGTCGAGAAGCGCTGGGGCTCCACCATGGTGCTCACCGAGCCGGACGCCGGCTCCGACGTGGGCGCCGGCCGCACCAAGGCCATCCAGCAGGCGGACGGCTCCTGGCACATCGAGGGCGTGAAGCGCTTCATCACCTCCGGTGAGCACGACATGGAGGAGAACATCCTCCACTACGTCCTCGCCCGCCCCGAGGGCCACGGCCCCGGCACCAAGGGCCTGTCCCTCTTCCTCGTCCCGAAGTTCGAGTTCGACTTCGAGACCGGCGAGCTGGGCGAGCGCAACGGCGTGTACGCGACGAACGTCGAGCACAAGATGGGCCTCAAGGCCTCCAACACCTGCGAGATGACCTTCGGCGACCGCCACCCCGCCAAGGGCTGGCTGATCGGCGACAAGCACGACGGCATCCGCCAGATGTTCCGCATCATCGAGTTCGCCCGCATGATGGTCGGCACGAAGGCCATCTCCACGCTGTCGACCGGCTACCTGAACGCGCTGGAGTACGCCAAGGAGCGCGTCCAGGGCACCGACCTGGCCGACTTCATGGACAAGGCCGCGCCCAAGGTCACCATCACGCACCACCCGGACGTGCGCCGCTCGCTCATGACGCAGAAGGCGTACGCCGAGGGCATGCGCGCCCTGGTCCTGCACACCGCCGCGGTCCAGGACGAGATCCAGGTCCTGGAGGCCGCCGGCGAGGAAACCGCCGCCGCCGAGGCCATGAACGACCTCCTCCTGCCGATCGTGAAGGGCTACGGCTCCGAGAAGGGCTACGAGCTGCTCGCCCAGTCGCTCCAGATCTTCGGCGGCTCCGGCTTCCTGCAGGAGTACCCGATCGAGCAGTACATCCGCGACGCCAAGATCGACACCCTGTACGAGGGCACCACCGCGATCCAGGGCCAGGACTTCTTCTTCCGGAAGATCGTCCGCAACCAGGGCGCGGCGCTGAACTCCCTCGCCGAGGACATCAAGAAGTTCCTGGCGCTCGGCACCGGCGGCGAGGACCTCTCCGCGGCCCGCGAGCAGCTCGCCAAGGCCGCCGTCGAGCTGGAGGCCATCGTCGGCCTGATGCTGACCGACCTCGCCGCCACCGAGCAGGACGTCAAGAACATCTACAAGGTGGGCCTCAACACCACGCGCCTCCTGATGGCCTCCGGTGACGTGGTCGTCGGCTACCTGCTGCTGCGCGGTGCGGCCGTCGCCGCGGAGAAGCTGGAGACCGCCTCCGCCAAGGACAAGCCGTTCTACACCGGCAAGATCGCGGCCGCGAAGTTCTTCGCCGCCACCGTGCTGCCGGGCGTCACCGGTGCCCGCAAGCTCGCCGAGGGCGTCGACCTGGACCTGATGGAGCTGGACGAGGCCGCCTTCTAGGACCACGCCGGCGCCTGCCCCGACGGGCGGGCGCCGACCCGGCGCCTGTCCCCGTGTTCAGGTGTCCCGAGGTGTCCGCCCTTCACATCCCCCTTACGAGGGCCCGTTCCCAACCCCGGGAGCGGGCCCTCGTGCGTCGTTAAGGTGAACCCATGAGTGCACCCACCCGCTTCGACCGCGGCCACACCGACGACCTCATGTCCTTCCTCGCGGCGAGCCCGACGCCGTACCACGCCGTGGCGACCGCCGCCGAGCGGCTGGAGAAGGCCGGATTCCGTCAGGTCGCCGAGACCGACGCGTGGGAAGGGAGCAGCGGCGGGAAGTACGTGCTGCGCGGCGGGGCGATCATCGCCTGGTACGTGCCCGAGGGCGCCGAGCCGCACACCCCGTTCCGGATCATCGGCGCGCACACCGACTCCCCGAACCTGCGGGTCAAGCCCCTGCCCGACACCGGCGCGCACGGCTGGCGGCAGGTCGCCGTGGAGATCTACGGCGGCCCGCTGCTGAACTCCTGGCTCGACCGGGACCTGGGCCTGGCCGGACGCCTGTCGCTGCGCGACGGCTCGACCCGTCTGGTCAACATCGACCGCCCGCTCCTGCGCGTGCCGCAGCTCGCCATCCATCTGGACCGTTCCGTCAGCAGCGAAGGGCTCAAGCTCGACAAGCAGCGCCACCTCCAGCCCGTCTGGGGACTCGGCGACGCCCGCGAGGGCGATCTGATCTCCTTCCTGGGGGAGGAGTCCGGCCTGCCCGCGAGCGAGGTCACCGGCTGGGACCTGATGACCCACTCCGTCGAGCGCCCCTCCTATCTGGGCCGCGACAACGAGCTGCTCGCCGGGCCGCGCATGGACAACCTGCTGTCCGTGCACGCGGCCACGGCCGCGCTGGCGGCGGTCGCGGCGGCCGACTCCGGGCTGTCGTACATCCCGGTCCTCGCCGCCTTCGACCACGAGGAGAACGGCTCGCAGAGCGACACCGGCGCCGACGGACCGCTGCTCGGCAGTGTGCTGGAACGTTCTGTCTTCGCACGCGGCGGTTCCTACGAGGACCGGGCGCGCGCCTTCGCCGGCACCATCTGTCTCTCCTGCGACACCGGCCACGCCGTGCACCCCAACTACGCCGAGCGGCACGACCCGACGCACCACCCGCGTGCGGGCGGCGGCCCCATCCTCAAGGTGAACGTCAACAACCGCTACGCCACCGACGGTTCGGGCCGCTCCGTGTTCGCCGCCGCCTGCGAGAAGGCCGGCGTGCCGTTCCAGTCCTTCGTCTCCAACAACTCCATGCCCTGCGGCACCACCATCGGCCCCATCACGGCGGCGCGGCACGGCATCAGGACGGTCGACATCGGCGTGGCCATCCTGTCCATGCACAGCGCCCGCGAACTCTGCGCCGCCGACGACCCGTTCCTGCTGGCCAACGCGCTGACGGCGTTCCTGGAGGGATGAGCCCGACCCCGCCCGCCCCCGCGGGACCGGCAGGTTCCGGACCGACGTGAGGAACCGCCTCCGCATGGCTCGTGGGGTTCCGGGTACCCGGAACCCGTCCTGAACGACCTGGAGTTGCTATTCCAAGGAGACGACACCCATGGGCCTGGGCGGATGCATCATCCTGATCGCCGCGGGGGCGATCCTCACGTTCGCGACCGACTGGCACATGCAGGGGGTCAACCTTCACCTCGTCGGCGTGATCCTCATGATCGTCGGACTGATCGGCGTGACGACCTTCAGCAGCATCGCGCGGCGCAGGCGCGTCGTCGTACCGCCGACCGCGACGGTCGTGGACGACGAGCGGCACCGCCGCGACGGCTACTCGGACGGCTACGGCGTGTGAGCCAGGTCAGGCGTCCATGCCCGCGAGGACCAGGGGCAGCCGGTCCGCACCGCCTTCGATGAGGCGGACCGGCACACCCCAGTCCTGCTGGTGAACATGACAGGCCGGGAACTCGGTGGCCGGATCGTCGTCGCAGGACGCCGCCATCGCCGACACGTGCAGCACGCCCTCCGGGACGGCCGGGTTCAGCTCGACCCTTCGTGACAGATCGGTGCCGGCCCCCTCGCCCGCGAGCAGCAGCTCGGGCGGGGTGGCGGACACGAGCAGCCGGGTGGCCGGGCCGTGGCTCGCGTCCGGTTTCTGGCCGGCCGGCGCCTGGAAGATCACGTCCAGCCGGACGGCCCCGGGGGTCACGTCGGTGGCCGCGCGCCGGGTGCGGTGGGCGACCGACTCCACCCGTGCGGCCTCCTCGGGCAGCCGCAGCCGGATCAGCCGGTGCCGCGCGGACTCCACCACCACGATGTCGTCCCCGACGAGCACGGCGTCGCTCGGCTCCCGCAGATCCGTGGCCAGCGTGGTCACCTCGCCCGTCGCGGGGTCGTAGCGGCGCAGCGCGTGGTTGTACGTGTCGCTGACCGCGACCGAACCGTCCGGCAGCGCGGTGACCCCCAGAGGGTGCTGGAGCAGGGCCTGTCCGGCGGCCCCGTCGCGGTGCCCGAAGTCGAAGAGCCCGGTGCCGACGGCGGTGTGCACACTCCCGTCCGGGTCGACCCAGCGCAGCGCCGAGGTCTCGGAGTCGGCCAGCCAGAGCCTGTCCCCGGTGGCGGCGAGCCCCGACGGCTGAGCGAACCAGGCCTCGGGTCCCGGTCCGTCGACCAGCCCCTCGTTCGTCGTGCCCGCGGTGACCTCGACCGTCCCCGCCTCCGGGTCGTACGCCCACAGCTGGTGCACCCCCGCCATGGCGATCCAGACCTTCCCGCCGAACAGGGCCACGTCCCACGGCGAGGACAGATCGATCTCGCGTGCCGGCCCCGACGTCGGCGACCCCCGCCACCACTGGCGGCCGGTGCCCGCGAGCGTGCCGACCGCGCCGGTCGCGAGATCGACCCGGCGCAGCGCGTGGTTCACCGTGTCCGCGACGACGACCGCGCCCCCGTCGAGCAGGGCGAGCCCCTGCGGCTCACTGAACCCGGCCTCCTCGGCGCCGCCGTCCACGAAGCCCCTGGCACCGGATCCGATGCGCCGGACGACGGTCTCGCCGTCCTCCTCCAGCTCCACGAGCTGATGCCGGGTCGTGTCGCTGACCAGCAGATTGCCGTTCGGCAGGGCGAGCGCCTTGCCCGGGAAGCGCAGCACGGTCGGCTCGGATCCGGGCGCCACGTACGGCCCGTCGCCGCGCCGCAGCGTGCCCTTCGCGGCATGCTCGGCCTCCAGCTCCTCCACCAGCCGCTCGATGGCGTGGGCGTGCCCCTCACCGGCGTGCTGGGCGACGACGTACCCCTCGGGATCGATCACCACGAGCGTCGGCCAGGCCCGTACGGCGTACTGCTTCCAGGTCGCGAGCTCCGGATCGTCGAGCACCGGGTGCTCCACCCCGTAGCGCTCCACCGCGTCGACGACGGCCCGGTGCTCCGCCTCGTGGGCGAACTTCGGCGAGTGCACCCCGACGATGACGACGGTGTCCCGGTGCTTCTCCTCCAGCTCCCGCAACTCGTCCAGGACGTGAAGGCAGTTGATGCAGCAGAAGGTCCAGAAATCCAGGATCAGTACGCGGCCCCGGAAGTCGGCGAGCCTCAGGTCCTTCCCGCCGGTGTTCAGCCAGCCGCCCTTGCCGACGAGCTCGGGGGCACGGACGCGGACACGGCGCGGGGCGGGAGAGGCGGCGTTCATGTGATCAAGGGTGCCACCAGGGCGGCACGAGGCGGCCGGGGTCCTCGCCGCGAACCCGCGCGAACGGGTGCGGCGGGGGGCCCGACTCAGCCCGTCGGCCTACCGGCGGCGTTGCGGAACGCCCTCCGGGGAACCGGTGACGGCATGAGATACCTCGTACGCGACCGGCTGCTCGGCTTCGGTGACGACTACTGGATCGAGGACGACCACGGCAACAAGGTCTTCCTCGTCGACGGCAAGGCGATGCGGCTGCGGGACACCTTCCAGCTGAAGGACACCCGCGGACGCGTCCTGATCGACATCCACCAGAAGATGCTCGCGCTGCGCGACACGATGATCATCGAGCGGGACGGCGATCCGCTCGCGACCATCAAGCGCAAGCGTCTGTCCCTGCTCCGCAATCACTATCGCGTGTCGCTGGTCGACGGCACCGAGCTCGACGTCAGCGGCAAGATCCTCGACCGCGAGTTCGCCGTCGACTACGACAACGAACTCCTCGCCCAGATCTCCCGGCGCTGGCTGCACCTCCGCGACACCTACGGCGTCGACGTCGTACGGGAGGACGCCGATCCGGCGCTGCTGATCGCGGTCGCCGTGTGCGTGATCCATCTGGCGGAGAAGGAACGGGGGGACGACTGACGGCACGGTCCGCCCGGGGAGGGTGCCGACCGGCCCGCGCCGGGGCGCCGCAGGCCGACGGGGCGGGATGCCGGTCCGCGAGCGGGGATGCCGGGCCGGCGGGCGGGGTCCCGGTCAGCGGGTGGGGGTGTCCAGGCCCAGCAGGCGGTCCTTCAGGGCCGGGAACTGTTCCCGCGTCTCCGCGACCTTCGCCGGGTCGAACTCCACCGTGAGGATCTCCTCGTCCGGGCCCGCCTCGGCGAGAACCTCGCCCCACGGGTCGACCACGATCGAGTGTCCCGCCTGGGGAACCCCCGCGTGCGTACCGGCCGTTCCACAGGCGAGGACGTACGCCTGGTTCTCGACGGCGCGTGCCTGCGCGAGCAGGGTCCAGTGCGCGCGGCGCCGCTCGGGCCAGCCCGCCGGGAGGACGAAGGTCTGCGCTCCCGCGTCGACGAGTCCGCGGAAGAGTTCGGGGAACCGGAGGTCGTAGCAGGTGGCGACGCCGATGACGGTCTCCGGCAGCCGCACCGTCACCAGTTCCGCGCCCGCGCCCATGAGCACGGCCTCGCCCTTGTCGAAGCCGAAGCGGTGGATCTTGCGGTAGGCGGCGACGCGTTCGCCGGCGGGGGAGTAGACGAGAGAGGTGTTGTAGAGGGGGGCCTCGGTCTCGGGGCCGGTCCCGGAGGCGGCGCGCTCGGGGATCGAGCCGGCGTGCAGCCACACGCCCGCGTCGCTCGCCGCCTTGCTCATCGCCTCGTGGGTCGGCCCGTCCAGCGGCTCGGCCGACGCCCCGAACTCCTCGTAGGCGAAGGCCCCGGTGGTCCACAGCTCGGGGAGCACGACGAGATCGACTCCGGCTTGATCACGCACCAGGTCCGCCACACGGAGCCTGCGGGATGCGACCGATTCGTCGTCGTTTACGTCGATCTGGAGGAGCGAAGCGCGCACACTACCACCGTCCTGGCATTCGAGCCGTGGATACCGGGCCTACGATCGTCACACGAAAGCACTGCCGGGGTGCCTCACAGCAGCGTAACTTAGCGTCCCAAGACACCCGCTGCCTGTGAAATGCCCGCGTCCAACCGCCCGAGGGGTCCCGTTCCGTGAGTCTGCATCCGAGTCTTCAGTCCTACGCCGACGCCTGGGCCCACTCGATCGAAGCGATATCCGAGCTGGTGCAGCCGCTTGTGGAGGGCGAGTGGAACCGGCGGACTCCGTGCCCCGGCTGGTCGGTTCGTGACATCGTCTCGCATGTCATCGGGCTGGACTGCGAGATGCTCGGCGACCCGCGGCCGATCCACACCCTTCCCCGCGACCTCTACCACGTGACGAACGAACACCAGCGGTACATGGAGATGCAGGTCGACGTGCGCCGCCACCACACGGCGCCGGAGATGACCTCCGAGCTGGAGTACACGGTCATCCGCCGCAACCGGCAGCTGCGGAACGAGTCGCGGCAGCCCGACGCAAAGGTGCGGGGTCCGCTCGGCACCGAGGTCACCCTCGAAAAGGCCATGCTCAACCGGGCGTTCGACGTGTGGGTGCACGAGCAGGACCTGCGGTACACGCTGGGCCGGCCGGGGAACCTCGACTCCCCCGGTTCGCAGATCGTGCGGGACCAGCTGCTGGCCGCCCTGCCGAAGATCGTCGCCAAGAACGCGGGGGCTCCGGCGAACTCCGCGGTCGTCTTCGACGTGCACGGTCCCGTCGAGTTCCTGCGCACCGTCCGTGTCGACGCCGAGGGGCGCGGCTCGATAGACGGTTCGCCCTCCCTCGGTCCGGCCGCCAGCCTCGCCCTGGACTGGGAGACGTTCGTCCGGCTCGCCTGCGGCCGGGTCGGCCCCGACGCCGTGTCCGACCGCATCAAGGCCGAGGGCGACCCGGAACTGACCGCGGCGATCCTGCGCGGCTTCGCCGTCACGCCGTAACGGGCGGGGCGGTCGCGCACGCGACGACGGGGCGGGGGCGTCTCCCCGCCCTCCGTCCCGCTCCGCACGTCCCGGACGGTGCACAGCAGCGGCGGCAGCAGCAGGACGGTGGGGCGTCGGCGGCGGTCACGCCGGTACGTGCACCGTCTCCACCCGGCTGGCCACGAGCCGTTCCCGCTCCCGGCGGGCCGCCTCCTTCCTCAGCCGGAAGATCTGGCTGAGCCCGAGCGCCTGGAGCACGAACACGGACGCGAAGGCGATCCGGTAGTCGTCACCGGTGGCGTCGAGCAGGACACCGATGGCCAGCAGCGTCGTCATCGAGGCGACGAAACCGCCCATGTTGGTGATCCCGGAGGCGGTGCCCTGACGCTCCGGCGGATTCGCCGGGCGCGCGAAGTCGAAGCCGAGCATCGAGGCCGGCCCGCAGAACCCGAGCACCGTGCACAGCACGACCAGCAGCCACATCGGCGCGTGCTCGCCGGGGTACACCAGCACCCCGGCCCACACGACCGCCGTCGCCGCGACCGTACCGAGGGCCAGCGGCAGCCGCGCGGTGTGGTGCCGGGCGACGATCTGTCCGTACACCAGCCCGGCCCCCATGTTGGCCAGGACGACGAGGGTCAGCAGCTCACCGGCCGTGCCCCGCGACAGGCCCTGCGCCTGGACGAGGAACGGCATCCCCCACAGCAGCAGGAACACCATCGCCGGGAACTGCGTGGTGAAGTGCACCCACAGGCCCAGCCGGGTGCCCGGTTCCCGCCAGGACGCGGCGATCTGCCGGCGGACGTACGCGGCACCCCGGTGCGGGAACGGCTCCGGCCGGTGGCCCTCGGGGTGGTCCTCCAGGAACAGCAGCAGAAGGACGAGGACGACCACACCGGCGGCGGCACTGCCGGCGAACGCGGCCGTCCAGCCCACGCCGTGCAGCAGCCGGGCGATCACGAGCGTCGAGACGAGGTTCCCGGCCATGCCGGCCAGACCCGCGAACTGCGCGACGAGCGGACCGCGCCGGGCGGGGAACCACCGGGTGCCGAGCCGCAGCACGCTGATGAACGTCATCGCGTCACCGCAGCCCAGCAGGGCGCGCGAGGCGAGCGCCATGCCGTACGACGAGGAGAACGCGAAGCCCAGTTGCCCCGCCGTGAACAGCACGACGCCGATGGTCAGCACCTTCCTGGTGCCGAGCCGGTCGACCAGGAGCCCGACCGGTATCTGCATGCCCGCGTACACGAGGAGCTGGAGGATGGAGAACGTGGACAGGGCGGAGGCGCCCACGTGGAAACGGTCCGCCGCGTCGAGCCCGGCCACCCCCAGTGACGTACGGAAGATGACCGCGACGAAGTACACCGAGACGCCGATGCCCCACACGGCGATCGCGCGCCGGCCGCCGGGCGGGTCGCCGGGCAGGGTGGCCGAGGAGCTCATCGGACCTCGCCCCGCGCCAGGTTGGAGAACCAGCTCACGTGGCCGTGGATGAGGCCGACGACCGCGTCGGCGTCACCGGCCCGCAGCGCCTGGAGGATCTGCTCGTGCTCGACGAGCGTCTTGGTGATCCGGTCGGGGTGCGCGTGCATCACGGCGACCCCCATCCTGAGCTGACGGTCGCGAAGCTGGTCGTAGAGCCGGGAGAGGATCTCGTTGCCGCCGCTGCGGACGATCTCGGCGTGGAAGCAGCGGTCGGTGACGGCGGCGGCGGCCAGGTCCCCGGCGGCGGCCTGTTCCTTCTGCTGGGCGAGCAGTTCCTCCAGACGGGCCAGGAGCCGCGGCGACGCCGGTACGGCCTTGCGCGCGGCGTGTTCCTCCACGAGCTGGCGGGTCTCGACCACGTCGGCGATCTCCTGGGCGGAGACCGGCAGGACGAGCGCGCCCTTCTTCGGGTAGAGCTTGATCAGCCCTTCCGCCTCCAGGCGGAGCAGCGCCTCACGGACCGGGGTGCGCGAAACGCCCACCGCGTCGGCGAGTTCGCCCTCGGTCAGGAGGGACCCGCCCTCGTAACGGCGCTCCAGGACACCCTGTTTGACGTGGGCGTAGACGCGGTCCGCGGCGGGCGGCTGTTTCACGGGAGGCCGCGTCGGCGCGGGTGGGGCTGAAGGCATGCGCACATCATAGATACAACACGTACGCATGCCCGTGGGCATTTCAGCATGCGGACCCCAACAGCCCCCGCATGTAACCCAGGTCACATGCAATTCCTCCGTTCGCCATACATCCCTTCGCGTTCCCCGCGAGTCTGAACGTGGGACGGCATCCCTATGTGCCGTTCTCCCAGGGGCATTTCGCGCATACGGAGCATTCATTTTGATTACCGGCATTAAGGGCACGCGTTTCCGCAGGGCCGCCGCAGTGACCCTCACGACCGGCGCCGTGCTGGCAGCCGGCGGCTTCGGCGCCGCACCCGCGGGCGCCGTTGCCACGCCCACGATCGCCGCCAAGGGCGGCTATGTGATGAACAACGGGACCGCCGCGTCCCTGTACAGCAAGGCGGCCGACACCCGCCGCTCCACCGGCTCCACCACGAAGATCATGACGGCCAAGGTGGTGCTGGCCCAGCCGAACCTGAACCTGGACGCCAAGGTCACGGTCGCGAAGGCGTACAGCGACTACATCGTCGCCAACACGGCTTCCTCGGCTCACCTGATCGTCGGCGACAAGGTGTCCGTCCGTCAGCTCCTCTACGGGCTGATGCTGCCGTCCGGCTGCGACGCCGCCTACGCGCTCGCCGACAAGTTCGGCTCGGGCACGACGCGCGCCGCCCGCGTGAAGTCGTTCATCGGCAAGATGAACTCGGCCGCGACCAGCCTGCACCTGACGAACACGCACTTCGACTCGTTCGACGGTATCGGCCACGGCTCGAACTACTCGACGCCGCGCGACCTGACGAAGATCGCCAGCAGTGCCATGAAGAGCACCACGTTCAAGACGATCGTCAAGACCGTCAGCACCAAGCAGAAGGTGACGACCGCGAGTGGCGGCTACCGCTACTACACGTGGGAGAACACCAACAAGCCTCTGCTGAACGGCTACTCCGGCACGATCGGCGTCAAGACGGGTTCGGGTCCCGAGGCGAAGTACTGCCTCGTCTTCGCCGCCACCCGTAACGGCAAGACGGTCATCGGGACCGTGCTCGCCTCCACGTCGATCAGCGCCCGCACGTCGGACGCCACCAAGCTGATGAACTACGCCTTCGCCCGTTGAGGCACCTGAACGAAGAAGGGGCCTGCCGCGCTCACCGCGCGGCAGGCCCCTTTCGTATGTCACGGGTCGGCGGGGGGACTCAGATCCCCCCGCTCCCTCGGATCACGCCCAGGTGATCAGCCGCTTGGGCTGCTCCAGGACGGCCGCGGTGTCGGCGAGGACCCGGGAACCGAGCTCGCCGTCGACCAGACGGTGGTCGAAGGAGAGCGCCAGCGTGGTGACCTGACGGGGCTTGACCTTGCCCTTGTGGACCCAGGGCTGGAGCTTGATCGCGCCCACCGCGAGGATCGCGGACTCGCCGGGGTTGAGGATCGGCGTGCCCGTGTCGACGCCGAAGACACCGACGTTGGTGATCGTCACCGTGCCGCCCTGCATCGCGGCCGGCGAGGTCTTGCCCTCACGGGCCGTGGCCACCAGCTCGCCCAGCGACTCGGCCAGCTGCGGCAGGGTCTTGGTGTGGGCGTCCTTGATGTTCGGGACGATCAGGCCGCGGGGCGTGGCCGCGGCGATGCCCAGATTCACGTAGTGCTTCTGGACGATCTCCTGGTTGGCCTCGTCCCAGGACGCGTTGACGCCCGGGTTGCGCTTGATGGCGACCAGCAGGGCCTTGGCCACGAGCAGCAGCGGATTGACCCGCAGCCCCTGCATGTCCTTGTCCTGCTTGAGCTCCTCGACCAGCCGCATCGTGCGCGTCACGTCGAGGGTCACGAACTCGGTGACGTGCGGCGCGGTGAACGCGGAGCCGACCATGGCGGTGGCGATCGCCTTGCGGACGCCCTTGACGGGGATCCGGGTCTCCCGCGCGCCGTCGTACGACGCTGCCGGGGCCGGGACCTGCGGCTGGACCTGGACCGGGGCCTGCGGGGCCGGAGCGGGCGCCTGCGCCGGGGCGGCCGCCGCGTGGACGTCCTCCCGCGTGATGATGCCGTCCGGACCCGACGGGGTCACCGTCGCCAGGTCGACACCGAGGTCCTTGGCCAGCTTGCGGACCGGGGGCTTGGCGAGAGGCCGCTGCTGGGCGGACACGGCCCCGTGGCCGTTGAGCTCGCCCTGGATCGCGGTGGCCGCGAAGAGCGTCCCGCCCTGCTGGGCGGGGGCGTCGGCGCCCTTGCGGGGGCGCCGCTTGGTGGAGGACTCCGCCACGCCGTACCCGACGAGGACCGGCTTGCGGCCCTGGGGCTTGGCCTCCTCGTCGGGGGCCTCCGCCGGAGCGACGGGAGCGGCGGGAGCGGCCGGGACCTGTTCGGCCGCCGGGGCGGCCGGCGCGAGCGTGCCACCGGACACGTCCACCGCGATGATCACCTGGCCGACGTCCACCGTCGTGCCCTCGGGGAAGCGGAGCTCGCTCACCACACCGTCGTAGGGGATGGGGAGCTCGACGGCAGCCTTGGCGGTCTCGACCTCGCAGACGACCTGGCCGTCGGTGACCGTGTCACCGACCTGGACGTACCACTTGAGGATCTCCGCCTCGGTGAGTCCCTCGCCCACATCGGGCATCTTGAACTCGCGGAGTCCCGACGCGTTCTCAGTCATCGTCGTCACGACTCTCTCCTAGTACGCCAGCGAGCGGTCGACGGCGTCGAGCACCCGGTCCAGGCCCGGAAGGTACTCCTCCTCCAGGCGGGCCGGCGGGTACGGGGCGTGATAACCGCCGACCCGCAGAACGGGCGCCTCCAGGTGGTAGAAGCACCGCTCGGTGATGCGGGCCGCGATCTCCGCGCCCGTCCCGAGGAACACCGGGGCCTCGTGCACGACGACCAGGCGGCGGGTCTTCTCGACCGAGGCCTGGATGGAGTCGAAGTCGATCGGGGACATCGAGCGCAGGTCCAGGACCTCGATCGACTTGCCCTCCTCCTGGGCGGCCGCGGCGGCCTCCAGGCAGACTTTCACCATCGGACCGTAGGCGACCAGGGTCAGGTCGCCGCCCTCGCGCGCCACCCGTGCCTTGTGCAGCGGACCGGGGATGGCGTCCTTGTTGACCTCGGCCTTGTCCCAGTAGCGCCGCTTGGGCTCGAAGAAGATCACCGGGTCGTCGCTCTGGATGGCCTGCTGCATCATCCAGTAGGCGTCGCCGGCGTTCGAGGGAGAGACCACCTTCAGGCCCGCCACGTGCGCGAACAGCGCCTCCGGGGACTCCGAGTGGTGCTCGACCGCGCCGATGCCGCCGCCGTAGGGGATACGGATGACGACGGGCAGCTTGATCTTGCCCAGCGCCCGCGCGTGCATCTTCGCGAGCTGGGTGACGATCTGGTCGTAGGCGGGGAAGACGAAACCGTCGAACTGGATCTCCACGACCGGGCGGTAGCCGCGCAGGGCCAGACCGATCGCGGTGCCGACGATGCCCGACTCGGCGAGCGGGGTGTCGATGACCCGCTCCTCGCCGAAGTCCTTCTGGAGACCGTCGGTGACCCGGAAGACACCGCCGAGCTTGCCGACGTCCTCGCCCATGATCAGGACCTTGGGGTCGGCGTCGAGGGCCGTGCGCAGCGATTCGTTGATCGCCTTGGCCAGCGCCATCTTTTCCGTCGTCATGGCTACTTGCCCTCCCCGGCGTCCGTGAACGACGCCTGGTAGGCGGCGAACTGGGCGCGCTCCTCGTCGACGAGCGCGTGCCCGTCCGCGTACACGTTCTCGAAGATGGCGAAGCTGTCCGGGTCCGGCATGGCTCGTACGGCTTCGCGCACTCGCTTGCCCAACGCCTCGCTCTCGGTCTCGAGGTCCGCGAAGAATCCGTCGTCCGCGTGGTTCTCGGCCTCCAGGTAGGCGCGCAGGCGCAGGATCGGGTCCTTGGCCTCCCACGCCTCGCGCTCCTCGTCGGCCCGGTACTTGGTCGGGTCGTCGGAGGTGGTGTGCGCGCCCATGCGGTACGTGTACGCCTCGACCAGGGTGGGGCCCTCGCCGTTGCGTGCCCGCTCCAGGGCCCAGCGGGTCACCGCGAGGCTGGCGAGCACGTCGTTGCCGTCCACGCGGACGCCCGGGAAGCCGAAGCCCTGCGCGCGCTGGTACAGCGGCACGCGCATCTGGCGCTCGGTCGGCTCGGAGATCGCCCACTGGTTGTTCTGGCAGAAGAACACCACCGGAGCGTTGTAGACCGCCCCGAAGTTGAAGGCCTCCAGGACGTCGCCCTGGCTGGAGGCACCGTCACCGAAGTACGCGATCACGGCCGAGTCGGCGCCGTCCTTGGCGATGCCCATGGCATAGCCGGTGGCGTGCAGCGTCTGCGAGCCGATGACGATCGTGTACAGGTGGAAGTTGTTGCCGTTCGGGTCCCAGCCGCCGTTGTTCACACCCCGGAACATGCCGAGCAGGTTGGTCGGGTCGACCCCGCGGCACCAGGCGACGCCGTGCTCGCGGTAGGTCGGGAAGACGTAGTCGTCGTCGCGGGTGGCCCGGCCCGAACCGATCTGGGCGGCTTCCTGGCCGAGCATCGAGGCCCACAGGCCCAGCTCGCCCTGGCGCTGCAGGGAGGTGGCCTCCGCGTCGAAGCGGCGGCTCAGGACCATGTCCCGGTACAGGCCGCGCAGCTCCTCGGGGGTGATGTCGGCGACGTACGGGTCGTACGTGGCGTCCTTGACCCGCTTGCCTTCCGGGGTCAGCAGCTGAACGAGCTCCGGCTCGCCGCCCGTCGCCCCGGGCGACTTCTTGGCGGCCGCGCCGGCGCTCCTGCTCGCGGCGCTCTTGGTACCGGTCGTACTGGCGCTCGCGGCGCTCTTCGTACCGGCGCTGCGTCGCGGCTTGCGCGCGGCAGTGCTCTCCACGGTCACGTGTGCTCCTCCGTCGGTCCGGCCCCCGGGGTTGCCGGAAGGCTGGGGTCCCCCTCGCTCGCGGTTCGAGCTCGGGAGAGCGGCTCGCCTGTTCCGGCACCCGTGCACGGGGTGGGTGCCACTCGGCCGGGAACAGGCGTGACAGGTGCCCCGGCGAGCGCCCTGCAACTGCCACGTTACCCAGTGCTTCACAATTCTGTGAAACCCCTCCTGACCTGCGATTTTGATAGGAAATCCAAGTACTTGGAAACGTGGATTTCCTACTAGATCGAGCAGATCGGAACAGTCGCTGGTCACAGCACTGGTCACAGCCTTGCAGGGGGCCGGAACACCGGCACGTTATCCCGGCCACCCCGGGCTCGGGAAGAGTTCACTTGGGGCAATGCCCATGACCGTGTGTGAGACTGACACCGTGCGTGAAATCGGGAAAATCACCGTATTCCTCCTCGATGACCACGAAGTGGTCCGCCGCGGTGTCCACGAACTGCTCTCGGTCGAGGACGACATCGAAGTGGTCGGGGAAGCGGGCACGGCGGCCGACGCACTGGTCCGGATCCCGGCCACCCGCCCGGACGTGGCCGTCCTGGACGTGCGCCTTCCGGACGGCAGCGGCGTGGAGGTGTGCCGCGAGATCCGCTCCGTGAACGAGGACATCACATGCCTGATGCTGACCTCGTACGCCGACGACGAGGCCCTTTTCGACGCGATCATGGCAGGCGCCTCGGGCTATGTCCTCAAGGCCATCCGCGGCCATGAACTGCTCGCGGCGATCCGGGATGTCGCGGCCGGAAAATCTCTGCTCGACCCGGTGGCCACCGCGCGTGTCCTGGAAAGGCTGCGGAACGGCGGCGGCAGCGAGGACGACGAACGGCTCTCCCGTCTCACCGACCAGGAACGCAGAATCCTCGACCTGATCGGTGAAGGGCTCACCAATCGCCAGATCGGGGAGCGATTGCACCTCGCCGAGAAAACGATCAAGAATTACGTGTCGAGCCTGCTGTCCAAACTGGGAATGCAGCGCCGGTCGCAGGCGGCCGCCTATGTGGCGCGCAAACAGGCGGAGCAGCGTCACCCTTGAACGACGGGGGCCCTGGACATCTGAACGACGGGGCCATGAACGTCCTGGGCGGGGACGACGCGGAACGCCGCACGCGCGCGTGAAGCCCTTCGTGGGCTCCTCGCGCGCGTGGAAGGTGTGCTCCGCCCGGGCCGTTCGGACCCGGCCCGGTCGTCAGGTCAGCCCACGGACCCGTCGTCGGGAGACTCCGTGCCCTCCGCGGGCGGCGTGGTCTGCGGCTCGCCCGTCGGTGTGGCCGGGGTGGTCGGGGCCGCCGTGGTCGGCGCGGTCTTCGTCGGCTCGTCGGTCGGCTCGTCCGTCGTCGGCTCGCTGGTGACGCTCCGGGTCGGCTCGTAGGACGGGGGGTAGTCCGTACTGTCGCCGGTGTTGGTCGAGTCGTCCGACGTGGCGTCGCCCGTGGACTGGTCCGTCGAGTCGTCGCTCGGCTGCTCGGTGGAGCCGTCGTTCTTGCTGGAGTGCGAGACGGTCGGCGACGGCGTGGTCCCGGTCCCCGAACCTGTGCCGTTGCCCATGTTGTGGAGCGCGAGCCCGACGCCTCCGGCGATGGCGATCAGCGCGAAGAGCGCGAGGATCCACAGCTTGCCGCCGCCTCCGCCCCGGTTGCCGTGGCCCTCGAAGCCGCCGTCGTCGCCGCCCCCGTAGGGAGGGATGAGCGGTGCCGGGATCTGCGTGGTGCCGTAGTCACCGGGGTGCGGCAGCGCGGCCGCACCCGCGAAACCGGGGCCCTGGCCGTGCGGCTCGTGCATGGTGACGGGGCCGGTGTTCCAGGTGCCGGTGTGGCTGCCCTGGTCGTACAGCATCTGGAGCGCGTACTGGACGAGTCCGCGCATCTCCTCGGCGGTCTGGAACCGGTCGTCCGGATCCTTCGCGAGGGCGCGCATGACGAGCCCGTCGAGCTCCGGCGGCACCTCGCCCGAGACCTCCGAGGGAGGCATCGGAATGTCCTGGACGTGCTGGTAGACCACCGACAGCGGGGTCTCGCCGGTGAACGGGGGCCGCAGCGCCAGGAGTTCGTAGAGCAGACAGCCGGTCGCGTACAGGTCGGAGCGGTGGTCGACGGCCTTGCCGAGCGCCTGCTCCGGGGAGAGGTACTGCGGGGTGCCCATGACCATGCCGGTCTGGGTCATCGTCGACTGCGCGCCGTGCAGGGCACGCGCGATGCCGAAGTCCATCACCTTGACCGCGCCGGTCTCCGTGATGATCACGTTCGCCGGCTTGATGTCCCGGTGCACGATCCCGTGCTGGTGCGAGTAGGCCAGCGCCTCCAGCACACCGGAGACGATGATCAGCGCCTGCTCGGGCCCCGGAGCCTCGGCGTTGATCAGCAGATCGCGGATCGTGTGACCCTCGACGATCTCCATGACGATGTACGGGACGACACCGTGCCCGACGACGTCCTCGCCGGAGTCGTACACGGCCACGACCGCGTGGTGGTTGAGCCCCGCGACCGACTGTGCCTCGCGGGTGAAACGGGCCTTGGACACGGGGTCCTCGGCCAGGTCGGAGCGCAGCAGCTTGACCGCCACGGTGCGCCCGAGGCGCACGTCCTCGGCGGCGAACACCTCGGCCATGCCGCCCCGGCCGAGCCTGTGTGTCAGCCGATACCGGCCGTCGCCGACCAGCCCGCCGTTACCCCACAGCTCAGGCGCATCTGACATACCGCCGCCAGCCGCCTCGGGGTCGGACGGGCCCTGAGCGCGCTGCTGCTGTGCCATCAGTCCTCGCCGTCGTTTCTGCCCGCGGTCTGCGCGGTGGTTGTTACGGTCTCCGTCGGGCCACGCTACAGGCTTCGCGCGGGGCGCCGGTCCGGGATGAGCGTGAGATGGACCGGCCATCCAACCCCTCACAGGTCCGTGCGTGCAAATTCCGTGTACCGCCCGTACGTCACCTGTAACGCTTCCGCGACGCTTCTTTCTCAGACGGTCACGGATCGGGCACCGAGCTTGACGTGTCCGTGCCCTCGGGCAGACTTGGCCGGGAATAAGCCAATCGATCACGGCCGCGGGGGACGCACAAGATGAGCCAGGACGGCGCACAGGGCCGGTACGCGGGGCGTGCGGTCGCCGGCGGCCGCTACCAGCTGCGCGATCTGCTCGGCGAGGGGGGCATGGCCTCGGTCCACCTCGCGTACGACTCGGTGCTCGACCGCCAGGTGGCGATCAAGACGCTGCACACCGAACTCGGCCGGGAACAGGCCTTCCGCGAGCGTTTCCGCCGCGAGGCCCAGTCGGTGGCCAAGCTCACCCACACGAACATCGTCTCGGTCTTCGACACCGGCGAGGACGACCTCGACGGCATGACGACGCCGTACATCGTCATGGAGTACATCGAGGGCAAGCCGCTCGGCTCGGTCCTGGACGCGGACATCCAGCAGTACGGCGCGATGCCCGCCGACAAGGCCCTGAAGATCACCGCGGACGTGCTGGCGGCCCTGGAGATCAGCCACGAGATGGGCCTGGTCCACCGGGACATCAAGCCGGGCAACGTGATGATGACCAAGCGCAACGTCGTCAAGGTCATGGACTTCGGCATCGCCCGTGCCATGCAGTCCGGCGTCACCTCCATGACCCAGACCGGCATGGTCGTCGGCACCCCGCAGTACCTCTCCCCGGAGCAGGCCCTCGGCCGGGGCGTCGACGCCCGCTCCGACCTGTACTCGGTCGGCATCATGCTGTTCCAGCTGGTCACCGGCCGGCTGCCCTTCGAGGCGGACTCCCCGCTGGCCATCGCCTACGCGCACGTCCAGGAGGAGCCGGTCGCGCCCTCCTCGGTCAACCGCTCGCTGCCCCCGGCGGTGGACGCGCTGATCGCCCGCGCGCTGAAGAAGAACCCGAACGAACGCTTCCCGAGCGCCGAGATCATGCGCGACGAGTGCCTCCGGGTCGCCCAGTCGTTCCAGGCCGCCGCGCCGAACATCGTCCCGGGCGCCCAGACGCCCAGCGGTTCGGGCGTCGGCTCCGCCGTGTTCCCGCCGGTCGACCAGGGCACCCCGGCGCCCGGCCCCGTGCAGACGCCGTACCAGCCCGGCCCGTACGGCACACCGACCCCCGCCCCGGCGTACGGCTACCCGCAGCAGGGCGGTTACCCGACCCCGCCGCAGACCTCCGCGTACGCCGGGCAGCACGGCACCTCCACGCCTCCCCCGTACAACCTCTCGCCCCAGCCCGCCGGTGGCGGCCAGGGCGGCGGCAGGAGCAGCAAGTCGGTCGTGGTCGGCTCGGTCCTGGTCTCGCTCATGGCGGTCGGCGGCCTGATCACGGCGCTGGTCCTGAACGGCGGGAGCGACGACGACAAGGGCGGCGGCGGCAGCACCGCCAGCTCGTCGCCCACCGCGGTCGAGGGGCACAAGGGTCCGGACACGTCGAAGAAGATCGACACCGAGAAGTGCACGGACCCGACGGAGTCGTACAACGACCCGAAGAAGATCGAGGTCCCCGACTTCCACTTCAAGAACCTCAGCTCGGTGAAGTCCTGCTTCCAGGCCGCCGGCTGGCAGATGAAGATCACGCGCGTGGACGAGAACACGTACGGCGAGGACACGGTCATGGACCAGTTCCCCTCCGCCGGTGACGACGTCGACCCCAAGAACATGCCCGAGATCGAGCTCAAGGTGTCCTCGGGCGACCCCTCCTAGCGTCCTCGGAGCTCAGGCTCAGGACGGCCGGAGTGACCGCGGCGCTCGGGCGGCGGAATCGGGAAGGGGCCCGGCACATGAGTGCCGGGCCCCTTCCCGTCGGGTGACCGCGCGTCGCCGGGGTGACGGAGGCGTCGCCCGACCCCGCGTGGTTACAGGTACGGTCCGCCCGAACGGCCTCCCGTACGGGGGTCCTCGTCGCCCTCCAGACCGCCGACACCCGGCGGAAGGGCACGACGCATCTGCTCCAACTGCGCCCTGGCCGCCATCTGCTGGGCGAACAGGGTCGTCTGGATCCCGTGGAAGAGCCCTTCCAGCCAGCCCACCAACTGAGCCTGCGCGATCCGCAGTTCGGCGTCGCTGGGAGTCCCCTCGTCCGTGAAGGGCAAGGAGAGTCGCTCCAGTTCCTCCACGAGCTCCGGAGCGAGACCGTCCTCCAGCTCCTTGACGGAACTGGCGTGGATCTCCTTGAGGCGGACCCTGCTGGCCTCGTCCAGGGGTGCTGCGCGCACTTCCTCCAGCAGCTGCTTGATCATGCTGCCGATGCGCATCACCTTGGCCGGCTGTTCCACCATCTCCGTCACCGGGATCTCGCGGGAGTCCTCGTCCCCGGTGCCGCCGAGCGCCATTCCGTCCTGGCCCACGACCAGGATCTGAGGGTTCTCCGGCGACCGTTCGTTCCTCGGCATCTCCATGCCGCCATTCTCTCGCACCCACGTACTCCATCACGGTGGTGCCCCCCGTACACGGTGATCCACCACCTCCGTCGGCCCAGTTGGCGACAGGAAGGGGTTCCACAGCCTCTGAAGTGCGCGAATGAGGTCACTTTCGGTCGAGATGCCGGGATCACGACGTCATGTGAGGCTGATTGCGTCGATCACGGCACCCGTCTTGGCGAACCGTTCCGGGAGGGGGTCACCGACGTGACTCCATGGCTGCGCACCCTGCCCACGGCCGGGCTCCTCGCGGCCGCCCTGCTGAACGGCCCCTGCCCGCTCGCGAACGCCGCTCCGCCGTGCCCGGGCGCCCTCGCTCCCCCCGGCCCGGCGCGCTCCGGGGACCTCTCGTACACCGCCTCCTGGGTCCCGTCCGCCCGAGCCGGCGCCTCATCGGCTCCGCCCCCCCGCGGCACCGGCCCGGCCGGTTCGCCCACCCCGTCGGGTCCGTCCGGTTCACCCACTCCATCCGGTCCGTCCGCGGGAGGAGGCGCCACGCCGTCCCCGTCCGGTCCAGGGGCCGGCTCACCGCCTCCGTCCCCCGGACGGTCCAACCCGCCCGTCCCGTCCGCGCACGGGCCCACGGCCTCGGACGCGGCCGGCCCCACGGCCTCCGATCCGGCCCGCCCCACCCCTACGGCGGACCCGTCCCGTGCGGGCAGCTACGCGGGGGAGGGACGTGACCGTCCCGGCCGTACGGAGCCGGGCACCCCGGACGGACAGGACAGCCAGGACCCCGGCAGCCAGGACCTCCAGGACACGGCCCCTGCCGCGGACACCGGGATCACGGAGCCGAGCGAGGCCTCCGACCCCTCAGGCGACAACGCTGCCCCCGTCCAGCAGAGTGTCGTGGGCCCCGGCTCCACGCCCGGCGGCGATCTGGACCTCCTGCCGCTGGGCAGCGGCCTGATCCTGATCGGTCTGGGCCTGGGAATGGCCTTCCTGGGCCTGCGGGTACGGCGCGGCTGAGCCCACCCCCGGGAAACGGCGACGCGCGGTGGCTGAGCCACCCCCAGGGGGCGTTCAGCCACTGCGGCCGGGTCGGTCCCTGGGGGCCGCTCAGCCGGCGCGGCCGGATCGGTCACTGCGGGGCCGCTCAGCCGACGCGGCCGGATCGGTCACTGCGGGGCGACGAGCAGCACCTTTCCGATGTGACTGCTCTCCTCCAGCACCCGGTGCCCATCCGCCGCGTCGCTCATGGGCAGCTCGCGGTCGACGACGGGACGGACATGGCCGGAGTCGATCAGCGGCCACACGTGCTCACGCACGGCCGCCACGATCGCCGCCTTCTCGCCGAGCGGCCGGGCCCGCAGCGAGGTGGCACTGACGGCGGCACGCTTGTTCAGGAGAGCGGCGATGTTCAGCTCCGCCTTGATGCCGCCCTGCATGCCGATGATGGCGAGCCGTCCGTTGACGGCGAGGGCGCGCACGTTCGGGTCGAGGTACTTGGCCCCCATGTTGTCGAGAATGACGTCGGCACCGGCCCCCGAGGTGGCCCGCTCGATCTCCTCGACGAAGTCCTGCTCGCGGTAGTTGATCAGGATGTCCGCGCCCAGCTCCGCGCAGAAATCGAGCTTCTCCCTGGTGCCCGCCGTGACCGCGACCTTCGCGCCGACGGCCTTCGCGAGCTGGATCGCCATGGTGCCGATGCCGCTGGAGCCGCCGTGCACGAGCAGGGTCTCGCCGGGGCGCAGGTGGGAGACCATGAAGACGTTCGACCAGACCGTGCAGGTCACCTCGGGCAGCGCCGCCGCCTGCCGGAGGTCCAGGCCCGCCGGAACGGGGAGCAGCTGCCCGGCGGGCACGGCGACCTTCTGGGCGTATCCGCCGCCCGCGAGGAGCGCGCACACCTCGTCGCCGACCGACCAGCCGAGGACGCCCGGTCCGACCGCGGCGATACGCCCCGAGCATTCGAGTCCGGGGTAGCGGGAGGCTCCGGGCGGCGGGTTGTACAGGCCCTGCCGCTGCAGCAGATCGGCGCGGTTGACGGCGCTGGCCACCACCTCGACCAGCACTTCGCCCTCGGCCGGCACCGGATCGGGAACCTCGTCCCACACCAGCGCCTCGGGCCCACCAGGTTCGGGAATCGTGATCGCGTACATGAGGTGGACGCTACTCCTGCGCGATGTCGCCCGTTCGTATCGCCTGTTCCTACGGCAGGTGCGGGATGTCCGGCGTCGTCCGGGCGCTCGGGGTGACCCGGACGATCGTGATCAGCCGGTCCGTCAACTCCAGTGTGCCGACGTCCGGATCGTCGTATCCGAGCACGCGATGCCCCCGTACGACGCTGACCACGAGGTCGGTGGTGTCCCGGGCGCCGAGGCCGACCTCGGCCTTCGTGACGGGCCGGTCCACGACGTCGAGCCCGCTGCCCTGATGGATCAGGTCCTCCATCACCATGCCGGCGGCGGGGCTGAGCACGGAGAGACCGAGCAGCCGGCCGGCCGCGCTGGCGCTGGTGATGACGGCGTCGGCGCCGGACTGCCGGAGCAGCGGCGCGTTCTCCTCCTCGCGGACGGCGGCGACGATCTTCGCCCCGCGATTGAGCTGCCGCGCTGTCAGGGTGACCAGGACCGCGGTGTCGTCCCGCTGGGTGGCGACGATGATCTGCCGTGCCTTGTGGAGCTCGGCCCGCATCAGCACATCGCTGCGCGTGGCGTCCCCGATCACTCCGGCGTACCCCTCGGCCGTCGCCGCGTCGACCACCCGGGGACTCGGGTCGACGACCACGACCTGTTCCTTCCTGAGCCCGGTCGCGCAGACGGTCTCGACGGCCGACCGCCCCTTGGTCCCGAAGCCGACAACAACGGTGTGATCCCTCAAGGCCGCCCTCCAGCGCTTTCCTGAAAGTACGACGCTACTGGCAGCACGGACGCGAAGCCCACGGGCGCGAGCGGCACGGCTCTCGAAGCCCCGGGCGACGTGCCGGATTCCGTTGGTGCGGGTCGCGCGTGGTCTCGTCGTGGACCATGGTCACCGTGTTGTCTGACCGGATCACTGTCACAGGGGGCGATCGATGAAGGACGAGAACGGTCCATCGGCCAGGACGAACAAGTTCTCGATCTTCCGGTCTCTCTGGTACCGGTCGCGGGCCGAGGCCCTGGACGACGCCGAGGCCGGACGCTCCATCACCATGCCCGTCGCGCGCAGCGTGCCGCCCCTTCAGCAGGTTCTGCGGCGCTTGGCCATGGCCCTGCTGATCCTCTTCGTCACGACGCTTGTGGTCTGGCTCGACCGTGACGGCTACAACGACAACTCCGACGGCAGCGTCGACTTCCTCGATGCCGCCTACTACGCGACCGTCACCCTCTCCACCACCGGATACGGCGACATCACCCCGGTCAGCGACACCGCTCGACTCGTCAACATCTTCATCATCACGCCCTTGCGCGTCCTCTTCCTGATCATCCTGGTCGGCACCACGCTCGAAGTGCTCACCGAGCGCACCCGCCAACAGGTGCGTGTCCACCGCTGGCGTTCCCATCTGCGCGATCACGTGGTCGTCGTCGGCTACGGGACCAAGGGCCGGCACGCCATCGAAGCGCTCATGGCGCAGGGCATCCGCAAAGACAAGATCGTCGTCGTCGACCCGGAACGGGCGGCCACGGAGGCCGCCAGCAGTGACGGGCTGGTGTCCGTACTCGGTGACGCAACCCGGTCGGACACCCTTCGAAAGGCCGAGTTGCACAACGCCACCCGGGTGATCGTCGCCCCACAGGGCGACGACACCGCGGCGTTGGTCACGCTGACCGCACGTCAACTCAACAAGCACGCGACCATCGTCGCCGCCGTACGGGAGGACGAGAACCTGCCCTTGCTGAAGCAGAGCGGCGCCAACACGGTCGTCACCAGCTCCAGTTCCGCGGGACGCCTCATCGGTGTGTCCATGGCCCATCCCCATGTCGCGGACACTCTTGAGAATCTGATGACCTACGGCCGGGGCCTCGACCTGGTGGAGCGTCCCGTGGCCGCGGATGAGGTCGGCCGGTCACCTCGGGAGTGCGAGGACCTGGTCGTGGCCATCGTCCGCCGGAAGAAGGTCATCGACTACACCGACCCGGAAGCCGCCAGCCTCCAGGCCGAAGACCGCGTGATCTCGATCAGGCAGGCAGTACCTACCCGTTGATCAGGCAGTACGCGCGCGACGTTGTGGTGCACCCAGCGACGTATTGACGTTTCACGTGAAACACTCCCCGCTCCGATCCATGCCGGTCACGCTCACGGACCGGCTCAGCCGAGGCACGCGTCGATCCCGGCGACGGCCCACGGCAGATCGATGAGTTCCAGCTCCTGCCCGGCGCGCGCACCGCCCGGCGGTACGACCGCGAGCGCGTCGGCGGCGGCGATGCCCCGCAGCATCGCCGGGCCGTTGTAGTGCAGCGGCGTGGCCCGCTCGCCGCGCAGCGAGACGGGGATGAGCCGGGTGTCGTACGGATGCCCCTGCACGGCCTCCCCGAGGGGCAGGGTGTACGACTCCGGGGCCATACGGCCGGCCAGCGTGCGCAGCATCGGCTCGGCGAGCGTGAGCAGTCCGGAGACGGCCGCGAGGGGGTTGCCGGGCAGACCGACGAGGTGCTGGTTCTCGTGGATACGGGCCAGCAGCATCGGGTGCCCCGGCCGCACCTTGACGCCGTCCACCAGCAGTTCGGCGTCGATCCGGCGCAAGGTGGGGTGGACATGGTCGACGGGTCCGGCGGCGGTGCCGCCTGTGGTGACGATCAGGTCGGCCCGGGAGCCGGTGATCGCTTTGTGCAACGCCTTGGCGTCGTCGCCGATCCGGCGCACCGCGACGACCTCGGCGCCCAGCGCCCGCAGCCACGGCGGCAGCATGGGGCCGAGTGCGTCCCGGATGAGTCCTTCCCGGGGAAGTCCCTCGGTGAGCAGCTCATCGCCGAGGATGAGAACTTCGGCGCGCGGGCGGGGGACGACGGCGAGCGTGTCGTACCCGGCGGCCGCGGCGAGGCCCAGCACGGCGGGGGTGACCAGGGCTCCGAGCGGCAGCAACTGGTCGCCGCTGCGGCACTCCTGGCCTCGCGGGCGGATGTCCTGCCCGTGTGCGAGCGCCAGGATTCCCCGGGAACGGGCGGAACCCGGCTCCTGAGCGACGCCCGCGTGCAGCCGGCCCTTGTCGTCGAGGCGTCCGTGCTCGCTGCGCAGGACGGACGTCGCGTCCCGCGGAACTCGCGCCCCGGTGGCGATCCGGACCGCCTCGCCGTCGCTGAGCCGCTCCGGTTCCGCGTGCCCGGCGAGTACGCCGTCCTCCCGCACCTCCCAGGGCCCGGGTCCGGCGACCGCCCAGCCGTCCATGGCGGAGGTGTCGAAGGAGGGAAGGTCGGTGAGCGCGGGCAGGGGGGCGGCGAGGACGAGGCCGAGGGAGGCGTCGAGGGGGACCGGGACGGGGGTACGGCGGGACAGCGAGCGGGCGGCCCGCTCGGCGACGGCCCGGGCCTCCGGCCACGGGGTGGCCCGGTGCCGGGCGTGCTTGCCCTCGGCGCTGTTCTGGGCGCCGGGCGACGGGACCGCTGCCGGGTCGGCTCCCTGGGGGCCCGGGACGGCACGCTCCGCTCGGCCGGACTCGCCGGACGGGCGGGAACCCGCGCCCTTGACCAGGGCGAGCGCCTCCTCGACGTCGAAGTCGTCGGTGTCCTGGCCGTCCTGGCTGTCCCGGGTGGAGCGGGCGGCGGTCATCCGGCGTCCGGCTCGGTGGCGGGCGTGGCGGGCGGGACCGGGGCGGCGGGCGCCGCGCTGTCCGGCCGGGCGTCGGGGGTGTCCTCGTCGGCCCAGCGGAGCGCGAGCGCGGTGGCCTTGCGGGCGGCCTCGGCGACCGCTTCCGGTCCACCGCCGGCCCGCGCGGCCGCGTATCCGACGAGGAACGTGGTCAGCGGCGCGGCCGGCCTGGCGACGCCGTGCGCGGCGTCGCGGGCCAGGTCGAGCAGCCCGCCGGTGTCGACGTCCAGGTCGATGCCCAGTTCGTCCTTGACTGCGGAAATCCATTCATCCAGCACGTGCCCATGCTCCCTGATGCGTGCTCGAGCGGCGGCGATGTCACCCCAGGTGTCGCAGTCGAAGGACGCGACGGGGTCGGTGATGCGTGTGAGGCCGAGGGCCGCGACGAGCCGTCGGAGGGGCAGTCCGGAGAGGCTCCCGTGCGTGGCGGCGAGCACACCCAGCTCGCGGCGCAGCGCGTCGGCCCGGTAGACAGCGACAAGGGGCTGATCCCGCCCGTCGGAGTCGGTGAGAAGAACACCGTCCGAACGGGTGCCGGGGCCGTCGTGACGGGCGCCGGGGTCTTCGGCCCGGACGCCGGATCCGTCGGGGCGGACGCCGGACCCGCCGGTGCGGACGCCGTGCCCGACGTGACCGGTGCTGGGGCCCTCGGTACGGGTGGCATGCCCGGCGGGACGGGCGCCGGGGCCCTCGGTGCCGGTGGCATGCCCGTCCCGGGCCGGGCGGGGTGCTTCCGGGAGCTCGGGGAGGGTGTCGGCGCGAAGCGTGTCCAGCAGGCGCCGGACCGTCTTCTCCTCCAGGAACGGCAGGTCGGCCGAGAGCACCAGGACGTACGGCGCCGCGGTGTGACGCAGCCCGGCGTCCAGGGCGGCGAGCGGTCCCCCGCCCGGCGGGTCCTCGCGGGCCCACTCCACGGGACGCGCCGTGGGCCTGGGCCCGGCCACGACCACCGTGCGGGTGGCATCGGCGCACGCGGCCAGGACCCTGTCCAGCAGCGTCCGGCCGCCCACCCGCACGCCGGGCTTGTCCTCACCGCCGAGCCGCCGGGCGGCACCGCCCGCGAGCACGACGGCGTCGTACCCGGCATCGGCACCGGAGGTGCCTCGCGGGTCGGCGCCGCCGGGTCGCCCGGTCTCGGGCTCGTACGCGGTCATGCCCCGAGTATGGGCGTCCGAGGAATCGGCGCCACCCCCCGGGGCACGGCACAGTGACCGGTCCGACCGGACCGCGTGTCCTACAGAGTGCGCAGCAGCACCGCCGGCTGTTCCACGCAGTCCGCCACATACCGCAGGAAGCCGCCCGCCGTACCGCCGTCGCAGACCCGGTGGTCGAAGGAGAGCGAGAGCTGGACGACCTGACGCACCGCCAGCTCGCCCTGGTGGACCCAGGGCTTGGGGATGATGCGGCCGACGCCGAGCATGGCCGCCTCGGGGTGGTTGATGATCGGCGTGGAGCCGTCGACGCCGAACACGCCGTAGTTGTTCAGCGTGAAGGTGCCGCCCGTGAGGTCCGCGGGCGTCAGCGTCCCGGTCCGGGCCGCCTCGGTCAGCCGGCCGAACTCCGCGCTCAGCCCCTCCGCGTCCTGGCCGTGCGCGTCCCGCACGACGGGGACGACGAGCCCGCGCTCGGTCTGGGCCGCGAAGCCCAGGTGCACCCGGTCGAGCCGGACGATCTCGCGGGCGTCCATGTCGACCGTCGAGTTGAGCTCGGGGAAACGGGCCAGCGCCGCGGTGCAGATCCGGGCCAGCAGTGCCAGCAGGGATATCTTCGGACCGCCGGCCGCGTTCATCGCCCTGCGCGCCTGCATGAGCTCCGTCGCGTCGGCGTCCACCCAGCAGGTCGCGTCCGGGATCTCGCGCCGGCTGCGCGAGAGCTTGTCGGCGACGGCACCGCGGACACCCCGGAGGGGCACACGGGCACCTTGCGGGAACGTGCCCCGGGAGACGCCGGACCCACCGGGCACCACCGCCGCGATGTCCGCGTACGAGGTCACCTGGTCGGCCTGGCCGTCGTACGCGGGCTCCGTGAGGGGAGCACCGGGTCCGGGCGCCGCGGTGCGGTGCGACTCCGGCGCGGCGGAGGACCGCAGCCGGCCGGCCGCCGCCGCGCGCAGCGCGTATTCGACGTCCGCCCGCAGGATGAGTCCCTCGGGACCGGAGCCCTCCAGCTCCCGCAGGTCCACGCCGTTCTCCCGGGCGAGCCGTCGCACGAGGGGCGAGATGACCGGCACGGGGCCGTCGCCCCGTGAGGGGGTGACGCCGTTGCGAGCGGTACGCGCCGTCTCCGGCGGTACGGCACCGACGGGTTCGGGGCGGGCCGGCGCGGGCCGGGCGGGCGAGGCACCCGCGCCCGCCGGGGACCGTGTCCCGGCATGTCCGCCGGCGGCGGCACCACCGGAGGGGGGCACCCTCCGGCGCCGCGCCGGGGGCGCTCCCGTGCCGTATCCCACCAGCACGTTCCCGGAGCCCTCGTCGCCCGGCTCGTCCTCGCCGGTCCCGCCGTCCTCGGCGGGGGCGCCCACGGCGACGGTCAGCAGCGGTGCCCCCACGGGCAGTTCCGTGCCCTCCTCGCCGAAGCGGGCGGTGACGACACCGCCGTAGGGACAGGGGACCTCGACCATCGCCTTGGCCGTCTCGACCTCGACGACGAGCTGGTCGACGGCGACGACGTCACCGACCTCCACCAGCCAGCGGACGATCTCCGCCTCGGTGAGCCCCTCCCCGAGGTCGGGGAGCTTGAACTCCAGCACCTGTGCCATCAGCCCTGCGCCTCCCATTGCAGACGTCCCACGGCGTCCAGGATCCGGTCGACGCCGGGCAGGTGGTGCCGCTCCAGCATCGGCGGCGGATACGGGATGTCGAACCCGGCGACGCGCAGCACCGGCGCCTCCAGGTGGTGGAAGCAGCGCTCCGTGACGCGGGCCGCGATCTCCCCGCCCGGTCCTCCGAACCCGCCCGACTCGTGCACGACGACCGCTCGTCCGGTCCGCCGCACCGATGCCGCGACCGTCTCGTCGTCGAACGGCACCATCGAGCGCAGGTCGACGACTTCGAGGTCCCAGCCCTCGGCCCGCGCCGCCTCGGCGGCTTCGAGGCAGACGGGCACGGACGGCCCGTAGGTGATCAGCGTGGCGCTCCGGCCCGAGCGCCGCACCACCGCGCGGCCTATCGGCTCAACGGCCGGCGGCTCGTCCGGGTTCCAGGAATCCTTCGACCAGTACAGCCGCTTGGGCTCCAGGAAGATCACCGGGTCGTCCGAGGCGATGGCCTCCCGCAGCAGTCCGTAGGCGTCGGACACGGTCGCGGGCATGACGACGTGCAGGCCCGGGGTCGCCATGTAGTACGCCTCGGAGGAGTCGCTGTGGTGCTCGACGCCGCCGATGCCGCCGCCGTAGGGGACGCGGATCGTGATGGGCAGGGGCATGGCGCCCCGCGTGCGGTTGCGCATCTTCGCCACGTGCGAGATCAGCTGCTCGAACGCCGGGTAGGCGAACGCGTCGAACTGCATCTCCACGACCGGCCGCAGGCCGTACATGGCCATGCCGACCGCCGCGCCGAGGATGCCCGCCTCGGCGAGCGGGGTGTCCGTGCAGCGGTCGTCGCCGAACTCCTTGGCGAGCCCGTCGGTGACCCGGAAGACGCCGCCGAGGGTGCCGACGTCCTCGCCCAGGACATGGACGGCCGGGTCGGCGGCCATGGCGTCGCGCAGGGCGCGCCCGAGCGCCTGCGCCATGGTGGCCGGTTTGAGGGCAACCGTGGTCATCGCCCGGCTCCTTCCGGGCCGTGCGGGCCCGCTCCGAGCGTGCCGTCCGCCTCGGCGTCCAGCTCCGCTCTCAGCTGGCTCTCCTGCTCAAGCAGTTGAGGAGTGGGGTGTGCGTACACATGGGCGAACAGGTCCATGGGGTTGAGCACCGGGTCCTGGTTCATGCGCTCACGCAGGTCCGCGGCCATCACCTCGGCGTCGTCGCGCACCGCCTGGAGAGCCGCCTCGTCGAGCAGGCCGCGCCCGGTCAGCTCGCGCTCCACCAGGGCGACCGGGTCGTGGCCGCGCCAGGTCTCGACCTCGGCGTCGCCTCGGTAGCGGGTGGCGTCGTCGGCGTTGGTGTGGGCGTCGATGCGGTACGTCACGGCCTCGACGAGGGTGGGACCGCCGCCCGCGCGCGCGTGGGCGATGGCCTCGCTCAGGACCTGGTGCACGGCCACCGCGTCGTTGCCGTCGACCAGACGGCCCGGCATCCCGTAGCCGACGGCCTTGTGGGCCAGCGACGGGGCGGCGGTCTGCTTGGCGAGCGGGACGGAGATGGCGAAGCCGTTGTTCTGCACGAGGAAGACGACCGGGGCCTGCCACACGGCGGCGAAGTTCAGCGCTTCGTGGAAGTCGCCCTCGCTGGTGCCGCCGTCCCCGACCAGGGCGAGCGCGACCACGTCGTCGCCCTTGAGGCGGGCGGCGTGCGCGAGGCCCACGGCGTGCGGGAGCTGGGTGGCGAGCGGGGTGCACAGGGGCGCGATCCGGTGCTCGTGCGGGTCGTAGCCCGTGTGCCAGTCACCGCGCAGGAGCGTGAGGGCCTGGACGGGGTCGAGGCCGCGGGCGACGGCGGCGAGGGTGTCGCGGTAGCTGGGGAAGAGCCAGTCGCGGTCCTCCAGCACGAGCGCGGCGGCGACCTCGCAGGCCTCCTGTCCGGTGCTGGACGGGTACACGGCGAGACGGCCCTGCTTGGTGAGCGCGGTGGCCTGGACGTTGTACCGGCGGCCACGCACCAGTTCCGTGTGCAGACGGCGCAGCAGGACCGGATCGACCTTGGCGGCCGCGTCGGTGCCGAGCACGCGGTGGGGCAGCGCGTCGGGCAGCAACGGCGCGGGGTCGGTGCGGGGCTGCCAGGCGGGCGGCGGCGTGGGCCGGTAGGCCCCTCGCTGCTCCATGACCGTCATGACGGCACCTCCTCGTGGGAGCGGCTTCAGGCGCGTCACGGGTGTGATGCGCCTCACCTACCGATTGTTCGGTCGTCGGCACATTTTGGCTACAGGCACCGCCAGGCTGTGGACAAACGGTTCTGCGCGGCCTGAGATGGATGCAGTACGTCCATGGTAGGGAGGCGGGGGGACATGGCACCTGAACAAATGGCCGAGCCGCCGGAGGCCGGACCCTCCGTGCCGCCCGCCCGTCCGCTCGACGCGATCGACCAGGACATCCTCCAGATGCTGCAGGCGGACGGCCGTGCCTCCATACGGTCCGTGGCCGAACGGGTCCATGTCTCGCGGGCCAACGCCTACGCGCGGATCAACCGGCTCATCGACGACGGTGTGATCCGCGGCTTCGGGGCGCGCGTCGACCACGAGCGCGCGGGGCAGGGCACCTCGGCGTACATCACCCTCAAGATCGTGCAGAACTCCTGGCGCACGGTGCGGGAGCGGCTGAGGGTGCTGCCCGGGGCCTCGCACATCGCTCTGGTGGGCGGCGACTTCGACGTGCTCCTGCTGGTGCACACGCCGGACAACCGGGCGTTGCGCGAACTGGTGCTCACCCGGCTCCAGGCCATCCCGGAGGTGCTCAGCAGCAGGACACTGCTGGTCTTCGAGGAGGAGGACCTGGAGCCGCAGGCCTGACGCCTCCGGCCCTTCGCGGGCCTCAGAGCTCCCGCCGGAGCCCTCCGAAGACCAGCACCACCACGGCGTCGGCCACTTCCCGCGCGCCCATGCCCCGCGCGTCGGGGCGGTACCACTCCACGAGCGAGTTGATCATTCCGAAGACCAGCCGGGTCGCCAGCCGGACCTCCACGTCGCCGCGTACGTCCCCGTCGGCGGCCGCGGCCTTCAGGAGCTCGGCGACCCTGTGGTCGAAGTCGCGGCGCCGTTCGAGGGCCCACCGCTCGGTGTCCGTGTTGCCGCGCACCCGAAGGAGCAGCGTCACGTAGGGCAGCTCGGAGGTGAGCACCTCGACCATGCGCCGCACCACGTACTCCAGGCGCTCCACGGCACGTCCCACGCGCGCGTGCTCCTCGCCGAGGATCTCGAAGAGGCCGTCCAGCGCCCGGCTCACCGCCCGCCGCAGCAGTTCCTCCTTGCCCGAGACATGGTGGTATATCGACGACTTGGAGATGCCGGCCGCCTTGGAGAGGTGCTCCATGGAGGTGCCGTCGTAGCCGCGTTCGTTGAAGACCTGGACGGCGACGGAGAGCAGCGTCTCGGGGGTGTACGTGTCCCGCTTGACGGTGGTCACTGGCCGCCCTCCCGCTTCTCGCCGGCGTACGCGTGGCGGTAGAGCGCGAGCGACGGGGCGTAGCGGCCGGAGGCGTCGCGCACGTGCAGTTCCTCCAGGACGTCGTACGACCAGTTCACGCCGAGCCTGCGGCTCCACTCGAAGGGGCCGAGCGGGTAGTTGACGCCGAGGCGCATCGCGGTGTCGATGTCCTCCTCGGTGGCCACGCCCTTGGCGACCGCGTCGTACGCGAGGTCGACGATCCGGGCCACCGTGCGGGCGACGATCATGCCGGGGCAGTCCCCGATCACACTGACGTCCTTGCCCAGCGCCTGGAAGAGCCCGATGGCCTCGGAGAGCGTCTGGGGAGCGGTGTCCTGGGACGCCGACAGGGCGATCCGGGTGGCCTTGCGGTAGTCGAGCGCGAGGTCGAAGTAGACGACGTCGCGGAACTCGACCGAGGTCTGGCCGTCGGCGAGGACGAGCTGGCCGCCGCTCGGCAGCACCAGGCGGGTGCCGTGGTCCTCCTCGTCCTCCCGGACCTGGATGCCCGCCTCACGGATCAGGGCGAGGACGTCGGCGGCGGGGCCCAGGTCGCCCTCGGCGACGACGTACGCGGGCGGCTGCGCCTTCTCCGCCGTGTGCGGCTCGGCGGGTTCGGCGCCGTCCCCGTAGTCGTACCAGCCGTGGCCCGCCTTGCGGCCGAGCCGGCCCGACTCGACGAGTCGCCGCTGGGCGAGCGAGGGCGTGAAGCGCACGTCCTGGAAGAAGGACCGCCACACGGAGTGCGTGACGGACTCGTTGACGTCCTGGCCGATCAGGTCGGTGAGCTCGAACGCGCCCATCCGGAAACCGCCGGACTCGCGCAGGACCGCGTCGATGGTGGCGGGGTCGGCCGCCTGGGCCTCGTGGACCGCGAAGGCCTCGGCGTAGAAGGGCCGCGCGATGCGGTTGACGATGAAACCGGGCGTGTCCGCGCAGGCGACCGGCGTCTTGCCCCAGGCGCGGGCCGTCTCGTACGCGCGCGTGGCCGAGGAGACGTCGGTCGCGAACCCGGAGACGACCTCCACGAGGGGCAGCAGCGGCGCCGGGTTGAAGAAGTGCAGTCCGACGAGCCGGCCCGGGTTGCGCAGCGCGCCGCCGATGGCCGTGACGGACAGCGAGGAGGTGTTGGTGGCCAGCAGGCAGTCGTCCCCGACGATGTCCTCGAGTTCGCTGAACAGCCGCTGCTTGACGTCGAGTTCTTCGAGCACGGCCTCGACGACGAGCACGCAGTCCGCGAGGTCGGCGAGGTCCGCGGCCGGCTGGAGCCGGGCGCACGCGGCATCCCGGTCGGCGCCGGTGAGCCGGTCTTTCGCGACGAGCCGGTCGAGCCGGGCGCCGATCGCTTCGGCGGCGGCCGCGGCACGTCCGGGAGCGGCGTCGTAGAGCCGCACGGGGTGGCCCGCCACCAGCGCGACCTGGGCGATGCCCTGGCCCATGGTGCCGGTGCCGACGACTGCCACGGGGCTGCTGAGGTCGAGTGCTGTCATGTGCGCGATCCTCCCGCACGGCGTAGTCCACAGATGCGGCGGACCCCCTTGTCCCGACCGATCGTTCGGTTACTCTAACTCTGACTGTCCCTTCCTGCCCAGCTCGCGAGCTCGACGAGGAGCTCTTGAGACGAGGAGTTGGTCCTTGATGGCCGCCGAACTCACCGCGCACCAGTTGATCTCCCAGCACCGGCCCACCCTGGATCAGGCGCTGGAAGCGATCCGCACACGCGCGTACTGGTCCCCGCATCCCGAGCACCCCAAGGCGTACGGCGAGCACGGCAGCCTGGGCATGGCCGAGGGCAAAGCCGCCTTCGACGCCCTCCTGGGCACCCGCCTCGACCTGGGCCAGCCCGGCACGGACGACTGGGTCGGGGGCGAGGTGTCGCCGTACGGCATCGAGCTGGGTGTCACGTACCCGCACGCGGACATCGACACCCTGCTGCCCGCCATGCGCGCGGGGCAGCGCGCCTGGCGCGACGCGGGCGCCGAGATCCGCGCGGTGGTCTGTCTGGAGATCCTCAAGCGGATCAGCGACCGCACCCACGAGTTCGCGCACGCGGTCATGCACACCAGTGGCCAGGCCTTCATGATGGCGTTCCAGGCGGGCGGCCCGCACGCGCAGGACCGCGGCCTGGAGGCGGTGGCCTACGCCTACGTGGAGCAGGTCCGCACGCCCGACACCGCGGAGTGGAGCAAGCCCCAGGGCAAGCGCGATCCGCTAGCGCTCACCAAGCAGTTCACGCCCGTCCCGCGCGGCATCGCGCTGATGATCGGCTGCAACACCTTCCCGACGTGGAACGGCTATCCGGGCCTGTTCGCCTCGCTGGCCACGGGCAACGCCGTCCTGGTGAAGCCCCACCCGCGCGCGGTGCTCCCCCTCGCGCTGACCGTGCAGGTCGCACGCGAGGTGCTCGGTCAGGCGGGCTTCGACCCGAACCTGGTGGCGCTGGCCGCCGAGCGTCCCGGCGAGGGCATCGCGAAGACGCTGGCCACCCGCCCCGAGATCCGCATCATCGACTACACGGGCTCCACCGGCTTCGGCGACTGGCTGGAGGCCAACGCCCGCCAGGCGCAGGTCTACACGGAGAAGGCCGGCGTCAACACGGTGATCGTGGAGTCGGCCGCCGACTACAAGGGGATGCTGTCCAACCTGGCGTTCTCCCTGTCGCTCTACAGCGGCCAGATGTGCACCACCCCGCAGAACCTGCTGATCCCGCGCGACGGCATCTCCACGGACGAGGGCCACAAGTCCTACGACGAGGTGGTGGCCGACCTCGCGAAGTCGGTCGGCGGGCTCCTCGGCGACGACGCCCGCGCGAACGCGCTGCTCGGCGCCATCGTGAACCCGGACGTGAAGGCCCGCCTGGAGGCCGCCGCCGGACTCGGCGAAGTGGCCCTGCCCTCACGGCAGATCGACAACCCGGAGTTCCCGGGTGCCGTCGTGCGCTCACCGCTGATCGTGAAGCTCGACGGCGCGCGCAAGTACTGGGAGAACGCCGGGAACGACGACGAGGCCGCCTACCTGAGCGAGTGCTTCGGTCCGGTGTCCTTCGCCGTCGCGGTCGACTCGGCCGCCGAGGCCGTGGAGCTCCTGCGGCGCACCACCCGGGACAAGGGCGCGATGACCGTCGGCGCCTACACCACCGACGAGGCGTTCGAGCGCGAGGTGCAGGAGGCCTGCCTGGAGGAGTGCGCCCAGCTCTCCCTGAACCTCACGGGCGGGGTCTACGTCAACCAGACGGCCGCGTTCTCGGACTTCCACGGCTCGGGCGGCAACGCCGCGGCCAACGCGGCGCTGTGCGACGGGGCGTTCGTGGCGAACCGCTTCCGGGTGATCGAGGTACGCCGGGAGGCGTGAGCCCCGACGCCTTTCGGGCGTCTACGCCGGTGCGTCCCCGGTGGCGCTCCAGTGGAACAGCGTCATGGCCACACTGGTCGCGAGGTTGTAGCTGGAGACCTGGGGACGCATCGGCAGCGAGACCAGGTGGTCGGCCCGGGAGCGCAGTTCGGCGGACAGCCCGCTGCGCTCCGAGCCGAAGGCGAGCAGGGCGTCGTCGGGAAGCTTCGTCCCCCGGATGTCCTCGCCCTCGGGATCGAGCGCGAACAACGGGCCTGCCGGCAGTTCGTCCACCGCCAGCCGCTCCACAGCGGTCGCGAAGTGCAGACCGGCCCCGCCGCGTACGACCGTGGGGTGCCAGGGGTCGAGCGTGCCCGTCGTGACCACCCCGGTCGCGCCGAAGCCCGCCGCGAGCCGGATCACCGCCCCCGCGTTGCCGAGGTTGCGCGGATTGTCGAGGACGACCACGGGCGCGGTGCGCGGCGTGCGGGCCAGCCTCTCCAGGTTGGCGGCACGGGAGGGCCGTACGGCGAGAGCCGCCACCGAGGTGGGATGCGGTCGTGGCACGAGGTCGGTGAACGCCGTCTCCGGGACCTCGGTCAGCAGCTCGTCGAGAGCGGCGCGTACGTCGGGGGCGAGTTCGCCGGCCAGGTCGAGGACCGCGGCCCGGTCGGTCGTGACGGCGACCGGGACACGTGCTCCGAAGCGCACCGCGTGCTTGAGGGCGTGGAAGCCGTCGAGCAGGACGGAGTCGTCGCGGAGCTGGCGCCAGACACGTACCGGGTCGTTCATGCGGTGAAGCCTACGTGCGTGTGCCCGGGCTCCCCCGGAACGCCCGGTTCGGCCTCCCGCGGCCCCGGCACCGTGGGGCCTCTGCCGGGAAACAGCCGGTCACGCGCGCGTGCCACCTGTCCGCCCAGGCGCCGCAGGAAGGACGTGGGCAGGAACACGGCGTCCGCGGCGATCATCGCGAGCGAGAAGAACGGCAGCCCGAGGACCACGGCGATCACGGCGTGCTCGGTCATCATGACCGCCAGCAGGACGTTCTTGACCCGCCGGTTGAACAGGGTGAAGGGGAAGGCGACCTGCACGACGACCGTCCCGTACGTCACGAGCATCACGATCCCCCCGTGCGCGGACATCAGGTCGGACAGCGCCGGCCACGGGGAGAAGGACTCCAGGTGAAGCGGGTAATAGACCGCGGTGCCGTCCTGCCAGCGCGAGCCCTGGATCTTGTACCAGCCCGCGGTCGCGTAGATCAGACACGCCTCGGCCATGATGGTCATCAGAGCGGCGTTGTGGACGAGGTTGGCGACGACGTCCAGCAGGACGCGCGGCTCCGCGGTGCGGGCGAAGCGGCCGACGGCCCACCACAGGGCCTGCACCGCCCACAGCCCCCAGAGGACGGTGAGCCAGCCGCCCAGCGCACCCCCGTCGATCCGTCCCGCGCCCGTCGCCACCGCCAGCACGATCCCGAGCCCCGCCCACAGCACGGGGCCCGCTCGGCCGGGCTCGGGCCCCTCGCCCCGCGCGCGTGCCTCGCGGTCGAGGCGGTCCCGCCGGGTGTCGAGGGACCACACCTGGGCGCAGCGGGTGAACACCAGGTAGATCGCCATCAGGTGGAGGACGTTGTCCCCGCCGTCCCCGATGAAGACACTGCGGTTCTGCAGGGACAGCACGCCGATCATGAAGACCACGGACACCGCGCGGGTCCGCCATCCCACCAGCAGCAGGGCGCCGGAGAGCACGGCGACGGCGTAGACCGTCTCGAACCACACCTGGCTGTCGGACCACAGCAGGACCGTGAAGGCGTGGTTGCTCGCCACGAGCTGCCGGGCGAGGTCCCAGCTCCAGGGCGCGTCGGGCCCGTACATCTCCTGGCGGTGGGGGTACTCGCGCAGCAGGAACAGCAGCCAGGTGGCGGCGAAGCCGATACGGATCACGGCGCTCTGGTACGGGCCGAGGGCGGACTCGGTGACCCGGGCGATGCCGCGCGCGATCGTCGGAGCGGATGGGTTCATCGGGCACTCGCCTCCGTCAGCCCGTCCGTGCGGTCGCTCCCGGGAACGGCCCACCAGGGCAGCTCCCGGACGACGGGCCGGTCGGAGACCTTCTCGCCGCTCCACCGCGGAGGCGGCACGTCGGTGGTCAGGGAGCGGAACTGGAGGCGTTCGACGACCGCGCCCTCGCCGCCCGCGTGCTCACGGTCGAGACGCAGCACACCGATACGGCGCAGATAGTGCTCCGAGAGGTCGCCGCGCAGGCCCACGGGGCGGTTCTCGCCGTCGTGCGTACCGACGTAGAAGTCCCAGGCGCGGCGCAGTTCGTTCTGCTGGGTATGGCTCGGCAGCGGATTGCTGTCGATGGCCAGGCCGTCGAGCGCCGACAGGTCGTACCAGCCGGTCTCGCGGCTGGTGCCGTCCTTCGCGCGGACCAGGGCGCGGACCTGGACCACGATGTCCTGCTGCAACGGGTTGGGGGCGAAGAGCTTCCAGTTCTGCTCGAACTCGGGGTAGATCCATTGGTCGATCGCGCGGCCGTGCTGCTTCGTCACCGTGTTCGACGGCGCGACGTGCAGGAAGACCATGCCGAGGTGCACACAGGCGACGACGGCGACGACGGCCAGGGCCAGGGCGGCGGCGATCTGATGGCGCAGAGACAGGGCCGCGAGGCCCACGGGAGCCGCGCCTTCCGGACAACCGGCCGCTTCGGGACACTCCGGGAAGGCGCTCGCCTCGGGCTCCGGCCGAGACGCCGCCTCGGGCTCCGGCCGAGATCCCGCCTCGGACCTGATGGCCTCGGCCGCGCCGGCCCCGGGTTCCGGGGAAGCCTCCGCCCCGGCCGGCGAATCGTCTGCGGGCCGCTCGCCGGTCACAGGTTCGCCGGCCGGCCGCGGGCCGGGCAGCGCCGTACCGCCGATGACACCGCCGGGCGCGCCCCCCTCGGGCGCGACCGACCCCGGCTCCCGCTCAGAGCCCTCGTCCCTCGCGTCCATCCCGCCCCGATTCACGATCCCGAATCCGACTTCCGGCCGCCGGACTGCGGGCACCGTACCGCCGCGTCGTACCGCGCCACGACGTTCGCAAGCGAACCGTACTCAGCGCCGGGCCTCCGGCACAGTCCCACGGGTCACAACGGCCACGCAGAAGCGCATGAGGTTATCCACAGCGGTTGACACCGTACGGCGCTCGGCCGACCATTGTTGCGAATGGACCGAACGATCGGTCGGTCGGGAGCGAGAGGTCGAGGGGGACCGCATGGCGACAGCATCAGCGCACCACACGGCCCGCACACAAGCGGACGAAGCCGCCGACGAAGCGGCGCGCACAGCGGCGTACGAGGTCGTCTTCGACGCCGCGGTGGCGGCCGACGAACGCATCGAGCCCCGCGACTGGATGCCCGACGCCTACCGCTCCACCCTGGTCCGCCAGATCGCGCAGCACGCCCACTCCGAGATCATCGGCATGCAGCCGGAGGCCAACTGGATCACGCGCGCGCCCTCACTGCGCCGCAAGGCGATCCTGATGGCGAAGGTCCAGGACGAGGCAGGACACGGGCTCTACCTGTACAGCGCGGCCGAGACGCTCGGCGTCGGCCGCGACGAACTGCTGGACAAGCTGCACTCCGGCCGCCAGAAGTATTCGTCGATCTTCAACTACCCGACGCTGACCTGGGCGGACGTCGGCGCCATCGGCTGGCTCGTGGACGGCGCGGCGATCACCAACCAGGTCCCCCTGTGCCGCTGCTCGTACGGCCCGTACGCGCGTGCCATGGTCCGCGTGTGCAAGGAGGAGTCCTTCCACCAGCGCCAGGGGTACGAACTGCTGCTGGCCCTGAGCCAGGGCACCCCCGAGCAGCACGCGATGGCGCAGGACGCGGTCGACCGCTGGTGGTGGCCCTCCCTGATGATGTTCGGCCCGCCCGACGACGAGTCCTCGCACTCCGCCCAGTCGATGGCGTGGAAGATCAAGCGCCATTCGAACGACGAGCTGCGCCAGCGCTTCGTCGACATCGCCGTCCCCCAGGCCGAGTCCCTCGGCCTGACCCTGCCCGACCCCGACCTCGTGTGGAACGAGGAGCGGGGGCACCACGACTTCGGCGCCATCGACTGGACGGAGTTCTGGGACGTCCTCAAGGGCAACGGCCCGTGCAACGACCAGCGGATCACCCAGCGCCGGCGCGCCCACGAGGAGGGCGCGTGGGTACGGGAGGCGGCCGCGGCGTACGCCGACAAGCACACGAGCGGGACCGGCGGCTCCGCGAGCACGACCGGCGAGACAGGAGCGATCCGAGCATGACGAACACCGACTGGCCGCTGTGGGAGGTCTTCGTGCGCTCGCGCCGCGGGCTCTCGCACACCCACGCCGGCAGCCTGCACGCCCCGGACGCCGAGCTGGCGCTGCGCAACGCCCGCGACCTGTACACGCGCCGCGGTGAGGGCGTCTCGATCTGGGTCGTCCCGTCCGCCGCCGTCACGGCCTCCTCCCCCGACGAGAAGGACCCGTTCTTCGAGCCGTCCGCCGACAAGCCCTACCGGCACCCGACCTTCTACGAGATCCCGGAAGGGGTGAAGCACCTGTGACGCTCACCGTGAACACCGCGGCCGCCCTGGCCCTCGGCGACGACGCCCTGGTGCTCTCGCACCGGCTGGGGGAGTGGGCCGGTCACGCGCCCGTCCTCGAGGAGGAGCTCGCCCTGGCCAACATCGCCCTGGACCTGCTCGGCCAGGCCCGGGTGCTGCTGTCCATGGCCGGTGACGAGGACGAACTGGCGTATCTCCGCGAGGAGCGCGCCTTCCGCAACCTCCAGCTCGTCGAGCAGCCGAACGGCGACTTCGCGCACACCATCGCCCGGCAGCTCTACTTCTCGACCTACCAGCGGCTTCTCTACGCGCAACTGGCATCCGGGGAGAGCGAGTTCGCTCCCCTGGCCGCCAAGGCCGTCAAGGAGGTCGCCTACCACCAGGACCACGCCGAGCAGTGGACCGTGCGCCTCGGCGACGGCACGGACGAGAGCCACGAGCGGATGAGCCGGGCGTGCCAGGCGCTGTGGCGCTTCACCGGCGAGATGTTCCAGCCGCTCGACGGCGTCGACCTCGACTGGGACGGCCTCCGGGCCGCCTGGACGGAGTCCGTGGAAGCCACGCTGCGCCGGGCCACACTGACCGTCCCCGAAGGCCCGCGGACCGGGGCCTGGACGGCCGGCGCCGGACGCCAGGGCCTGCACACCGAGTCCTTCGGGCGGATGCTCGCCGAGATGCAGCACCTGCACCGCAGCCACCCGGGGGCGTCATGGTGACGACCACCGCCCTGGAGGAGGAACTGCGCAGGCTGGCCGGCTCCGTGCTCGACCCCGAACTGCCCGTTCTCACCCTGGACGACCTCGGTGTCCTGCGCGCCGTCCACCTCCGCGGCACGGACAGCGTCGAGGTCGAGCTGACCCCGACCTACACCGGCTGCCCGGCCGTCGAGGCCATGTCCACGGACATCGAGCGGGTGCTCCACGAGCACGGCATGCGCGAGGTCTCCGTGCGCACGGTGCTCAGCCCCGCCTGGTCGACCGACGACATCTCGGACGAAGGCCGCCGCAAACTGCGGGAGTTCGGGATTGCTCCGCCACGCGGCGATCGTCCCGCCGGGCCGGTGACCCTCGACCTGGGACCGACCCGGACGGCCGGCGCGGAACCGGAGCTGGAGCCCGTCCGCTGCCCGGCCTGCGGATCGGCCGACACCGAACTGCTCAGCCGCTTCTCCTCCACCGCGTGCAAGGCGCTGCGCCGCTGTCTGTCCTGCCGCGAACCGTTCGACCACTTCAAGGAGTTGTGATGGCCCGCTTCCACCCGCTCACGGTGGCCGCGGTCGACCGGATCACCGACGACTCCGTGGCCCTGACCTTCGCGGTGCCCGCGGAACTGCGCGAGGACTACCGGCATGCCGCCGGCCAGCATCTGGCACTGCGCCGCACGGCCGACGGCACGGAGATCCGCCGCACGTACTCCATCTGCTCGCCGGCGCCCTCCCCCGACGGCGAGGCGCCGCGCACCCTGAGGGTCGGCGTGCGCCTGGTCGACGGAGGCGCGTTCTCGACGTACGCGCTCAAGGAGATCGCCGTCGGCGACGCGGTGGAGGTGATGATCCCGGCGGGACGCTTCACCCTGGAACCCACGCCCGGCCTGTACGCGGCGGTGGTGGGCGGCAGCGGCATCACCCCGGTGCTGTCGATCGCCTCGACCCTGCTGGCGCGGGAGCCGGACGCGCGCTTCTGCCTGGTCCGCAGCGACCGTACGTCGGCCTCGACGATGTTCCTGGAGGAGGTCGCCGACCTCAAGGACCGCTATCCGCAGCGGTTCCAGCTGGTGACGGTCCTCTCCCGGGAGGAACAGCAGGCCGGGCTGCCGTCCGGTCGGCTCGACCAGGAGCGGCTGACCGGGCTGCTTCCGGCGCTGCTGCCCGTGGACCGGGTGGCGGGATGGTTCCTGTGCGGGCCGATGGGGCTCGTCCAGGGCGCCGAGCGGGCGCTGCGCGGGCTCGGGGTGTCCCGGACGCGCGTCCACGAGGAGATCTTCCACGTGGACGCCGCCACCACGACTCCTTCCTCCGTAGCGGCACCCGCGCACAGCACGGTCACCGCACGGCTCGACGGACGCGGCGGCACCTGGCCCGTCCAGGCCGGCGAGTCGCTGCTGGACGCGGTCCTTCGCAACCGACCGGACGCTCCCTACGCCTGCAAGGGCGGCGTGTGCGGCACCTGCCGGGCGTTCCTCGTCTCGGGCGAAGTGCGGATGGACCGCAACTTCGCGCTGGAACCGGAGGAGACGGAGGCCGGGTACGTACTGGCCTGTCAGTCTCATCCCGCCACGGAGAAGGTCGAGTTGGACTTCGACCGCTGAGAAGGAGTGGCCGATCGTCGGCCGTTCCCTTCTCGTAGAACCTGTTCTATCTTGACGCACCGTCAGATCAGGCTTTCCGTCTGGTCGTTGATCCGGTGCGTGCGCGGGAGGACGGGATCGTGGACTTCACCTTCACCGAGGAGCAGCAGGCGGCGGCCGAGGCGGCGCGGGGGGTGTTCGCCGGGGTCTCTCCCGACGGGGTACCCAGTCCCGCGCTCACCGCGGGTGCCGTCGCCGAGGACTTCGACCGGCCCTTGTGGGCGAGGCTCGCCGACGCGGACCTGCTGAGCCTGCTGCTCGACGAGGAGGCCGGCGGGGCGGGCCTCGACGCCATCGCGCTCTGCCTGCTGCTGCGGGAGTCGGCGAAGGTGCTGGCACGGGTACCGCTGCTGGAGAACAGCGCGGCGGCGGCTGCCGTACGCCGCTTCGGCGGCGAGGAGTTGAGGGCGGAACTGCCGGCACGGGCCGGCCGGGGCGAACGCGTGCTGACCGTCGCCGCCAACGGCCGGACCGGTCACGACCCGGCCGAACGCGCCGTGACCGCACGGCGGGACGGCGCGGGGTGGGTCCTGGACGGCGTGCAGACGGCGATCCCCTGGGCCTGCGACGCCGACTTCGCCCTCGTGCCCGCTCACACGGACGCCGACCGGACCGTCCTCGCGCTGGTCCCCCGCGACCACGAGGGGGCCGTGCTCGCCGAGCAGATCTCCACGACCGGTGAACGGCTCGGCGAGCTGCGGTTGCGGTCCACGCGGATCGCCGCCCGGGATGTCATCGACGCGCCGGGGGCGTGGGAGTGGCTGCGCGCCCTGCTGGCCACCGGCACGTGTGCGCTGGCCCTCGGGCTCGGAGAGGAGGTGCTCCGGATGACGAGCGCGTACACGAGCAAGCGGGAGCAGTTCGGGTTCCCCGTGGCCACGTTCCAGGCGGTCGCCGTCCAGGCCGCCGACCGCTACATCGACCTGCGCGCCATGGAGGCCACTCTCTGGCAGGCCGCGTGGCGGATCAGCACGGGCGCCGACGGCCCGCTCCCGGCCGCCGGTGATGTCGCCGTCGCCAAGATCTGGGCGTCCGAAGGGGTACGCCGGGTCGTGCAGACCGCGCAGCATCTGCACGGTGGATTCGGCGCCGACACCGAGTACGCGCTGCACCGGTACCACGCCTGGGCCAAGCAGCTGGAACTCTCGCTCGGCCCGGCGGCGGCACACGAGGAAGCCCTGGGCGACCTGCTGGCAGCACATTCCCTCGGGTGACAGACCCCAGCCTCCGGACGTCCCCGGGGGAACGGACCTGGACCGCAGACACTGCCCGGAGTGGCTGCGCCCGGGCCTCAGACAGAACCCGGTATTTCCCGCGGTCGGCGGGCCCGGGCTACAGCACGAAGCCGGGCTCGCCCTTGGCGTTCACGACCGGGCGGCCGGCGGCCTCCCAGATCTGCATGCCGCCCTCGACATTCGCGGCGTCGATGCCCTGCTGGACCAGATACATGGTGACCTGGGCCGAACGGCCGCCGGAGCGGCAGATCACGTTGACCCGGCCGTCCTGCGGGGCCGCCTCGGTCAGCTCGCCGAACCGGGCGACGAAGTCGCTCATGGGAATGTGCAGTGCCCCCTGGGCATGGCCCGCCTCCCACTCGTCGTCCTCCCGGACGTCCAGCAGGAAGTCGTCGACCGCGAGATTGTCGACCCCGACCGTGGGCACACCAGCTCCGAAACTCATGCCTCCGACGCTACCCGACCGCGCCGATGAAGCTCAGGGACCCTGGGCGATCAGCGTCGCCAGTTCGTGCTCACGCTCGCCGACCTGCGTCAGCAGTTGTTCGGCGATCTCCTCCAGAAGGCGGTCCGGGTCTTCCGGGGCCATCTTGAGCATGGCGCCGATGGCGCTCTCCTCCAGCTCGCGCGCGACGAGAGTGAGCATCTCCTTGCGCTGGGAAAGCCATTCGAGCCGGGCGTAGAGCTCCTCGCTGCGGCTCGGCTTCCACTCCTCGGGCGCGGGACCCGCGGCCCACTCCGCGGCCAGCTCCCGCAGCAACGCCTCGTCGCCCCTGGCGTACGCGGTGTTCACGCGGGCGATGAAATCGTCACGCCGCTTGCGCTCGTCGTCGTCCTGCGCGAGATCCGGGTGGGCCTTGCGGACCAGCTCACGGAAGAGCTTGCGGGCCTCCTCGCTCGGACGCACACGCTGCGGAGGCCGTACGGGCTGGTCCGTGAGCATGGCCACAGCCTCGGGAAACAGTCCGTCCGAGTCCATCCAGCCGTGGAACAGCTCCTCGACACCGGGCATGGGCATGACCCGCGCCCGTGCCTCGTGCGCCTTGAATATGTCCTCCGGGTCACCGGTGAGCGCGGCACGCGCCTCGGCGATCTGGGCGTCCAGTTCGTCGAGCCGGGAGTACATGGGACCGAGCTTCTGGTGATGCAGCCGGGAGAAGTTGTCGACCTCGACGCGGAAGGTCTCCACGGCGATCTCGAACTCGATCAACGCCTGCTCGGCCGCTCGCACAGCCCGCTCCAGACGGGCCTCGGGCCGGTCCTCCGCGGCCTGAGCCGGGCTCTGCCCCGCATCGGCCCGATCCTCGGTCTGCCCCTCGCCCTGCACCCCGGAAGGGGCGTCCGCGCCCTCCGCGTCCGTGAGGCGGCCGTCGTCGCCGGGGGAGGCTTGGGGAGTCTCGCCCTCCGGGGCACCGGAGTGTTCCCGGCCCCCCTCGAAGGCGGGCTCGGACTGGCTCTGATCGGCTTCCGGGGTCGTCACCCGACCAGCGTAGGCCACACTCCCCCGGGTCTCACTGCCTTCCCCGCCCCTACAGCCACCTGACCGGCCACAACGACCCCAATGCCCCCAACCACCCCGATCATCCCGATCGCCGGTTCCGGCATCGGAACCGGCGTCGGCGCACCCGCACCGTCACCCGCACCCGCACCCGCACCGAGAGCGGAACCGGCAGGCATAGGCGGCGACGGGCACCGGACGACCGGGCAGCGACGGACAGCGGCGGCCGACAGCCTGGGGCAGCGGCGGCCGGCAGCGACAGCCGGCAGCGGCTCTCCCCCACGCCCCCGGTCAGGAGCGATCCGTCACACCTCCGGTTCGGAAGCGATTCGTCACACCCCCGGTTCGGAAGCGATCCGTCCGCTTCGGACCGCCGCCGTCAGGGCCGCGTGGTCCGCCTCCGTGCGGTCCGCGTAGGCGACGGCGAAGGAGGCGACGGCCTCGTCCAGCTCCTCGTTCTTGCCGCAGTACCCGGCTATCAGGCGCGGGTCCGCGCTGTGGCTGTGGGCGCGCGCCAGCAGGGCACCGGTCATGCGGCCGTAGTCGTCGATGTGGTCGGCGGGCAGCGCGGCGGGGTCGACACTGCCCTTGCGGTTGCGGAACTGACGGACCTGGTAGGGGAGACCGTCGACCGAGGTCCAGCCGAGAAGGATGTCGCTGACCACCTGCATGCGCTTCTGGCCGAGGACGACTCGGCGACCCTCGTGGGCCGCCTCGGGCAACGGATGGCCGATGGTCGCCAGGTGCGGGAGCAGCGCCGAGGCGCGGGCCTCCTTGACCTGGAGGACCAGGGCTTCGCCGCGGTGGTCCAGGAGCAGCACGACGTACGAGCGGGTACCGACGCTGCCGGTGCCGACGACGCGGAAGGCGACGTCGTGCACCGCGTAGCGGGCGAGCAGGGGAAGGCGGTCCTCGGAGACCGTCGTCAGATAGTGCTCCAGGGACGCCGCGACCGCGGCCGCCTCCGCGTCGGGAACGCGGCGCAGCACGGGTGCCGCGTCGACGAAGCGACGGCCACCGCCGTCCACGGCCTCGGTCGACCTGGCGGCGAACCGTCCGCTGGTGTTGGCCCGCGCCTTCTCGGAGACCCGCTCCAGAGTGCCGAGGAGGTCATGGGCGTCGGTGTGCGAGACGAGTTCCTCGTCCGCGATGGCGTTCCAGGCGTCCAGCACCGGCAGTTTGGCCAGCAGGCGCATGGTGCGGCGGTACGCGCCCACACAGTCGCGCGCGGCATCGCGGCAGGTGTCCTCGTCGGCGCCGGCCTCCCGGCCCGCGAGCACGAGCGAGGTGGCGAGCCGCTTGAGGTCCCACTCCCAGGGGCCGCGCACCGTCTCGTCGAAGTCGTTCAGGTCGATGACCAGGCCACCGCGCGCGTCTCCGTACAGGCCGAAGTTCGCCGCGTGGGCGTCGCCGCAGATCTGGGCGCTGATCCCGGTCATCGGCGTGCGGGCGAGGTCGTACGCCATGAGGCCGGCGCTGCCGCGCAGGAACGCGAAGGGTGTGGCCGCCATCCTGCCGACCCGTATCGGGGTGAGCCCGGGGATCCGGCCCCGGTTGGACTCCTCGACCGCGGTCACGGCGTCCGGCCGGTCGGCGTCGACCAGCAGTTCGGCGTGCGCCGCGCGCGGGACCCGGCCGCGCAGGGCCTTCCCCTCTTCCTTGGGCGAGTCCTTCACCGGCCAGGCGGCGAACCCCGGAACCGCGAAGCCCCGGACCCCGAACGCCTCGGCCGTCCGCCCGTCCTCGGGGGACGGCGTCCGCGCGGGCTCCGGCACGGACGCGTTCCCGTCCTGCCCGCCGCCGTTGTCCTGACCTACCGGACCGGCCAGCTCGACCAGCCCTGCCCTTCCCGTCGGCGCCGGCGCCGTCTGCCGCTCCGCCCCCGCTGTACCGACCTCGGCCATCACGACCGCCTCCCCCGCGCACGAACATCAATTCGTGCTGACCGTACAGCCGGCCGGGAAAACGCGTCAGGCCCTGTGGACAACTCCACAGGGCCCGGGAAGGCAGCCGTGCACACCGTTCGACCGGCGGCGTCTCAACTGCCGCACCACGCACGTCTCAAGCACGTCAGCGGCAGGGCACGGCGGGCTCGGCACGGCAGCCGGCCCGGCACAGAAAGTGCCCCGGCACAGCAGCCGGCCCGGCACAGCGAGCGCCCCTGTACAGCAGCCGGCCCGCACAGCGAGCAACCGGGTACAGCAGCCGACCCGGTACAGCAAGCGGCCCGCTCACATGGGCGGCACCGCACGACTGGCTCGGCACGGTGAGCGACTCGGCACTTCGGCGGCGGGAAAGCCGGCTCGGGCGCGATGAATCGGTCACTTCGGCGGCGCGAGGCCGGCTCAGGCGCGTCGCGTCACAGCCCGGTCCGCTGTCGCGGCTTCGCCCGGCAGGGCCCGCCCTCCGGCAGGTACCTCTCCGCCCAGGACCCCAGCTCCTTGAGGGCCGGTTCCAGCGCCGCGCCCGCCTCCGTCAGGGCGTAGCAGACACGCAGCGGTGGGCCCTCGTCGACATTGCGCACGACAAGCCCGGCCGCGCCGAGTTCGGTGAGCCGGTCCGAGAGCATCCGCTCGCTGATGCCGGGGATCGCCCTGCGCAGATCGGCGAAGTGGACGGGGTGCGGCATCAGGACCGCGACGACGAGACCCGTCCATCGTTTCCCGAGCAGCGTGAAGACACGGGTCATGCCGTCGTCGACCTTCTGGCACGGCCCCGCGTCGTGGCTTCCCGGTTCTGCCATGAGCCCAGGGTACTGCGTCCTCACAAGGGGATGAAAAAAAGTAAGTGACTGTGTTATCTCTAGTTAGGAACGAAAGAGAAGCCCATCAAGGGCGACTCGCCCCTTGTGACAGCCCTGCCCTGATCCGGTTCACGACCCCACCCGGAGTCCGGTCCACCTCGGCCGCTGCCACCCCATACACCCCTTTTGCCTGGAGATCATCATGGCCACCCTCCTCCACATCGACTCGTCCGCCTCCCCGGACGGCGCCTCCATCTCGCGTGCCGTCACCAAAGCCTTCCGCGCGGCCTGGGAGGAGCAGCATCCCGACGGCACGGTGATCCACCACGACCTCGCCGCGCACCCCGTGCCGCACATCACGGCCGACGCCCACAGCGCCGGCTTCGCCGCCCCGGAGACGCACACCCCCGGACAGGCCGAGGCCTTCGCCGCGCGCGTGAAGCTGATCGAGGAGGTGGAGAACGCGGACGCGATCCTGATCGGCGCCCCCATGTACAACTTCTCCATCCCCTCGACCCTCAAGGCCTGGCTGGACAGCGTCGTCCTCATCGGGCGCACCGCGATGGCGGAGGACGCGAAGGCCAAGGGCACCCCGGTCACCGTCGTCGCCAGCCGCGGCGGCTCGTACGCGCCGGGCACTCCGCGCGAGGGCTTCGAGTACGTGCAGAACTATCTGAAGGCCGTGCTGGGCGACATGCTCGCCCTCGACGTCGAATTCATCGTCCCGGAGCTCACCATGGCCCCGCACAACCCGGCGATGTCCGATCTGGTCCCGCTCTTCGAGGCGTCCCGGACCAAGGCCCTCGACGAGGCCGCCGCCCGGGCCAAGAAGGTCGCGGCACGCGTCGCCGCCTGATCACGGCACCCGGCAACCACCGCTCCACCCACCGGACTCGGTACGACGGCACAGCGACACAACGGCGCACGGCCCCGCAGGGCAGGACACCCCACCCTGCGGGACTCCGCTCCACCCAAGGGCCGAAGGGTCAGGCCCATCGGTTCTCCGGCTCTTCCGGTTCTCCGGGTCTTCCGGTTCTCCGGGTCCTCCGGGTCCTCCAACGTCCGTTCGCCGGCCGCCACCCCGCCAACTCCCCGCCGCCGCATGAGAGCATCGTCACACTTCACAGCGCCCCCGGGTCTCCGTGCGACCCGCGACGAGCGGCACCACCCGTCGTGCGACACCGCGCGCGATGCGGGGAAGCGTGACGGAGGCACCCCGGACAACGCGAAAGCCCCTCAGGTCGAGGACCTGAGGGGCTTTCAGCTGTGCGCGAGGGGGGAGTTGAACCCCCACGCCCTTTCGGGCACTGGAACCTGAATCCAGCGCGTCTGCCTATTCCGCCACCCGCGCATTGGGTGTGTCTTCCGTCTCCCGCTTTTGCTCCGCGGGCGCCTTCCGACATGCAGAAGATTAGCACGGTGCCAGGGGTGGAATCACATCCCTTTCCCCCGGCCCCCACGCCCGCGCACGGCCGGGCCCGCGCGCCCGGCCCTCCACTGCTCCACAGGCCCGCCGCCCTTGCCCCGCCCGGGCTCCCGGCCCGAGCGGCTCCGCGTCCCGCGCCGGCCGGCTCCTCACCAGCGCCCCGGCACGCGTCACACGTTTCAGACAGAACCGGTTCACGTATCAACCTCGTACCGGTCCAGCGCATCTCCCCAGGAGTCGGACGGACCGCACAGTCAGGTGCGGGACACTGGTCGGGGGGCGCCTCTACGATCCATGGCAGAAGCAGTGCCGGGAAGAGTTCGAAGAGGGGCCTCTCAGGGAACTTCGGGAGGGGACTTCGGAAGGTGTCGACAACCCGTCGACCGTGCCGACAGGGGGAACCAGCCGATTTCCCGACGCGTGGATACGATCAGTAAGCAGTACCAGCAAGGCCGGGTAGGCCGGCTGGTCCAGCAGGGCCGGAAAGACGACAGCAAGCTGTACCAGGACGGCAACGACGGAGGAGGTGCCCCATGGGAGTCCTGAAGAAGTTCGAGCAGCGTCTCGAAGGTCTGGTCAACGGCACCTTCGCCAAGGTGTTCAAGTCCGAGGTCCAGCCCGTGGAGATCGCCGGAGCGCTCCAGCGCGAGTGCGACAACAACGCCACGATCTGGAACCGCGACCGGACCGTCGTCCCGAACGACTTCATCGTCGAACTGAGCACGCCCGACTTCGAGCGGCTCAGCCCCTACTCCGGCCAGCTCGGCGACGAGCTCGCCGGAATGGTCCGCGACTACGCCAAGCAGCAGCGCTACACCTTCATGGGCCCCATCAAGGTCCACCTGGAGAAGGCGGACGACCTCGACACCGGCCTGTACCGGGTCCGCAGCCGTACGCTCGCCTCCTCCGCCAATCAGCAGTCCCCCGAGCGTGCCCCCGCGGGCCCCGCCCCGGCGGGCCGCGGAGCCCAGGGTGGCTACGGCTACCCGCCCGCGGCGGCCGCTCCCCCCATGCCGTCCGCGCCGCCGCCCGGCGGCCGTCCGGGCATGGCACCCGCGGGTGCCCGGCCCCCGGCCGGCCCGGCGGCGGGTGGCCGTATGCGGCATTGGGTCGAGATCAATGGCGCACGCCATCAGATCTCCCGCCCGACGCTGGTGCTGGGCCGCAGCACTGAAGCCGACGTGCGGATCGACGACCCCGGCGTATCGCGCCGGCACTGTGAGATCCGGACCGGAACGCCCTCGACGATCCAGGATCTCGGGTCCACCAACGGCATCGTGGTGGACGGGCAGCACACAACCCGCGCTACGCTCCGCGACGGCTCGCGGATCGTCGTGGGCAGCACCACCATCATTTACCGGCAAGCCGAAGGGTGAAGCGGGGGCAATGTCAGAGCTGACCCTCACGGTCATGCGGCTGGGTTTCCTGGCCGTACTGTGGCTGTTCGTGATCGTGGCCGTGCAGGTCATCCGCAGCGACCTGTTCGGAACGCGCGTCACACAGCGCGGCTCCCGCAGGGAGGCTGCGAGGCCTCAGCAGGCCGCGCGGCAGGCCGCGCCTCCGCAGCAGCGCCAGCAGCAGGCGCCTGCCACCGGCGGCGGGCGGCAGCGTCGCGGCGCACCATCCAAGCTGGTCGTCTCGGAGGGCACCCTCACGGGCACGACCGTCGCGCTCCAGGGGCAGACCATCACCCTGGGCCGAGCGCACGACAGCACCATCGTGCTGGACGACGACTACGCGTCCAGCCGGCATGCCAGGATCTACCCCGACCGGGACGGCCAGTGGATCGTCGAGGACCTCGGCTCCACCAATGGCACGTATCTCGACCGGAGCCGGCTGACGACCCCGACGCCCGTTCCGCTGGGCGCGCCGATCCGCATCGGCAAGACCGTCATCGAGCTGCGGAAGTAGTACGACAATGAGCGAGCGGAGCGAGCACGCAGCGGCGGTCCACACAAGGAACCCCGGCGCGCTCCCGACCGGAGGGTGGGCACCGTGCGGATGTACCCGGAGCCGACGGGCGAGGTGCGCATGAGTCTGTCACTGCGCTTCGCCGCCGGATCGCACAAAGGCATGATCCGCGAGGGCAACGAGGACTCGGGCTACGCCGGTCCCCGCCTGCTCGCGATCGCCGACGGGATGGGCGGCCAGGCCGCCGGTGAGGTCGCCAGCTCCGAGGTGATCTCCACCATCGTCGCGCTCGACGACGACGTACCCGGATCCGACATCCTCACCTCGCTCGGCACCGCCGTTCAGCGTGCCAACGACCAGCTCCGGCTGATGGTCGAGGAGGACCCGCAGCTCGAGGGCATGGGCACCACGCTCACCGCCCTGCTGTGGACCGGACAGCGGCTCGGTCTCGTCCACGTCGGCGACTCCCGCGCGTACCTGCTGCGGGACGGCGTGCTCACGCAGATCACCCAGGACCACACCTGGGTGCAGCGCCTCGTCGACGAGGGCCGCATCACCGAGGAAGAGGCCACCACCCACCCGCAGCGCTCCCTGCTGATGCGCGCGCTGGGCAGTGGCGACCACGTCGAGCCCGACCTCTCGATCCGCGAGGTCCGCGCCGGCGACCGGTACCTGATCTGCTCCGACGGCCTCAGCGGTGTCGTCTCCCACCAGACGATGGAAGACACCCTCGCCAGCTACCAGGGCCCGCAGGAGACCGTGCAGGAGCTCATCCAGCTCGCGCTGCGCGGCGGCGGCCCCGACAACATCACCGTCATCGTGGCCGATGTCCTCGACATCGACTCCGGTGACACTCTCGCGGCGCAGCTCTCCGACACCCCTGTGGTGGTCGGCGCGGTCGCCGAGAACCAGCTCCAGCTGCACGACAACGGCGCCATGCAGACGCCCGCCGGCCGTGCCTCCGGCCTGGGCCGGCCCGTGCCCGGCCAGGGCGGCGGCGAGTTCGGCCCGCCGGGCAGCGGCGACACCACCGGCTACGTCTCCACGAGCAGCTTCGGCGACTACTCGGACGACGACTTCGTCAAGCCGCGCAGCGGACGCCGGTGGCTGAAGCGATCCTTCTACGTCGTCCTGACCCTCGCCGTCATCGGCGGCGGCCTGTACGGCGGCTACCGCTGGACGCAGACGCAGTACTACGTCGGCGCCCAGGACGAGCACGTCGCCCTCTACCGCGGCATCAGCCAGGACCTGGCCTGGGTCTCGCTCTCGAAGGTCGAGAAGGACCACCCCGAGATCGAACTCAAGTACCTGCCGCCGTACCAGCAGAAGCAGGTCAAGGCGACCATCACCGAAGGCGGCCTCGCCGACGCGAAGGCGAAGATCGACGAACTCGCCGTGCAGGCCTCCGCCTGCCGCAAGGACGCGCAGCGCCGCGACGCCGAGAGCCAGAACAGCACGAAGCCCAGTTCGGGCAAGGCCGACGGAACCACGGGAACCACAAAGACCTCCCTGACGTCCAAGGCCACGTCCAGCCCGAGCCCGACCCCGTCGAGCTCGGCACCTTCGTCCTCCAAGTCCACGACCGCACCCACTCCCACACCCGGCCCCAGCCTCTCCACCGAGGAGCAGAAGCTGGTCTCGCTGTGCGGTAAGCAGTAAGAAGCCGTGAGGGGCCCTGTCACACGATGAGCAGTAGTACGAACACGCCGACACACCACACGTCCACGATCGGGTCGATCGGCGCACCCAGCCGACGCAACACCGAACTGGCCTTGCTGGTGTTCGCGGTCGTCATCCCGGTCTTCGCCTACGCCAACGTGGGCCTGGCCATCGACGACAAGGTGCCCACCGGCCTGCTGAGCTACGGCCTGGGCCTCGGCCTGCTGGCCGGCGTCGCCCACCTCGCGGTGCGCAAGTTCGCTCCGTACGCGGACCCGCTGCTGCTCCCGCTGGCCACGCTCCTCAACGGGCTCGGCCTGGTGATCATCTGGCGGCTCGACCAGTCCAAGCTGCTCCAGTCGATCAAACAGGCGGGCAACGCGGCACCACGCCAGCTGCTGTACACGGCGCTGGCCATCGCCCTGTTCGTCGGCGTGCTGTTCTTCCTGAAGGACCACCGCGTCCTGCAGCGCTACACCTACATCTCCATGGTCGGCGCCCTGGTCCTGCTGCTGCTCCCGCTGGTCCCGGGACTCGGTGCCAACATCTACGGCGCCAAGATCTGGATCTCGGTCGCCGGATTCTCCATCCAGCCCGGTGAGTTCGCGAAGATCGTCCTCGCGATCTTCTTCGCCGGCTACCTGATGGTGAAGCGCGACGCGCTCGCCCTGGCCAGCCGCCGCTTCATGGGTCTGTACCTGCCGCGCGGCCGTGACCTCGGCCCCATCCTCGTGGTCTGGTTCATCTCGATCCTGATCCTGGTGTTCGAGACCGACCTCGGTACGTCGCTGCTGTTCTTCGGAATGTTCGTCATCATGCTGTACGTCGCCACCGAGCGGACCAGCTGGATCGTCTTCGGTCTGCTGATGTCGGCGGGCGGCGCGGTCGGTGTGGCGACCTTCGAACCGCACATCCAGACGCGTGTCCAGGCCTGGCTCGACCCGATGCACGAGTACATGCTCAGCCAGTCCGGGGTCAAGGACGGCATCATCCACTCCGAGCAGGCCATGCAGGCGCTCTGGGCGTTCGGCTCCGGCGGCACCCTCGGCACCGGCCTCGGTCAGGGCCACTCCGAGCTCATCCGCTTCGCCGCCAACTCCGACTTCATCCTCGCCACGTTCGGCGAGGAACTGGGCCTCGCCGGAGTCATGGCGATCCTGGTGCTCTACGGCCTGATCGTCGAGCGCGGCATCCGCACGGCGCTCGCGGCCCGCGACCCGTTCGGCAAGCTCCTCGCCGTCGGCCTCTCCGGCGCCTTCGCCCTCCAGGTCTTCGTGGTCGCCGGCGGCGTCATGGGCCTGATCCCGCTGACCGGTATGACGATGCCGTTCCTGGCCTCCGGCGGTTCCTCCGTCATCGCCAACTGGGCACTCGTCGGCGTACTGATCCGCATCAGCGACACCGCCCGGCGCCCGGCACCAGCACCCGCCCCCAGCCCCGACGCCGAGATGACCCAGGTGGTCCGCCCGTGAACAAGCCCCTGCGCCGGATCGCGATCTTCTGCGGGCTCCTCGTCCTCGCCCTGCTCCTCCGCGACAACTACATCCAGTACGTCCAGGCGGACAGCCTGCGGACCGACTCGCACAACCGCCGCGTCGCCATCGAGCGGTACGCCACACCGCGCGGCGACATCATCGTCGACGGCAACCCGATCACCGGGGCCACCGAGACGAAGAAGAACGGCATCAACGACTTCGTCTACAAGCGCACCTACAAGGACGGCCCCATGTGGGCGCCGGTCACCGGGTACGCCTCGCAGGCCTTCGACGCCTCCCAGCTGGAGAAGCTGGACGACGGGATACTCACCGGCAACGACGACCGGCTCTTCTTCCGCAACACCCTCGACATGATCACGGGCAAGGGCAAGCAGGGCGGCAACGTCGTCACCACCCTGAACGCCGCCGCGCAGAAAGCGGCCTACAAGGGCCTGCTGCGCCAGGGCAAGGGCGCCGTCGCCGCGATCAACCCGCAGACCGGCGCGATCCTGGCGCTGGCCTCCACCCCGTCGTACGACCCCTCCGCCTTCGCCGGGAACACCAACGCCGACGCGAAGGCCTGGAACAAGCTCCAGAAGAAGAACAACCCCGACGACCCGATGCTCAACCGGGCGCTGCGCGAGACCTACCCGCCCGGCTCCACCTTCAAGGTGGTCACCGCGGCGGCGGCCCTGGAGAACGGCCTGTACACGACGGCCGACCAGCACACCGACACCCCGCTGCCGTACATCCTGAAGGGCACGCGGACCGAGCTGAAGAACGAGGGGAACATCCCCTGCAAGGACGCGACCATGCGGATCGCGCTCCGCTACTCGTGCAACACCGTCTTCGGCAAGATCGGCACCGACCTCGGCAAGGACAAGATGCTGGCGGAGGCCGAGAAGTTCGGCTTCGGCTCCGAGCAGCTGACGCCGGTGCGCTCCAACGCCTCGGTCTTCCCCAAGTCGATGGACCCGGCGCAGACCGCGCTCAGCTCCATCGGCCAGTTCGAGACCGCCGCGACCCCGCTGCAGATGGCCATGGTGGCCTCCGCGGTGGCCAACAACGGCACGCTCATGAAGCCCTACATGGTGGACAAGCTGCAGGCGCCCAGCCTGGACGTCATCTCGCAGACCGAGCCGGAGAAGCTGAGCCAGCCGCTCTCGGAGTCCAACGCCCAGATCCTTCAGTCCATGATGGAGACGGTCGTCAAGGAGGGCACCGGTACGGCGGCGCAGATCTCCGGCGTCACCGTAGGCGGCAAGACCGGTACCGCCCAGCACGGCGTCGCCAACAGTGAGAAGCCTTACGCGTGGTTCATCTCCTACGCCAAGCTTCCCGACGGCAGCTCCCCGGTCGCCGTGGCCGTGGTCGTGGAGGACGGCAGCGCCAACCGTGACGACATCTCGGGTGGTGGTCTCGCCGCCCCCATCGCGAGGGACGTGATGAAGGCAGTCATCGACAGCAAGAAGTGACCCCGCTCACGTCCCCATCACATCGGTGCACGTTGCGATACCGGTCCTGTCACGGGTGACGCTCTAGGCCAGGTCACACAAGCCGATCCGGGTACGGTATGCCCGGACAGCACACCGCCGGACCACACAAGGTGCGGTCGGGACCGACGGAGAGGGCTGGTAGGTAGCTATGGAAGAGCCGCGTCGCCTCGGCGGCCGGTACGAGCTGGGCCACGTGCTCGGCCGTGGTGGCATGGCGGAGGTCTACCTCGCGCATGACACCCGGCTCGGCCGTACGGTGGCGGTGAAGACGCTGCGGGCCGACCTCGCACGCGACCCGTCGTTCCAGGCCCGGTTCCGCCGGGAGGCCCAGTCGGCCGCCTCGCTCAACCATCCCGCGATCGTCGCCGTCTACGACACGGGTGAGGACTACATCGACAACACCTCCATCCCGTACATCGTGATGGAGTACGTCGACGGGTCCACGCTGCGCGAGCTGCTGCACTCGGGACGCAGACTGCTGCCCGAGCGGTCCATGGAGATGACCATCGGCATCCTCCAGGCCCTGGAGTACTCGCACCGCGCCGGCATCGTCCACCGCGACATCAAGCCCGCCAACGTCATGCTGACGCGCAACGGCCAGGTCAAGGTCATGGACTTCGGCATCGCCCGCGCCATGGGCGACTCCGGCATGACGATGACGCAGACGGCCGCGGTCATCGGCACGGCCCAGTACCTCTCTCCCGAGCAGGCGAAGGGCGAACAGGTCGACGCCCGCTCGGACCTCTACTCCACCGGCTGCCTGCTGTACGAACTGCTGACCGTGCGCCCGCCCTTCGTGGGCGACTCCCCGGTGGCCGTCGCGTACCAGCACGTCCGCGAGGAGCCCCAGCCCCCGTCGGTCTTCGACCCCGAGATCACGCCCGAGATGGACGCGATCGTGCTGCGGGCCCTCGTCAAGGACCCGGACTACCGCTACCAGTCCGCCGACGAGATGCGCGCCGACATCGAGGCCTGCCTCGACGGCCAGCCCGTCGCGGCCAGTGCCGCCATGGGCTCGGTCGGCTACGGCTACGGCGACGACCAGCCGACCACGGCCCTGCGCTCCACGGACGCCCAGGCCACGTCGATGCTGCCGCCCATGAACCCGGACGACGGCGGCTACGGCTACGACGACCGCCCCGACCGCCGCCGGCAGAAGAAGACCAACACCTCGACGATCCTCCTGGTCGTCGCTGGTGTCCTGGTGCTCATCGGCGCGATCCTCATCGGGAAGTACGCGTTCTCGGGCAAGGGGACGAGCGGCGAGTCGTTCAAGGTTCCCAACTTCGTGAGCCAGACGCTGCCGGGTGCCCAGAAGATGGCGGAGAACCGCGATCTGACGCTCGCCCCCACACGCAAGCCGTGCGCGGAGGAGCCCAAGGGCAACATCTGCTCGCAGGACCCGCCCTTCGGCTCGACGGTGAACAAGGGCGACACGATCAACGTCGTCGTGTCCACCGGGGCGCCGAAGGTCTCGGTGCCGAGCGTCAAGGGCAAGACCCTGGACGAGGCCGAGCAGATCCTCAAGGACGAGAAGTACGGGTTCACGGTCAAGACCAAGTACGAGGAGTCCGAGGAGGAGCCGAACAGGGTTCTGGAGCAGAACCCTGGTCTCGGTGACGAGGTCGAGAAGGGGTCGACCATCACCCTGACCATCTCCAAGGAGAAGAAGCAGTCCGTCGTCCCGGACGTCTCCGGCAAGAACTGCGACCAGGCCAAGGCGCAGATGACGGCCAACGGCCTCGTGGGCGAGTGCGTCGACACGGAGACCGACGACCAGAACCTGGTCGGCAAGGTCATCCAGACGACCCCGACGGCCAACACGCAGGCGGACCCCGGCTCCAAGGTGCAGATCCAGATCGGCAAGGCCAAGCAGCAGTCGACGGTGCCGAACGTCGTCGGCAAGACCGTGGCCGAGGCGAGGCAGATCCTCCAGGGCGCCGGCTTCAACAACATCCAGTTCCAGCCCGGCAGCGACGGAAGCGACGACGCCAGGGTGATCGGCCAGAACCCGGTCGCCAACAGCCCGGTCGACAGCCCGGACAACACGGCGGTCACGCTGACCACGGTGAAGTTCGGCAACAACGGCGGCAACAACGACGGTGGCGGCGGCCTCTTCGGCGGCAACAACGGATAGGTCCCACCAAGGACCGCACTCGGGCGACCGACGCGAAGGGCCCCGGCACTCTCTTGAGTGCCGGGGCCCTTCGCGTCGGTTCAAGGACCGAGGGTCGCCGTCCGCCGGCCCGTTGGAGAACCGAGGTCCCGCGAGGACGTCAGGGCGACCGCGAGCCGCCAGGGTCAGCGCAGTTCCTTCGGCAGGGTCCGGGCGTTGTCGACCTTGTCCACGCGCTGCAGTTCGCCCCACACCACGTAGCGGTAGCGGGAGGTGTACACCGGGGTGCAGGTAGTCAGCGTGATGTAGTGGCCGGGCTTCGTCCTGCCGGACTGCTTCGGGACCGTCTGGAGAACCGTGACGTTGTACTTCGAGGTCTCCGGGAGGATGTCGAAGACCTTGTAGACGTACCACTTGTCCCGGGTCTCGAAGACGATCGCGTCGCCCTTGCCGATCTTGTCGATGTTGTGGAACTTGGCTCCGTGGCCGTCCCGGTGGGCGGCGAGGGTGAAGTTGCCGTTCTTCCCGTTCATCGGCAGGGACGACTTGACGGGTTCCGTGTAGTAGCCGGCGACACCGTCGTTGAGGATCTTCGTCGCCGTGCCCTTCTCGACCAGGACCTCGCCGTTCTTCATCGCCGGGACGTGCAGGAAGCCGATGCCGTCCTTGGTGTCCAGCGCGCCCGGACCGCTCGGGGCCTGCGCCCAGTGGTCGCGGACCTTGTCACCCTGCTTGTGCGCCTCGCGGTCGGCGACGACGTTCGTCCACCACAGCGAGTAGACGACGAACAGGCCGAGCACCAGCCCCACCGTGATGAGGAGTTCGCCGAAGACGCTCACCGTCATCGCGAACCATCCCATGGGCCTGCGCCCGCCGGGCGCCTCACGGGCGGCCGCGTACCCGGCTGCCCGTGAGGCGCGTTCGTCGTGGTCGGTCCTCGCTGCCACTGTTCATCTGCCCCGTCTGGTCTGTCTCAGGATTTCTCTCGTGCACGTCCCGCCCGCGCGCGCGTCGTGTCCCCACGCGCGCCGGCGTCCGTCCTCAGCCGAGCAGCGCGTCGGGCTTGCCCTTGCTCCGCGGCCGGTCCTCGACCATCTTGCCCCAGACGATCATCCGGTACTTACTGGTGAACTCCGGTGTGCAGGTGGTCAGCGTGATGTAGCGGCCCGGCCCGGTGAAACCCGAACCCTTGGGGATCGGATCGAGCACGCTCGTGTTGCTCGGACTCGTCACCGGCAGGATCGACGCCATCTTGTAGACGTAGTAGTCGTCCTGTGTCTCGACGATGATCTCGTCGCCCGGCTTGAGGCGGTTGATGTAGCGGAACGGTTCGCCGTGGGTGTTGCGGTGCCCGGCGAGCGCGAAGTTGCCGGTCTTGGCGTCGGGCATCGCCGTCTTGAGGGGCGCCTCGCCGTAATGGCCGACCATGCCGCGGTCGAGCACCTTCGGCTTGCTGATGCCCTCCGCGATCGGAGCGACCACGTCCAGCTTCGGGATGTGCAGGATGGCGAAGCCCTGCCCGGGCGAGAACGCCCCCGGATTGCGCTTGCCGTTCGCCCAGTCCTGCTGAAGGCTGCTCGCCTCGTTGCCCGCCTGCTGGTGCGCCCGCACGTTCGACCACCAGAGCTGGTAGGTCACGAACAGCAGCATCAGCACGCCGGTGGTGATGAACACCTCGCCGACCATCCGGCTCACGAGGACCGCTCCGCCCGGTTTCGACGCCCGCGCCGCGCGCCGGGCGTCCATCCGGCTCCCAGGGGCCCCTACGGCCGCCTGAGCCGCTTCCTGGGGCTCATGAGGGTCCTGGGACCCTCCGCGCCCTCCACGCCGCCTGGCGGCCTTACGGCGGGCCGCACGGCCGCCCGAAGCGGGGCCGTCCTCGCTGTCGCCCGCCGGCGCGCGGCGCCGCGTCCTCGCGGGCGGGCCGGGAAGACGCAACGCGACGGTCTCGTCGTCCAACGGCCGCCTCGGCGCCACCGGTTCGGCCACCGGTTCCGGCACGGGAGCGGCCACAGGTCCGCGGTAATGGGCGGCCGCGGGCTCCTCGTAGTGCGGGGCGTACGCCCGCTCGTACTCGTCCGCGTAGGACGGTGCCGACGCCGGGCCGGAAGGCATCGCCTGCGCCCGGAGCGCTTGGGCCTGGGCCTGCGCCTGCGCCTGCGCCTGCGCCTGCGCCTGCGCCCGAACCGCCTGGGCCTGGGCTTGTGCCTGGGCTTGTGCCTGCGCCGCCTGGGCGGCATACGCCTGTGCCTGCGCCGCCTGAGCGGCCTGCACCTGCGCGGCCTGGATCCTGGCGGCCTGGTCCTGCTGCTGTGCGGCGTACCAGTCGGGTCCGTACCCGCCCTGGTCGTAACCCTGCTGCGGCACAGCGTGACCCTGGCCCTGGCCGGGCAGCGGATCCGTCAGCGGGTCCGCGAGCCCTCCGACCGCCGCCTCGAACGCGCCGGCGCCCCCGTACGCGGCCTCGCCGCCGTAGGGGGAGCTGTCGCGCTCGGGGCGCAGCGCGGTCACGCCGTGGCCCTGCCCACCACCGGGGCGAGCCCCGCCGACCTCGCCACGGCCACCTTGTCGCCACATTCGAGCAGCCAGTTGGCGAGCATCCGGTGGCCGTGCTCGGTCAGCACCGACTCCGGATGGAACTGCACGCCCTCGACCGGCAGTTCACGGTGTCTGAGACCCATGACGATTCCGTCGTGCGTGCGGGCCGTGACCTCCAGCTCGGCCGGTACCGTCTCCGGCTCGGCGGCCAAGGAGTGATAGCGGGTCGCCGTGAAGGGCGACGGCAGTCCGGCGAAGACGCCCTTGCCCTGGTGCTCCACGAGGGAGGTCTTCCCGTGCAGCAGCTCGGGCGCCCGGTCGACCACACCCCCGTACGCCACCTGCATCGACTGCATCCCGAGGCAGACACCGAAGACGGGGACCCCGGTCGCGGCACAGTGCCGGACCATGTCGATACAGACACCGGCCTGTTCCGGAGCGCCGGGCCCCGGGGACAGGAGGACACCGTCGAAGCCGTCCTGGGCGTGCGCGGTCGACACCTCGTCGTTGCGCAGCACCTCGCACTCCGCGCCCAACTGGTACAGGTACTGGACCAGGTTGAAGACGAAGCTGTCGTAGTTGTCCACAACGAGGATGCGCGTGCTCACTGGTTGTCCACCGTCACATCGTTGAAGGGCAGCAGTGGTTCGGCCCACGGGAAGATGTACTGGAAGAGCACGTAGACCACCGCCAGGCCGAGCACGAGTGAGATCAGCGCCCTCACCCACACGCTCCCCGGCAGATGCCGCCAGATCCAGCCGTACATGCCGTCCCTTCCGTCGCCGTACGCCAACAGACTAACGGCGCAGAGCCGCCGGTTTCCCTGCCTCCACAGGCTGTGTGGAGTCAAGATGTGCCCAGACGATCAACCGATGGCTGTGCCCCCACTCCGGATCGCACGTGGTCAGCGTGAGATAGCGCCCCGGACGCGTATACCCGGACTTACGTGGCACAGGGTCGATCACCTCAATGTCGGAGGGCACCGTTTTGTAGGGGCCTTTGTCGATCCGATACGTGAACCAGGTCGTCCCGTCCGTCAGCACCACGGCGTCACCCCGCCGGAGCTCGGGAAAGTCCTTGAACGGATCGCCGTACGTGCGCCGGTGACCCGCGACAGAGAAGTTGCCCTCCTGGCCGAGCTGGGCGGTCCCCCGGTAGTGGCCGAGCCCCTTCTTCAGCACCTGTGTGGCCGTGCCTTCGAGCACGGGCTTGTTCCACGTGAAACCAAGACGCGGGATGTACATGACCGCGAACGGGCCGCCGTACGTGTAGGGGCCGGGCGCCTTCGGGCTCCCGGTGGCCGTCCCGCCGACGCTGCCCTGGCCTCCCGAATCGTCCGGCCCGGGCTTCGGCGACCGGGTCACCGCGCCCTGCGCCCACTGTTTCTGGAGCACTTCGATCTGGTGGTCCATCGCGCTGTCGGCCTTGACCCCCGTCCAGAACAGCACGTAGACCACGAAGAGCACGATCACGGTGCCGATGGTCAGGCACAGCTCACTGATCGTCCTGACGACCACTCGCACCGACACAAGGCCCCCCGGCGGCAGCTCGCTCTCAGGCTTCGCCCACTGCTCCGCGAGGTCCGGCGCCTACTCCACGGGCTTCGCGTAGTGGAGATCCACTGTGCCCGAGTAGCCGGGAAGAGTCACCGTCCCGTTCTCCTCGACTTTCCAGCCGAGCCCGTAGACGTTGACGTACACCATGTAGTTCTGGATCGCGGGCGAGGACGCGAGCGACTTCTGGAGCTTCGCCGGGTCCCCGACGGCGGTGATCTTGTACGGGGGCGAGTAGACGCGGCCCTGCAGGATCAGGGTGTTGCCGACGCAGCGCACGGCGCTGGTGGAGATCAGCCGCTGGTCCATCACCTTGATGCCCTTGGCGCCGCCCTGCCACAGGGCGTTCACCACCGCCTGGAGGTCCTGCTGGTGGATGACGAGGTAGTCGGGCTGCGGCTCGGGGTAGCCGGGAAGCTTCGCCGTCGCGTTGGGCGGGGCGTCATTGAGCGTGACCGTGACGGCCTCACCCTTGACCTTCCGGGTGCCCGCGCCCTTCTCCAGCGCCGCGAGCCGCGCGTCCCCGGCCGCGCTGTTGCCGTCCTCGCTGCCGGCGAGGCCGTCCACATCGCGGCGCAGGGCGCCGTTGGACTCGTCCAGCGTCGCGTTCTTGTGGCTGCGCTCCTGAATCAGGTCGGAGAGCTTCAGCAGAGACGAATCCGTACGGATGTTCGTCCCCTTGGCCGTGTCGAAGCTCGTGAAGAAGATGAGGCCCGCGAGGGCGAAGACGGCCACGGTGAGGACACGAACCGGCCGGAAACGTCGCGTACCGCCAGGACTGGAATTCATCCCGGGGGAGTCGGCAGAATTGCTCAACGTACCCTTATCTCCTTCGGCGCCGCGGAAGCACTACGCTAACGGACGCCCGGGGGAGCGCTCAGTGTCCCCTTGTACGCTGCCCCGGAGCCCGCCCCAGTTCCCTGCGCGGCCACGCAGCGCATCGACAGGAGAGACCCTCGTGCCGAAGTCACGTATCCGCAAGAAGGCCGACTACACGCCGCCCCCGGCGAAGCAGGCGACCAACATCAAGCTGACCAGCAACACCTGGGTCGCCCCAGCCATGCTGGCCATGTTCCTCATCGGCCTCGCCTGGATCGTCGTCTTCTACGTGACGGACGGCACCCTGCCGATCGACGCGCTCGACAACTGGAACATCGTGGTCGGCTTCGGCTTCATCGCGGCCGGGTTCGGCGTCTCCACACAGTGGAAGTGACCGTCCTCGCCCACTCGGAGGCGGCACGGGCACGAGCTCTGCCCACAGCTCTCCACTGAGTTATCCACAAGAGTTGTCCACAGGTGGAAAAGAAAGACGATCTGTGGATAACTCACGGGCGGTTGACGCCGGTGTGACTGCTCCACTGATCCCCGTAAACCTGTTCGCCCCCTGTCCGACCTGGGAAAACTCGGGTCAGTGACAGGGGGCACAGTTGTTCCCGCCCGGCGTGCACAAGATCGGCCACGATCTGTGGACAACATCACTTCTCAGGTGAGCCGTGCCCTCCCTCAGGTGAGCTGAGCCGTCCTGAGCAGCGTCGTGACGACCACCACGCCCAGCACCAGTGCGGACACGCCGTACTGGACGAGGTTCCTCCGCTCCCGCGGAGCGTGGACCATGGCGTAGCCCACCACCACACCGCCGATCAGACCGCCGACGTGTGCCTGCCAGGCGATGTTGAAGCCGGGTGAGAAGCTGATGATCAGGTTGACCACCAGCAGGCCGATGACCGGACGCATGTCGTAGTTGAGCCGGCGCATCAGGACCGCGGTGGCGCCGAACAGGCCGAAGATCGCGCCGGAGGCGCCGAGCGACGGCTGCTGGGGGGCGGCGAGCAGATAGCTGAGCGCGCTGCCCGCGAACCCCGAGACGAAGTAGAGGGTGATGAAGCGGGCGCGGCCGAGCGCCGCTTCCAGGGGGCCGCCGATCCACCACAGGCTGACCATGTTGAACAGGATGTGCATGACGCCGCCGTGCAGGAACATCGACGTCAGCATGCGGTACCACTGGCCTTCGGCCACGCCCTGGACCTCGCCGGAGAGCAAGGCGCGCCCGAAGAGGTCGAAGCGGTTGGTGAAGGCGTCACCCACCGAGACCTGGACGAGGTAGATGGCCAGGTTGAGGCCGATCAGCACCTTGGTGACGAGCCGCGGGTCGGACGCGACGGTGCCGCCCGCGAGAGTGCGGGGCTGGTTGGCCGCCGGGGCGTGCCCGGTGCCGGAGCCGCCGCGGACGCAGTCGGGGCACTGAAAGCCGACGGAGGCGCTGACCATGCACTCGGGGCAGATGGGGCGCTCGCAGCGGGTACACCGCACGCCGGTCTCACGGTCCGGGTGGCGGTAGCAGCCGGGCAGGCTCCCGGCGTCCTGCGGTTCCTGGTCCCGCGGTCCCTGAGGACTGCCGGGCGGCTGCTGGTCCATGGGGTCCCCTCAATCTCCGTACGGCGGCTCGCACACGGTCACAGCGGGTCCGGGGCAACGCACCGCCCCGTCCATCCTTACGGATGAACGGGGCGTTTGGTTCCCTTGCGGGACGCTTCGGGCTCAAGGGCCAGGAGCCCGGCGCGGGGCTCAGCGTTCGCGGGTCTCGACGACGACCGACTCGATCACGATGTCGTCGACCGGGCGTTCCGTGCGCGGGCTGGTCGGGGTGCCGGCGATGGTGTCCACGACCTTCTGACTGGCCGCGTCCGTGATCTCACCGAAGATGGTGTGCTTGCGGGTCAGCCAGGCCGTCGGGGCGACGGTGATGAAGAACTGGGATCCGTTGGTGGCCGGGCCCGCGTTGGCCATGGCCAGCAGGTAGGGCCGGTCGAACCGGAGGTCCGGGTGGAACTCGTCCTCGAACTGGTAGCCGGGGCCCCCGGTGCCGTTGCCCAGCGGGTCGCCCCCCTGGATCATGAAGCCCTTGATCACCCGGTGGAAGACCGTGCCGTCGTACAGCTTGTCCATGGACGTCACACCCGTCTCCGGGTTGACCCACTCACGCTCACCCGTGGCGAGTTCGACGAAGTTCCGGACCGTCCTCGGCGCGTGGTTCGGCAGGAGCCGGATGTCGATGTCGCCCTGGCTGGTCTTCAGGGTGGCGTAAAGCTGCTCGGCCACGTTCTGCCTTCCGTTGCCTTCTCTTGACTGCCCGATCCTCGCACGGACCGGACCGCCCGGCCCCTGACCGCCACCCCCGGACGCACGTGCGGACGCGGGCCCGCAGAACAACGTCGGGCGCACGGAAAGCCGGGCGGGCGAAAGGTCGTCCGTACAGAAATTCGTGCGTACGGAAATCACGTCGCGTCGCGCCGGACGGGAGCGGGCGGCGGCGATCCGTGGCATTGTCGACGACAAGCTCCTGTTGCCCGTATTGATCTGCTATCTCACTTGATCGACACCTGACCGGCTCCGTCCCGGGAGTCTCCGGGAGTCGGCACCCGTGACACGGATGCCCGCCCTCACATGCCCCGGACCCCTTGGACGGGCATGATCCCCCTAGGGGTGGAAAGGTGAACTGTGTGTCTTTGGGGGTACCTGGTATCCCCGACGTACGCCACCGAGGAGGAGGAGACCCGTGACCCGCATCGACAGCGTGCGCGCCGCGACCGGCTCGGCGAAGGACAGCGTGCTGCACGCCGCGGAAGTGGTGGCGCCTTACGCCGACACAGCCAAGGACAGGGCCTCGTACTACGCGACCGAAGCACGTGTAAGGCTCGCGCCGAAGGTGTCGCAGGCCGCCGAGCAGGCCCGCGTCCAGTACGACGCCTATCTCGCACCGCGCCTTGAGCAGGCCCGTACCCATGTGCCACCGAAGGTCGACCTGGTCGCCCAGGAGGCGGCCATCCGCACCCGCAAGGCGGCCCGCCAGGCCGCCGACTACTCCAAGCCGAAGATCGAGCAGGCGGTGGCCGCGACCCAGCCCGTCCGGGACGAGGCGGCGGCGCGCGGTGTGGCTGCGTTCGCCGCCCTGCGCGGCCAGGTCACACCGCAGGAGATCCAGAAACTGCTCCGCAAGCACGAGCGCCGGGCAAGGGCCGGCCGTGTCGTGAAGGCGCTGGCCGTGCTGGGGATTTTGACGGGCGGAGCTTTCGCCGCCTGGAAGTGGTGGGACAAGCAGGCCAACCCCGACTGGCTGGTCGAGCCTCCGGCCGCGACCGAGGTGCCCGAGACAGGGCATCTGTCCTCGGTCGACGGCAGCGGCCAGTCCGACCTGGACCCCGAGGTGCAGGTCAAGGAAGCCGAGGAGAAGGCGGCGGAGCGCGACGACCGCCACTGAACGCCCAACATCGCTGCGGGGCAGGAGACTTGACGGTCTCCTGCCCCGCAGTGATGTTTCACGTGGAACATCGAGGAGCGGCCGCCAACGCTCCGCGGAGGATTTACCCGCACCGCTCGCGATGACGTTTGCAACGGTTCTCGTGTGCAGCATCCATGGAGATGTTGTTGACGGACTGCGTCGAACCGATCACTCGACACCCCGTTCGGCAGCTCACACAAGGGTCCCGGCAGCCGTGCCATCTCCCCGGCACCGCGCCCGCCGTGCGCACAGCGGACCCATAGGCCCTGCGCCACTCATCCTGTTTGCGCAAAGAACTGCAACGCCTGCAAAGCCCCACCTGTGACTCACGTCACTTAGGTGACTCCCTTTCGATCCCGCCCGGTCCGGGAACCGCCCCACCAGGGGCGCGCACGGAGACGGGGGCATACGAAAAACCGGCCAGCCGCCCTGTGGGCGGCTGGCCGGTCCGGTGTGTGGAGCCTAGGGGAGTCGAACCCCTGACATCTGCCATGCAAAGACAGCGCTCTACCAACTGAGCTAAGGCCCCGTAAGGGGAGCGTCCGACCACAGGAACCATCTGTCGACGGGCGCCGCAGACCAGAGTACCGGGTCACCCAGGGGATCTCGCAAAATATTGGGGGTCCCCGTGGACGACCACTCTCCGTAAGATGCTCGACGTGGTTCGCTGTCGCGAACCGCGGTATTTGGGGAAGCGATGGGGAGACGCAATGGACGCCGCACAGCAGGAAGCAACCGCGAGAGCCCGGGAGCTGCAGCGGAACTGGTACGGGGAGCCGTTGGGGGCGCTCTTCCGTAGGCTCATAGAGGACCTGGGCCTGAATCAGGCCCGTCTTGCCGGGGTGCTCGGGCTGTCCGCGCCCATGTTGTCGCAGCTGATGAGCGGTCAGCGGGCCAAGATCGGCAACCCGGCGGTGGTCCAGCGCGTCCAGCTTCTGCAGGACCTGGCGGGGCAGGTCGCCGACGGAAGCGTCAGCGCCGCCGAGGCGACCGAGCGGATGGACGAGATCAAGAAGTCCCAGGGGGGATCCGTGCTCAGCAACACCACGCAGTCCACCACCAGTTCGGGAGCCCCGACGGTCAAGCGGGTGGTCCGCGAGATCCAGTCACTGCTGCGTTCCGTGGCCGCCGCCGGAGACATCATCGACGCGGCGGACACCCTCGCCCCGACCCACCCGGAACTGGCAGAGTTCCTCCGGGTCTACGGTGCCGGCCGTACGTCCGACGCGGTCGCGCACTACCAGTCCCACCAGAGCTGAGCCGAGCCCGGCCGCCGACCGCCGGCGCTGGAGGCGATGACACCTCCAGCCGCCGCACGTGATGCAGCCGGGCACCTCGGAAGAGGTCTCCGGACCGACCGCCGAAGGGGAGCGACGTACGACCATGGGTGAGGTCTTCGCAGGCCGGTACGAACTGGTCGACCCGATCGGGCGCGGGGGAGTCGGTGCGGTGTGGCGCGCCTGGGACCACCGGCGGCGCCGGTACGTGGCCGCCAAGGTGCTCCAGCAGAGCGACGCGCACGCCCTGCTGCGATTCGTGCGGGAACAGGCGCTGCGGATCGACCATCCACATGTACTGGCTCCCGCCAGCTGGGCCGCCGACGACGACAAGGTCCTGTTCACGATGGATCTCGTGGCCGGGGGTTCCCTGGTCCATCTGATCAACGACTACGGCCCCTTGCCTCCCGCTTTCGTCTGCACGCTGACCGACCAGCTCCTGGCGGGCCTCGCCGCCGTGCACGCCGAGGGAGTGGTGCACCGCGACATCAAGCCCGCCAACGTGCTGCTCGAAGCGACCGGCACGGGCCGGCCGAGGCTGCGCCTGTCCGACTTCGGCATCGCCATGCGGCTGGGCGAACCGCGCCTGACCGAGACCAACTACGTGGTGGGAACACCGGGTTACTTCGCACCCGAGCAGATGCTGGGCTGCGAGCCCGATTTTCCCGCCGACCTGTTCGCCGTCGGCCTGGTCGCCCTGTACCTCCTCGAAGGTGGCAAGCCCGACGCCAAGGCGCTGATCGAGTACTTCGCCGAGCACGGCACTCCGTCCGCGCCGCGGGGCATACCCGAGCCCCTGTGGCAGGTCGTGGCGATGCTCCTCCAGCCCGATCCGCAGGCCCGCTTCCGGACCGCCACAGGGGCGCGCAAGGCCCTCGCCGCGGCTGTCGAGCTGCTGCCCGAGCCCGGACCCGACGACGAACTGATCGAGGTCTTCGACCAACTCGGCCCGCTGCCCGAGGGGTTCGGACCCAGGGGCCCCCTGCAACGGGGGGCTGCCTCGTCAGGGAGTTCACGGACCCTGTCCTCCCGCGGACTTCCGGACACCACAGCCGCGGCCCCTGGAATCGGCTCCGCCCCGAGCTTCGGATCTGATCTCGGATCAGCTTTCGGACCAAGCACCGGATCAGGCACCGGATCAGGGTTCGGCGCGATACCCGGTTCGGGCTTCGGTACCGGCTCCGGCGCGATCCCCGGCTCAGGCGGCTCCGACGGGTCAGGTGTTCTTCCCGCCTCGACGTCCGCGCCCGGACCGGAGGAGGAATCCGGCTCCGCGCCCGACCCGGGACCGAACGCCCAGGACGGCCCGAACGACCCGGATGAGCCAGGGGAGTCGCGGGAGCCGCGGAAGGGCGCCCAGGGAGACCTACCGTCCGGCGCCGGGGACGGGTCGCGCGGCCTCGGGACCGGGAACGTAGCCGAATCCCGTCCCACCGGCGTCGCCCAGGGCTCGGGACAGTGGCCCGCAGGCAACGGCGTACCGGCTCGACCGGACCGTGCGAAAGCGGGAGCCGAGCCCGGCTCCGAGCACGTACGGCCGCCGGCCGCCCCCGACGGCGTACAGGCTCGGCCCGCGTCCGAGGACGACCGGTCCCCCGCCGCACCGGACGACACGCCCCAGGCCCCCGCCCCCGGGATCTCCCCCCAGCCGTCCTCGATGTCGGACACCGGCAGTTTCCATCTGCCTCCACCGCGGCCCGCGACCGCCGCCGATCCCCGGCGACAACCACGCACCGAGCCCCCCGGCGACCGCTCCCCCCACCCCTGGGCACCGCACTCCCAGGAGCCCCGCCCGGATCTTCAGGCGACCGCTCCCCCCACCTCGGTCCCGCTTCCGCCGCTGTCCGCGCCGTTCTCTCCGCCGCGCTACGACCCGACCCCGACGCCGACTCCCCCGACGGCGCCGCTTCCCGCGTACGTGTCCGCACCACATCGGTCCCCGGCCCCGTCCACCGCCATGCCGCAGCCCGCCTACGCCTCCACCGCTTCGTACACCGCTCGGTCCGTTCAGGTTCCGCCCGGGAGCGCGGTCCGTCCGCACCACCGCGGACGGCGCGCGCGGCCACGTCCGGGGCCGCCCGCCGCGGTCGCCGTGCCGATCCTGCTGCTCGCCCTGGCCTGTTTCGCGGTCGGGTTCTGGGCGCTGACCCAGGTCTGAGTGCGGGCCTCACCCAGGTCTGGGTCCGAGAGGATCGAGCGGTGCCAAGGGGCGCTACCGGCCCCGTGCCGCCCCGTGCTCCCAAGGAGCCGGTGCCGGCAGCGAGGCCGACGCCGTGTCCGCGTCCTCGGGCGCGGGCGCGGACCGGACGGTCCGCACCGCGCGGCGGCGCGCGATCACGGTCCACATCCCGAGCGTCAGCGTCAGCAGGGTTCCGGTGCCGATGCCGCCCGCGGCGACCAGTTTCATGACGCCGCTGCGGCCGGTGTCGCCGCCGCTCTGCCGGGTGCCCGCCGCGCCGTCCGCCGGGCCGTCGCCGGCCACGTCGCCAAAGCCGCCCACCGGAACGGCGAACGCGTCCCGGGGTACCGGTTTCCCCGCGTAGGCAGGACCCTTCCCCGCCGCTCCGGTCACGCGCACCCGCAGCGTCAGCCCGAACGGCCCCTCGCCGAAGCGGTCGGCGACCTGCGCGGCGAGATGGACCACGAGGTAATAGGAGCCGGCGAAGCGCATCCCGCTCACACGGTCGTTCAGGGCGTAGCGGTTCTCGTAGGCGACGGGAGGCAGCGGGTCGAGGTCGGCGGAACGCTGGCTGCCGTCGTACCCGGAGCCGACGCCGTCGACGAGGCCTCTGACCGGGTTGTAGAGGGACATGACGAGGGCGGTGCCGACCGAGCCCTGTCCCCGGCTCGCGCTGCCCAGGTCCGCGGTCGCGTAGACCTGCTGTCCCCAGTCGACCGGCACCTTGTAGAAGAGGGTCTGTCCCGGGCTGACGCCGTCCTTCCAGGCTCCCTGTCCGAGCGGGACGGCCCCGCTGAATCCCGCACCGCCGCCGCGGTGCTTCGCGTCCCCCACGAGCGCCTCGGGCGACGCCGAGTTCCAGGCCTTCGGAGCGCTCGTCGGTCCGGACACCTTCTTCAGAGCGGGCTCCGACACATAGCCGAGTTCCAGGTCCCAGGGGCGGGACGCGGACGACTCCGTGCCGGACGAGGCCCCCGCGTCGCTCGTCGCGTCCGCCGCTCCGGTGCGTTCGACGACCACGTAGTACGTTCCCGCCGTCTGGCAGGCGTACTGCTCACCGCTCGTCTCACGGGAGGCCATGGCGGCGATGGGATGCGGGCTCTGGGTGGCGCCGAAGTGGACGGTGCCGGTGAAGGAGCAGTTGCGGCCGTTGGCGTCCTGAAGGGAGACCTTGAGGCCGTCGGAGTAGGAGACCGTCGCACCGGGCCGGGGAACGGCGGTGGCGGAGACGTACGCGTCGGAGTCGGCACCGAGTTCGAGGCGGTAGTACAGCCTGCCGTCCCTCCCCGCGCGTCCGACGGAGCTCTTGTACGTCCGGCCGGCCCGAAGGAGTACGGAGTCGGTCGTGCCGGTCGCGCCCTTGACCGCGATGGCGTCCTCGGCGAAGGCGTACGGCCCGGACGTACCGTCGGCGGCCGTGCTCACGCTCTTCGCGGTGGTCCGCGCGTCAGCGGTCCAGGGGGCGGCGGCGGCCCGGCCGGCGGGTGCGAGGCTCACGCACAGCGCGGCCGCCGCCGCGGCCCCGAGTATCCGGCCGTGCCACGACCTCGAACGCCGGCCTCCGGCACACCGGCCCTTTGTGCGCCGCCCCATCACGCGCCACCCCTCGTCGAAGCCCCCTGGCGCGGACCATCCTGCCCCGTCGGCCACCGTGACACCCGGGCTATCGGAGGGAGCGGCCGAAAGGCGGCGGCCGAACCGCCATCGAATTCGCCCCTGCAACCGACTCGCTTGCGTTCGCGAACCGGCGGGCTCCCGGGAAACACAAAACCCCGACCGCGAGGCGGCCGGGGTCTGCTCCGAGACTGTTGTCGATGCTCACGAACCCGTGGGCACGGAGTCGGTCGCCTCCGTCCACAGATCCTGCTCGGCGCGATCCGCCTGGATCTGGCGGTACACGAGGAGCCCGCCGATGGCGGCCAGTGCGACCAGGAGAAGCTTCTTCACCGCGCGACCTCGTCCTTCGTTGACGTAGGGGACTTCTGGCGCCCGACTATACACACCGACCGATATCGATCGGTGACCTGGATCAGCCCCCAACTAAGGCCCCGCGCACCCCGGGAGAGCGAGATGCCGCCGCTCCGATCTCACGGTGATCACACGTAACAGACTGTGACTTTTGCGGGCATCAACGCACTTTTCTGATCACTTGCGGCCATCCGGGTGGTGTTCATCTGAACATCAACGCGCCACGAGCGCAGATCCACCACTTCACGGCCCGCATACACATCATGAGGAAAGTACGCAAATCGCCCGACCCGAAAGTGAGGGGCCGTGACCCAGAACAAGGTCATGAAGCTGTGGAGCGCGATCGTCACCGCCTTCCTGGCGCTGTGCACGACGCTCGGACTCGTCACCACCACCGCGGCCGCCGCGGTACCGCAGGCCGGCCCGGCCCGCAACACCGAGACCGCCCCGGTGGAGGCCCCGGCGATCGCCCAGGTCCCGGCAGCCTGGGCCTGGTCCTCCAACCAGGCCCTGCCCCCCACGATGAAGCAACGCATCCGCGCCGAGGCGCACGGCTCGTCGCCGAGCTGCCGCCACCGCTCACCGGCGGACGAGGACACGGCGGAGCCCGCCGCTCTCGGCAGCCTGGAAGGCCTCGCGGAACCCGACGCCTGTTCCGGGCCCGAGACGCTCGCAACGCCCGGCACGGAGGCCCTGGGGGCCCTCACGCCGACGCCACAGCTCCTGCGCTGAGCCGGTCCCGATCCGGGCGCCCGGTACAGGCGCCGATCCAGGCATCGAGACAGGCATCGAGACGGTCACCGAGGCAAGCCCCGGACGAGCATCACAGCAGGCACTGGACTGACGGCACGGCAGGCACAGGACGGGCGTCGGACAGACGCCGGACGGACATCGCAGCAGGCGGGAAGCGCCGTACGAGAACGCGGTACGGGGCGGAAGGCATCCGACACCGCCCCGCGGTCACTTCCCCTGCCTCACGGCTCCCGGCCGTTCCCTGAACGACCGTTCCTCAGCCCCTCCCAGGGCCCCCCTTCGTGGAGCGCGGCCCGTCCCCCCTCACAGACACCCTGAAGTAGCGGCGAACTTGCGTACAAAGCACCCAGGGCAAAGGCCCGGCGACTCTTCCCAGTCGCCGGGCCTTCGGCGTCGCGGCGGCCTCCGAGCGACCGGCCGGCCCGTCGGGCTTTCCGAAGGCCCACAGCTTCCGAGGGTCCACAGCCTCTGACTCTGACGGCCACTGGCTGTGGAGGAGGCCGGCTGCCTGTGGAGGGCGGCAGCTTCCGGAGATCCACAGCCATGGAGGCTGGCACCCGCTGGGGATCCCCGACCCGTGGAGAGGCCAGCACCGCCCCGGGATTCCAGCACCGCCCCGACGAGTCCATCCATCGGCTGACACGGTCCCCCGGCCGGTCCCGGCGATACCCACGCGCGGCCCACGGGCTGTCAGCCGTAAACGCCGAAGACCCCCAACCGTGATGGCTGGGGGTCTTCGAACTTGTGGGGCTAACAGGATTTGAACCTGTGGCCTCATCCTTATCAGGGATGCGCTCTAACCAACTGAGCTATAGCCCCGCCGCGCTTTGCGGTGTGTGTCCCGCGCGCTGACCTCTGAAGATTAGCGCACGACGCGGCCAGTCCCAAAATCGATAGTCGGAGGGCGTTTGAACGCGCCCTCACTCATCCTCTGCGAGCGTCAGTTCCACGCCGCCGACGAAGCCCGCGGAGAGGTTGTAGATGAACGCTCCGAGCGTCGCCAGAGCGGTCGCGAGGACCACGTCGATGACCGCGATGACCGACGTGAACATCAGGACGTGCGGCAGCGAGAGGAACGACTGGAGGTCGAAGCCGTTGGACTCGTTCGACCCGGTCGCCTCGGAGATCGTGCCGCCGACGGTCGAGAAGACGCCCATCGCGTCCATGACCATCCACAGCACCGCCGCCGCCACGATCGTGCAGATGCCGAGCGCGATGGAGAGCAGGAAGCTGACCTTCATCACCGACCACGGGTCGGCCTTGGCCACCCGCAGCCGCGCCTTGCGCACGCGCGGCGTCGTCCGCGCGCCCGTGCGCGGCCGGCGGACCGCGCCGGCCGGCGTCTGCGCCGGATACGCCTGCGGCGGGTGATACGGCTGTGCGGGCTGCTGCCCGTGCCGCTCGCCCGGCAGCGGTGATGCCGCCGCGGACGGCGCCGCCGGTGGCGCGCCCGGTGCGACCGGGGCCGCCTGCCCGCCCGCGTGCTGCTGGGCCTGCTGGCCTCGGGTGTCCGTCACAGTTCCCCCCTGGGATCCATGAGAATCATGGGAGTCAGTCCCGTCCATGGCGGTGCCACGGCCGCCGTCCGTTTCCGTACCGGTCGATCCGGCGCCCGTGGCTCCACTCACGACGACTCACTCCTCGCGCTACTCGGCCGAGGACGGCTCGCCCTCTTCCGTACCGACGGCCTCGACGCCCTCGGCGGTCTCGTCCACGGCCACATCGCCGTCGACCTCCTCCGCCTCACGGCCGGCCTCGGCGTTACGAGCGATGCCGACCACGGCATCGCGCTTGCCCAGGTTGATCAGTTGGACGCCCATGGTGTCACGGCCCGTCTCCCTGACCTCGTTGACTCGCGTACGAATCACACCACCGGACAGTGTGATGGCGAGGATCTCGTCGGTCTCCTCGACCACCAGCGCGCCGACGAGGGAACCACGGTCCTCGACGATCTTGGCGGCCTTGATACCGAGGCCGCCGCGACCCTGGACGCGGTACTCGTCGACGGCGGTCCGCTTCGCGTACCCACCGTCTGTGGCAGTGAACACGAACGTACCGGGTCGAACAACATTCATCGAGAGAAGCTCGTCGCTCTCGCGGAAGCTCATGCCCTTGACGCCCGAGGTCGCACGGCCCATCGGTCGCAAAGCGTCATCCGTCGCCGTGAACCTGATCGACTGAGCCTTCTTGCTGATCAGAAGCAGATCGTCCTCTGCGGAGACGAGCTCGGCTCCGATCAGTTCGTCGTCGGATCCGTCCTCCGTCTCGCGCAGGTTGATCGCGATGACACCCCCGGAACGAGGCGAATCGTAATCCTTGAGCGGCGTCTTCTTGACCAGTCCGCCCTTGGTGGCCAGCACGAGATAGGGCGCCGCCTCGTAGTCGCGGATCGCGAGGATCTCGGCGATCGCCTCGTCCGGCTGGAAGGCCAGCAGGTTGGCGACGTGCTGGCCGCGCGCGTCACGGCCGGCGTCCGGGAGCTCGTAGGCCTTGGCGCGGTAGACCCGGCCCTTGTTCGTGAAGAACAGCAGCCAGTGGTGCGTCGTCGACACGAAGAAGTGGTCGACGATGTCGTCCTGCTTCAGCTTCGCGCCGCGGACGCCCTTGCCGCCGCGCTTCTGCGAGCGGTAGTCCTCGGTCTTCGTCCGCTTGATGTAGCCACCACGCGTGATGGTGACGACGATGTCCTCTTCGGCGATCAGGTCCTCGATGGACATGTCGCCGTCGAACGGCACCAGCTTGGAGCGGCGGTCGTCGCCGAACTTCTCGACGATCGCGGCGAGCTCCTCGCTGATGATGCCGCGCTGACGCACGGGCGAGGCGAGGATCTCGTTGTACTCGCGGATCTTGGCCTGGAGCTCGTCGTGCTCCGAGATGATCTTCTGGCGCTCCAGGGCGGCGAGCCGGCGGAGCTGCATCTCGAGGATCGCGTTCGCCTGGATCTCGTCGATCTCCAGGAGGCCCATCAGGCCCTCACGCGCGATCTCCACGGTGTCGCTGCGCCGGATGAGCGCGATGACCTCGTCGATGGCGTCCAGGGCCTTCAGGAGGCCACGCAGGATGTGCGCGCGCTCCTCGGCCTTGCGCAGCCTGAACTTCGTCCGGCGGACGATGACCTCGATCTGGTGCGTCACCCAGTGGCGGATGAACGCGTCCAGGGAGAGGGTGCGCGGCACACCGTCGACGAGCGCCAGCATGTTCGCGCCGAAGTTCGTCTGCAGGTCGGTGTGCTTGTAGAGGTTGTTCAGGACGACCTTGGCGACCGCGTCCCTCTTGAGCACGATCACGAGGCGCTGGCCGGTACGGGAGCTGGTCTCGTCCCGGACGTCCGCGATGCCGCCGATCTTGCCGTCCTTGACCAGGTCGGCGATCTTCTGCGCGAGGTTGTCGGGGTTGGTCTGGTAGGGGAGTTCGGTGACCACCAGGCACTGGCGGTTCTGGATCTCCTCGACGTCGACGACCGCGCGCATCGTGATGGAGCCACGGCCCGTGCGGTACGCCTCCTCGATGCCCTTGCGGCCCACGACCAGGGCGCCGCTCGGGAAGTCGGGGCCCTTGATCCGCTCGATCAGGGCGTCCAGGAGCTCCTCGTGGGAGGCCTCGGGGTTCTCCAGGTACCACTGGGCGCCGGCCGCGACCTCGCGCAGGTTGTGCGGCGGGATGTTGGTGGCCATACCGACCGCGATACCCGCCGAGCCGTTGATCAGCAGGTTCGGGAAGCGGGCCGGCAGAACCGTCGGCTCCTGGTTGCGGCCGTCGTAGTTGTCCGTGAAATCGACGGTCTCCTCGTCGATGTCGCGGACCATCTCCATGGACAGCGGCTTCAGCTTGCACTCGGTGTACCGCATGGCGGCGGCCGGGTCGTTGCCGGGAGAGCCGAAGTTGCCGTTGGAGTCCACCAGCGGCATCCGCATCGACCACGGCTGCGCGAGACGGACCAGCGCGTCGTAGATCGAGGAGTCGCCGTGCGGGTGGTAGGTGCCCATGACGTCGCCGACGACGCGGGCGCACTTGTAGAAGCCCTTCTCGGGCCGGTAGCCGCCGTCGTACATCGCGTACAGGACGCGGCGGTGGACGGGCTTGAGACCGTCCCGCACGTCGGGCAGCGCGCGCGACACGATGACGGACATCGCGTAATCGAGGTACGAGCGCTGCATCTCGGTCTCGAGCCCGACGGGCTCGATGCGCATGGCGATCTCGCCCGCTTCGGGATTGCTCGGTGTGTTCTCGTCGGTCATTGCTGGTGAAGATCCTTTCTGACGCGGTCAGCTGAGACCGACTCAGATGTCGAGGAAGCGGACGTCCTTGGCGTTGCGCTGGATGAACGCGCGGCGGGCCTCGACGTCCTCGCCCATGAGGACGGAGAAGAGGTCGTCGGCCTGGGCGGCGTCGTCGAGGGTGACCTGACCGAGGACTCGGTGCTCCTGGTCCATGGTCGTGATGCGCAGCTCCTCGGCGTTCATCTCACCGAGACCCTTGAAGCGCTGGATCGAGTCCTCGCGCACGCGCTTGCCCGCCTGGCGGCCGAGTTCGATCAGCGCGTCGCGCTCGCGGTCCGAGTACGCGTACTCGAAGTCGTCCCGGCCCCACTTGATCTTGTAGAGCGGCGGACGGGACAGGAAGACGTGCCCCGCCTCGACCAGCGGGCGCATGAAGCGGAACAGGAAGGTCAGCAGCAGGGTGTTGATGTGCTGGCCGTCGACGTCGGCGTCCGCCATCAGAATGATCTTGTGATAGCGGAGCTTCGCGATGTCGAAGTCCTCGTGGACTCCGGTGCCGAAGGCGGAGATCAGTGCCTGGATCTCCTGGTTCTGCAGGATCTTGTCGATCCGCGCCTTCTCGACGTTGAGGATCTTTCCGCGGATCGGGAGGATCGCCTGGTACTGCGGGTTCCGGCCGGACTTGGCCGAGCCGCCTGCGGAGTCACCCTCGACGATGAAGATCTCGCACTTGGTGGGGTCGTTCGACTGGCAGTCGGAGAGCTTGCCCGGCAGGGACGCCGACTCCAGAAGACCCTTGCGGCGGGTGAGGTCACGCGCCTTGCGGGCCGCCACGCGCGCGGTGGCCGCCTGGATGGACTTGCGGATGATGTCCGCGGCCTCGACCGGGTTGCGGTCCAGCCAGTCGTTGAGGTGCTCGTAGACCGCCTTCTGGACGAAGGTCTTGGCCTCCGTGTTGCCCAGCTTGGTCTTGGTCTGGCCCTCGAACTGAGGCTCGCTCAGCTTGACCGAGATGATCGCGGTCAGACCCTCGCGGATGTCGTCACCCGTGAGGTTGTCGTCCTTCTCGCGAAGCAGCTTCTTGTCGCGCGCGTACTTGTTGATGAGCGAGGTCAGCGCCGCACGGAAGCCTTCCTCGTGCGTGCCGCCCTCGTGGGTGTGGATGATGTTGGCGAAGGAGTACACGCCCTCGCTGTAGCCGCTGTTCCACTGCATCGCGACCTCGAGGGACAGGCTCTTGTCCTTGTCCTCGGCTTCGAGGTCGATGACGGTGGGGTGCACCGCTTCTCCCTTGCGGGAGTTGAGGTACTTCACGAAGTCGACGATGCCGCCTTCGTAGTGGTACGTGACGGTCTTGACCTCGTCCTTCTCGTCAGCACCCGCCTCGTCCGCCCCGGCGACGGCCTTCGCCGAATCGCGCTCGTCAGTGAGTTTGATCGTCAAACCCTTGTTGAGGAACGCCATCTCCTGGAAACGCCGCGAGAGCGTCTCGAAGGAGTACTCCGTGGTCTCGAAGATGTCCGGGTCGGCCCAGAAGGTGACCGAGGTGCCGGTCTCGTCCGTGGCCTCGTGCTGGGAGATGGGGGCCGTCGGGACGCCCAGCTTGTAGTCCTGCGTCCAGCGGTGACCGTCCGTCTTGACCTCGACGGAGATCCTGCTCGACAGGGCGTTCACGACGGAGACGCCGACGCCGTGCAGACCGCCGGAGACCGCGTATCCGCCGCCGCCGAACTTGCCGCCCGCGTGCAGCACGGTCAGCACGACCTCGAGGGCCGGCTTGCCCTCGGAGGCGACGATGCCCACCGGGATGCCGCGGCCGTTGTCGACGACGCGCACGCCGCTGTCCGGAAGGATCGTGATGTCGATCGTGTCCGCGTGGCCGGCCAGCGCCTCGTCGACCGAGTTGTCCACCACCTCGTACACGAGGTGGTGGAGTCCACGCTCACCGGTCGAACCGATGTACATGCCAGGTCGCTTGCGGACCGCGTCCAAACCCTCGAGGACGGTGATGGCACTGGCGTCGTACGAGGATGTGACCTCGCCGTTCGCGCCGGCGTCGGTGGACGGGATGTTCTCGTTGGGGTTGCCGGAATCGGCCACGAAGCGCCCTTTCTGGCACAGCACAAGCCGAACTCCCGGCTGGTGGCCGGAGCGGCTGCGGCGTGTTGCGTTGGTAAGCCTTAGTCAGCGTTGCTCGGTGCGTCCCACTAGTGGGGCGGGATTAGCTTTCAGTCTACCGGTAGCGCTGACAGTGATGGGGGTTTGCCGGTACCTGAGTCCGCATGTGCCGCCCTGAACCGGTCTCGCCCGACTCCCCATATGCGGACCCGGGCCCAAAGAGGCTTACAGCGGCACTCAGCCCTTCCAGGTGTCAACCCCTGGTTACTGACGGGTCAGGTCGCTGTCCACCGTCACGCGCGGTCGTGCGCGGCGGTCGGCCGGAGCCTGCCGAGCAGCGTCCCCAAGCGTGTCCGAGGAGGCCTTCGGGCCGTCGCCGATGCGCCTCTGACCAGCGGATATCGCCGATCTCCCGGAGTGCCGGGCGAGGGGTCGCCCAGAGTGGCGCACCCTGCGGGCCACCGCCGCCGAGGACCACGGTGGACAGGGGGACGCCCAAGGGCGGGACCGGTGAAGCGCCCGGGGGTCCGACGACCGGTCGCCTCCTGCGCCCCGCGGCGGCTGTACACGCCCCGGACCCGGGCGCGGCACGCCCCGGCACCGCCCCGGACGACGGCCGGAATTCGCCCATGGCCATCGGCCCGGCCGGTCGCGAATCTCCCGGGTCGGCGGGACAGCGGCCCGAAAAAACAAGATCCCCGGGTCCGAGGACCGCCGGCGCCGCCCGGATCGGCCGCGGTCGACGCTCTGACGCGGCAGCCGTCCGCGAAGGGGGTCGGGATCGCCCGCGCTCGGGACCATGGCGGCCCGGTTGGCCGACGGTCGTCCGCGGGCGCGGTGACGCCGGTCACCGCCCTGTGAGGGGCGTCCGCGCGGATACGACGTCCCGCGGGTCCGGCCGGCGCGGGGCGGGTCAGCCGTAGGTGTCGCCTGGACCCGTGCTGCCCGGAGCGCGCAGCGGCCCGTACCGGCGCGGCGGGCCCGTCGGCCCCTGGACCTTGATCAGACGCACGGTGCCGTGACCGAGGTCCTGGTTCAGCCGCGCCACCAGTTGCGGCGCCAGCAGACGCAGCTGGGTCGCCCAGGCGGTCGAGTCGCACTGCACCGTGAGCACCCGCTCGGCCGGGTCGTCGTCGTAGCGCAGCGGAACGCAGTGGTTGGCGAGGTCGTCGCCGACGATCTGCGGCCAGCGGCCCATCACGCCGCCCACCGCGGCCGGGGTCTCCCAGCCGCGCTCGGTGAGCAGCCGGTTGATGGCGGCGCCGAGCGCCATGGGGTCGCGTCCGTCGGCACCGGAGCCGGAGCGCAGGCCACCGCCGCGCCGCGCCTGCTTCTTCTGCTGCGCCGCGTCCCCACGCGCGCGTGCCTGCTCCTTCGCGGCACGCAGCGCCACGCGCGCCAGGTCGACGCCGGACGGCTCCGGGGCCTTCTTGCGGGACCCGGCGCCGGACGCGCCCTCGCCGCCCGCTCCCGATGTGTTCTCCGTCACAGGCGCTCCACCGTCCCTTCGGACACGGCATACCGCGCCCCGGCCAGCACCTCCGGTACGTCGTCGTCCACCGCGGCTGTCACGAGGACCTGCTCACCGGGGGCGACAAGTTCCGCCAGGCGCTCGCGTCTGCGGCTGTCCAGCTCCGCGAAGACGTCGTCGAGGACCAGCACCGGCTCATTGCCCTCGGCCCTGAGCAGGTCGTACGAGGCGAGGCGCAGCGCGAGCGCGTACGACCAGGACTCTCCGTGCGAGGCGTACCCCTTGGCGGGCAGCTGGCCGAGCTTGAGGACCAGATCGTCCCGGTGGGGCCCCACGAGGGTCACACCGCGCTCGATCTCCGGCTTGCGGGCATCCTCCATGGCGGCCATGAGCTGTGCGTAGAGCTCCTCGCGGGCGTGGCCCACGACGCCGGGCGCGGACGCCTTGTACTCCAGGGCGAGGGGCCCTCCGCCGGGCGCCAGCTGCTCGTACGCCTTGTCGGCGAGCGGCTGGATCGCCGCGACCAGGTCGAGCCGCTGGGCCATCAGCTCGGCCCCCACGCGCGCGAGGTGCTGGTCCCACACGTCGAGCGTGGACAGGTCCATGGTGCGGCCGCCGTGCCGGCGGGCCAGCGCGGCGGACTTCAGCAGGGTGTTGCGCTGCTTGAGGACCCGGTCGTAGTCGGATCGGACGCCCGCCATGCGCGGGGAGCGGGCGGTGATCAGCTCGTCGAGGAACCGACGGCGCTCCCCGGGGTCGCCCTTGATCAGGGCGAGGTCCTCGGGCGCGAACAGGACGGTTCGCACGATGCCGAGTACGTCACGTGGTCTGACCTGGGAGGACCTGTTGATGCGGGCGCGGTTGGCCTTGCCGGGGTTCAGCTCCAGCTCGATGAGCTGCTGGCGCTCTCCCTGGCGGACATTGGCCCGGATGATCGCCCGGTCGGCGCCCATGCGGACGAGCGGCGCGTCCGAGGAGACGCGGTGGCTGCCGAGGGTCGCGAGATAGCCGACGGCCTCGACCAGATTCGTCTTGCCCTGTCCGTTGGGCCCCACGAACGCGGTGACGCCCGGGTCGAGCGGGACCTCGACCCGGGCGTACGAGCGGTAGTCGGCCAGCGACAGATGCGTGACGTGCATGGTCGTTCGCCGACCTCCCCCAGCGTGGTGTCTCGGTGTTGCGGGGTCCGTGACGGACCCCGGTCCTCAGGTTCTTCCCCCGGCTGTGGACAACCGGGTCACCCCGGGTGCGGAGAACCCGGGGCGTCGATCAGGCCTTCTCGACGGCGTGGCCGCCGAACTGGTTGCGCAGCGCCGCGATCATCTTCATCTGCGGCGAGTCGTCCTGCCGCGAGGCGAAGCGGGCGAAGAGCGACGCGGTGATCGCGGGCAGCGGCACCGCGTGGTCGATGGCGGCCTCCACCGTCCACCGGCCCTCGCCGGAGTCCTGCGCGAAGCCCCTGAGCTTCTCCAGGTGCTCGTCCTCGTCCAGCGCGTTGACGGCGAGGTCGAGCAGCCAGGAGCGGATGACCGTGCCTTCCTGCCAGGAGCGGAAGACCTCGCGCACGTCCGTGACGGAGTCGACCTTCTCGAGCAGTTCCCAGCCCTCGGCGTAGGCCTGCATCATCGCGTACTCGATGCCGTTGTGGACCATCTTCGCGAAGTGGCCCGCGCCGACCTTGCCGGCGTGCACCGCTCCGAAGTCACCCTCGGGCTTGAGCGCGTCGAAGACGGGCTGGACCTTGGCGACGTCCTCGGCGTGGCCGCCGTACATCAGCGCGTAGCCGTTCTCCAGGCCCCAGACGCCGCCGGAGACACCGCAGTCGACGAAGCCGATGCCCTTGATGCCCAGCTCGACGGCGTGCTTCTCGTCGTCCGTCCAGCGCGAGTTGCCGCCGTCCACGACGACGTCGCCCGGCTCCAGCAGGGCGGCCAGCTCGTCGACGGTGGACTGGGTCGCGGCGCCCGCGGGGACCATGACCCACACCACGCGCGGGCCCTTGAGCCTGCCCACAAGTTCTTCCAGGCTGTGGACATCGGCGAGGTCCGGGTTGCGGTCGTATCCGATGACGGTGTGACCTGCGCGGCGGATCCGCTCGCGCATGTTGCCGCCCATCTTGCCGAGGCCGACGAGACCGAGCTCCATCAGTTGTTCCTTAGGGGTTGCGACGTGGCGTGAGGGCACTCTCGTACCTGGTCCGAGCCTAGACCGGGGGGTACCACCCACGCCTTTCGGGCACCGGTGGAACTCACGCACATCTGTGGGCATACCCGCTCAGACGTATGCCCCGCCCGCGGTGCGCCCGCCGGTCCCCAGGACCGGCGGGCTCCGGGATCAGCCGGACAGGCGCACCGGCATGATCAGGTACTTGTAGGCCTCGTCGGCCTCGGCGTCCACGGCGGGCTTGCCGCTCAGCAGCGCCGGCTTCGTGGACGTCGTGAAGGAGAGCTGGGCCACCGGCGAGTCGATGGCGCTCAGGCCGTCGAGCAGGAACGTCGGGTTGAAGGCGATCGAGACGTCGTCGCCCTCCAGCTGGGCGTCGACCCTTTCCACAGCCTGTGCGTCGTCGCTGGAACCGGCCTCCAGGATCAGCACGCCCTGCTCGAAGCTCAGCCGCACCGGGGTGTTGCGCTCGGCGACCAGGGCCACACGCTTGACGGCCTCCACGAAGGGGGCGGTCTCGATGACGGCGATGGAGTTGAACTCCGTCGGGAACAGCGAGCGGTACTTCGGGAGGTCGCCTTCGAGCAGACGGGTGGTCGTACGCCGCCCGGCGCCCTCGAAGCCGATCAGGCCCTCGCCGGCGCCGGAGCCGGACAGCGCCAGGATCACGCTGTCCCCGCCCGTGAGGGCCTTGGCGGTGTCCAGGAGCGTCTTGGCGGGCACCAGGGCGACCGCGGACGCCTCCGGGTTCTCCGGCTTCCACAGGAACTCGCGGACCGCGAAGCGGTACCGGTCGGTGGACGCCAGGGTGACCTTGTCGCCCTCGATCTCGATGCGCACACCGGTGAGCACGGGGAGCGTGTCGTCGCGCCCGGCGGCGATGGCCACCTGGGCGGCGGCGGAGGCGAAGACCTCACCGGGGACGGTGCCGGTCGCCGACGGCATCTGGGGCAGAGCCGGGTACTCCTCCACAGGCAGGGTGTGGAGTGTGAACCGCGAGGAGCCGCAGACCACGGTCGCCCGTACACCGTCTGTGGAAATCTCCACCGGCCGGTTGGGCAGCGCCCGGCAGATGTCCGCGAGGAGGCGGCCGGACACGAGGACCGTGCCCTCCTCGTCGATCTCCGCGTCCACGGACACCCTCGCCGAGACCTCGTAGTCGAAGCTGGAGAGGCTCAGTGCGCCCTCCTCGGCCTTCAGGAGGAGGCCTGCGAGCACAGGAGCCGGCGGACGGGCCGGGAGGCTGCGTGCCGCCCAGGCCACTGCCTCCGCGAGTACGTCGCGTTCCACCCGGATCTTCACCGTTGCCGCCTCCGTCTGTTGCCGGCGCTCTCGCCCTGCTGGCCTTCGTCGTCTGACTCGGTGTCGCTCCGACCGCTGAGGGGAAGGACACCGGGGACCAGTCTGACGCACCGCGCTGACAGTCGGTGCCCCTCGGGGTCAAGTCGTGCCGAGCGGCAGTCAGGCCTCCGGGAGCAAGTTGTGCACAGCCCCCACTTCGAAACGATTCCCAGGCTCTCTCTAGTTGGTCTTAGTAGTAGGGCCTGTGGATACCGTGGATAACCCCGTTTTCGCAGCTCAGAGGCGATTTTTTGTCCACCGACCCTGTGGGTGAAGGCGGTGGACAACCGGGGGTATCTGTGGACGACGAAAAGTTCTGCACACTCGGTCCACAGGCAAGGGCGACTTCTCCCCAGCATCGTCCCCAGCTTTACCCGCGTTCCCCACAGGCCAATCCGGCACCTCGGTGTGACGCCTTTCACTCGACGCGGTGAGATGGCGCGGCGCGTTGCCGAACAGTGGACAGTGATGTGGAGAAGCTGGAGATCGCTGGGGACAACTGGCTCCAGCCTGTGGGCCGCCGGTGGACAACCTTGCGCACAGCCTGTGGATCTTTTCTTTGTCCACAGGCTGTGGAGAGTCTTCATCCACCAATCCACAGGCACCTGACCTGGTCTGATGACCTTTCAACAGTGCTACCTGTGGAAACGATCTGGACAACTTCCCAGTCCCCAGGATGTGGATGGAAAAAAGTCACCACATCTGTGGAGAGTGGCCGTAACCTCGCTCGGATTCGAACAGCAGATGTCGGGTTGGTAGCGCCGGCATCGCTGCGGGAAGCCTCGGAACACGGCTCCGAAGCCCTGAGACACCGCTCCGAAGCCCTTGAGAAGCGTCTCCGGAGCCTTCGCAGAGCTCCTTCGGACGTCGCGGGGCGCTCGGTCCTCGGCCCGGCCCCGGCCTCTCGCCGCCCGACCGAGGCCCGGGAACGGGGCGGCGGAACAGGTGGGCGGGAACGGCGAAGGGCGCCCGGGGACGATGTCCCCGGGCGCCCTTCTGGCGGGTCGGCGCCGACCGGCGCCTGCCTCCGTCAGCCGTTCTTGATGCGGTTCGTGAGCTCGGTGACCTGGTTGTAGATGGAGCGGCGCTCGGCCATCAGCGCGCGGATCTTGCGGTCCGCGTGCATCACGGTCGTGTGGTCGCGGCCGCCGAACTGCGCGCCGATCTTCGGCAGCGACAGATCGGTGAGCTCACGGCACAGGTACATGGCGATCTGCCGTGCCGTCACCAGGACACGGCTGCGCGAGGACCCGCACAGATCGTCCACCGTGAGGCCGAAGTAGTCGGCCGTGGCCGCCATGATCGCGGTCGCGGTGATCTCGGGGGCCGAGTCCTCGCCGCCGGGGATCAGGTCCTTGAGGACGATCTCCGTCAGACCGAGGTCCACCGGCTGCCGGTTGAGCGACGCGAACGCCGTCACCCGGATCAGCGCGCCCTCCAGCTCGCGGATGTTGCGCGAGATCCGGGACGCGATGAACTCCAGCACCTCCGGCGGGGCGTTGAGCTGCTCCTGGACCGCCTTCTTGCGGAGGATGGCGATCCGGGTCTCCAGCTCGGGCGGCTGGACGTCGGTGATCAGACCCCACTCGAAGCGGTTGCGCAGCCGGTCCTCCAGGGTGACCAGCTGCTTGGGCGGCCGGTCGCTGGAGAGGACGATCTGCTTGTTCGCGTTGTGCAGCGTGTTGAACGTGTGGAAGAACTCCTCCTGCGTCGACTCCTTGTCCGCGAGGAACTGGATGTCGTCGACGAGCAGGATGTCCATCTCCCGGTACCGCTTGCGGAAGCTGTCGCCCTTGCCGTCGCGGATGGAGTTGATGAACTCGTTGGTGAACTCCTCCGAGCTCACGTACCGCACCCGGGTGCCCGGATAGAGGCTGCGCGCGTAGTGCCCGATCGCGTGCAGCAGGTGTGTCTTGCCGAGCCCCGATTCCCCGTAGATGAAGAGGGGGTTGTACGCCTTCGCCGGCGCCTCGGCGACGGCCACGGCGGCGGCGTGAGCGAAGCGGTTCGAGGCGCCGATCACGAACGTGTCGAAGAGGTATTTCGGGTTCAGCCGCGCGGTGGGCTCGCCCGGGCCGGACGACGGCGCGGGCTGAGCGGACTTCGACCCGGGGGCACCGCCCCCGGACGGCAGGCCGCCCCTGCGTCCCTGACCGCTGTCGGAGGGATCCGGCAGATCACGGCGGTCGGAGCGCTGGTCGTAGTCCTGGCGCTGCTGCTCGTAGGGCGAGCGCTCCACCGACTGGGGCCGGTAGTCCTGCGGCGGCGAGGCGTAGGGGTCCCGCTCGGGGAAGCCGAGGCGCTGCTGCTGCCAGCCGTAGTCGTCCTGGGAGTGGCGCGGCCAGGCGCCCGGCTCCGGGCGCTGATAGTCCGGGTACGCGGGACGGGCGGTCGGCAGCTGGTCGCCCGGGGCACCGGGCAGCGGTTCGGCGCGGCCGCCGCGGTGGTCGTCGGCGCGGTGGCGGCCGTAGCCCTCGTATCCGTCGCGGCGGGAGTTGTACGGAGCGCGGTCGTCGCGGCCCTGCGGCTCGTACGTGCCGCGGTCGTCACGGCCCTGGCCGGCGTCGTAGCCGCCGCGGTCCTCCCGTCCCTGGCCCTCGTACCCCCCGCGCTCGTCCCGGGGCTGTGTGCCGTCGTACGCGCCGTTGTCGTAGCCGCCGCGGTCGTCGCGGCCCTGGCCCTCGTAGGGGTCACGGCCCTGGACCGGTCCGGCGGGGAGCTCGGGCTCCTCGTAGCGGGGCGGCGCGGGCATGGAGGGCTCGCCCGCGGAGTCGTCGACGGTGATGGCGATGCGGATGGGGCGCCCGCACTCACGGCTCAGCGTCTCGCTGACGATCGGCGCGAGGCGGCCTTCCAGTACGTTCTTGGCGAACTCGTTGGGGACGGCGAGCAGAGCGGTGTCCGCCACCAGGGCCAAGGGCTGGCACCGCTTGATCCAGTGCTCGTCCTTCACCTCGACACCCTGCCCGCGGCCCTCGCCCAGAAGTTGTTCCAGTACGCGTGGCCACACTGCGGCAAGATCGGCAGGTACGTCAGCCACGGGGCACGCTCTCTCACGGGTCCCACGAACGTGTGGTTCTGGGAGCAGGTTGGGAAATCAGTCGCTTGGGGCGGGGGGAAGAAAACCGCTGGGGCGGCGAGAAGGGAACGAAACGGAGTTCAGCCACGGTAGTCAGGGCGACGGGTAGGGTTCAAGTTGTTGTCCCCAGCCTGTGGACAGTGTCCCCCGTCGGCGGTTGGTTTGACCGGATGGCGTAGCCGCGCGTACCGTAACCAGGTCGAGTTGTCGATGGCTGCTGCCGCCTGCCTCCGATGGGCACAGATCGCGAAGCGTGATCGGGAAGCGGTGCACTCGGGCGTAATGCGAGTTTCCTCGTGGGCGCACGGTGACAGCCAGGGCGGCACCCCGCCACCACCGATTCTTTCTGGAGCCCCCTAGTGAGCAAGCGCACCTTCCAGCCGAACAACCGTCGTCGCGCCAAGACCCACGGCTTCCGCCTGCGGATGCGCACCCGTGCCGGCCGCGCGATTCTCGCGAACCGCCGTGGCAAGGGTCGCGCCAGCCTGTCCGCCTGATTACTTACAGGTCATGATCTCGTGCTGCCTACCGAGCATCGGCTGAGGCGGCGCGAAGACTTCGCGACCGCGGTACGCCGAGGACGCCGGGCCGGACGCCCGCTTCTCGTCGTCCATCTACGTAGCGGTGCAACGGACCCGCACGCGCCTGGGGAGAGCGCTCCCTCGACGCGTGCGGGTTTCGTCGTGAGCAAAGCCGTCGGCGGAGCGGTCGTTCGCACCAAGGTGAAGCGCAGACTTCGCCATCTGATGCGCGACCGAGTCGCCCTGTTGCCCCCCGGTAGCCTGGTAGTCGTACGAGCGCTGCCCGGTGCGGGTGACGCCGACCATGAACAGCTGGCCCGAGACCTGGATGCCGCCCTGCAGCGGCTGCTGGGAGGGGGCGCGCGATGAAGTACCCACTGCTTGCTCTCATCAAGCTGTACCAGTGGACGATCAGCCCGTTGCTCGGGCCGGTCTGCAAGTACTACCCGTCGTGCTCCCGATACGGCTATACAGCCATCGACCGGCACGGTGCGATCAAGGGAACGGCACTCACCGCCTGGCGCATCCTCCGGTGCAATCCGTGGTCGCTGGGCGGTGTGGACCATGTTCCGCAACGCAAGCGTCCGCGGTGGCATGAATTGCTGCGTAACGCCTGGCGTGCACGCAAGGGCGGGACCTCCGCCGAACCGGCCACCGGGGACACCACTGCCCCGAGCCCGGCCGCTGAGACCCCGTCCCATGCTCAAGGAGCTTGATTAGTGGACACGATTGCCAGTCTTTTCAGCTTCATCACGACACCCGTTTCCTGGGTCATCGTCCAGTTCCACGCCGTGTACGGGAAGATCTTCGGTCCCGACACGGGCTGGGCCTGGGGCTTGTCCATCGTGTCCCTGGTGATTCTGATCCGTATCTGCCTGATCCCGCTCTTCGTGAAGCAGATCAAGGCCACTCGGGCCATGCAGACGCTGCAGCCCGAGATGAAGAAGATCCAGGAGCGCTACAAGAACGACAAGCAGCGCCAGTCCGAAGAGATGATGAAGCTGTACAAGGAGACGGGTACCAACCCGCTCTCCTCGTGCCTTCCCATCCTGGCCCAGTCGCCGTTCTTCTTCGCGCTGTACCACGTGCTCAACGCCATCGCCACGGGCAAGACGATCGGCGTCATCAACGAGGATCTTCTCGCCAGCGCCCGTCAGGCGCACATCTTCGGCGCCCCGCTCGCGGCGAAGTTCACAGACAGCGCCGAGAAGGTCGCCCAGCTCGGTGCCACGCTGACCGACGTCCGTGTCGTCACCGCGATCATGATCGTGCTGATGTCGGGTTCGCAGTTCTACACCCAGCGTCAGCTCATGACGAAGAACGTCGACACCACGGTGAAGACGCCCTTCATGCAGCAGCAGAAGATGCTGATGTACGTCTTCCCGGTCATGTTCGCCGTCTTCGGCATCAACTTCCCGGTCGGTGTCCTCGTCTACTGGCTGACCACCAACGTGTGGACCATGGGTCAGCAGATGTACGTCATCCGCAACAACCCGACCCCGGGCTCGAAGGCTCAGGCCGCGTACCTGGAGCGCCTCCAGAAGAGCGTCACGCAGCACGGCAAGACCCGCGGACGCGGTGAGAAGGCCATCGTCAAGGCCATCGTCGCCAAGGGCCGCGACCGCAACGAGTTCGAGCGCAAGTTCATCAACGGTCTGACCAAGGCGGGTCTCGTGGCGCTGCCCGACGGCCTTGTGGCGGCCGGCGAGAACACGACGGTCGTCGAGTCCGAGGACGGCACCACGACCACCGCGGCCGCCGTTCCCAAGCGTCAGCAGCCGAAGCGCCAGACCAAGGCACAGCGTCAGTCGGGCGGGGCGTCCAGCAGCGCGCCGGCGGACGACGAGGAGCCGAAGACGTCGCTGACCAAGTCCGACGAGCCGGAGGACGCCAAGCCCTCCTCCGCAGCGAAGCCGGCCTCTGGAAGCGGTAGCAAGCCCGGCACCGGTACCCGCAGCAAGGCCCAGTCCGGACAGCGCAAGGGCCCGCAGCGGCCCAAGTCCCCGTCCAAGAAGTAAGAAGGAGTCCATCCCGTGACGGAAGGCACCACCACCGCCGCCGCTGAGGGCGACACCCTGACCCGCCTGGAGCAGGAAGGCGAGATCGCGGCGGACTACCTCGAGGGTCTGCTCGACATCGCCGATCTCGACGGTGACATCGACATGGACGTCGAGGCCGACCGCGCCGCTGTCTCGATCGTCAGCGACTCGGGCGGCCGCGACCTGCAGAAGCTGGTCGGCCGCGACGGCGAGGTGCTGGAAGCGCTCCAGGAGCTCACGCGCCTGGCCGTGCACCGGGAGACCGGGGACCGCAGCCGGCTGATGCTGGACATCGCGGGATTCCGGGCCAAGAAGCGCGAAGAGCTCTCCGAGCTGGGCGCCAAGGCCGCCGCCGAGGTCAAGAGCTCCGGTGAGCCCGTGAAGATGGACCCGATGACCCCCTTCGAGCGCAAGGTCGTGCACGACGCGGTCAAGGCCGCCGGCCTGCGCAGCGAGTCCGAGGGCGAGGAGCCGCAGCGCTTCGTCGTCGTGCTCCCCGCCTGATCGGTACGTACGTTCCTTCGGCCCCGTCTGTTGCGCAGACGGGGCCGAATTTTGTCAGCCTGATAGTCCTGGTGATCAGCGCTCAGTGCGCTCAAGCGGTACGGAAGGACGGTCCCCCGTGACGGAGGCAGCGGAGCTTCCCCCCGCGCCCGAGCAGGCGCGTGAGGTATTCGGTGATCGCTTCGCGGACGCGGTCCGGTACGCGGAACTGCTGGCCGAGGCGGGAGTGCAGCGGGGGCTGATCGGCCCGCGGGAAGTACCCCGGCTGTGGGAGCGGCACCTGCTGAACTGTGCGGTGCTCTCGGAGGTCGTGCCCGAGGGCGTGACCGTCTGCGACGTCGGCTCCGGTGCGGGACTGCCCGGCATCCCCTTGGCGCTCGTCCGGGAAGACCTCAAGATCACACTGCTTGAGCCCCTGCTGCGCCGGACCAATTTCCTCACCGAGGTCGTGGAACTGCTCGGTCTCGACCATGTGACCGTCGTACGCGGCCGCGCCGAGGAAGTCATGGGCACGCTCCAGCCGGTGCACGTGGTGACCGCCAGGGCGGTCGCTCCGCTCGACCGGCTGGCGACGTGGGGTATCCCGCTGCTGCGCCCGTACGGCGAGATGCTGGCCCTCAAGGGCGACACGGCCGAGGAGGAGCTGAAGGCTTCTGCCACGGCGCTGAGCAAGCTCGGTGCCGTCGAGACCTCCATCCTCCAGGTCGGTGAGGGCATCGTGGATCCGTTGTCCACCGTGGTGCGGGTGGAAGTGGGCGAGAGCCCCGGCGGTGTGCGCTTCGCGGCGAAGCGGGCCAAGGCCGCGAGGACGGGCCGGACGCGCCGCCGACGCTGATCCCGAACGATGTGAGCATCACCGCTCCCGGTTCTCTCGCGAGAGGGCCGGGAGTTTTCCGTTCCGGGCCAGGAGTTGTTTCTCACTTCGATGGAATCGGCCTCGATGGCGAGGCTTCTTCGACAAAAGCTGACAAACCCGTATGTATCGGAGTGTCGCGCCGCCATCAACCGAGCGGCTCGGCATCGTGTTTCACGTGAAACGTCGCTCACTGTTGCACGGCATCATCAGTCGCGGCCGGGCTGCGGCCGAACCACGCGATCGGAGGCCACTCGGGTCACTCGGAGGGGGTGCGGAGTTGTCCACAGAGGTGGATTTCTCCACAGAACAACGGGCCTCGCTGGTTCACGACCCCAATGGCATGGGAGGCTCTGTTCATTGCGAGCCTGAAGTCGAGGAGAGTGAATCCTTGCGGTCCGACGCCAACATCGCGGGACCGATGACCGATCCGGTCCCCGGTCCCCGTACCGAGTCGATGGGGGAGGATGTTTCACGTGAAACACCGCCCCCGATGGACGACACTCCCATCGGTCGTGCTGCCCAACTGGCTGTGGAGGCGCTAGGTCGCGCCGGTGAGGGCCTGCCACGGCCCGAGCAGACCCGAGTCATGGTGGTCGCCAACCAGAAGGGCGGGGTGGGTAAGACCACGACCACGGTCAACCTTGCCGCTTCGCTGGCCCTGCACGGCGGACGGGTCCTGGTGATCGACCTCGACCCTCAGGGCAATGCCTCCACGGCGCTGGGTATCGACCACCACGCCGAGGTCCCATCGATCTACGACGTGCTGATCGACAGCAAGCCACTCTCCGAGGTCGTTCAGCCGGTCCCTGATGTCGAGGGTCTCTTCTGCGCCCCCGCCACCATTGATCTCGCCGGTGCGGAGATCGAGCTGGTGTCGCTGGTGGCCCGTGAGAGCCGGCTGGAACGAGCGATCCTGGCGTACGAGCAGCCGCTGGACTACATCCTCATCGACTGCCCGCCGTCCCTCGGACTGCTGACGGTCAACGCTCTGGTCGCAGGCGCCGAAGTGCTCATCCCCATCCAGTGCGAGTACTACGCGCTCGAAGGCCTGGGTCAGCTCCTGCGCAACGTCGATCTGGTGCGCGGGCATCTCAATCCCGATCTGCACGTCTCGACGATTCTGCTCACCATGTACGACGGCCGGACCCGCCTCGCGTCCCAGGTCGCGGAGGAGGTGCGCAGTCACTTCGGCAAGGAGGTGCTGCGGACGAGCATTCCGCGCTCGGTGCGTATTTCGGAGGCCCCGAGTTACGGGCAGACGGTTCTGACCTACGATCCGGGTTCGAGCGGTGCTCTCTCGTATCTTGAGGCCGCGCGCGAAATCGCTCTGCGAGGAGCCGGCGTGGCGTACGACGCGCAACATGCCCATGTGGGCGGACAGAACGATCAGAACATGGTGGAGGGGATCCAGTGAGCGACCGACGACGGGGTCTGGGGCGGGGTCTAGGCGCGCTGATTCCTGCGGCTCCGACGGGTGAGCGGCCGGGTGTCTCGGCGAGTGGGGCCTCCTCGCCGACTGCCGGACCCGTGCTCACGGCGGAGCGCGGGGTGGCTGCGGCGAAGGTGACCACGCTGCCGTCTGTTTCACATGAAACGGAGGAGGTGTCGTCGAACGGATCGCTGGAGACGCTTCAGGCTCCCGTCGGCGCCCACTTTGCCGAGCTGCCCCTCGACGCCATCACGCCGAACCCGCGCCAGCCGCGTGAGAACTTCGACGAGGACGCTCTCGCCGAGCTGGTCACCTCCATCAAGGAGGTCGGACTCCTCCAGCCGGTCGTCGTGCGTCAGGTGGGTTCCGGGCGCTATGAGCTCATCATGGGAGAGCGCCGTTTCCGGGCCTGCCGTGAGGCGGGGCTCGAAGCCATTCCCGCGATCGTGCGAGCCACGGAGGACGAGAAGCTTCTCCTGGACGCGCTCCTGGAGAACCTCCACCGGGCTCAGCTGAACCCGCTGGAAGAGGCGGCGGCCTACGACCAGCTGCTCAAGGACTTCAACTGCACGCACGACCAGCTGGCGGACCGGATCGGACGGTCGCGTCCTCAGGTCTCCAACACCCTGCGTCTGCTGAAGCTCTCGCCGTCGGTTCAGCGTCGTGTGGCTGCCGGAGTTCTCTCCGCAGGGCATGCGCGGGCACTCCTGGCGGTCGACGACTCGGAGGAGCAGGACCGCCTGGCTCACCGGATCGTCGCCGAGGGACTCTCGGTGCGGGCCGTGGAGGAGATCGTGACCCTCATGGGGTCCCGTCCGCAGACGGCTCAGCGCTCCAAGGGGCCGCGGGCCGGCAGCCTTGTCTCTCCGGCGCTGAGCGATCTGGCCACGCGCCTCTCGGACCGCTTCGAGACCCGGGTGAAGGTCGACCTGGGGCAGAAGAAGGGCAAGATCACTGTCGAGTTCGCTTCGATGGAAGACCTTGAGCGCATCCTCGGCTCTCTCGCTCCGGGAGAGGGTCCGGTGCTTCAGAAGAGCCTTCTGGACGACGACTCCGACGACGCGGAAGACTGAGTCGGCTTCCTGGTGGCCCGATGTCCGATCGGGTTCACGGGAAAGAGCGGGCCGTGTCCGGCGTGTGCCGGAATACGGCCCGCTCTTTGCTTTCTGGCGGTATCGATGGAATCGCATCGTGGATACGATGCGATGGGTATGGCGCATCCACCTGGCAGCACCTTCATCGGGGAGGCGGGGGTCATGCAGAGCGTGAGCCGTACCGGACTGGTGACCGCGGGTCTGGGTCTGGGAGCGGTCGGCGGGTTCGTCGGCAGCCTGCTCAGAGAGCGGAGCCATCTGACAGCCGCCCGTGACGCCGCGGGCGAAGGAAGCGAGGAACAGCCTTCATGGGGCGTCGGCTCGTACCGCTCACGCTGGACAACCTTCCGGACCTTCCCCAGCGCTGTCGTGCGTGCGTCTTCTGGGAACTGGATCCCGTCCGCGGTGAAGCCGCGGTAAAGGCGGGTTCGAGCGCCCTGGAGAAGGAGGCGTGGATCTCCTCGGTTCTGCTGGACTGGGGATCCTGCGGCCGCGTCGTCTACGTGGACGACGTGCCGGTGGGTTACGTCCTCTACGCGCCGCCGGACTACGTCCCCCGCTCCACGGCGTTTCCCACAAGCCCCGTGGCGTCGGACGCGGTTCAACTCATGACCTCGTTCATCATGCCGGGCTATCAGGGGCAAGGATTGGGCCGGGTTCTGGTCCAGACGGTGGCCAAGGATCTGCTCCGTCGAGGGTTCAAGGCGATCGAGGCTTTCGGAGACGCCCGGTGGAAAGAGCCCGCCTGTGTGCTCCCCGCCGACCATCTCGTCGCGGTGGGTTTCAAGACCGTGCGCCCTCACCCCCGGCATCCCCGCCTGCGGCTGGAACTGCGGACGGCGCTCTCCTGGAAGGAAGACGTGGAGTTGGCACTGGACCGGCTTCTCGGAGCCGTTCAGAAGGAGCCCGCGCTGCGTCCTCTGTGAGGGCCGGCCGTCCCACCGTTCGTGATCCGGGACCGACGTGTCCTTCCGTCAGTCCCGCATCCCTCAGCTCGGCGTCCGGCATTCCTCAGGGAAAGCGAATGGGCCAGCCCGAGCGGGCTGGCCCATTCGTGTTTCACGTGAAACACGCGGCGCGTGTACGGCCGTCGCTGACTACTCGGCGATGAAGTCCTCGAGGTCGCGCACGATCGCGGCCTTCGGCTTCGCTCCGACGATGGTCTTGGCGACCTCGCCACCCTGGTAGACGTTCAGGGTCGGAATCGACATGACGCCGTACTTGGCGGCCGTCGCCGGGTTCTCGTCGATGTTGAGCTTGACGATCTCGATCTTGTCGCCGTGCTCGGCGGCGATGGCCTCGAGCGACGGGGCGATCTGGCGGCAGGGACCGCACCAGGCGGCCCAGAAGTCCACCAGGACGGGCTTGTCGCTCTTGAGGACGTCCTGCTCGAAGGAGTCGTCAGTCACGTTCTTGAGGGTGCCGGCCACGGCGGGCTCCTTAACTTGTTGGTGCGATGGGAGAGCTGGGTGATCAGACGGTGGCGGCCGCGGTCTCGCTGTCGGCCAGGGCCGCGAGGTAGCGCTCCGCGTCGAGGGCGGCGGAGCAGCCGGTGCCGGCCGCGGTGATCGCCTGGCGGTAGGTGTGGTCGACGACGTCACCGGCGCCGAAGACACCGGTCACGTTGGTGCGGGTCGAAGGCGCGGTGACCTTCAGGTAGCCCTCGCCGTCCAGGTCGAGCTGGCCCTTGAAGAGCTCGGTGCGCGGGTCGTGACCGATCGCGATGAACAGACCGGTCACCGGGAGCTCCGAGGTCTCGCCGGTCTTGAGGTTGCGCAGCGTCAGACCGGCCAGCTTCGGGTCGCCCTTGATCTCGGCGATCTCGGAGTCCCAGATGAACTTGATCTTCGGGTCGGCGAAGGCGCGCTCCTGCATCGCCTTGGAGGCCCGGAGGCTGTCCCGGCGGTGAACGATGGTGACGGACTTGGCGAAGCGCGAGAGGAAGGTGGCCTCCTCCATCGCGGTGTCGCCACCGCCGATGACGGCGATGTCGTGGTCCTTGAAGAAGAAGCCGTCACAGGTCGCGCACCAGGAGACGCCACGTCCGGAGAGGGTGTCCTCGTTCGGGAGCCCGAGCTTGCGGTGCTGTGAGCCCGTCGTGACGATCACGGCCTTGGCGCGGTGCACGGTGCCGGCGGTGTCCGTGACGGTCTTGATCTCGCCCGTCAGATCCACGGCGACGACGTCGTCCGGGACCAGCTCGGCACCGAAGCGTTCGGCCTGGGCGCGCATGTTGTCCATGAGCTCGGGGCCCATGATGCCGTCCTGGAAGCCGGGGAAGTTCTCGACCTCGGTGGTGTTCATCAGCGCACCGCCCGCGGTGACGGCGCCTTCGAAGACCAGCGGCTTCAGCGACGCGCGCGCGGTGTAGAGCGCCGCCGTGTAGCCGGCGGGCCCAGACCCGATGATGATCACGTTACGGACGTCGCTCACGACTTGATTCCTCGTCTCTGGAGACTGCTGCGTACCGGTGGGAGCATCTCTCAGTACTCTCACCCCACCCAACGGATCCTAAGGGGCTTCAATTCCCGCTGTGGCAGGGCACACGCAGACCGGGTGTCGCACGGAGACGCCAAGGGGCGTCGGGGCGACAGGCCTCTGCGCTTCACAGTGGCAGGGCGTGCTGCTGAGACGCTCGGGACAGTCGTGGCCGCTGTACCAGAGAGCCCACGGCAGGCGGGTCAGGAACGCGCGTACGACCGGGTCAGCAGGAGCTTGCCGGGCGACGGAGAGGACTGCTTGTCGCAGGAGGCGTCGACGATGTAGGCCGTGACCTTCGCCGTGTCGGAGGCATCGGACACCACGAGGAGATAGACCTTCTTCTCCTGGAACGAGCCCTCCTCGGCGGCGAGGAGCACCCCGGGGTCTCTGGTCCCCTGCTTGACGCACTGGGGAACCGCGGGTGTCGGGGTGATCAAGGTCTGCACGCCGCCCGAGTCGGTTCCGGTGTCCTGTGACTCGGCACCCCAGGGTTTGGCACTGGCCGAGCCGTCACCCGACTTCTTGTTCTTCGCGAGAAGGTCCGAGACCTCGCCCTTCAGGGTCTGCTCGGAGAAGGCAGTACGTGACCCCGACTCGCGCTGGGTTGCCGTCTGGGGAGTCTTGCCGGAGCCGTCGCTGTCCAGGGACTGAACGAGGATCGCGCCGAGCCCCAGTGCCACGGCCGCGAAGGCGGTGCCGAGGAGGGCGGTCCTGCGGCGGCCACGACGTGCTCGGTGGGAGCGGCCGGGGCCGGTGACCCCACGGGGATGTCCTGAGGGGCTGGCGACCGTCGATGTTTCACGTGAAACATGTGCACGGCCGGCTTCGGCGTCGGGTGTCGTATCGGGAGACGCGGCGCTCAGCAGGGCTTCCGCGGCCAGGGCGGCATCGATGCGTTCGGCGACATCGTCGGGCATGCGCGTGGGGCCCGGCAGAGTGCCGAGAAGGCCGCGGATCTCCTCCAGGGAGTCGTACACGTCCGTGCAGAGCGCGCACCCATCGAGGTGTTGTCGTACGTCCTCCGTACGGGAAGGCGAGAGCAGACCTTCGGTGAGGTCGGAGATTTCCGCGACGTCCGGGTGTCCGGCCTTGTCCGTCGTGGATGTCACGCCCGCCCACCTCCGCCCTTCACAGCAGCTGAATCGCTTGGCCCCGCGTCATGGGGACCCGACGCGTGAGGTCCCGCTGCGGGTGGGACGGATGTCCCCTGCGTCCGGTTCCGTCCGCCGCCCGACTTCTTCGTCTCCTCGTCGCCCGGGTTCTCCGTGCGGAGATGGGTGAGCAGGGGAAGCAGTTTGGCTCTGCCGCGTGCACAGCGGCTCTTCACCGTGCCGGTCGGCACATCGAGAATGCGGGCGGCCTCCGCCACGGGGTAACCCTGCATGTCCACCAGGACGAGGGCGGCGCGCTGGTCGGCGGGGAGCGTGCCCAGGGCGCCTATGAGCTCGCGGTGGAGGTCATTGCGTTCGGCCGGAGCGGCGGCGGACTCGTGCGGTTCGAGAAGCTGCTCCAGGCGCTGGGTGTCATCGACGGGGGACGTCTTCCTGGAAGCGGCCTTGCGGGCGCGGTCCAGGCAGGCGTTCACCGTGATGCGGTGCAGCCAGGTCGTGACGGCCGACTGGCCCCGGAAGGTGTGGGCGGCCCGATAGGCCGAGACGAGCGCGTCCTGGACCGCGTCAGCGGCCTCCTCGCGGTCTCCCAGCGTGCGTAGGGCCACCGCCCACAGGCGGTCGCGGTGGCGCCGTACAAGCTCCCCGAAGGCGTCTGGATCGCCCTCGACGTGGCGGGCCAGGAGGTCCTGATCGCTTGTCGCACCCTGTGTGGCTTCATCGGCCATCGGACCCCCTCCCCTCCGTCGACGAGCGTCAGCCGGCGAACTTCACATCCGTGATCGCCTGCTTGAAGCCGGCGCCGCTGAAGCCGTCGCTGGGAGCGTTCGGCACATCGGTGATCCACAGCAGCACGTACTGCGTCTTCACCGACTTGGACGCCTTCACGGTCAGGCTGTTGCCGCTCGTGGTGGCGCTGCCGATCTCCTTCATACCGTCGACGGATGTCGTGGGCGACAGAGCGTCGGCGGCGTACAGGTGGATCGTGGTGTGGTCCCCCTGGTAGCGAAGCCCTATCGAGGCGTTCGTGAGCGACTGGGCCGAACCCAGGTCGTAGACGATGCCCACGCCGGGCTTGTACGGCGCCAGCTTGGGCCCGGCGTTGTACCGCTTCGTCCGCCAGAACGTGGTGCTGTTGCCGTCGAAGGTGTTGTCCACGTCGGCGGCCGCCTGGGGGGAGCCTCCGACCACGAATTCCTGCGCACCCTTGATCGCGATCGGCTTGGCCGGCTTGGGCGCGGTGCCGTCCTTCTCGTTGCCGTCCGTCGTCTGGGTCTGCTTGGTGTCGTCGGGCTTGTCGTGGTCCATCAGCGCGTCCGCGAGCTGCCAACTGCCCAGGCCCAGTGCGGCGATGAGGAGAGCCGACACGGCCCACTTCAGGGCCGTTCCAGTGCGGCTCTGCAGCGGGGGCGGCGGAGTCGGCAAGACCTGGGTGGCGCCCGGACGCGGCGACTGACGCCCGTACGTACCCTGCTGGTACGTCGTGCGCTGGTACTCGGGCGGTGCGGTGAAGACGGGCTCCGGCGGGCGGATGCGGGGCATCTCGCCGATCGCCTTCACGAGCTCCTCCGGCGTCGTGCACGGGGACTCGTGGCGGGAGGCGGTCGCACCGTCGTTGGCGAGCGCGCGCATGGCGAGCTCCGACAGTCCCCGGTGGACCCCGGCACGCACCTGGTCGGGCGCGATGAGACCGACGCCCTTGGGCAGCCCTGACAGGCCGTAGGCGTCGCTCTCGTACGGCCAGCGCTGAGTGAGGGCGGCGTACAGGAGTGCGCCGATCGCCTCGGTGTCGGTGCGCTGCGGGGTCTCCGAACGCATACCGCGCAGTGCCGCGTTCACGGCGAGCCCGCGGATGCGCCACTGGCCGGTGGACGTGCGCAGCACGGCACCCGGGGTCAGCTTGAGATGAGCGAGGCCCTCGCGGTGCGCGGCGGCCATGGCCCCCGAGACCTGACTGACCATCTGGTAGGCCTCGTGCACCTCGAGGGGACCCGAAGCGAGGAGGGCGGTGAGTTCCGTGGCGTCCGGCAACCACTCGTGCACCACGTAGACCAGATCGTTCTCCTCGACCGCGTCCAGGACCTGGACGAACCGGGGATCGCCCAGCAGGGCGGAGGAACGGGCCGCCGCCAGCACGGAGCGGGCACGCGGATGATCGGCGGGCAGCAGGTGCACCCCGACGGCGCGGCGGAGTTTCTCGTCCATCGCGCGCCAACTGCTGAAACCGTCCAGTCGGGTGACGCACTCTTCGAGGCGGTAACGCCTCGCGAGTTTGTGACCACTGTGCAGTTCGGGCGGTGAGGCCTTTCCGGGACCCTCGGTCCCGCCGCTCCCCTGTGCCTCTTCGCTGTCCGTTTCCCGCTCCCGGTTGAGGGCCACCCCGTCGGACGTGGTTTGGTCCGCCTTGGCGGTCAGCGGTTCGTCACCGCTGTTGTCTGCCACGTCGACGGCAGCCGTGCTCCGTTCCGCCACCGTCGTCCCTGCCTCCCCATCCATTGCGCGCTGTCCGACGCAGAAACCAATTGTGCCCACAGTCCGGCGCTATGCACGACACACGGCGACGGACGATGGTTGTGCGCATACCCCCGCCTCAGCGCCCCAGGCGCCCGCGGACCATTCCGACCATTGAGTTGAGTTCTTCGATGCGCATCTTGCGCGCCGCCACGTAGAAGACACCGAGCAGGGCGACCGATCCGAAGACGAGCGCCGCGATCGAACCGATCACGCCATGTCCGAGGACCTGGGTGATCGCGAAGCCTACGGTGCCGCCCACGACGGCGCCAGGGACGGAGGCCAGGCACAGGCGGGCGTACGTGCGCAGCACGCGGGCACCGTCCAGGTCGCCGCCCAGCCGCCTGCGCAGTCGCTGCCAGGCCACTCCGACGCCCACGGCGTACGCCAGGCCGTACGCGCCGGCCATGCCGACGACCGCCCACTGCGCGGGAAGGATCATGTAACAGACGGCCGAGGCTGCCGCGTTGACGGCGGCCACGATGACCGTGTTGTAGAACGGCGTGCGGGTGTCCTCGTAGGCGTAGAAGCCGCGCAGGATCACGTACTGCACCGAGAACGGGATCAGGCCCAGGGCGAAGGCCATGAGGACGTAGCCCTGGGATTCGGCGGACTGGAGGCCGCTGGAGCCGAAGAGCAGGGTGCACATGGGGATGCCCAGGGCGAGGAACATGAAGGCCACCGGGACGATCGCGACGGCCGAGGTCCGCAGGCCCTGCGAGATGTCGTCACGGACGGCTCCCGGGTCTCCGTCGTGGGCCGCTCGTGAGATCCGCGGAAGCATGGCCGCCATGACGGAGACCGTGATGATCGCCTGCGGCATGCCCCAGATCAGCTGGGCGTTGGCGTAGGCCAGGATGCCCGCTCCGCTCTTGCCCGAGGCCTTGCCCGCCGCCGTGGCCAGCTGTGTGACGACGAGGACGCCGGCCTGGTTGGCGAGGACGAAGAGCACGGTCCACTTGGCGAGCTGAATGGCCTTGCCGAGGCCGTGGCCCCTCCAGTCGAAGCGCGGGCGGAACCGGAAGCCGGCCTCGCGCAGATACGGAACCATCGCCGTGGCCTGGACGACCAGGCCGAGCAGGGTGCCGATGCCCAGCAGACGGACGCCGTCCGGCGGGATGTTGGTCACCGACATCCCGGAGTGCCGGGCGGTGCCGTAGACCCAGAGGAACAGGCCGAACGTGGAGATCATGACGATGTTGTTCAGGACCGGAGTCCACATCATCGCGCCGAACTTCCCGCGGGCGTTGAGGATCTGGCCCATGACCACGTGAACGCCCATGAAGAAGATCGTGGGCAGGCAGTACCGGGCGAACGTGACGGCCACGTTGTTGGCCGCCGGCTCGCTCGCGATGGCGTCCGACATCAGCTGGATCAGCAGCGGTGCGATGAAGACCGCGGCGGTGACGATCACAGCGAGCGCGACCATGACCAGCGTCAGCAGGCGGTTGGCGTAGGCCTCACCCCCGTCGTCGTCCTCCTTCATGGACCGTACGAGCTGGGGCACGAAGACCGAGTTGAGGCCGCCGCCGACGGTGAGGATGTAGATCATCGTCGGCAGGGTGTAGGCGACCGTCCAGGCGTCACCGAGTGTCGCCGCGCCCAGAGCGGCGGTGATGATCATGGTCCGTACGAAGCCGGTGAGACGGGACACCAGCGTGCCCGCCGCCATCACCGCGCTCGACTTCAGCAAACCGGAGGCACGACCGCCGGACTTCGCCGGAGCGGCCGCGGGCGGCTGAGCGGCGGCCGGAGCCGGCTCAGGAGCCGGTGCCGGGACCGCGGGGGAGGCGTAGCCAGGACGGGCGCCGACCTGCTGCTGATCGCGGAAGAGATGAGCGAAGGCGTCGGGCTCATGCTGTTCCTCGCCGGCCTGGGTGACCAGATCGTCCACTCCCACGTACTGGGTCGTCCGGGCGTCGTCGCCGTAGGGCAGGTGACGCGTCGGTCCGGACGGCTCCGGAGGAGGCGTCTGGGCCCACAGCCGTGGGTCGGGTGCGTACTGTGCCGCGGGCGGCTGGGCGTACAGCGGCTGCTGGGGGGCGTACGTTCCGGGCGCCGGCGGAGGGTGCGCGGCGCGGTCGTAGAGCGCCTCCGTCACCGGGTCCTGGGCCGAGAGGTCCTGAGCCCGGTACGGATCCTGGTCGTAGGCGTCCTGGAGGTACATGTCCGCGGGAGACCCCGGCGGCGTCTGAGCGGTCTCCGGCGTGCCCTCGGGGTGGCCGGAGCGGCCCGTGGCCCGGTCCGGGTAGTCCTCGGGGTAGCCCGAGGATCCCGCGCCCTGGCCGCGGTCACCGTCGTACGGCGCGTTCATGGTTACCCCACCTCATCGTCCCCGGGCCCACCGGCCACGACATCGCTCAACGGTCCACTCTCTCACCCGTGCCGGACGGGTCGGCGCTTTCCGGTGCGGTGTCCGGTGTCGGGTCACTCGGCTGCTCCGGGTCGTCTGCCCCTGACTTCGATGCGGAAGCCCGTTCGGGACCGGCCTCGGAGTCTTCGGTGGAGTCAGTGTCCACGGTGCCCTCGGCGACCTCGCTGTCGCCCCCCGCTTCAGGACCGTTCGCCGTGTCCTCCTCGGCCTTCCGGGCCGCCGCGCGCTTGCGCTGCGTGTACATCCGGAAACCGGCGAGCACGAGAAGCAGGACGCCGCCGCCGATGACGAGCATCACCGTGGAGGTGATCTCGGTGACCTTCACCTCGAAGGGAACCGGGTCTCCGTACGGCTGCCCGTCCTCCGTGTAGAGCTGGGCGACGACCTGAACCGGGCCGTTGGCTTTGGTGGACGTCGTGAACTTGACCGACTGGCTGTGCTCGCCCGCGACCTGGATCGGCTGCTCGTCGTACGGTTCATCGCCGATCTCGAGGCGGGTGGGCTGCTGCGAGGTGAGACGCAGCATCAGATGGCCGACACCCTGCACGAGGTTGTTCTGGACGGTCACGGGGATCGTGGCGCTGCGCCCGGACAGCTTCGCGTCCGACTTCTGGATGAGGTGCACCAGGCCCATGAGCCCGTCGAGGTAGGTCTCCACACCCCGCCGGAAGGACGCCGCCTCGGTGGTCCGACCGCGCCAGGACGCCGACATCCCCCGCTCTATGGCCCGTCCGAACGGCGTGACCACACGGGACTCGTCGGTCAGGATCGTCCGGAACTTGTCGAGCTTGGCCTGGGTCGCCTGGATCCTCTCGAACGCCGAGCGCGGCAGCTCCCGCTTGCGCAGCGCCGACGGGTACGAGGACGTGGAGGGCACCTTCGTGGTGGCGCCGGGGTCCGGCTTGGCCTTGGCGGCCTCGGTCAGCCCCTGGGACTGCGACCAGTTCCCCTGCTGGAGCGCCCGCAGTGCCTCGGCCATGGACTGCGCCTGGCTCGCCGTGGGCATGCGCTGGGGAGCGACGACGATGCTGCGCTCGTTCTTCGGCTCCTGGAGGTTGATCATCAGGCTCTGCGCGAGGAACTTCTGGACGGCGAGTGTCGAGGTGTCCGCCTTCAGCATGTCGCCCTGGAACGCGGTCGACAGGCGCTCGTCCGCGACCACCGCCGTGGTCCCGCCGCCGATGGGGCGGGCGGCGCTGGGCGTATAGGACAGGCCGCCGGTCTCGCGCAGGCTGTCGCTGCGGGCGATCACCTTGTCGGCGCCGGCCGACGTGGCCACCTTGATGATCGACGGGTCCACCGCACCGTCCGCCGGCCAGGCGAACTCCGTGCTCGGCTTCACGTGGACGATCGTCTCCACCGTGTCGGCCGCCACATCGGTGGCGTCCTTGAGATGGCTCAGGGAACCGGTGACGTCCTTGCCGTGGTGGGCCAGTGACGCGAGGTCGGGGTCGGCGAACGGCAGGGCCACGATGCTCTGGCCCTGGACCGTCTTCTCCAGCTTGTCGAGCCAGGCATTGGCCACCGCCTGGTTCCGCCCGGCGATGGTCGTGCCGTTCTCCTGCTGGATCCGGTAGCCGCCCCGCATCGCGTCGACGGAGGCGAGCAGGTCCGGGTCGAGGACCCAGGTGACGTCGAGCTCGCTGCCCAGTGACAGGAGCTGGTCCAGGCGGCCGCCCGGGGAGATCTCCTTGGCCAGGTCGTCGTTCTTGAAGACGGGCGTCTGCTGGGCGTCCGAACCCGTCTCCGCCGTGAGGTGGACGGTGGAGATGAGCGGCCAGAGGTACGTCGTCCTCGTCTTCGTGTCCGCCGCCTCGGGCTGCCAGGGCAGGAACGTCCGCTCGATACCGAGGACCTGGTCCCACGGCTGAGCGGTGGTCCGGCCCGTGAGCGACACACCGAACTGGTAGACGCCCTCGGAGTCGAGATCGAGATCCTTGACCGGGACCGAGATGCTGAAGTGCTGCGAGCTGCCCGCGGCGAGCTTGGTGACCTTGGTGACGTACTTGCCCCCGACCTCCAGCGCGTCGAGGCCCGGCTGGAAGCTGGTGCGCCTCGCGACCGTGTCGATGGCGGAGCGGGTGTTCAGCGACGGCCCCACCCGGATGCCCACGTGGGCGTCGGTGACCGTCTGCTTGCCCGTGTTGGTGACCGAGCCCGAGACGGTGACCGTGTCACCGTCGGTGGGGGTGCTGGGGGTCAGCGAGTCGAGGCTGACGTCCACCGGGCCGGACGACCCCGCGGCGGTGGCCACGGACCCCGTGACAGTGGCCGCGGAAGCCTTCTCGGCAGCCTGGGAGGGCGTGCTCAAGGGCAGCTGGAGCAGCCCGGCCAGCAGCGGCGCTCCGGCCAGCAGTGCACCGCCCCGCCGGAGCCACCGGCGGGCAGGTGAGGGACTCGTCCCTTGGAAGTCTGCCGCCTCGGCCACGCGCTCGCCCGTCCCTCGTCGTCGTCAGTGGTCGTCGGAATGTGCGTCCACGCATGGTAACGAGGTGCGCTGAGCGTAAGTGCCGCGGAGTGGTCCACAAGATCGGGGATGAGCGCCGACTGTCCTGTATGTGCGCGTATTCCGCCCGCGAAAAATTGTGGGGCACAGGTGTGGGATTTATCCGGGCGCTCTCCGCCGCCCCGGCCACGTACCCTTTTCTGTTGTGCCGAACGCCAACGAAGACAATCCCAGTGCCCTGAGTCAGGTACAGCACCGCGCGGTGAGTGAACTGCTGCGGGTGTCCCCTGTCGCCGACGAGCTCGCCCGCCGTTTCCAGGAGGCCGGGTTCTCGCTCGCCCTGGTCGGCGGCTCGGTCCGGGACGCGCTCCTCGGTCGGCTCGGCAACGACCTGGACTTCACGACGGACGCCCGGCCCGAGGACGTACTGAAGATCGTCCGGCCCTGGGCGGACTCGCTGTGGGAGGTCGGGATCGCCTTCGGCACGGTCGGGGCACAGAAGGACGCCCGCGTGGGCGATGGGGAGCAGTCGTTCCAGATCGAGATCACGACGTACCGCTCCGAGGCGTACGACCGGACCTCGCGCAAGCCGGAGGTCTCCTACGGCGACTCCATCGAGGAAGACCTCGTGCGTCGCGACTTCACGGTGAACGCGATGGCCGTCGCGCTGCCGGAGAAGGAGTTCATCGACCCCTACGGCGGTCTGGACGACCTCGCCGCCCGTGTTCTGCGTACCCCGGGCACGCCGGAAGCGTCCTTCTCCGACGACCCGCTGCGGATGATGCGCGCCGCCCGGTTCGCCGCGCAGCTCGACTTCGAGGTGGCACCCGAGGTCGTCGCCGCCATGACGGACATGGCCGGGCGTATCGAGATCGTCTCCGCGGAGCGGGTGCGGGAGGAACTGAACAAGCTGATTCGCTCCGCCCACCCGCGCAAGGGCCTGACGCTGCTCGTGGACACCGGGCTCGCCGAGCACGTGCTTCCCGAGCTTCCCGCCCTGCGGCTGGAGAGGGACGAGCATCACCGGCACAAGGACGTCTACGAGCACACACTGATCGTTCTGGAACAGGCGATGGCGCTGGAGGAGGGCGGGCCCGATCTGACGCTCAGGCTCGCCGCGCTGCTCCACGACATCGGCAAGCCGCGGACGCGGCGCTTCGAGCAGGACGGGCGGGTCTCCTTCCACCACCACGAGATGGTGGGTGCCAAGATGACCAAGAAGCGGATGACGGCGCTCAAGTACTCGAACGACCTCGTCAAGGACGTCTCCCGTCTGGTCGAGCTGCATCTGCGCTTCCACGGATACGGCACCGGAGAGTGGACGGACTCCGCAGTCCGCCGCTATGTGCGGGACGCGGGTCCGCTCCTCGACCGCCTCCACAAGCTGACGCGTTCCGACTGCACGACGCGCAACAAGCGCAGGGCGACCGCCCTCTCCCGCGCCTACGACGGGCTGGAGGACCGCATCGCCCAGCTCAAGGAGCAGGAAGAGCTCGACGCCATCCGTCCCGACCTCGACGGCAACGAGATCATGGACGTCCTGGGAATCGGCCCCGGCCCAGCGATCGGCCAGGCTTACAAGTTCCTGCTGGAGCTGCGGCTGGAGAATGGGCCGATGGGCCATGACGCCGCCGTGGCGGCGCTCAAGGAATGGTGGGCCGAGCAGGGCTGAGAGGTCGCCGGCCCGTCATGTTTCACGTGAAACATGACGGGCGGCAACGCGAAGGGCGGTGTTTCACGTGAAACACCGCCCTTCGCGTCCGTGCGGGGGTTCTACTTGGAAGCGATCTCCTCCAGGCAGAGAGTGAAGTCGCTCTTGCCCGTCTGGGTGTACTCGGCGTACTTGGTGCGGTCGCAGCCGGAGTCGTCGGTCTTCTTCTGGACGACCTTGAACTTCGCCTTGGCATCGCCGCAGCCCACGACCTTCAGGCCCGGCTTCGTGCTGCTTTCCGGGTTGCTGATGCTCATGCAGTCGCCGACCTTGGCCGTGTCCGGGTCGTGCCGGCTCGCCAGGTAACCCACGCCGGCGGCTATGACGGCAACGACTACGATGCCGCCGCGCAGGTACTGCTTGATGCCCCGCTTCGGGCGCTGCGGCGGGACCGGGGCAAAGCCGGGGGCCGGCTGCTGCGGGTATCCCTGTGGGGGCTGCCCCTGGGCGAACGGGTTGCCGCTCTGCGGCGGCTGTCCCTGCGCGTAGGGGTTCTGGCCCTGTGGCGGCTGACCCTGGGCGAACGGGTTCTGGCCCTGTGGCGGCGGAGTTGTCACTGGAGTTCCCCCTGGAACGTAGGTGCGGCGAACGTAAGACGCACGTAAGTTATCGGGGCCCTGTGACAACTCAGTCGTCAGAAGTAGCTCTGTGGCACTGATGTGACAGTTACTGACGTTCAAAGCGGGCCATAGCGGCCGCAATTGATGCGTAGACCGCCGTCACGGTGAGGACGAGGGAAACGGACCGTCCGTCAGAAGGCAGCATCAGCGCGGCAACCGCGGCCGCTGCGACGAAGGCGACGTTGAACAGGACGTCGTAGACGGAGAAGATCCTGCCGCGGAATCCGTCGTCCACGGCGGACTGCACGATGGTGTCCGTGGCGATCTTCGCCCCCTGTGTGGTCACGCCCAGCAGGAAGGCGGCGCCCAGTGTGGGTGAGGGGGCGAACGGGAGGAACAGCGCGGGTACCAGGACCGCGGCGGCGCCGGCGCAGACGGCGATCCACCGGCCCGGCCCCAGTCGCCCGGCAGCCCAGGGCGTCACCACGGCCGCGACGAAGAAGCCGGCTCCCGAGACGCCCACGGCCAGTCCCAGCAGCGCGAGCCCGTCGTCGGAGCCGGATGCCCACGCGTAGCGGCAGAGCATCAGCACCATGACCGTCAGGGCGCCGTAGCAGAAGCGCATCAGGGTCATCGTCGTCAGAGCCCAGGCAGCCTCGCGCCGTGGGAGCTCCGCGAGATGGCGTACGCCTCCGGCGAGGCCGCGCGCGGTGCTGGCGAGAGCGGTGCCCACGTACGGGCGGACCAGCTCCTGGTCGGGCCCGAGGACCTTTGGGGCGATACGCAGCGAGGCGAGGGCCGCGCACAGATACAGCGCCGCTCCCACGAGGACCACCGCCGCGTCGGAGTCCGCGACGATCAGCCGTACGGCGAACGCGAGAGCCGCGCCCACGGTGGCCGCGAGCGTTCCGGCGGTCGGTGAGAGCGAGTTCGCCACCACCAGACGGTCCGTGTCGACGACACGGGGCAGCGCGGCCGACAGCCCGGCCAGGACGAAGCGGTTGACGGCGGTGACACAGAGCGCGGAGGTGTAGAAGAGCCAGTCGGGAGCCGGGCTCAGCATCAGCAGCGCTGTCACGCACGCCAGGGCCGCGCGCAGCAGGTTGCCGTACAGAAAAACCTGCCGACGTTGCCAGCGGTCCAGCAGGACGCCCGCGAAGGGACCGACGAGGGAGTAAGGGAGCAGGAGCACCGCCATGGCGGAGGCGATGGAGGCCGCCGAGGTCTGCTTCTCCGGAGAGAAGACCACGTAGGTGGCCAGCGCGACCTGATAGACGCCGTCGGCGCCCTGGGACAGCAGCCGTACACCGAGCAGGCGTCTGAATCCCTGGAAGCGCAGGAGGACGCGCAGGTCACGCACGACGGCCATGGGTCACAGCCTCACATACGAGGAGGGTCCCCGGGCAGTAAGCCCGGGGACCCTCCTCAGCGAGCACTAAGGCGTGCTTCAGCGCTCGACCTCGCCCTTGATGAACTTCTCGACGTTGGCGAAGGCCTCGTCGTCGAAGTACTGGACCGGCGGGGACTTCATGAAGTAGCTCGACGCGGAGAGGATCGGGCCGCCGATACCGCGGTCCTTGGCGATCTTCGCGGCGCGCACGGCGTCGATGATGACACCGGCCGAGTTCGGGGAGTCCCAGACCTCGAGCTTGTACTCCAGGTTCAGCGGGACGTCGCCGAAGGCACGACCCTCGAGGCGGACGTACGCCCACTTGCGGTCGTCCAGCCAGGCCACGTAGTCCGAGGGACCGATGTGGACGTTCTTCTCGCCCAGCTCACGGTCGGGGATCTGCGAGGTGACGGCCTGCGTCTTCGAGATCTTCTTGGACTCGAGGCGGTCGCGCTCCAGCATGTTCTTGAAGTCCATGTTGCCGCCGACGTTGAGCTGCATGGTGCGCTCAAGACGGACACCGCGGTCCTCGAACAGCTTCGCCATCACGCGGTGCGTGATGGTCGCGCCGACCTGCGACTTGATGTCGTCGCCGACGATCGGGACGCCCGCCTCGGTGAACTTGTCCGCCCACTCCTTGGTGCCGGCGATGAAGACCGGGAGAGCGTTGACGAAGGCGACCTTGGCGTCGATGGCGCACTGGGCGTAGAACTTCGCCGCGTCCTCGGAACCGACGGGCAGGTAGCAGACGAGGACGTCGACCTGCTTGTCCTTGAGGATCTGGACGACGTCGACCGGCGCCTCGGCGGACTCCTCGATGGTCATGCGGTAGTACTTACCGAGACCGTCCAGGGTGTGACCGCGCTGGACCGTGATGCCCTTGTTCGGGACGTCGCAGATCTTGATGGTGTTGTTCTCGCTGGCACCGATGGCGTCGGAGAGGTCGAGGCCGACCTTCTTCGCGTCGACGTCGAACGCGGCGACGAACTCGACGTCACCGACGTGGTAGTCGCCGAACTGGACGTGCATCAGGCCGGGCACCTTGGCCGCCGGATCGGCGTCCTTGTAGTACTCGACGCCCTGAACCAGCGAGGCGGCGCAGTTGCCCACGCCGACGATGGCTACGCGAACCGAACCCATTCCGGTTGCTCCCTGTGTCTATCGGTGAAACCCCGAACGGGGTCTCACGTGGCGGTGTCGTCGGACGGATCCGGCCGGGGGCTGTCCCGGTGCCGGGGCAGGCCGCCCGTCTCTCCAGATGTGTTGTCCTGCTGAGCGGAGCCTTCGCCGGGACGCTTGACGTCCCGTCCGGCCCGCTCGCTCTCGATGAGCTCGTTCAGCCAGCGCACTTCGCGCTCCACGGACTCCATTCCGTGGCGCTGGAGCTCAAGCGTGTAGTCGTCGAGGCGCTCCCGGGTGCGCGCCAGCGAGGCGCGCATCTTCTCGAGGCGCTCCTCCAGACGGCTGCGGCGACCTTCCAGTACGCGCATGCGTACATCGCGTGACGTCTGCCCGAAGAACGCGAAGCGAGCCGCGAAGTGCTCGTCCTCGTAGGCGTCGGGACCCGTCTGCGCGAGAAGCTCCTCGAAGTGATCCTTACCTTCCGCCGTCAATCGGTAGACGATCTTGGCGCGACGTCCTGCGAGTGTTGCCGACAGGGCGTCTTCGGGTGTGGATCCTGATTCCTCGATCAACCAGCCGTTGGCGACCAGCGTCTTGAGGCACGGGTAGAGCGTTCCGTAACTGAAGGCACGGAACACACCCAGTGACGTATTGAGTCGTTTGCGCAGCTCATAGCCGTGCATCGGGGACTCGCGGAGCAGGCCGAGTACGGCGAACTCGAGGATCCCGGCACGCCGGCTCATCGTCGCCTCCTCCCTGTCGCTGTCGCCTCGGCACGGCCTTTATGCCGCACTGATGTATCGACTCGATACATCAGCACGATAGAACGACCCTGCGGATGCGACAAGAGGGAGCGGAGTGAACGGCGTCACATCACCGATTCATACGAAGCAAGTTGCCTGATTTGGGGTGAACTTAGGCGCTAGGTGGGTTTTGACGGTGCGTAGTCTGTGCGGGATGGACACCACCGGGAACCGAGTGACGTCTGAGTACGTCAACGTCTTTGGTGCAGTACGGGTGAATGCGCGATCGACCGCATCCGTACTTCGGGGGGACCGGAAACCAGCCGCCGTTTCCAGGCGCGCAAAGGTGCGCCTGCCCGAGGAGTAATCGTTCGATGAGCGAGCACCGTCGCAAACCGCCGCAGCCGCAGGGCGGCGGACGTGCCGCGGCCCGGCGCGGCCAGCCGCAGGCAGGCCCGTCCGCAGGCCGCCGCGATGCCCCGCGAGACGCCACCGGGTCTCCTTCCGATCCATATGGCCCGGGGGGTGAAGAAAGTCCGTACGGCAGCCGTGCCGACGCGCGGCGTGCCACACAGCGCGGAAGCGGCGGAAGCCGGCGCAGAGCCGCCGACGGCGCGGGTCACGGCGGCGGCCCCGGAGGAGGGGGCGGCCGACGCGGTGGTCCCCAGGGGCCGGGCGGTCCCGGACGCGGCCGAGGCCGCGCTCCCGAGCCTGCCAAGAAGCGCATCATCGACTACCCGCGCGCGGGCCGGTACGGCGCCGCGCGCTGGGTGCCGTCCTGGAAGCTCGTGTCGGGCCTGTTCATCGGCTTCCTGGGCAGCATGGTCGCGGCCGCCAGCGTCGCGTACGCCCTTGTGGGCATCCCGGACATCGGCAAGACCGCCAGGGCGCAGAACAACGTCTACTACTGGGCCGACGGCAGCCAGATGGTCGCCACCGGCGGTGAGGCCAACCGCCAGATCATCGGCTACGCGGAGATCCCCAAGGAGATGCGCTGGGCGGTGATGTCGGCCGAGAACAAGACGTTCGAGACCGACAGCGGCGTCGACCCGATGGGTATCGCCCGTGCCTTCGTGAACATGGCCAAGGGCGGCCAGACGCAGGGTGGTTCCACCATCACCCAGCAGTACGTGAAGAACGCCATGCTCGAGGACCAGTCGCAGACGGTCTCCCGCAAGCTCAGGGAGCTGTTCGTCTCGATCAAGGTCGGGGCCAAGGTGCCCAAAGAAGACATCATGGCGGGCTACCTGAACTCCGCGTACTACGGGCGCAACGCCTACGGCATCCAGGCCGCGGCGCGTGCGTACTTCAACAAGAAGGCCACGGATCTGAAGCCGGACCAGTGCGCCTTCCTGGCGGCCGTGCTCAAGGGCGCCACGTACTACGACCCCGCGGGCAATGTGGCGATCGGCGGGGACGCGGCCTCGCCGCAGGCCAACCGCAAGCGTGCCGAGGACCGCTGGAACTGGATCCTCGACCAGGAGGTCGAGGACGGCCGCCTGACCGCGGCGCAGCGCGCCCAGTACAAGAAGTTCCCCACGATCCAGTCCCCGCGGTCCAACGCGGCACTCGGCGGACAGGTCGGTTACCTGATCGACCTGGCCAACGCGTACCTGACCAAGAACAGCGACAAGACCGGGATCACCGAGACCGCGCTTCGCCGCGGTGGCTACGAGATCCACACGACCTTCGAGAAGAAGAAGGTCGACGCGCTCGAAGACGCGGTGAAGAAGGTCCAGAAGGCGAACATCAAGCCCAAGCTGCGGCCGCAGAACGACAAGTACGTCCAGTTCGGCGGGGCGTCCGTCAACCCGGACAGCGGTGCCATCGAGGCCATCTACGGCGGCGTGGACGCGACCAAGCACTTCACCGACAACGCCGACCAGACCGGTGCCCAGGTGGGTTCGACGTTCAAGCCCTTCGTGCTGGCCGCGGCCATGACATGGGGTGTCAGGGATCCTGACGGTCTCGAGTCCCAGCCACAGGACCAGCGTACGAAGGTCTCGCCGAAGAGTTTCTACAGCGGCAAGAACAAGCTCAAGATCAAGGACTACAACGGAACCGACTGGAGGGACGACAAGGGCAAGGAGTGGCTGCAGACGAACGACGGCGGCCAGTCCCTCAACCCGCCCACGTACCGGATCGACCTGCGTGAGGCCATGCGCGAGTCCGTCAACTCCGCCTATGTCCAGCTCGGCATGGACGTGGGTCTGGACAAGGTGAAGGACTCGGTCCTGCGCGCGGGCATCAAGGAGTCCAGTCTCGCCAGCTCCAGGTTCCCGTCGTTCTCCCTGGGCACCTCCTCCCCGAGCGCGATCCGCATGGCCGGGGCCTACGCCACCTTCGCGGCCAGCGGCGAGCAGCGGGACCCGTACTCGGTCGAGAAGGTGACCAGCAGCGAGGGCGTCGTCTTCCAGCACGACAAGATCGCGAAGACCGTGCAGGCCTTCACCCCGGCGGTCGCCGACAACGTCACCGACGTCCTGAAGACCGTGGTCGAGAAGGGCACCGGCACCAACGCCCAGCTCCAGGGCCGTGAGGTGGCCGGCAAGACCGGTACCACCGACGGCAACAAGTCCGCCTGGTTCGTCGGCTACACCCCGCAGCTGTCCACGGCGATCGGCATGTACCGCCTGGACGACGACGAGACCAAGAAGAACCGCGAGTTCCTGCAGATGTACGGCACGGGTGGCGAGAAGACCATCCACGGCGCCTCGTTCCCGTCCCAGATCTGGCGGGACTACATGGAGGTGGCGCTCAAGGGCGAGAAGGCGGAGTCCTTCCCGGTGCCTGAGGACATCGGCGAGATTCTCAACGACGTCCCGAGCCCGACGCCGACGCCCTCGGCCACCGAGAGCGCGACGGAGAGCCCGAGTCCGACCCCGAGTGCCACGCTCACGTCTCCCACGCCCTCGGCGACCGAGACCTGCAGGAAGTTCGACTTCAACTGCAACAACAACGGTGGAACCGACAACGGTGGGACCGACACCGGTGGCACGGACACCGGTGGCACGGACACCGGCGGTACGGACGGCGGCGTGACCACCTCGCCGACGGCGACCGCCACAGGAACCACCAGAGGGAACAGCAACGGCAACGGAGGCCTCTTCGGAGGCTCCGGCTGACAGTCGCCGACCAGCTTCGCGCGTGCGTACCCCCGGGGCGCACGCGCGAAGCTGTTTCCGGCCCCTGGCCCGTCGCGGGGCCCGGCAGCCCGGCCAGGTGGGCAGGCGTCTGTGAGCCGGACTTCAGGGGTCGTCCCTGCTTCCGTTCTCAGGCACGTACGGCAGGATGTGCGGCATGCCCAGTGCAGAGACGACGCGAGCGAGCGTTCACGAGCCGGAGCTGGTGCGGCCTACCAGGGATGACGAGATCGCCGCCGGCGGCAGTGAGCTGATCGGCGGCCCCATCGGACGGCGGGCCCTGCTCGGGACGTCCTGGTGGACGCCCGTGCGGGTCGTCGCGCTGGTGATGATCGGCATGTTCGCCCTCGGTATGGTCCAGAAGCTGCCCTGCTACGACGGCGGCTGGTTCTTCGGCGCCAGCTCGCAGTACACGCACGCGTGCTACTCGGACATTCCGCACCTCTATCAGGGGCGAGGTTTCGCCGACGGCCTCGTGCCGTACTTCGACAAGATCCCCGGCGACATGGACTACCTCGAGTACCCGGTGCTGACCGGCGTGTTCATGGAGGTCGCGGCCTGGCTCACCCCGGGCGGCGGGAGCATCCAGCACCAGGAACAGATCTACTGGATGGTCAACGCGGGGATGCTGATGGCGTGCGCGGCCGTCATCGCCGTATGCACCGCGCGCACGCACCGCCGTCGCCCCTGGGACGGCCTCCTGGTGGCCCTGGCGCCCGCCTTCGCGCTCACGGCCACGATCAACTGGGATCTGCTCGCCGTGGCCCTGCTGGCCGCCGCGATGCTCATGTGGTCCCGCGGGCGCGTCCTGGCCTTCGGTGTCCTGATCGGGCTCGCCACCGCCGCCAAGTTCTACCCGTTCCTGCTCCTCGGGCCGCTCTTCCTGCTGTGCTGGCGCACCGGCAGGTGGCGTGAGTTCGGTACGGCACTGCTCGGTGCCGTCGGTGCCTGGCTGGCCGTGAACCTTCCCGTCATGTACCTCGCGCCCGAGGGATGGGCGAAGTTCTACAGCTTCAGCCACGACCGCGGCATCGACTTCGGTTCGGTCTTCCTGTTCCTCTCGCAGTGGCTGAAGATCTCGATCACGTTCGACACGGCCAACACCTGGGCACTGGTCCTGATGGTGATCATCTGTGCGGGGCTGAGCGCCGTCACGCTCATGGCCCCCCGGCGCCCCCGCTTCGCCCAGCTCGCCTTCCTGATCGTCGCGGCCTTCATCCTCACGAACAAGGTCTACTCGCCGCAGTACGTGCTCTGGCTGGTCCCTCTCGCCGCGCTGGCCCGGCCGCGCTGGCGGGACTTCCTGGTCTGGCAGGCGTGCGAGATCGCGTACTTCCTCGGCATCTGGATGTACCTCGCGTACACGACCAGCGGCGACGCTCACAAGGGACTGCCGACCGACGGGTACCAGGTCGCCATCGCCGTCCACCTGCTGGGGACGCTGTACCTGTGCGCGGTGGTCGTGCGGGACATCTTCATGCCGGAGCACGACGTGGTGCGGCGCCCGGGCGACGACGACCCCTCGGGCGGGATCCTCGACGGTGCGGAGGACGTCTTCGTCCTCGGCCCGGCCGCGCGTCCGGCGCGGCACGCGGCGCACTTCGACGCGGTCCACCAGGTCGACTGGCCTGAGGACGCGGCTCCCGGAGACCGTTCGCTCTGAGCGAACGGGGCGGGGCAGGGCCACGCGAAAGGCCGTACACGGTGTCCGTGTACGGCCTTTCGTCGGTCCCGGGCGAGCCCGGTCCGGGGTCAGCGTTCGACGACGCGGTCGAACTGCGTGGTGGTGTGCCGCAGATGGGCCACCAGTTCGTCGCCGACCTTCGGCTCCGAGGCGTCGTGCGGCACGAAGAGGATCGAGACCTGCATGTGCGGGGGCTCGGCGAACCAGCGCTGCTTGCCCGCCCAGACGAACGGAGAAAGGTTCCGGTTGACCGTCGCGAGGCCGGCGCGTGCGACGCCCTTGGCGCGCGGCATGACGCCGTGCAGGGCCTTCGGGGCCTCCAGGCCCACCCCGTGCGACGTACCGCCCGCCACGACCACGAGCCAGCCGTCCGAGGCCGCCTTCTGCTGCCGGTAGCCGAAGCGGTCGCCCTTGGAGACGCGCGTGACGTCCAGGACCGCTCCGCGGTACTCGGTGGCCTCGTGGTCCCCCAGCCACAGCCGCGTCCCGATGCGGGCGCGGAAGTGGGTCTGCGGGAACTGCCGCTGAAGCCGCGCGAGTTCCTCCGCCTTGAGGTGGCTGACGAACATCGTGTGCAGGGGCAGCCGGGCCGCGCGGAGGCGGTCCATCCAGCCGATGACCTCCTCGACGGCGTCCGAGCCGTCGGTGCGGTCCAGCGGCAGGTGGATCGCGAAGCCCTCAAGCCGGACGTTCTCGATGGCGGAGTGCAGATGCGGCAGGTCCTCCTCGCTCACGCCGTGCCGCTTCATCGAGGACATCACCTCGATGACGACACGGGCGCCCACGAGGCCGTACACGCCGTCGATGGACGACACGGAGCGGATGACGCGGTCGGGCAGGGGCACGGGCTCCTCGCCGCGCCTGAACGGCGTCAGGACCAGAAGATCGCCGCCGAACCAGTCCTTGATCCGGGCGGCCTCGTACGTGGTGCCGACGGCGAGGATGTCCGAGCCCAGGCGGGTGGCCTCGTCCGCGAGTCGTTCGTGGCCGAAGCCGTAGCCGTTGCCCTTGCAGACGGGGACCAGCCCCGGAAACTGCTCGGACACGTGCTTGTGGTGTGCCCGCCAGCGCGCGGTGTCGACGTAGAGCGTGAGCGCCATGGCCGGTCCCGGAACCTTTCTCGTGGCTGCCGTGTATCAGAGGTATGAAAACGAATTGTCGCTGATTCGCCGGGCCGATGGGGCTGTCCCGGGCCGGTTCGGCGGCCCGGGATGCGATTCGGGGCGGTTCGGCGGCCCAGGACGCGGTTCCGGACGGCTCAGCGTCGGGACATGTACATGTCGAGAGCCTTGTGGAGCAGCTTGTTCAGCGGGAAGTCCCACTCGCCGAGGTACTCGGCGGCCTCTCCGCCCGTGCCCACCTTGAACTGGATCAGACCGAAGAGGTGATCGGTCTCGTCCAGCGAGTCGGAGATGCCGCGCAGGTCGTAGACCGTGGCTCCCAGGGCGTACGCGTCGCGCAGCATGCGCCACTGCATCGCGTTCGAGGGCCGTACCTCGCGCCCGATGTTGTCCGAGGCGCCGTAGGAGTACCAGACGTGTCCGCCGACGACGAGCATCGTCGCGGCCGAGAGGTTCACTCCGTTGTGACGCGCGAAGTAGAGCCGCATGCGGTTGGGGTCCTCGGTGTTGAGGGCCGTCCACATGCGCTGGAAGTACGAGAGGGGGCGGGGCCGGAAGTGGTCGCGGGTCGCGGTGATCTCGTAGAGCCGCTGCCACTCCTCCAGGTCCTGGTAACCGCCCTGGACGACCTCGACGCCCGCCTTCTCGGCCTTCTTGATGTTGCGTCGCCAGAGCTGGTTGAAGTTCCTGTGGACCTCTTCGAGGGAACGGTTGGCCAGCGGCACCTGGAAGACGTAGCGGGGCTGGACGTCGCCGAAGCCGGCACCGCCGTCCTCGCCCTGCTGCCAGCCCATACGGCGCAGCTTGTCGGCGACCTCGAAGGCGCGCGGCTCGATGAAGTCGGCCTCGATGTCGCGCAGGCGCTTCACGTCCGGGTTCTGGATGCCGCCCTTGATGGACGTGGCCTCCCAGCGCCGGATGATCACCGGGGGGCCCATCTTCACCGAGAAGGCGCCCTGGTGCTTGAGGTGCGCGAGCATCGGCTGGAGCCAGTCGTCGAGGTTCGGCGCGAACCAGTTGATGACCGGGCCCTCGGGCAGGTAGGCGAGATAGCGCTTGATCTTGGGCAGCTGGCGGTACAGCACCAGGCCCGCGCCGACCATCTGGCCGGTCTTGTCGTCGAACCATCCGAGGCTCTCTGAGCGCCACTCGGCCTTCACGTCCGCCCATGCGGGGACCTGCATGTGGCTGGCCGCGGGCAGGCTCTGGATGTATGCCAGATGCTGCTCTCGGCTGATGGTCCTCAGGGTCAGGCTCATTCGGGGCGCTCCTCGGGCTGGTGTGTCCCCATGGGTACAAGGGCTCCGGCTCTCGCGCCGAAGCCTACTGCGCCCTGCGAGCGCCCCGAATGGCCGTATGGAACCTGGACCCCGGGGGTGCCGTGTGAAGCGTCCCGAGGTCAGGGGAAAACGGACGTTCGACTCAGATCACACCGCCGAAGAGGCCGCCGTGGGCCAGGCCGAGGTAGAAACCGACGCCCGAGAGACCGAGTCCGACGATCAGGCCGAAGCGCTCCCGGGTCGTCTCGGAGATGAACTGGCCGTAGGCGCCGGCGAGGATCCCGATCAGGCCGGCCCATGAGCTGAGCAGATGGAGGCTGTGGAACATCGACGTGACGAAGGCGAGGACTCCGAACACCAGGGTCACCGCGAGCAGGGTGTCCTGGAGCGGATGGGGCTTGCCGTCCGTGGCGAAGAGTGAGCCGGTCGTGCTGGGACGCATTACCTGTGCCATAGGGCACCTCCTGCGGAAGGCGGCGCATCGTAGCGCCATACACACCCGATGTGTACAGATTGACGGCCAACCCGGTCGGATTTCAACCGGAAGCAGGTGTGCAGGTAGTCTGTACCCTCTGCACCGGTGTCTGCCCAGGCTCATGGCCAGGTCACGACAGGGATCGCCGCTCGGTTCAACCGATCGGCGGGCCGATTGTCAGTGGCGGCCGATACCGTTGCGTACGCATCACAACCCTCCTGCCACGGAACGACCGTGGCCGCTGAGTCCAAAGGAGGTGGGTTCCACATGCGTCACTACGAAGTGATGGTCATCCTCGACCCCGATCTGGAGGAGCGCGCTGTCGCCCCCCTGATCGAGAACTTCCTCTCCGTCGTCCGTGAGGGCGCCGGAAAGGTGGAGAAGGTCGACACCTGGGGCCGTCGTCGTCTCTCGTACGAGATCAAGAAGAAGCCCGAGGGCATCTACTCGGTCATCGACCTGCAGGCCGAGCCTGCGGTCGTCAAGGAGCTCGACCGCCAGATGAACCTGAACGAGTCGGTCCTCCGGACCAAGGTCCTCCGTCCCGAGACCCACTGAGCTTCCAGCTCAGCTGAACTCGGGCATCGAGTAGCACCAGCAGCCAGCAGCAAACCCGCCGAGAGGTTCCCCCATGGCAGGCGAGACCGTCATCACGGTCGTCGGCAATCTTGTCGACGACCCCGAGCTGCGCTTCACCCCTTCCGGTGCGGCGGTCGCGAAGTTCCGTGTCGCGTCCACTCCCCGCACCTTCGACCGTCAGACCAATGAGTGGAAGGACGGCGAGAGCCTGTTCCTGACCTGCTCGGTCTGGCGTCAGGCGGCGGAGAACGTCGCCGAGTCGCTCCAGCGCGGCATGCGCGTCATCGTGCAGGGCCGCTTGAAGCAGCGGTCCTACGAGGACAACCAGGGCGTCAAGCGCACGGTCTATGAACTGGACGTAGAGGAAGTCGGCGCCAGCCTGAAGAACGCCACGGCCAAGGTCACCAAGACCACGGGTCGCGGCGGTCAGGGTGGTTACGGCGGCGGCGGTGGCGGCCAGCAGGCCGGCGGCCAGCAGGGCGGCGGTTGGGGCGGAAGCTCCGGCGGTGCTCCGCAGGGCGGCGGCGCTGCGGCCGACGACCCCTGGGCGACCGGCGCTCCCGCCGGTGGCAACCAGGGTGGCGGCGGTGGCGGCGGTGGCGGCTGGGGCGGAAGCTCCGGCGGCTCCGGCGGTTCCGGCGGCGGCTACTCGGACGAGCCCCCCTTCTAGGCCTCAGGGCCGAGGGTGGGCCGTACTCCCACTTCTTGATCACACAGGAGATACACCATGGCGAAGCCGCCTGTGCGCAAGCCGAAGAAGAAGGTCTGCGCGTTCTGCAAGGACAAGGTCACGTACGTGGACTACAAGGACACGAACATGCTGCGGAAGTTCATTTCCGACCGCGGCAAGATCCGTGCCCGCCGCGTGACCGGCAACTGCACGCAGCACCAGCGTGACGTCGCCACGGCTGTGAAGAACAGCCGTGAGATGGCGCTGCTGCCCTACACGTCCACCGCGCGATAAAGGAAGGGTGACCGACACATGAAGATCATCCTTACCCACGAGGTCTCCGGCCTCGGTGCCGCCGGCGAGGTCGTCGACGTCAAGGACGGCTACGCTCGCAACTACCTGATCCCGCGGAACTTTGCGATCCGCTGGACCAAGGGTGGCGAGAAGGACGTCGAGCAGATCCGTCGTGCTCGCAAGATCCACGAGATCGCGACCATCGAGCAGGCCAACGAGATCAAGGCCCGCCTCGAGGGTGTCAAGGTCCGTCTGGCCGTTCGCTCCGGCGACGCCGGTCGTCTCTTCGGTTCCGTCACCCAGGCTGACGTCGCTTCGGCGATCAAGGCTTCCGGTGGCCCCGAGGTCGACAAGCGCCGCATCGAGCTGGGCTCGCCCATCAAGACCCTGGGCTCCCACGAGACGTCCGTGCGTCTGCACCCCGAGGTTGCCGCCAAGGTCAACGTCGAGGTTGTCGCTGCCTGAGTGCAGCACTCGGCCTAGCTGAGAGGAAGGGCCGCACCCTCGGGTGCGGCCCTTCTGCTTTCCCTTTTCCCTGGACCACTTGAGCGGGGGCGTGCCGGGGATGGCGGGGAGCGTCGTTTCACGTGAAACCGGCGTCGTGTTTCCCGTGAAACGTCCGGTGCTGTCCCGAGAGACCTTCGGCGTACGTCAGCGGGTCGCGCCCGTGACGATCCACCGGCCCGAGCGGGAGCGCAGCCACAGGGTCAGCATCCGCATCGTCATCATCAGCGTCATCGCTCCCCAGAGCGCGGTCAGCCCGCCGCCGAGGGTCGGAACGAGCAGGGCGACGGGCGTGAACACCGCCAGGGTGAGCAGCATGGCCCGGGCCAGATACGGCCCGTCCCCCGCGCCCATCAGCACGCCGTCCAGCACGAAGACGATCCCGCAGATCGGCTGGGAGACGGCCACCATCACCAGTGCGGGCAGCGCCGCGTCCCGCACACCGGAGTCGCCGCTGAACAGCGGAAGGAACAAGGGGCGAGCGGCGATGACCAGCAGACCGAGCACGAGCCCGGTGACGAGTCCCCACTGCACCATGCGGCGGCATGCCTCACGGGCACCACGGGCGTCGTCCGCACCGAGATAGCGCCCGATGATGGCTTGTCCCGCGATGGCGATGGCGTCGAGCGCGAAGGCGAGCAGGCTCCACAGGGACAGGATGATCTGGTGTGCCGCCATCTCGGCGTCCCCGAGCCGGGCGGCGACCGCCGTGGCGATCAGGAGGATCGCCCGGAGCGACAGCGTCCGGACGAGCAGGGGGGTGCCGGCCTGGGCGCAGGCTCGGATGCCGGCCGCGTCAGGCCGCAGCGAGGCGCCGTGCCTGCGCGCTCCGCGAAGGACGACGTGGAGATAGACGGCGGCCATGCCGCACTGGGCGATGACCGTGCCCCAGGCGGACCCGGCGATGCCGAGGCCGGCGCCGTAGACGAGGAAGATGTTGAGGACCGCGTTGGCGACGAACCCGCCGACGGCGACATACAGCGGGGTCTTCGTGTCCTGGAGTCCGCGCAGTATGCCGGTCGCGGCCAGCACGACGAGCATGGCGGGGATGCCGAACACCGAGATCCGCAGATAGGTCGTCGCGTACGGGGCCGCGGAATCGGATGCCCCGAACAGCTCCATGAGGGAGGGCGCGGTGGGCAGGGCGACGGCGATCACGGCCACGCCGATGAGCAGGGCGAGCCAGATGCCGTCCATGCCCTGGCGGATCGCGGCCCGAAGATCGCCGGCGCCGACCCTGCGGGCGACCGCGGCGGTCGTGGCATAGGCGAGGAAGACGAAGACTCCGACGGCCGTCATGAGGAGGGCCGAGGCGACGCCGAGGCCGGCCAGCTGCGCGGTGCCGAGATGGCCGATGATGGCACTGTCGGCCAGCACGAAGAGGGGCTCGGCCACGAGTGCGCCGAACGCCGGAACGGCCAGTGCGACGATCTCTCGGTCGTGCCGGTGCCGGGCGGCCCTGGGTGCCGCGGAAGCCTGTGTCATGAGCATCAATCTAATCTTCCACAGGTAAGAGATGCAAAAGGCGAAAGACCCTTACCTCGGGGCGTGCGGGGTGTGTTCTGCCGCACTGTTCGAGGCGATCTTGAATCTGCTGGGGAAGTTTTTCTTCTGCACAGCCGGTGGATGGGAAAACGCCAGGTCAAAGACCGTTCTCTGGGAGACCTGAGGGCTTGTTCACAGGCCTGTCCACCGGGTCGTGCACAGGTTTCGTGGAGTTCTCCACAGCATCGGGGCCGTCGTCCACATGGCCTGTGGATAACCAGATTGGCTGACGGTGCCCGCGGGCCTAACGTGGTGCGGCGCCCGTTCTCTTCTCCGTCCTCGGAAAGCACGCAAAACCGACGCGCGAGATCCGGAGTCGGGCCGCTCACTTGTCAGTGCCGTGCCGTAGAAATTGAAGGCACTGCTAGGTCCGCTCAGCGGACGGGAGGAGGTGGCTCGGTGACTATTTCCGAGCCCTTGGACGACCCCTGGGCGGACAGTGGGCCCAGTGATCGTCTGCCCCCGTCCCGCCGGCGCGGGAACGGCGGCCGAGGCCGTGACGAGCAGCACGACCGGGACAACGGATCCTGGGAGAGCAGCGGTTCGTCCTTCGAACGCGTACCGCCGCAGGACCTCGACGCCGAGCAGTCCGTCCTTGGTGGCATGCTCCTGTCGAAGGACGCCATCGCCGACGTCGTCGAGGTGCTCAAGGGCCACGACTTCTACCGGCCGGCGCACGAGACCATCTACGGAGCGATCCTCGACCTGTACGCGAAGGGCGAGCCGGCCGACCCCATCACGGTCGCGGCCGAGCTCACCAAGCGCGGTGAGATCACCAAGGTCGGCGGCGCGCCGTATCTGCACACGCTGGTCCAGACGGTCCCGACCGCCGCGAACGCCGAGTACTACGCGGAGATCGTGCACGAGCGGGCGGTCCTGCGCCGACTGGTCGAGGCCGGCACGCGCATCACGCAGATGGGGTACGCGGCCGACGGCGACGTCGATGAGATCGTCAACAGCGCCCAGGCCGAGATCTACGCGGTCACCGAGCAGCGCACCACCGAGGACTATCTGCCGCTCGGCGACATCATGGAGGGCGCGCTCGACGAGATCGAGGCGATCGGATCGCGTTCGGGGGAGATGACCGGTGTACCGACCGGCTTCACCGACCTCGACTCACTGACCAACGGTCTGCATCCCGGCCAGATGATCATCATCGCGGCCCGGCCCGCCATGGGTAAGTCGACGCTGGCCCTGGACTTCGCGCGGGCCTGCTCGATCAAGCACAACATGCCCAGCGTGATCTTCTCGCTCGAAATGGGCCGCAACGAGATCGCGATGCGCCTGCTGTCCGCCGAGGCGCGCGTGGCCCTGCATCACATGCGGTCCGGCACCATGACGGACGAGGACTGGACCCGGCTCGCCCGCCGTATGCCGGACGTCTCGGCCGCCCCCCTCTACATCGACGACTCCCCGAACCTGTCGATGATGGAGATCCGCGCCAAGTGCCGCCGCCTCAAGCAGCGCAGTGACCTCAAGCTCGTGGTCATCGACTACCTCCAGCTGATGCAGTCCGGCGGCAAGCGTTCCGAGAGCCGTCAGCAGGAGGTCTCCGACATGTCGCGAAACCTGAAGCTGCTGGCCAAGGAGCTGGAACTGCCGGTCATCGCGCTGTCGCAGCTCAACCGTGGCCCCGAGCAGCGTACGGACAAGAAGCCCATGGTCTCCGACCTGCGTGAGTCCGGGTCGATCGAGCAGGACGCGGACATGGTCATCCTGCTCCACCGCGAGGACGCGTACGAGAAGGAGTCCCCCCGCGCCGGCGAGGCCGACATCATCGTCGGCAAGCACCGTAACGGTCCTACGGCGACGATCACGGTCGCCTTCCAGGGTCACTACTCGCGCTTCGTGGACATGGCACAGACCTGATCCGTCGCCCCGCGGGGCGACGGTGGAGTCTCGCGGGGTGATGTCGTCATCTCACGGGCTGTGTCGTGCCGGGGGCCGGGTCCGTGTCGTACCGACGGCGCATACGGCATCACCGTGAGACCAGCGCGTGGGTGCTGCCGCTCAGCGCCTCGTCTCGTACCTGGTCAGGATCACGCCGGAGGGAAGCGTCCGCGTCTCCACCAGGTTCAGGTTCACCCAGTTGTCCAGCGCGGTGAAGAACGGCGTGCCGCCGCCCACCAGGACCGGATGGGTGGCGATCACGTACTCGTCGATCAGCCCGGCGCGCATGGCCGCCCCGGCGAGCGTTGCGCCTCCGATGTTCATGGGGCCGCCGTCCTCGGCCTTGAGCCGGGTGATCTCGGCGATCGCGTCGCCGGTGACCAGGCGGGCGTTCCAGTCGACCTTGTCGATCGTCGAGGAGAACACCACCTTCGGCGTGTCCCGCCAGTTCCGCGCGAACTCGATCTGCGCCGGGGTGGCGTTGGGCTGCTGGTCGCCGGTCGGCCAGTAGGAGCTCATCGCCTCCCATAGCTTGCGCCCGTACAGCGACAGGCCACTCGCCTGCTCGTGGTCGAGCCACCACTGGAACAGCTCGCGACTCGGCGGTCCGCTCCAGCCGATGTCGTCGCCGACTGCGGCGATGTAGCCGTCCAGGGTCAGGTTCATGCCGCAGATCAGTTTCCGCATGGCCCAGCCTTCCGTCCGTGGGTGCCCGGCGTACAGACCAGCGCGGCGCGGAAAACTCATCGGTGCGCGATCTGGGCTCGCCGGTAGGCCTCGTGCTCAGGGCTCAGCGTGGTGTACTCGGCCGACACGGGCAAGCCGCCTGATCTCGACCTCGCCCGGGGCAGCTTCGGCTCAATCCGCTCGACGTCCGGCGTCGCGGCGGGTGGACTGGTGTCATGACGACATCCCACGATGATCTGCTTCCCGGCACGCGCCGGGCCCTGCTGCACCGCATTGCCGTCGCGCAGAGAGAGGGGCGGGCTCCGTCACTCGTCGCTTCCGTGGTCCGGGGCGGGAAGGCGGTATGGAACGGGGCGCGGACCTCGGTCGCCGGCCACGGCCCGGACGAGAACGTGCAGTACCGGATCGGCTCCATCACCAAGACCTTCACCGCCGTTCTGGTGCTGCGGCTGCGCGACGAGGGTGTCCTGGACCTCGGTGACCCACTGGAGAAGCATGTGCCGGGCACCGGCGCGGGGGAGGTCACCCTCTCCCAACTGCTCGCCCATACCGGAGGGTTGGCTGCCGAGTCGCCCGCGCCGTGGTGGGAGCGCACATCCGGTTCTCTGCGTCCCGAGCTGGCCGATGTGCTGGGCCGACAGCCCTTCCGGCATCCGGTCGGACGCCGGCACCACTACTCGAACCCCGGTTACACGTTGCTCGGGGCGCTGGTCGAGGAGCTGCGCGGGGCGCCCTGGGAAGAAGTGCTGCGCCGGGAGATTCTCGAACCGCTCGGCCTGCGCCGTACGAGTGCTCGCCCGCAGGCGCCGCACGCGGGGGGATGGGCCGTCCACCCCTGGGCGGACGCGATGATGCCCGAACCGGCCGAGGACCTCGGGCGGATGGCTCCGGCCGGACAATTGTGGTCCACCACGGGGGACTTGGCCCGTTTCGCCGTCTTCCTCACCCAAGGGGACGATCGGGTGCTGAGCGCGGAGTCCGTCAGGGAGATGCGCGCGCCTGCCGCTCCGCCCGAGACCGCGGACCTGGCCGCCGGGTCGTCGTACGGGCTTGCCCTGCAGATCCTGCACCGTGACGGCCGGACCCTCGTCGGGCATTCCGGTTCCCTGCCGGGCTTCCTGGCCGGACTGGTCATCAGCGTCGAGGACGACGTGGCGGCGGTGGTGCTGTCCAACTGCACCTCGGGGCCGCCCGTGTTCACCGTTGCCGCCGATCTGGTGCGGATCGTCGCCGAGGCGGAGCCGCGGATCCCCGAACCCTGGCACCCGATGACCGAAGTGGACCAGAGCGTCTTGGAGTTGGCGGGTCAGTGGTACTGGGGGACGCAGCCGTTCGGACTGCGGTTGCCTGCCGACGGAGGTCTGGTGCTGGGCCCGCTCTCGGGTGTCGGCAGGGGTGCCCGCTTCCGGGTGAACGGCGACGGGACGTGGACAGGACTCGACGGCTACTACGCGGGAGAGCTTCTGCGGCCCGTACGACGGCCTGACGGCTCCGTGAGCCATCTGGACCTCGGCTCGTTCGTGTTCACGCGGCAGCCGTACGACGAGGACGCTCCGGTGCCCGGTGGAGTGGACCCGGAGGGCTGGCGAGGAATGCAGTAGGTGCCACGGATGAGGGCGGCCCGTTTCACGTGAAACAGGCCGCCCTCATCCGTGGGGAGCAGCATTCAAAGGCGTGGCCGGCGGACTGACGTCGGCCACGCCTCAGAGAGGGAGCTTGAAGCCGACGTGTGAAGCCTCGAAGCCGAGCCGCTCGTAGAAGCGGTGGGCGTCGGTGCGGGAGGCGTCGGATGTCAGCTGGACCAATCGGCAGTCCTGGCGGCGGGATTCCGCGACCGCCCACTCAATGAGCTCCGTCCCGAGACCGCTGCCGCGCTCGTCGGCATGAATGCGTACGGCCTCGATGACGGAGCGCGTGGCCCCTCTGTGGGACAGCCCGGGAATCATGGTGAGCTGCAGGGTGCCGATGACGCGGCCGTCGCGGACGGCGACGACCAGGTGCTGGTTCGGGTCCCGGCGCAGACGCTCCAGGGCGTCCAGGTACGGGCTCAGGTCGTCGGGCGATTCCCTTCGGGCACCCAGGGGGTCGTCGGCCAGCATCGCGACGATGGCGGGCACGTCATCGGTGTCCGCGGCTCGTATCTCAAGATCTGCCATGAGCGCAGCCTACGAGGGCACGCCCACGGAAGGCACAGGGTGCACAGGCGCGCTCGCCGACTCCACGACCCGGACCAGGGGGGCAAGGTCGGGGTTCTCGGCCGCGTCGTCGAGGGCCTCACGCAGGGCGGCGTCATTGGTGGGCCGCGCCTCGGCGAGGAGCTTCAGTCCCGCGTCGCTGACATTCGTGTAGATGCCGCGCCGGTCGGTCGGGCAGAGGTAGCGGGCGAGCAGCCCGCGGTCCTCGAGGCGGGTGACCAGCCGCGTGGTGGCGCTCTGGCTGAGGACGACCGCGTCCGCGACCTGCTTCATCTGGAGATGGCCGCCCTCGCCGTCGTGCTGTCGGCTGAGCACGTCGAGCAGGGAGTACTCGCGCACGCTGAGGCCGTGCTCGGCCTGTAGAGCTCGCTCGATGTGGGCCTCGATTCTCCCGTGCAGCAGGGAGAGTGCGCACCATCCCTGGGAGAGGGCGGTGAGCGCGGGGTCCGTGGCTGTCATGGCGTTTCCTCCGTCCCGGAGCGGCTGAAACCAGGATAGAGCACGAGCGCAATAGCCCGCTGTTGCTTATAACCCGCGTCTGCAACTATTGTGAACGCAGGCAAAGCGCCCATGCAATCTTCTGGAAGGTGTACCCACCATGCCTCTCGCGCTTCTGGCCCTCGCGATCGGGGCCTTCGGAATCGGAACGACCGAGTTCGTGATCATGGGCGTCCTGCCCGAGGTCGCCGGCGACTTCGGGGTCTCCATCCCGACGGCCGGACTGCTGGTGACCGGCTACGCCCTGGGCGTGGTCGTCGGCGCGCCGATCATGACGGCACTCGGCACGAAGGTGTCCCGCAAGCGGATGCTCATGGTGCTCATGGGGTTGTTCGTCCTCGGCAATCTGATCTCCGCCGCGGCCCCGGCCTTCTGGCTGATGTTCGCGGGCCGGGTGGTCGCCTCCCTCGCGCACGGTGCCTTCTTCGGCATCGGGTCGGTGGCCGCCGCCGAACTGGTCGCACCCGAGAAGAAGGCCGGCGCCATCGCGATGATGTTCAGCGGGCTCACGATCGCCAATGTCGTCGGCGTCCCCCTGGGCACGCTGATCGGGCAGTCCGCCGGCTGGCGCGTCACCTTCGCGGGAGTCGCCGCGCTCGGCGTCATCGGACTGCTGGGCATCGCCAAGCTGGTCCCGGAGATGCCGAAGCCCGAGGGCGTGCGTCTGCGCCATGAGCTGGCCGCCTTCAAGAACGTCCAGGTCCTGCTCGCGATGGCGATGACTGTGCTCGGATTCGGTGGCGTCTTCGCGGCCGTCACCTACATCGCGCCGATGATGACGCACGTCGCCGGTTTCGCCGACGGATCGGTCACCTGGCTGCTGGTCCTCTTCGGCCTCGGCATGGTCGGTGGGAACCTGATCGGCGGCAGGTTCGCCGACCGCGCGCTGATGCCGATGCTGTACGTGTCTCTGGGCGGCCTCGCCGTCGTGCTCGCCCTCTTCACCGTCACCGCGCACAACAAGATCCTGGCGGCCGTCACGATCGCTCTCATCGGCGCACTGGGCTTCGCGACCGTGCCCCCGCTCCAGAAGCGCGTTCTCGACCAGGCGCACGGTGCCCCCACGCTGGCCTCGGCCGTGAACATCGGCGCCTTCAACCTCGGCAATGCCCTCGCCGCCTGGCTCGGCGGCGTCGTGATCGCCGCGGGCCTCGGCTACACCGCCCCCAACTGGGTCGGTGCGGTTCTCGCCGCCGGTGCGCTCGTCCTGGCCGTCCTCTCGGCCGCTCTGGAGCGCCGCACGTCCCGCCCCGGTGTCGTGGTCGCCGGAAGCGTCCCCGCCGAACCGCTGACCGCCGTCCACCACTGACCGACCGGGTCCGCCACGGGACCAGGGCCGTTCCCACGGCGACTCGATCCAGAAGTTTCCCCACTCGATACAGAACACCCCCCACAAGGAGAGACCCTGATGAGCACCACCACCGCCGTCGCCCCCCTGACCATCGAGGACGCCGAGGCCCTCGTGACCGCGGCCCGACGCGCCGCCGAAGCCGCCGGTGTCCGGATCAGCGCCACCGTTCTCGACGCGGGCGGCCACCTGCTCGCCTTCCGGCGCGACGACCAGGCCGTGCTGATCTCGGGAGAGACCAGCACACGCAAGGCCTACACGGCACTCCAGCTCGACTCGGCCACCGCCGATCTCGTCGACGCGGTGCAGCCCGGTGGCCTCTTCCACACCCTGCCCACCGCGCTGGACCGTCCCCTGCTGTTCATCGCGGGTGGCGTTCCGGTCCACCGCGACGGCCGCCTGATCGGCGCCATCGGGGTCGGCGGCGGTATGCCCGACCAGGACCACGGCTTCGCCGTCGCCGCTGTCGCCTCCCTCGTCTGACACCACCGGCCGATAGGTCGTCCGCCGGACGACCTATCGGATGTGCCGGTCCCCCTGAGCACGGGAGGACCGGCACTCGGTGTTTCCGGAACCCCCGGATCTCCGACCGGCGGTCCAAGAACCTTCGGATCTCTAGCCGGCGGCCACGGTCAGCGGCGCGAAGCGGCGGGTCCAGTCACCGGGCAGTCCCGGGATCTTGTGCATCATGACCGCGTTGAAGCCGACGGAGGCCAGCCCGCGTTCCTTCAGCCAGCTCAGCAGGTCCTCGTGCCGCATGTCGATGTCGGTGCGCAGGGGCCGGTCGGTGTGGGCGGCGAGCGAGGAGACGAGCGCCTTCGCGGTCTTCGTGTCCCGGGCGATCAGAGGGCCCACGACGTGGGTGGTCATGTTGGGCCAGGCGGCGGCGTAGCCGATGATCCGGCCGTTCTCCTCGGCCACGCGCAGCTGGTCCGCGAAGGCGGGCAGTCGCGTGATCATGTGGGTGCGGTCGGCGCCGAAGACCTCCTCGTCCAGCCGCAGGACGGGGGCGAGATCCTCCGCCGTGGCCGGACGGGTGAGAACGCCGGCGTCAGAGCCGTCGGGCGTGAAGATTCCATAGACCATCTCGGCCCGGCCGGTGACCTTGAATCCCAGCTCCTCGTAGAGAGGGCGCCCGTTCTCGGTGGCGTGCAGGGTCAACGGGGTCGTGCCCAGCTCGTCGACGACGTACCGCATCAGACGTCGGCCGACGCCCTGGCGCGCGTGCCGTTCGGCGACCAGGACCATGCCGATCGCGGCCAGTTCCGGACGCTCGCGCGGTCCGTAGTCCGTCACCACGCACGCGGTGACGAGACCGCCGGCGGGGTCATCAATGCCGTAACCGGTCCCCGCGGCGAGCAACAGACCCCACTTGTGCTCCTCACGGGGCCAGCCCCGGTCCTCGGACAGGTCGGCACAGGCGACGAGGTCGCGGGGCGTCAGACGGCGAATGGGCAGAGCGGTGAGGGAAGGAGTCGACACGCAGGTCAGGCTGTCCGAGACGGGGCCCTGCCGTCCACCGCTTTCCCGGCACTCCTACCGGCTTTTGGCCATGTTCCACATCACTGTGGTGCGTGACCGGGAGTTTCACGTGAAACCCCTGTCCCTGAAGGCTGGTTGCCCCAGTAGCCTCGACAGACATGGCGAGACTTCATCTCTTCGACCTCGACGGGACGCTGCTCCACGGCAGCACCGCGCCGTTGGAGATCTCCCGGCAACTCGGTCTGGAAGCCGAGACCATCGCGCTCGAAAAGGCCATATCCGAGGGGCGCATAGGTCCTCCGGAGTATGCGGCGCAGGTGCATGCTCTGTGGACGGATCTCACCGAGGTACAGGTGGCGGCCGCTTTCGACGGTGCGCCCTGGATGTCAGGGATCGAGGATGTCTGGAGGGAGATCCGGCGGAACGGCGACTACTGCGCCGTCGTCTCGCTGTCGCCCTCCTTCTTCGTGGAGCGTCTGCTGTCGTGGGGAGCGCACGCGGCTCATGGCTCACGCTTTCCGGCCGTGCCGTTCGTGGAGCCCTTGGACCCGGCGGGCGTTCTCAGCTCCGCGGCAAAGGTACAGATCGCGGACCTGCTCTGTGCGGAGTTCGGGGTGAGTCGAGCCGAGTGCGTCGCCTATGGCGACTCAGGCTCGGACACGGATCTCTTCGGCGTCGTGCCGGTGTCCGTCGCGGTCAACGCGGACCGGCATCTGCGCAGCCTCGCCACGCATTCGTACGTGGGTCGGGACCTGGTCGCCGCCTATCAACTGGTGGGCAGCACCGGGTAACGGTGGGCGGCCGACCCGCGCCGATACCTCCGGGTCAGCTCAGGTCGGGTGCGTGCATGGCGCGTACGCCCTCGATGTTCCCGTCGAGATAGTGCCTCAGCGACAGGGGTACGAGGTGGACGGAGGCGATTCCCACCCGGGTGAACGGGACACGGACGATCTCGTACTCGCCGATGGGCTCGTCCATTTCGGGACCGTGCCGCAGCGACGGGTCCATCGACTCCAGTCGGCAGACGAAGAAGTGCTGGACCTTCACACCGGTCGCGCCGCCGTCGTCGCCGATGTGCTCGACCGTGTCGACGAAGCAGGGCACCACATCGAGGATCTTGGCACCGAGCTCCTCGTGCACCTCACGATGGAGTGCCTCGACGACAGTCGTGTCCTCCGGTTCGACCCCGCCACCCGGTGTGAGCCAGTAGGGATCGACGCCGGGCTTGGTGCGCTTGATCAAGATCAGGTCGTCGCCGTCGAGCAGGACGGCACGTGCGGTGCGCTTGACCACGGGTCGGACGGTCATGGGAGAAATGTGGCCCGGTTGGTTCCACGTGAAACATCGTGCGACCTCGATTCCGCGTGAAAGCCCCGTCCGTGGCGGCCTCAGCTCCAGTCGGAGGCCGCTCGCAGCAGCCATTCGTGCGCACGGGCGATGTGCGGCATCGCCAGCGTTCCCGTCCGTACGACCAGGAAGTACGTACGCAGCGGGGGCACCGCGGGGTCGAGGAGCGCCACGACGTCTCCGCGCTCGATGGCGTCGGAGCAAAGATATCTGGGCAGGACGGCGAGGCCGGCGCCGGCGGAGGCGCAGGCGAGGACCGCTCGGAAATCCGGGACGATCACCGTGCCGGAGGCGGCGGGGCGGCAGTCGAAAACGGAGGCCCAGTAGCGGGCGACGAGCGGCAGCGACTCGTGGACCTCGACGATGGGGAAGCCCTCAAGAGCGTGGGCGCCCTTGCGGCGGAGTTTGCCCGGACCGATCTCGGCGGCCCAGCGCGGAGCCGCGACCAGGACGTGCTCCTCGTCGCAGAGCGGAGTCGCGGTGAGAAGCGCACCCCGTGGCTGGGCCGTCGTCATGGCCAGATCGTGATGCCCGGCGGCGAGTCCCTCCATCGTCTCCTGCGCGTTGCCGAAGGAGACGCGCAGGGCGAAGCCCTGGCCGTCGTCGCCGGTCAGTTCCGTGAGTGCGGGCAGCGCGCGTTCCGCGGTGAACTCGGGGGGTCCGGCGAGATGCAGGGTGCGAAGAGACGAGTCCTCGTCGAGACCGGCCTCGGTGATCTCCACGAGGGCATCGAGATGAGGCGCCGCCTTGTGGGCGAGTTCGTCGCCGATGGTCGTGGGCGTCACCCCACGTGCCTGGCGCAGGAACAGGGGACGCCCCAACTGGCGCTCCAGCGTGCGGATCTGCGAGGTGACGGCTGGCTGGGACAGCCCGAGCAGTGCGGCGGCACGAGTGAAGGAACCGGCCCGGTGCACGGTCACGAACGTGCGCAGCAAGGCCAGGTCCATGGTGCCTCTCCCCTTTCAGCACCCCGCGCGAGCCTCAACTATAAATAAGTCGATAGGTCTCTGTCGCTACTGTGATTGGACACTGACACAGAGTCAACTAGCCTTGTTCGCGCGGTTCTTCGCGCGCAGAACCGGGACGGTCCGAGCCACGAGGGGGGAGGTTCGGACCGTCCGTTGTACGTAGTGGGGGGTACTGATCCCGCCGTGGCGGACGCCTACTCGGCGGATGCGTCGAGGGCCCGCAGGATGTCCGTCACCAGGTCCTCGGGGTCTTCGGCGCCGGCGGAGAGGCGGATGAAGCCCTCCGGGACGGCGTCGCCGCCCCAGCGGCCGCGCCGCTCGGCGGTGGACCGCACCCCGCCGAAACTGGTGGCGTCGTCCACCAGACGCAGCGCGTCGAGGAAGCGCTCCGCCCGCTCGCGCGAGGGCAGCGTGAAGGAGACCACGCATCCGAAGCGACGCATCTGCTGCGAGGCGATCTTGTACGAGGGGTCGTCGGGCAGTCCCGGGTAACGCAGCCCCGTCACCTCTGGGCGGTCCCGCAGGACTTCGGCGATCGTCCTCGCGGTGGCGGTCTGCCGGTCGGCCCTCAGCTGGAGCGTGGCGAGCGAGCGGTGGGCCAGCCATGCCTCCATGGGGCCGGGGATGGCTCCGACGACCTTGCGCCAGCGTCGTACGGGAGCCATGACACCGGCGTCCCTGCCGGTGACGTACCCGAGGAGGATGTCGCCGTGCCCGGTGAGCATCTTGGTGCCGCTGGCCACGGAGAAGTCGGCGCCCAGCTCCAGCGGGCGCTGTCCGAGCGGGGTGGCCAGGGTGTTGTCCACGGCGACGAGCGTGCCCTGCGCGTGCGCTGCGGCGACGAGGCGGCGCAGGTCGCAGACGTCGAGGCCCGGGTTGGACGGCGTCTCGATCCACAGCAGTTTCGCGCCGTCCAGGACGTCGAGCTGGGCATCGCCGGCGGTGGGGGCCGTGCGCACCTCGACGCCGAACGCGGTCAGCTGCTCACGCACCAGCGGCAGCACCTGGTAGCCGTCGTCGGGCAGGACGACGACGTCCCCGGCCCGCAGTTGCGAGAAGAGCACCGCGGAGATGGCGGCCATGCCGGAGGGGAAGGACAGCGTTTCGGCGGACTCCTGTCCGGGTGCCTCCAGCTCCCCGATCGCGCGCTCCAGAAGCGTCCAGGTCGGGTTCTCGTCGCGGCCGTAGGTGTAGGGACCGGTGGGCTCACCCGGCAGATGGAAGTGCGCGGCGAAGACCGGGCCGGGAAGGGTCGGCTCGTACTTGACGGGCTCGGGCAGCCCGGCGCGTACCGCCCGGGTGCCGTCGCCCGGCATCGCCGCCCCCGTGGCCGCGCGTTCTCCCGCGGGGCCGGTGCCCTCATCGTTCGCCGTGACGAAATCCCCTGACGTCATGCCGCTCGTCCCTTCACTTGCTCCCGTACCGCGGCGAGCAGCCCGTGGCTCGCCGCCTCCACCATCTCAAGACATTCCTCGAAGCCGTCCATGTGTCCGTAGTACGGATCAGGGACGTCCAGATCGTCGCCCGCGGTGGGGTTGTACGAGCGCAGCAGCCGGACCTTCCCGGCGTCCTCCGCACTGGTCGCGAGGTGGCGCAGGGCCTTGAGGTGGCCTGTGTCGAGGGCGATGACGAGATCGAGACGGGAGAACCACGAAGCCTGGAACCGCCGGGCCGCGTGGTCGCTCTCGTATCCGGCCGCCTCCAGCACGGCGACGGTGCGCTCGTCGGCTCCGTCGCCCTCGTGCCAGCCGTCCGTGCCCGCGCTGTCGACCTCGACGAGCTCGCCGAGTCCGGCTCGCGCCACGTGGGCACGGAAGACGGATTCGGCCATCGGCGAGCGGCAGATGTTGCCGGTGCAGACGAAGCAGACGCGGTAGGTCATGAGACTCTCTCAGTCTTCTCAGTCGCCGTCGGGCAGGACGACATTGAGCGCCCAGGAGACGACGGAGATGATCAGGCCGCCCAGGACGGCGGTCCAGAAGCCGTCCACGTGGAAGCTCACGTCGAGTTTGTCGGCCACCCACGAGGTGAGCAGCAGCATCAAGGCGTTCACCACGAGGGTGATCAGGCCGAGGGTGAGGATGAAGAGCGGGAAGGTCAGCACCTTCACGACCGGCTTGACGAGGAAGTTCACCAGTCCGAAGACCAGTGCGACGACGAGGAGCGTGGCTATCTTCTTGCCCGTGCTGTCGCCCGTGAGGGTGATCTTGTCGAGCAGCCAGACGGCGACGGCCAGGGCCCCCGCGTTGGCGAGCGTCTTGACTACGAAATTCTTCATGTGTCTGATCGTGGCAGAGAGATCGACTGGCCAGAAGAGGCTGTGGAAACAGCCTGTGGCGCACAAGAGCGGACGAGGGCGATGAAGGCATTCCGGCTGGACGAACTGGAGGCGGAACGCGCCGCCAACGACGGTGCCTACCTGCAGTTTCTGCGCGAACGCAACATGTCCGCCGGGCTGTACGCGCTCGACGCGGGCTCCCATGATCCGCAGAAACCGCATGCCCAGGACGAGGTGTACTTCGTCGTCAGCGGGCGGGCGTCGATCACCGTCGGCCTGGAGACCACTCAGGTGGCCCGGGGCAGCGTCGTCTACGTGCCCGCCGGGGTCGCCCACAAGTTCCACCACATCACGGAGGATCTGCGGGTCCTGGTGGTGTTCTCTCCGCCCGAGAGCTGACCCCGCGTCTCAGGGTTCCCTAGGGGGACGGTCAGGGGAGGACAAGGGATGCGAGGCCACCGTACGGCCCCCTCCCCGGCCTAGCATCGGGTGCGAGACATCAGAGAACCCGGAATCAGTGTCCCGGCGTCGGGGCCACGGGCGAGGAGAGGTAAGGACAGGGCGATGCAGGAGATCTTCAGCGGTATGCCGTGGTGGGTGAAGTGGGTCGCGGTGCCGGTCATCGCCCTCGTGGTGTTCGGCGGTCTGATAGCGAGCGTCGTCGGGTTCGTCATCGGTCTGCTCTTCAAGCTGCTCGTCTTCGTCGCGCTGGTCGGCGGGCTCATCTTCATCGTGCGGAAGTTCCTGTCGGGTTCCTCCTCGCGCAGCGACTGGTGAGGCGCGGGAGGGCCGGCGGCAGGTAACGGCGAAAGGGGAAAGGGAACCCAAGGTTCCCTCGGCCGGGGGAAGTTTCCGGTGAGGCCGGGTATGAGCGGTGACGGCCCGTTAGAGTCCGGAACTCGACGCGGGGGCCGACCCCGCGGGCAGCGCACAGCCCCCTCCCGTGACTCCCCGCACGGGCGGTCCCCCTCGCTCTTCGGAGTGCCCCTTGGCCACGGTTGACACCGCACCCGCACCATCCGTCGCTCCACCCTTCCGGCGACCGGGAACGCCCGCGGCGGCACGCGTTCCGCCGGCCCAGCCGCGTACCTCGCCGGGGGAGCCGCCCCTCTCGCACGGCCCGTCGGCTCCGTCCAGGGAGCCGGCGCAGTCCCGGAATCCGGCGATGGAGGAACCCGCCCGGCGCACCGCGCCGGCGAAAGGGCGCACCGGACCGGCGGCGCCTGGCGGTCCACTCCCACCGGACACGGGGACGGCACGGCGGGCCCGCGCCCTGCCCGCGGAGCCGGAAGCCGCTCCTCTGGACTCCCACACCACCACGCTGATCGGCTCGGTCCAGCGCGCGATGCGGCTGCTGGAGGCCGTCGCCTCGCGGGAGCAGGGCGCCCCCGCCAAGCAGCTCGCCCGGGAGGCAGGGCTGGCGTTGCCGACCGCCTACCACCTGCTGCGCACCCTGGTCCACGAGGGCTATCTGCGGCGTGACAGAGGGCTGTTCTTCCTGGGCGAGGCCGCCGAGCGGCTGAGCAGCAGCGGCGCCCGGCAGAAACGTCGCAGCACGGTGAGAGACACTCTCGCGCACTGGCGCGACGCGATCGGCGCACCCGTGTACTACGCGGTCTACCGTGACGGTGAGATCGAGGTCATGTGTGTCGTCGACACACCGGCGAACCCGGCGGTCGAGGAGTGGGCCGACTTCCGCGAGACCGGGCACGCCCACGCGGTCGGCCAGTGTCTGCTGGCTCAGCTGGACGACAAGTCCCGGCGTGACCACCTCGACCGCTACCCGGTGCGGACGCTCACGCCGTACACGGTGCGTGACGAGGACCGGCTGCTGCGGCGCCTCGAACGGGCGGGCCGGATGGAACCCGTGATCGAGCGGCAGGAGTACGCGCTGGGCACGGTCTGCGCGGCGATCCCCGTCACCGCGGGCAGTTCGGCCGCGGTCGTGGCCTTCTCCCTCCCGTCCCACCAGGGCGACCGGCTGCTGCCCGTGGCACGGCAACTGCAGGACGAGGTCGGCAGGCTGTTAGGAACACTCGCCATCTCTATCAGTATCTGAAAACTCACTCCTTGTAATGCGGCATGCACGTTGAGCAATATTTCCAGCAGTGTCAGGTGGGACGAATCCTGGCCAGTCGACGGCAAACGACGGGGTAGGCGATGCGTGAGTCGGTGCAGGCAGAGGTCATGATGAGCTTCCTCGTGTCCGAGGAGCTGTCCTTCCGCATTCCTGTCGAGCTGCGATACGAGACCTGTGATCCGTACGCCGTGCGGCTGACCTTCCACTTGCCCGGCGACGCCCCCGTGACCTGGGCGTTCGGGCGGGAACTGCTTGTCGACGGGGTGGGCGGGCCCTGTGGTGACGGCGATGTGCACATCGCCCCGTCCGACCCGGAGGCGCTCGGCGAGGTGCTGATCCGGCTTCAGGTCGGCGGCGATCACGCGCTGTTCCGGTCCGGGGCCGCGCCGCTCGTCGCGTTTCTCGACCGGACGGACAGGCTCGTGCCGCTCGGGCAGGAACGCTCCCTCGAAGGTTTCGACACCTCGCTCGACGCGGTGCTCGACCGCATCCTCACGGAGGAGCAGAGCGCGGGCTGAAGCGTCGGCGGCCCGCGAAGCGGCGTAACGCTTCCTCACAAGGGGCGCCGGTGCAGGATGGTTTCCGCGTCGCTGCGTGAGGGCTCAGTGCTTGCGGCGGCGTCCCTTACCGCTCCGTGCCGGCGTCCTGTCGGCCGCGGGCTGCGCGGGGACGGGCGCGCCGCCTTCGCGGTCCGCGGCGACCACCAGCGCGGCCAGCGCGGTCGTCACGGGGACCGCCGCGACGAGACCGATCGATCCGACCAGCGTGCGCACGATCTCCTCGGCGACCAGTTCGCTGTTGGCGACGGTGCCCACGCTGCTCTGGGCGATCGAGAAGAGCAGCAGGAGCGGCAGCGCGGCGCCCGCGTAGGCCAGGACGAGCGTGTTGACGACCGACGCGATGTGGTCGCGGCCGATACGGATACCCGCGCGGTACAGGCCGCGCCAGCCCATCGTCGGGTTCGCCTCGTGCAGTTCCCAGACCGCGGACGTCTGCGTCACCGTCACATCGTCCAGAACGCCGAGCGAACCGATGATGACGCCGGCCAGCAGCAGGCCGCTCATGTCGATGGACGGGTACAGACCGTGGATCAGGCCGGTGCTGTCGTCGGTGTTGCCGGTCAGCACGGCCCAGTCGATGAAGACCGAGCCGAGGAGCCCGATCAGCACCAGTGAGAGCAGGGTGCCGACCACTGCCACGGACGTCCGGGCCGACAGACCGTGACACATATAGAGCGCGATGAGCATGATCGCACTGGACCCGACGACGGCCACGAGCAGCGGGTTCGAGCCCTCCAGGATCGCGGGCAGGATGAAGAAGTTCAGGATCACGAAGCTGATGGCCAGGGCGACCAGCGCCATGATGCCGCGCATCCGGCCGATCACCACGACGACCACCGCGAAGATCACGGCGAGCAGCGTCAGGGGCAGCTTCCGGTTCGCGTCCGTGACCGAGTACTGGAGGTCCTTGGGGGCGGAGGGTTCGTACGCGACGACGACCTTCTCGCTCTGGTGCAACTGCCGTGATTGATCGGGCTGAACGACCTCGGTGAACGTGCGGCCCTGGTCCTTGCCGGTGTCGATGCGGACAGTCGCCTTCTTGCACTCTCCCCCCTTCCCGGACTGAGCGGAGGAATCCCCGGCGGCGGAGCCGCCCGTCGCGGCCCCCGAGGAGGCGTTCACGGACTTGCAGTCCACCTGGTCGATCTTCGTGACGGTCGCCTGCTGGGTCTGCCGGTCGAACCCGACACCGGTGCGCTCGTGGGCCGGCGCGCCGCCGGGCCACAGCACCACGAGACCCACGACGACCGCGGCCGCGAAGGGGATCAGTACCGCGGCGATGACCTTGCGCAGCTGCTTGGAGACCGGCGCCGCGGGGCCGTGGCTGTGGGAATGTCCGTGCCCGGCGCTCACCGGCTCGTCGTGCCCGCGGCGGGGACCCGGCCCGTGCCCGTCGCCCGAACCCTGATGATCACCGTCCGGTCCGTGGCCGTGCCCGTGCTCTTGCTCGTGTCCATGACCGATGCCGGAGCCGTGCCCAGGGCCGCCGTCGGAGCCGGGACGGCGCGGTGGCTCGGGCGGAGGGAACGGATGCTGCCGGGTCGTCGTCACCGCCCGATCATCGCAAGAACGTCAAGGGCCCTCTGTTCACCGCGCCAGACATGACGCTAGCGTGGGGGCACCTTTGCACACGCGGGAGCTCGGAGCACCGGGCTGAGAGGGCGCTGACCTCCGTCTTCGCGATGTTTCACATGAAACATCGGCGATCGGAAGCCGCTGCGTCGACCGCTGAACCTGTTACCGGGTAATGCCGGCGTAGGGAGTAGGTCTCATGACCGACAAGGATGTACGCACGCCTGCCTCCAGCCGGACGGACGGGGTTTCCCCGCCGTCCTCGAACGGCCAGGACGGGCAGTCGATCGGCTGGCACAAGGCATACGTCGGGGGTACTCGCCCCGATCTGCGGGTGCCGGTTCGCCAGGTGCACCTCACCAACGGGCAGGCGGTGACGTTGTACGACACCTCCGGCCCGTACACCGATCCGTCCATCGACACCGATGTCCGCAGGGGGCTGGCACCGCTGCGTGAGAGCTGGATCATCGCCCGCGGTGACACCGAGGAGTACGCGGGCCGTCCCGTCCGTCCCGAGGACGACGGGATCAAGCACACGTCCCCGCGCGGAGGGCTGCGCAATCTCGACGCGGTCTTCCCGGGCCGGCCGCGCCAGCCGCGCCGGGGGCGGGCCGGGCAGGCGGTGACCCAGCTCGCCTACGCGCGGCGCGGTGAGATCACGCCCGAGATGGAGTTCGTGGCGGTCCGTGAGAACGTCGCCCCCGAGGTCGTGCGGGAGGAGATCGCCGCGGGCCGAGCCGTGCTGCCCGTGAACATCAACCATCCGGAGATCGAGCCGATGATCATCGGCAAGCGGTTCCTGGTGAAGGTCAACGCCAACATCGGCAATTCCGCTGTGACTTCCTCCATCGAGGAGGAGGTCGAGAAGATGACCTGGGCGACCCGCTGGGGCGCCGACACGGTCATGGACCTGTCCACCGGCCGCAACATCCACACCACGCGTGAATGGGTGCTGCGCAACTCCCCCGTCCCCATCGGCACCGTGCCGCTCTATCAGGCGCTGGAGAAGGTCGACGGCCGGGCCGAGGAGCTGACCTGGGAGATCTACAAGGACACCGTCGTCGAGCAGGCCGAGCAGGGCGTGGACTACATGACGGTTCACGCGGGCGTGCGCCTGGCGTACGTGCCGCTCACCGCGAACCGCAAGACCGGCATCGTCTCGCGCGGTGGCTCGATCATGGCCGCCTGGTGCCTCGCGCACCACAAGGAGTCGTTCCTGTACGAGAACTTCGAGGAACTCTGCGAGATCCTCGCCGCGTACGACGTCACCTACTCGCTCGGCGACGGGCTGCGGCCGGGTTCCATCGCGGACGCCAACGACGCGGCGCAATTCGCCGAGTTGAGGACGCTCGGGGAACTCAACAGGGTCGCGAAGCGTTTTCAGGTACAGACGATGATCGAAGGCCCGGGACATGTCCCGATGCACAAGATCAAGGAGAACATCGACCTTCAGCAGGAGATCTGTGATGAAGCTCCGTTCTATACCCTCGGTCCGCTGACGACGGACGTCGCGCCGGCGTACGACCACATCACTTCCGGCATCGGTGCCGCGATGATCGCCTGGTGGGGCACGGCCATGCTCTGCTACGTCACGCCCAAGGAGCACTTGGGCCTGCCCGATCGTGACGACGTCAAGACCGGCGTCATCACCTACAAGATCGCCGCCCACGCAGCCGACCTCGCCAAGGGGCACCCAGGTGCGCAGGAATGGGATGACGCGCTCTCCGACGCCCGCTTCGAGTTCCGGTGGGAGGACCAGTTCAACCTGGCTCTCGACCCGGACACGGCGCGGGAGTTCCACGACCAGACGCTGCCGGCCGAGCCCGCCAAGACAGCCCACTTCTGTTCCATGTGCGGGCCGAAGTTCTGCTCGATGAAGATCAGCCAGAGCATCAACGAGCGGTTCGGCGGTGACGTGGCCGACGGCGCCTCCGCCGAGGAGATCTCCGAGGGCATGCTTCAGAAGTCCCGGGAGTTCGCCGAGGCGGGCAACCGCGTGTACCTGCCGCTGGCCGACTGAGCTGTTCCAAGGGGGCGGCGGTCCGGGGCACACACCCGGACCGCCGCCCTCGGCAGGGTCACGGGGTGACGTCCTGCGGGTACCAGCGCAGTTCGACGGTGTTGCCGTCCGGGTCCTGGACGTAGACCGAGGTGGCGTTTCCCCGCGCGCCGAAGCGTTCCACGGGCCCCTCGAGCACGGTGAAGGATCCCGACGCGATGACCTGGTCCCAGTCCAGAGGTTCCACGGTGAGACAGATGTGGTCGACGTTGGACCCGCCAGGGGTATGGGTGATCAGGTCGATGATGGTTTCCGCCGTGATCCTCACGGACGGGAACGGGGCCTGGCCGGACCGCCATTCGGCGACGCGTACGGGTTCGAGGCCCAGAAGTCCGGTGTAGAAGTCCAGGGACCGTTCGACGTCCTCGACATTGAGGACCAGGTGGTCGAAGGCCTTCACGCGCAGCGCGGTCATGTCGTCTCCAGGGCGATGGCGTGGCGAAGCCACGGAGGTGGTGGGCGTACGGGTGGACGGAACCGGGCGCGGAGCCGCTGTGCGCCCGGCCGGCCGGGGAGCCAGTGGGCTCTCCCGCGGCCGGGTGGACGACTTCTACGATCCGCCGTGGGACGGCCGCCATCAAGGCATGATCGCTGTACGACCGTTGAGTCAGATTTAACGCCGGGGGTTTCATGCTGGAGCGAATGGAGACCGAGATCTTTCTGACGCTGGCCGAGGAACTGCACTTCGGCCGGACCGCCGCGCGGCTGCTGGTCACGACCGGGCGTGTCAGCCAGGTGATCAAGGCGCTGGAGCGCAGAGTCGGAGCCCTGCTGTTCGAACGCACCAGCCGTTCCGTCCGGCTCACCCCGATCGGCAGACAGCTGGCGGACGATCTGGCGCCCCTGGTCGCCGGGATGGAGGCGGCGCTGCGCAGGGCGGCCGACGCCGGCCGGGGCGTCACCGGAGAGCTGCGGGTCGCCTTCCTCGGTGAGTGGACGGCGCCCACGCTCCTCAAGGCGGTCGGCCTGTTCGGTGAGCGTCACCCGGACTGCCGTGTCGACGTGCGGGAGGTCCAGCTCTCCAACTCCCGGGCGAGTCTGCTGGACGGTTCGGTCGACGTGCTGCTGGCCTCGTTCCCCTTCGACGGAATGGCCCGCGGACCGGCTCTGCTGCGGGAGAGACGAGTCCTGGCCGTCCCGGCAGGTCATCCGCTGGCCGGTGAGGAGCGGCTGTCCCTGGAGGTGCTGGCGGAACATCCCGTGGTGCAGTACCCCCAGGTGACCTCGGCGACGTTCAAACAGGACCGCACACCGGACCGCACCCCCTCGGGCAGAGCCGTTCCGAAGGGGCCGGCCGGCGGGTCGTTCTCCGAAATGCTGACCCTGGTCGCGATGGGCCGGGGCGTCCTCCCGGTCGGCGAGCACTCACGGCAGTACTACCCGCGGCCCGACGTCGCCTACGTACCCCTGCACGACGCGCAGCCGATCGAACGGGGACTGGTGTGGATGGAGGGCAACACCACCGAGCGGCTGCGCGCGTTCGTACGGGCCGCGACGGACGCGACCGGCGCTTCTCCCGCGCGGGCGTATCGGTCGGATCCACCGACGGCTTCTGCGGGGAGACTGGACGCATGACACCGACATCGATGAGCAAGGGCGCCAACCTTCCCGTCGCCGCGCAGCAGGTGCGGGTCGTACTCGGCTGGTCAGGAGGCCCCGGTGCGCCGGACGCCGATGCCTCGGCCCTGCTGCTCCGAGCGGACGGGCGGGTGCGTGACGACGGTGACTTCGTCTTCTACAACCAGCCCAGGCATGCCTCGGGCGCCGTGCACCACTCGGGCAAGCGGCGGGAGGGGGACGGGACGACGGACACCGTCGAGGTGGATCTGCGTGCCCTGGAGCCGGAGATCCAGCGCGTGGTCCTGGGCGCCTCCGCCGACGGGGGCACCTTCGGCCAGCTGTCAGGTCTGAGACTGCGGCTCCTCGATGCCGGAACCGGGCAGGAACTGGCGGTCTTCGAGATGGAGGCGACGACGGAGACGGCGTTCATCGGAGGCGAGCTGTATCTGCGGGGAGGGCAGTGGAAGTTCCGCGCGGTGGGCCAGGGGTACGCCTCCGGGCTCGCGGGCCTGGCCACCGATTTCGGGATCAGCGTGGACGAGGAGCCGGGCACGGCCGGGAGCACGGACACGAGGAGCGCTCCCGCCGGAGCCTCCGCGGTGGCACCGACGCCCTCGCCGGTCCCGGCACGCCCGATCGCGCCCGTCCCCCCACCACCCCCGCAGGCACCGGCATTCCCGAACGCGCCCGTTCCTCCGGTGCCCCAGGCACCCCCGGCTCCCGGCTCGGCCCCTCGTCTCGTCAAAGGTGAGGAGCGGTTGCCCGTCGACATGCGCAAGCGGCTCTCCCTGCGCAAGGAGCAGGTGGCGGTCAGTCTGCGCAAGCACGGGGCCGTGGGCGTCAGGGCCCGCGTCATCCTGGTCCTGGACGCTTCCGGGTCGATGTCGTTCCTGTACTCCAAGGGCGTCGTGGCCGATGTGGTGGAACGGATGGCCGCGGTGGCGGCCCAGCTGGACGACGACGGGGAGATGCAGGCGTGGACCTTCGCGTCGAACCCGGCCCGACTGCCGGACCTCGCCCTGGGCGATCTGCCGGAGTGGCTGGAACGTCATGTCCGGGTGGGTGAACTGACCTTGTTCAGAAGGAAGAAGCCGAAGAAGGGCCTGCTGCCGGGACAGGTGGACATGCGGGCGGTCGGCATCCAGAACGAGGAGCAGAAGGTGATCGCCGAGGTCCGGACGTTCGTCCGCGAGCACCCGTCCGCCGATCCCACGTTGGTGCTCTTCTTCTCCGACGGAGGCGTCTACCGCGACAAGGAGATCGAGAAGGAACTGCGGGAGGCGGTGGACGAGCCGGTCTTCTGGCAGTTCGTCGGACTGGGGCGCTCGAACTACGGCGTTCTGGAGCGGTTCGACACCCTGCCGGGCCGACGCGTCGACAACGTGGGCTTCTTCGCGGTCGACGACATCAGCGACGTACCGGATCCGGATCTCTACGACCGGTTGCTGTCCGAGTTCCCGTCGTGGACGAAGGAGGCGCGGCGGCTCGGCATCATCTGAGACACCCCGAGAACAGCGCAGGACGCCCGGAGACGGGTGTGGAGAAGCCCGCGCCACGGGCCCAGGGACCGCCCGCGCCACGGCCGTGCACGGGAGCACCGGCGCCCGCGGCGGGCTACGGCGGGCAGTGCCCTGCCACAGCCGTACGGACGCGCCCGCGACAGCCGGCAACGGCCGCACCGGCAAGGGCCCGCACCGGTAAGGGCGTACGGGCCCGCGCACCCGCGCGGGCCCTCTCCTGCCTCGGACCCGGCCGTCGGCCGGCCGGGTCACTCGGGCTGGTGTTCAGGGCCCCCGAAGTCCGGGCTGGAGAAGTCCGGGCTGGAGAAGCTCGGGCGCGGGCCCGCCGCCGGTCCGTCGTCGGGGCTGCTGAACCCCGGCCTGCCGTACCCGAGGTGCGGAATGCGGCTGGTGGGGGCCGGTGCGGGGCGGCTCAGGGCCGCCGAGCCCGGGTCCGCGAGGGCCTCCCGGAGGAACGGCAGGATGCCGCGCTCCAGCAGGGCGTCACGCCAGGCCTCCTTGGCCCGGGTGACCTGACCGGTCAGCTCGTCGCCCGCTTCGGCCTGGAAGGAGGACGAGCTGTTGCGCAGGGCGGTCAGCAGCAGTCCGGCCGCGGCGACCAGAATGGCGGCCGCCGTGATCGCGCCGAAGACCCATCCTGTGGTCAGGAGGGTTCTGGCGACGGCCGGCTCGGGATCGAGCATCCTCAGGACGTAGCCCACGAGCAGGAAGATCAGCGCCGCTGTCCCGGCGAGGACGGGGGCGAGCACCGCGACGACGGCGACCGCGCCCGCTCCGGCGGTCTCGGTGACCTCCCCCACGGTGGCGGCGAGCCCCAACACGGTCGTGCCCGGCTCCGTGGAGCCGGTTTCCTCGCTCACGACAGCGGACCGCACCGGTCGGCGCAGTTCGCTGCGGACCTTCACATAGTGCGCGTACTCGTCCGACGCGGCCGTCGTGATGAGGGCTGTGGCGTTGAGCGCCATGGTGCGCAGTTGTTCGAGGTTGAGCCGCTGGCCGACAGCGGCGAGTTCCGGGCGGTGTGGTGCGGAGCGCAGCGCCTCATCGAGGATCCGCTCGTATTCCTGGCGGTCCTCGCTCAGCAGGTGCTGCGGAACGCTGTTCATCTGCATCCCCCGATGCTCCGTAGGGCTGATGGCTCGCACGCTGACGAGCCGTTGGGCAGAAACGGAGGGGAGCCTGCTACGGATAAGCCGATGGTAGAGCGGTGACGGCACGCCGTGACAGGGGGTTTCCAGAAATTGGCCCCTGTCCGCAGCGGTCCGTCCGCCGGACGCCTGCCCGGTGAACGCTCAGATATCCAGGGGAAGTTGCTGGACCAGCAGTTTTCCGGCCATGGTCACTCCACCGTCCATCGCGATGGCCAGACCGTCGGCGTAGACGTGTGGTCCTTCGATCACGGGACCCGCTCCGGCCTCGCCGTCCTCCGGGCCCACCTCGCCCAGGAGGTACGGAATAGGGCTGTGACCGTGGACGACGCGTGTGCCGCCGTACAGGTCGAGCAGTTCGTGGACCGCCTCGGCGCCGTCGTCGCGGAAGGCGAAGCGGCGGGTGAACTTGCGGAAGAGGTCCCAGCAGTCCTCGGCGTCGTTGCGGGTGAGGGTCTCGCGGACGGTGTCGTTGACCGCTTCGATGGAGTCGCCGTAGTCGAGGTAGGCGGTGGTGTCGGAGTGCACCAGAAGGTGTCCGTCGACCAGCTCCATGGCGTCGAGGCGGGCCATCCACTGCAGATGGTGGTCCTGGAGACGGTCCATGTCCGTCTTCTGGCCGCCGTTGAGCAGCCAGGCGGCCTGGAAGGTGGCGGTGCCGGCGCCGGAGCTGACCGGGGTGTCGCCGAACCGCTTGGCGCCGAGCAGCAGCAGCTCGTGGTTGCCCATGAGCGCCTTGCAGTAGCCGCCGGCCGCGGCCGCCTCGGCGGACAGCCGCATCACGAGGTCGATCACGCCGATGCCGTCCGGACCGCGGTCGGTGAAGTCGCCGAGGAACCACAGGCGCGAGGTGCCGGCCGACCAGTTGCCGCCGGCGTCGAGGAGGCCCTTGGCCTGGAGCGCGGCGACGAGCTGGTCGAGGTAGCCGTGCACATCCCCGACGACGTACAGCGGGCCGGGTCCGGCGCCGGACGCCGGGGCGGGTGCGCCCGAGGGGTCCACGGCGACCTGCAGGGTGTCGCCGCGGTTGATGACCGGCAGATCGCGCTGCGTGGGCGTGTACCCCTCGGAGAACTCTCCCGGGAACTCCGACGGAGACTCTCCGGACGCGTAGGGGGAGGATTCCCCCGACGCGTACCGCGCGCTCTCACCGACGGGTCCGGCGCCCTCGCCATGCGGCGTGTTCTGCGCATACGGACCGGTCTCGTGGACGTAACCCGGTACCCGGAAGTCGCGCAACGTCGCCGTCCGCACCACCTCGGGTCCCTGACCGGCCCCCTGAGTCATCGACCCCTCCACCACCATCGCACCGCATCTGCACCGGTTCGGACTGCCTGGTCGCAGCGGCCCGCGGTGTCGTCCGCCCATCATAGGAATGCGGATCGCGCCATGTGATGACCCAGGGGTGGTGAATCGGAACAGGAGCCCAGTTCACCGCGGTTTTCGCCCGAATTGGGCGGGGCTCGCCCCGCCCAATTCGGATCGGGCCTCAGCCCTGCTCGGGTGATCGGGGCGGACTGACGGTCGTCCGGGGCTGCCGGCGCTGTGACGAGGTCCGCACGATCAGCTCCGTCGGTATCACCTGCTCGACGGGTTGGTCCGATTCGACCCCTTCGATGGCGTCGATCAGCAGCTGGACGACGGCCGTGCCGATTCTGCGCGGTTTGAGGGAGAGGGTCGTGACGGGCGGCTCGGTGCTGGCGTAGACGGTCGACTCGCTGCAGCACACCAGCAGCAGGTCGTCGGGTACGCGCAGACCGTAGCGGCGGGCGGCGGCCAGCAGGTCGGTGCCGTTCGGGTCGAAGAGGCCGTAGACGGCGTCCGGGCGGTCGGGCCGGGCGAGGAGCCGGTCGGCCGCCACCGCCCCCGCGCACGGATCGTGCGCGGGATAGGCCTCGTACACCGGATCCTGGCCCACGCGCTCGCACCAGCGCAGGTACGCGGTGGTGGAGAGATGGGTGTACGTGTCCGTGGTGGTGCCGGTGAGGAGGCCGATGCGTCGGGCACCGGCGTCGGCGAGGTGGTCGAGGATGCCGAGGACGGCGGCCTCGTGGTCGTTGTCCACCCAGGCGGTGACCGGGAGCGATCCCGCGGGCCGGCCGTCGGAGACGACGGGCAGCCCCTGGCGGACCAGCTCGCTGACGACCGGATCCTGGTCGGACGGGTCGATGACCACGGTTCCGTCCAGGGCGACGTTCGACCACACGTCGTGGCGGGAGGTCGCGGGGAGGATGACCAGGGCGTATCCCCGGGCGAGCGCCGCCGAGGTGGCGGCTCTGGCCATCTCGGCGAAGTACGCGAACTCGGTGAAGGTGAAAGGTTCATCCCCGTAGGTGGTGACGGTCAGGCCGATCAGGCCGGACTTGCCGGTACGGAGGGTTCGGGCCGCGGCCGAGGGGCGATAGCCCAGCCGGTCGGCGACTTCGCGGACATGGCGTCGGGTGGCGTCCGGGAGCCGCCCCTTGCCGTTGAGGGCATCGGACACGGTTGTGATGGAGACCCCTGCCGCCGCGGCCACGTCTCTGATGCCCGCCCGGCTCGGCCGACCGCCTCGGCGGGAGGTCTCCGCCCGGCTCACCTGGTGCTTCCCTGCTGCTGTCATGGCGAGCCGATAGTAGGGCTCATACGGTGGGGTAGTGCGGACGCATATGCGCGCGTTGACAGGCACGTTTCTGCATGATCGAAAGCAGCTAACTCCCTTTGAAGTGAAGGTAGTTGACCGATCCCACCCCAATACGTGACTTGTCGACGCGTGCGGACCTGCCAAGCGGGCCATGTTTCGAAGAGGTCTCAACTCACCTGTACGAGGGATGCGCGCCACGGCGCGAGCCACCGGCGCATGTGATAGCCGCCGACGCGCCCCCTTTCGTACGACTTCGTACGCGGGCGGCCGCCGGCCGTGCGACGGCGGGAGCCGGGACCGGTGCCGCCGGCGGGCGTGGATGATCACCCGGCCGGGCACGGGGTGGTGTCAGGTTGTCCACAGGCCATTCGCAGCGGCGCGGAATCCTCATAAGGTGAGAAGTATTAGTAGCCGGTGGCGGTCATGAGCCGCTGGTGGTCACGAGGAGGACTGCGGTGAGCGACACGAACCCCAAGCTGCGTGCAGAGCTGGCGGGTATCCCCACCTACAAGCCCGGCAAGCCCGCCGCCGCCGGCGCCGTGGCGTACAAGCTGTCCTCCAACGAGAACCCGTACCCGCCACTGCCCGGCGTGGTCGAGAGCCTGGCCTCGGCGACCGGTTCGTTCAATCGCTACCCGGACATGGCGTGCACGGGGCTGATCAACGAGCTGGCGGACCGTTTCGGCGTCCCCGCCTCCCACGTGGCGACGGGCACCGGCTCGGTCGGCGTCGCGCAGTCGCTGCTCCAGGCGACGAGCGGTCCCGGTGACGAGGTCATCTACGCCTGGCGGTCCTTCGAGGCGTACCCGATCATCACGCAGATCAGCGGGGCGACCTCGGTGCAGGTGCCGCTGACCCCGGGCGAGGTGCACGACCTGGACGCGATGGCCGACGCCGTCACCGACCGGACGCGGCTGATTTTCCTCTGCAACCCGAACAACCCGACCGGCACCGTGGTCCGCCGGGCCGAGCTGGAGCGGTTCCTGGACCGGGTGCCGAGCGATGTGCTGGTCGTCCTGGACGAGGCGTACCGCGAGTTCATCCGTGACGCCGAGGTGCCGGACGGTGTGCAGATCTACCGTGACCGGCCCAACGTCTGTGTGCTGCGCACCTTCTCCAAGGCGTACGGGCTGGCCGGTCTCCGGGTGGGCTTCGCCATCGCTCACGAGCCGGTGGCGGCCGCGCTGCGCAAGACGGCCGTGCCGTTCGGCGTGAGCCAGCTGGCCCAGGACGCCGCGGTGGCGAGCCTGCGGGCCGAGGACGAACTGCTCGGCCGGGTCGGCTCCCTGGTCTCCGAGCGCACCCGGGTGGTCGACACGCTGCGCGGTCAGGGCTGGACGGTGCCCGAGACGCAGGCCAACTTCGTCTGGCTGCGCCTGGGGGAGCGCACCCTGGACTTCGCCGCGCACTGCGAGCAGGCCGGTGTCGTCGTGCGTCCCTTCGCGGGTGAGGGCGTCCGCGTCACCATCGGTGAGACCGAGGCGAACGACATCTTCCTGAAGGCGACCGAGAGCTTTCCCAAGGGGATGTAGCCGCCCGGCGGAACAACCGCCCACCGGGGGACGGACGTGTCCGTCCCCCGGTGGGCATGCGCCTGTCGGTCCGGAGAGGCCCGTACGCGTCGACCGCGTACGGGCCTCTCGGCGTGCGCGGTGCCGGTGGGGCGGCGGCGGGGCGTCGGCCGGGTGGGTCCGGGCGTCACTTTCGGGCCTCACTCGGGTGTCCCGGGCTGCCCGGTTCCTCCCGGTCGGGGCCCCGCCGAGAGCCGCCGGGCCCGGATCGGGGCCGTTCGGCCCCGGTTAGGGACCCCCCGCCCCTCCTCCCTCGAACGGGCATGCGTCATACTTGCTTGTGAATGTGAACGCGTTCACAAGCGTGTCCTGTTGATCCCGTGATGTCTGCGATGAACCGGGCAAACTGCGGCTGTGACCACGGCGACGTAAGGAGACTGACGACGTGGAATTGGCTTTGGCGCCAGAGACCATGGCGCGATGGCAGTTCGGCATTATCACCGTCTACCACTTCTTCTTCGTACCTCTGACGATCTCGCTCGCAGCGCTCGTCGCCGGCCTGCAGACCGCCTGGGTGCGTACGGAGAATCAGAAGTACCTCAAGGCCACGAAGTTCTGGGGCAAGCTCTTCCTGATCAACATCGCGATGGGCGTCGTCACCGGCATCGTCCAGGAATTCCAGTTCGGTATGAACTGGTCCGCCTACTCACGCTTCGTCGGTGACATCTTCGGCGCGCCGCTCGCCTTCGAGGCCCTGATCGCCTTCTTCTTCGAGTCCACCTTCATCGGGCTGTGGATCTTCGGCTGGGACAGGCTCCCGAAGAAGCTCCACCTCGCCTGCATGTGGATGGTCTCCATCGGCACGATCCTGTCGGCGTACTTCATCCTCGCGGCCAACTCGTGGATGCAGCACCCCGTCGGCTACCGGATCAACAAGGCGAAGGGCCGCGCCGAACTCACCGACTTCTGGCACGTGCTGACCCAGAACACCGCGCTGGCCCAGGCGTTCCACACCCTCACGGCGGCCTTCCTGACGGGCGGCGCCTTCATGGTGGGCATCGCCGCGATCCACCTGGCCCGCAAGCGGCACGTCGCCGTCATGAAGACCTCGCTGCGGCTCGGCCTCATCACCGTCGTCATCGCCGGTCTGCTCACGGCGATCAGCGGCGACACCCTCGGCAAGATCATGTTCAAGCAGCAGCCGATGAAGATGGCCGCCGCCGAGGCCCTGTGGGACGGCCAGGAGTCCGCGCCGTTCTCGATCTTCGCCTACGGAGACGTCAGCAAGGGTCACAACACCGTCGAACTGTCCATCCCGGGGATACTGTCGTTCCTCGCCGACGACGACTTCAACTCGTACGTCCCCGGCATCAACGACACGAACAAGGCCGAGCAGGAGAAGTACGGTCCCGGCGACTACCGCCCGATCATCCCGGTCACCTTCTGGGCCTTTCGCTGGATGATCGGCTTCGGCATGGCCTCCTTCGTGATCGGCATCGTCGGACTCTGGCTGACCCGCAAGAAGTTCTTGCTGCCCCAGCACCTGAGGGTCGGCGAGGACGAGGCACCGCATCTGGTTCTGTTCAAGAACAAGGCACTCGGCCCGAAGCTCACCAAATGGGGCTGGCGCATCGCCATCTGGACCCTGGCGTTCCCGCTGATCGCCAACTCCTGGGGCTGGATCTTCACCGAGATGGGCCGTCAGCCGTGGGTCGTGTACGGCGTTCTGCAGACCCGGTTCGGCGTCTCCCCCACCGTCTCGCAGGGCGAGGTCATCACATCGCTGACCGTCTACTCGCTGATCTACGCGATCCTCGCCGTCATCGAGATCAAGCTGCTCGCGAAGTACGTCAAGGCGGGACCGCCCGAGCTCACCGAGTCCGACCTCAATCCGCCCACCAGGATCGGCGGCGACTCCAAGGACGCCGACAAGCCGATGGCCTTCTCCTACTAGGCTCAGGGAGCTGCTGAGTCATGGAACTTCACGACGTCTGGTTCGTCCTCATCGCCGTCCTCTGGATCGGCTACTTCTTCCTGGAGGGCTTCGACTTCGGAGTCGGCATCCTCACCAAGCTGCTGGCCCGCGACCGCACCGAGAAGCGGGTGCTGATCAACACGATCGGCCCCGTGTGGGACGGCAACGAGGTGTGGCTGCTCACGGCCGGCGGTGCGACCTTCGCCGCCTTCCCCGAGTGGTACGCCACCCTCTTCTCCGGCTTCTATCTGCCCCTGCTGATCATCTTGGTCTGTCTGATCGTGCGCGGTGTCGCCTTCGAGTACCGGGCGAAGAGGTCCGAGGAGCACTGGCAGCGCAACTGGGAGACGGCGATCTTCTGGACCTCGCTGATCCCGGCGTTCCTGTGGGGTGTGGCCTTCGCCAACATCGTGCGCGGGGTGAAGATCGACCGGAACTTCGAGTACGTGGGCAACTTCTGGGACCTGCTCAACCCGTACTCGATCCTCGGTGGTCTGGTCACGCTCACGCTGTTCACCTTCCACGGGGCGGTGTTCGTCGGACTCAAGACGGTGGGAGACATCCGGGAGCGGTCGGGGAAGCTCGCCCTGCGGGTCGGCCTGGCGACAGCCGTGCTGGCGCTGGTCTTCCTCATCTGGACCCAGGTCGACAGTGGTGACGGCGCGTCGCTGGGCGCGCTGATCGTGGCCGTGGCCGCCCTCGTCGCGGCGATGGCGATGGTCAAGGCAGGGCGTGAGGGATGGGCGTTCATCCTCTCGGGGCTGACCATCGTGGCCGCCGTCACGATGCTCTTCCTGTCGCTCTTCCCGGACGTCATGCCGTCCTCGCTCAACGCGGACTGGAGCCTCACGGTCACCAACGCCTCGTCGAGTCAGTACACCCTGAAGATCATGACCTGGTGTGCCGTGATCGCCACGCCGATCGTCCTGCTCTACCAGAGTTGGACCTACTGGGTGTTCCGCAAGCGCATCGGCACGCACCACATCGCTGTGGACGTGTCGCACTGAATCCGATGTAGCGGCATGTTTCACGTGAAACGTGCCTGATGGGCCAAAGGTGTGTTTCACGTGAAACCAATCGATCCACGTCTCCTCCGGTACGCGCGAGCCACCCGCCGTTTTCTTGTGGCGGTCGTGGGGCTGGGTGTCGTCGGAGCGGCCCTGGTCATCGCCCAGGCGATGCTCATCGCCGACGTGGTGGTCGGCGCCTTCCAGCACGGTTTCTCCGCCGCCGAACTGCGTACCCCCCTGGTTCTGTTGACGGCCGTGGCGCTCGGGCGCGCTCTGGTGGCCTGGCTCACCGAGCTCGCCGCGCACCGCGCGAGTGCCGCGGTCAAGTCAGAGCTGAGGGGGCGGCTGGTGGAGCGGGCCGCGTCGCTCGGGCCCGGCTGGCTCAGCGGCCAGCGGACGGGCTCCCTGGTCGCCCTCGCGACGCGCGGCGTCGACGCGCTCGACGACTACTTCTCGCGCTATCTCCCGCAGTTGGGGCTCGCGCTGGTGGTCCCGGTCGCCGTACTGGCGCGGATCGTCACCGAGGACTGGGTGTCCGCGGCGATCATCGTCGGCACGCTGCCGCTCATCCCCTTGTTCATGGTGCTGATCGGCTGGGCCACGCGCAGTCACATGGACCGCCAGTGGCGGATGCTGTCCCGGCTGTCCGGACACTTCCTGGACGTGGTCGCGGGGCTGCCCACGCTCAAGGTGTTCGGCCGGGCCAAGGCGCAGGCCGAGTCGATCCGGAAGATCACCGGCGAGTACCGGCAGGCGACGATGCGGACGCTCCGGATCGCCTTCCTGTCGTCCTTCGCCCTGGAACTGCTCGCCACCATCTCGGTCGCCCTGGTCGCGGTGACCATCGGTATGCGGCTCGTCCATGGCGAGATGGACCTGTACGTGGGGCTCGTCATCCTCGTGCTGGCACCCGAGGCCTATCTGCCACTGCGTCAGGTGGGAGCCCAGTACCACGCCGCCGCCGAAGGGCTCGCGGCCGCCGAGGCCATCTTCACGGTGCTGGAGACCCCGGCACCGAGGTCCGGTTCGCTGCGCGTGCCCGCGGGGGAGATCGCCTTCGACGGCGTCACCGTGTGCTATCCGGGGCGCTCCGCGGACGCGGTCTCGGACGTCTCCTTCACGGTCGAGCCCGGTGAGACGGTCGCCCTCGTCGGTCCCAGCGGTGTGGGCAAGTCGACCCTGCTGAGCGTCCTGCTCGGGTTCGTGGAGCCCACCGCCGGCCGAGTCCGCGCCGGGGGAGTTGATCTCGCCGACGCCGACCTCACGGAGTGGCGCTCGCGGATCGCCTGGGTCCCGCAACGGCCGCACCTGTACGCCGGATCCATCGCCGAGAACGTCCGCCTGGCGCGACCCGACGCCGATGAAGCAGCACTGCGCCAGGCTCTTGTCGACGCCGGTGCGGCAGGGTTCGTCGACGCCCTGCCCGCCGGGGCCGACACCCTTCTCGGTGAGGACGGCGCCGGACTGTCGGCCGGCCAGCGTCAGCGCCTGGCACTCGCGCGGGCGTTCCTCGCGGACCGGCCCGTGCTGCTGCTCGACGAGCCGACGGCCTCGCTCGACGGAGAGACCGAGGCCGAGGTCGTCGAGGCGGTCCGGCGGCTGGCCGTGGGACGGACCGTGCTGCTGGTCGTGCACCGGCCGGCCCTGCTCGACGTCGCGGACCGGGTGGTCCGCCTGGAAGCCGCTGTGGTCGGAGCGACGCGACCGGCACCCGAGGCCGGGGCTTCCGGCCTCGCGCTGCCGACGGGCACACAGCCGACACGAGGGGCCGAGCCGGAGGGCATGTTCCCGGCGGACGCCGAAAGCCCCGTCACGACGCCCCGGGCTCAAGGTGGCGTGCTCACCCGCGTCCGGGCGATGGCGGCCCCCCGGCGTGGGCCGCTCGCGCTCGCCCTGCTCCTCGGCAGCCTCGCTCTCGGGAGCGCCGTCGGCCTCATGGCCACGTCCGGCTGGCTCATCTCGCGGGCCTCCCAGCAGCCGCCGGTCTTCTATCTGATGGTGGCCGTGACGGCCACCCGGACGTTCGGGATCGGACGGGCGGTGTTCCGGTACGCGGAGCGGCTCGTGTCGCACGACGCCGTGCTGCGGATGCTGGCCGACACACGGGCGGCCGTCTACCGGCGTCTGGAACGGCTGGCGCCCGCCGGGCTGCGGACCACCCGGCGCGGTGACCTGCTGTCGCGGCTCGTCGCCGACGTGGACGCTCTCCAGGACTACTGGCTGCGCTGGCTGCTGCCGGCCGGAGCCGCGGTCCTGGTCTCCGCCGCCTCCGTCGGGTTCACCGCCTGGCTGCTCCCCGAAGCGGGGGCCCTTCTCGCCGTCGGTCTGCTGGCGGCCGGGGCCGGAGTCCCGGTGGTGACCGGCGCCGTGGCGCGCCGTGCCGAACGACGGCTGGCTCCCGCGCGCGGCGCGCTGGCGACCCAGGTGGCCGATCTGCTCACGGGGACCGCCGAACTGACCGTCGCGGGCGCGCTGCCCGCCCGTACCGCCGAGGCGCGGCAGGCCGACGGCGTCCTCACGAGGATCGCCTCCCGGGCCGCTGCCGCGACAGCCCTGGGCGACGGACTCACGGCACTCGTCTCCGGACTCACCGTCGCGGCCACCGCTCTCGTGGGCGCCCAGGCGGTCGCCGCCGGGCGACTGCACGGTGTGCTCATGGCCGTCGTCGTCCTCACCCCGCTCGCCGCATTCGAAGCCGTCATGGGACTGCCGCTCGCCGTTCAGTACCGGCAGCGGGTGCGCAAGAGCGCCGAGCGCGTGTACGAGGTGCTGGACGCCGCCGATCCCGTACGCGAGCCCGAACAGCCGCGACCTGCGCCCGCGACACCGTTCCCGCTCCGTGTGTCCGGGCTCCGGGCCCGGCACGCCGGACAGGACCGGGACGCGCTGGCCGGACTCGATCTGACCCTGGAGAAGGGCCGCCGGATCGCCGTGGTCGGCACGTCCGGAGCAGGCAAGACGACGCTCGCGCAGGTCCTGCTCCGGTTCCTGGACCCGGAGGCGGGGACGTACACGCTCGGCGGGGCGGACGCGTGCGGGATGGACGGGGACGCCGTGCGCCGGCTGATCGGGCTCTGCGCCCAGGACGCGTACGTTTTCGACAGCACCCTGCGCGAGAACCTGCTGCTCGCCCGCAAGGACGCGACCGAGCCCGAGGTGCGCGACGCGCTCGGACGAGCCCGGTTGCTGGACTGGGTGGACGGACTGCCCGACGGGCTCGACACCCTGGTCGGCGAACACGGGGCGCGGCTGTCCGGCGGCCAGCGCCAGAGGCTCGCCCTGGCACGCGCGCTGCTCGCCGACTTTCCCGTACTCGTCCTGGACGAGCCGGCGGAGCACCTCGACCTGCCGACGGCCGACGCGCTCACCACGGATCTCCTGGCCGCGACCGAGGGCCGTACGACACTGCTGATCACGCACCGGCTGGCCGGGCTCGACGCGGTGGACGAGGTGATCGTGCTCGAACGGGGCCATGTCGTCCAGCGCGGGGTGTTCGCCGAGCTGGTGGCCGCCGCGGGGCCGTTGCGGGAGATGGCGGAACGCGAGGCCGCCGCGGATCTGCTGGTGCGCGCTGTGGCTCCCTGAGCCCGCAGGGGCGGAGCGCGGCACGACGGCCGTCGTGGGGGGAGCGGTTCGCCCGGGTGACGTGCCGGCTGAGTCCGGGGCGTCCGTCCGGGGGAGGTGCCGGCTGTGTCGGGTCCGCTGTCTCCGGCCACCCGTCCGACTTTCCCGGACAAAGGGGACTCATTACGCTCAAGGCATGTCAGCCGCGAGGAGCTCCCCCGTCCCGGGTGACGACACGGGCGCTGCGGCCCGTGCTCCGGGAGAGCTGACCGGCGCGCCGGACGCCCGGGTCCCGCGACTGCTGGAAGCCGTGCGGTCGGTCGGATCGGGGCTGGAGCTGCACTCCAAGCTGGACCGCATCTGCGAGACGGCCGCGGAACTCACGGACGCGCGGTACGCGGCCATCGGCGTCGTGGACGAGAGCGGGGAGGGACTGGCGGACTTCGTCCAGTGCGGCGTGGACGAGGAGACCGCCCGCGGGATCGGGCGCAGGCCCGACGGCCACAAGGGGCTGCTGGGCGCGCTCATCCGCGACCCCGATCCGGTGCGCCTCGCGAACCTGACCGACGACCCGCGCTCCTGCGGGTTCCCGGCAGGCCATCCGCCGATGCACAGCTTCCTCGGAGTCCCGATCAGGGTGCAGGGGGAGATCTTCGGGAACCTGTACCTCACGGAGAAGCGCGGCGGCGGCACGTTCGACGACGACGACCTCGACATGCTCCGGGTGCTCGCCACCGAGGCCGGTATCGCCATCGGCAACGCCCGTCTGTACGAGGCGGCGCAGCAGCGTGAGCGCTGGATCGACGGCTCGGTGGCCGTCACCACCGCGCTGCTGGCGGGCGGCGACGCCGAGGACGCGTTGCAGATCGTCGCCGAACAGGCCCGCCGGCTCTCCGGCTCCGCGGCCGGGATCGTGCTGCTCCCCGCGGAGGAGGGCGGCCTGGAGGTCGTCGCGGTGGCCTCGGACCACCCGTCGAAGGCGCTCGGTGTGGTCGTTCCGCCGGAGAGCGAACTGGTCACCGAACTCCGCGACGGAAAGCCGGTGTTCCTGGCGGACGCGTCCGCCGACCCGCGCCTGCGGACGGATCTCACCCACGCCTACGGGCCCGTCATGATGCTCCCGCTGCAGAGCGACGGTCAGGTGCTCGGTGCCCTCCTCACCCCGAGGTCCCGCGACGGACGCCAGTTCACCGAGAGCGAGCGGACGGTCGCCACGCAGTTCGCCTCGCAGGCGGCCCTGGCGCTGATGATGGCCGAGTCGCGGCGCGACCGGGAACGGCTCGCGGTGTACGAGGACCGCGACCGGATCGCCCGTGACCTGCACGACCTGGTCATCCAGCGGCTGTTCGCCACCGGGATGATGCTGGAGAGCGCGCAGCGCCGGTCGAACGTGCCGGAGGTGCGGCGGGGTGTCGGCAGGGCGGTCGACGAACTCGACGTCACCATCCAGGAGATCCGTACAGCGATCTTCGCGCTCCGGCAGGGCCCCGCCGAGACGCCCTCCGGGCTGCGCACCCGTGTCCTGCGCGAGATCAACATGGTCGCCGTCCCGCTCGGTTTCCATCCCGGACACCGTTTCACCGGCCCCGTCGACACGCTGGTCGGCGAACTCACCGGCAAGAACCTCATCGCCGCCCTGCGCGAGGCCCTCTCCAACGCCTTCCGGCACGCGGGAGCCTCCCGGATCGAGGTCTCCGTCGACGCGGACGTCCTGTTGCCGGACGGGCGGCCGGGCGTGCGCCTCGCCGTCGCGGACGACGGCGTCGGCATCCCTGACAGCGGCCGGCGCAGTGGCCTGAAGAACCTCAAGCGGCGTGCCGAGTCCTTGGGTGGCGCGAGTTGGTACGGCCCGGGGATCGGTGAGGGTGGCGGCGGTACGACGGTGGTGTGGCAGGTACCGCACTGAATCCCCTTGCGCGGGCGATCTGTTCGCGCGATGTCCGGGTGGCCCGTTCGCGGGCGGCCCCGCCGGGACGGGACCGTTCGGTCCTGCCGCTGCGCCATTCGTGACGTCCTGTCCCCCAGGTGTACGCCTTGAGCGGGCCGGGCTACCGGGCGCGGGCCACGATCGCTGTCATGCGCTCCTCTCGCCGCCATCCCCTGCTCGTCCCGGCCCTGTTGTCCGCTCTCGTGATCCTCGCGGCCCGGCCGGCGGAGGCCGAGGGTGATGGCGCGGACCTCGACATCAGCGCCCAGGTGGCGCGGCTGTACGAGGACGCCTCCGTGGCGAGCGGACAGTACGAGGCGGGGCGGCAGGACGCCGAGGCGCAGCGTGGCCGGGCCGAGCGGGCGGAGCGCCTCCTCGTGCAGGAGCGCGCGGAGATCGCGGTCCTGCACGAGGACCTGGGCCGTATCGTGCGTGCCCAGTACCGGCAGGGCGGCGGACTGCCGTACACGGCGCAGATCCTGTTCGCGAAGGACCCCGACGGTCTGATGCGCGGTCAGCATGCCGTGCGGCGGGCCGATCTGGCCGTCGCCGGGGCCGTCACGAAGAGCCGGCGTGCCGAGGGCCGGCTCGCCGCGGGCGAGGCGAGGGCCCGCTCCGAGTGGCACGTGCTGGAGAAGCGGACCGAGGAACTCGCGGCGGTCAAGCGGACCATCGAGGCGAAGCTCGACGAGGCGCGGTCGGCGTTGCAGAGCCGGGCGGACGCTTCCGTGGCGGCCGGTTCCTGCCGTGGGGCGGTCCGTCTCGACCAGCCGCCGGTGGCGCTCACCCAGGCGTGGGTCGCGCCGGTGGAGACGTACGAACTCTCCGCGGGGTTCGGCAGCGGGGGTGAGCACTGGGCGCACCGGCACACGGGCCAGGACTTCGCGGTGCCCATCGGCACCCCGGTGCGGGCGGCGGGGGCGGGCCGGGTGGTGAAGGTGTCCTGCGGCGGCGCCTTCGGCATCGAGGTCGTGGTCGAGCACCCCGGGGGCTACTACACGCAGTACGCGCATCTCGCGGCCGTCGCCGTCGATCAGGGGCAGCTGGTCTCGACCGGGGAGTGGATCGGGCAGTCGGGTACGAGCGGCAACTCGACCGGCCCGCATCTGCACTTCGAGGTGCGGGTGACGCCGGACATGGGATCGGCGATCGACCCGGTTCCCTGGCTGGCCGGGCGCGGGGTCGTCGTCTGAGGGCTGTCCCTGGCCGCCAGGTCCTCCGGTGGACGGGCCGGAGGACCTGGCCGTGCCGGCGGACGCTACGCGCGGGCTGCCAGGATCTGCTCGATCACGACCGCCACCCCGTCCTCGTTGTTCGCGACCGTGCGCCCGGAGGCGGCGGCGATCACGGCGGGGTGGGCGTTGCCCATGGCGTACGACCGGCCGGCCCAGGTGAGCATCTCGACGTCGTTCGGCATGTCGCCGAAGGCGACGACCTCCTCGGGCGCGATACCGCGCTCGGCGCAGCACAGCGCGAGGGTGCTGGCCTTGGAGATGCCGGGGCCGCTGATCTCCAGCAGGGCGCTGGGGCTCGACCGGGTCACGTTGGCCCGGTCGCCGATGGCCGGGCGGGCGACGGCGAGGAACTCGTCCGGGTCCATCTCCGGGTGGAACGCGAGCACCTTCAGCACCGGCTGATCGGCGTCCAGCGCGTCCTCGGCGAGCAGCTTCTCGGCGGGCAGGACGATCTCCGGGGGCTCCATGTGCATGAGGGGGTAGCCCGGTTCGAGGTGGAGGCCGAACGTCCGCTCGACGGCGCACACCGTGCCGGGGGCGGCGGAACGCAGGATCCGGATGACGTCCAGCGCGATGTCGGTCGTCAGTTCGCGGATCTTGACGAAGCGGTGGGCGCCGGGGCCGCCGTGCAGGTCGACCACGGCGGCGCCGTTGCCGCAGATGGCCAGGCCGTGCCCGTGGACGTGGTCGCTGACGACGTCCATCCAGCGGGCCGGGCGGCCGGTGACGAAGAAGACCTCGATGCCGGCCTGTTCGGCGGCGGCGAGGGCGGCGATCGTGCGGGCGGACACCGATTTGTCGTCACGCAACAAGGTGCCGTCGAGGTCCGTGGCGATCAGCCGGGGCGGGACGGTGGAGGCCGGGGTCTCGGGCCGGCGAGTCGCTGAGGTCACGGGCTCATTCTCCCGCATATATGCGCACGACCGTGCGGCGGTCCGCACACTTGAGTGGTTACCGCCTCATCCGACCCCGGCCGCCCCGCCCCGCCGGACCCCGTGGGGCGCGGAGACTCGGTTCAGCGCAGCTGGGCCACCGCTTCCATGGCGATCCGCTCGAAGACCTTCGGGTCGGCGGCGAAGTCCGAGTCGGGGATCGGCCAGTGGATCACGATGTCGGTGAGGCCCAGTTCGGCGTGCCGGCCCGCGAAGTCGACGAACGCGTCGAGGGATTCCAGGGGGTGGCCCCGGTCGGGGGTGAAGCCGGTGAGCAGGATCTTGTCGATCTCCGCCACGTCCCTGCCGATCTCGGCGCACGCGTCGGCGAGCTTGGCGACCTGTCCGCGAATGGCCTGAACCGACTGCTCGGGGGTGCCCGCCTCGTACAGCTTCGGATCGCCGGTCGTCACCCACGCCTGCCCGTGACGGGCGGCGAGCTTCAGCCCGCGCGGGCCGGTGGCGGCCACGGCGAACGGCAGCCGGGGGCGCTGGACGCAGCCCGGGATGTTGCGGGCCTCGTGCGCGGAGTAGAAGTTGCCGCCGTAGGAGACGGAGTCCTCGGTGAGGAGCCGGTCGAGCAGCGGGACGAACTCACCGAAGCGGTCCGCACGCTCACGCGGGGTCCACGGGTCCTGTCCGAGCGCGGTGGCGTCGAAACCGGTGCCGCCGGCGCCGATGCCCAGCGTGATCCGGCCGTTCGAGATGTCGTCGAGGGAGATCAGATCCTTGGCGAGGGTCACCGGGTGCCGGAAGTTCGGCGAGGTCACGAGCGTGCCGAGGCGCATCCGCTCGGTGATGGCGGCCGCCGCGGTCAGTGTCGGCACGGCCCCGAACCACGGGCCGTCGCGGAAGGTCCGCCAGGAGAGGTGATCGTAGGTGAACGCGGTGTGGAAGCCGAGCTGCTCCGCGCGCTGCCATGCGGAACGCCCGCCCTCGTGCCAGCGGACGTACGGCAGGATCACGGTGCTCAGACGCAGACTCATGCGTCGAGCGTAGACGGATCCGGGGCGTCGTCGCCTCAGGGCGGCCCGGCCGGCGGACCGGGACCCGGAACCGGTGCGGCCCGGCGCCGGAGATGAGGACGGACCGGCGCCGGGGATCAGTGCGGGCCGGGAAACCGCAGATAGCGCGGGGGTACGTCCTCCGCCAGCCAGACGCCGTTGGCGCTGACCCGGAAGACGTGGCCGTCACGGTGCATGGCGGCGGCGTCCACGCCGAGGACGACCGGACGGCCGCGACGGGCGCCGACGCGGGTGGCCGTCTCCCGGTCGGCCGAGAGGTGTACGTCGTGCCGGTTCATGGGTCTCAGGCCCTCGGCGCGGATCGCGTCCAGGCTGGAGGCCACGGTCCCGTGGTAGAGGTACGCCGGCGGGGTCGCCGGGGGCAGTCCGAGGTCGACCTCGACGGAGTGGCCCTGACTGGCCCGGATCCGGGTTCCCTCGACGGCGAAGCGCCGCTTGTCGTTGGTGGCCACCACATGATCGAGTTCGTCGCGGGTGATCCGGAAGCCGTGTGCGGTGGCCGCGGAGATCAGCGCGTCGATCTCGACCCAGCCACCCTCGCCGAGGGTGAGTCCGATCCGTTCGGGCTGGTGGCGCAGATGCTTCGAGAGGTACTTCGACACCTTCACGGTGCGCTTTTCATCCATCTGTTCATCAGCCCGTCGTTCCGTACGATCTTCCGTCCGCTCATGCGCCAGGTCCCCCGTTCGGCCCTGCGTTCCGGCTCGTGGTCGGTCACGCGTCCGCTCGGGCCGCTGTTCATCGGTGTGGTCCTTCATCCTCACAGCGTGCCTGGCGAGAGACGGATCACGCATTTGATTTTGGCTCGGAGGTTTGATCCACAGCCAAGTCTTGTTATCCACAGGTGAATTGACGAATCTGTGGACAACGTGGGTGCCGTTTAAGGCATTTCGTCAACAATGCTGTGATGAGCGTTGTTTGCGGCCAGCCGGTCCAACGTGCGTGCCTGTACCTCCCGTTCGGTGGCCGCCGTCACGAAAGCCGCCGCGTGCTCCACCCCAACCAGACTTTCCACGGCCCGCATTGTCCCGGCGGCCACTCTCACCGGAAGCGCGCCTTCTGGTTCCAGGGGAAGCTGTCCCGCCGCGAGGTGCCGGCTCAGGTGACGCGTGGCGAACAGCCGCATCGCCCGCGCCAGTTCGGCGTCCACCGTCTGCTGCGCGAGAGGTCGCAGCCGCCGCACGAGCGAGGCCGCCTCCGCCGCCTCGGCGTCACTCGGCGGACGCTCCCCCAGATACCGACCGAAGACGTGCTCCGTGGTGAACTCGAGGAAACGGGAGGCGATGTGTTCGACCTGCCCCCTCAACTCCCGCAGGTGGCAGGCGATCGCGGACAGGGGAACACCGGAGTTGTACAACTCGACCGCCGCGGACAGTTCTTGGGGGCTCGGGACGAGGAAGGTGTCCTCGTCCCCCGGAACGGGCTCCAGCACGCCCAGCTCCACCGCCTCCGCCACCGCCGCGTCGTCGGGACGGCCGCCGAACCGCTCCACCAGCTCGGTCCGGGAGATCCGGGCGGCCTCCTCGTCGGTCCACGGCCCGTCGACCTCCGCGACCAGGCCGAGTATCCCGCCCAGACCCCGGCCCGCGTCCCAGGCCTCCAGGAGCTCCTTGATCGAGGCCAGCGTGTAGCCGCGGTCCAGGAGGTCGGCGATCTGCCGCAGCCGCGCCAGATGGGCGTCCGCGTACACATTGGCGCGCCCGCGCCGCTCGGGGCGGGGCAGCAGTCCGCGGTCCTGATAGGCGCGGATCGTCCGGACCGTGGCGCCACTGTGGTGTGCCAGGTCCTCGATGCGGTACGCGACACCGCCCGACTCGTCGCTCATCTCTCCCGCCCTCCCGGCCCGGGCCCTGAGAGGCCGCCGCCCGCCCGATCGCCCCCGCCGCCGGCCGCGCCGCGGGTGAACACGGCCGGAAACGCGACGGTCCTGAGCGGCCAACCCCCTGCGACGGATGGTACGACCGCCGCGGAGAGCGCGATATGCCCGCGCCGAGCTCCTCACGTCCGCCCGACATCCCTGGGCGGCACCCTTGTTGTGCACGGCGGGCATCCGGGCGCGGGCGGCCCGCGCTGCTCACAAGGGCGGCTCCATGCGGGCGATCGCGCGCAGCGCCCGGGGCGCGAAGCGGTGCAGGAGGTGGGCGCCGCGTGCCTCCGGGGTCACCGGAACCACCGCCTCGTTGCGGACGACCGCGCGCAGGATCGCGTCGGCGACCTTCTCCGGCGGGTAGTTGCGCAGTCCGTAGAGCCGCGCCGACTTCTTCTGGCGCCGTTTCTCCTCGGCCGCGTCGACCCCGGCGAAACGCGCGGTCGCGGTGATGTTCGTGTTGACGAAGCCGGGGCAGACCGCCGAGACACCGATGTCCCGCCCGGCCAGCTCCGCGCGCAGACACTCGCTGAGCATCAGCACGGCCGCCTTGGACGTGCTGTAGGCGGGCAGCGCCTTCGAGGGCTGGTACGCCGCCGCCGACGCGGTGTTGACGATGTGGCCGCCCTGCCCGCGCTCGGCCATCTGCTTCCCGAAGAGCCGGCAGCCGTGGATCACACCCCACAGGTTGACGTCGAGGACCTTCCTCCAGTCCTCCGCCGTGGTGTCGAAGAAGGAGCCGGAGAGACCGATACCGGCGTTGTTCACCAGCACGTCCACCACGCCGTACTCGGCGGCGACCTTGTCGGCGAGTTTCTCCATCGCCTGTTCGTCGCTGACGTCGACCGTCTCGGCCCAGGCCTCGGGCGAGCCGATCAGCCGGGACATCTCCGCCGTGCGGGCCGCCGCCTCCGCGTCCCGGTCGACGGCCACCACCCGCGCGCCGGCCTCGGCGAACGCGAACGCGGTGGCCCGCCCGATGCCGCTGCCGGCGCCGGTGACCAGCACGAGCTGCCCGCCGAACCGGTCCCCGTACCGGCCGGATGCCACCGGCTCGGGCGTGGGCACTCCGGCCTCGCGGCCCTCGTTGGCCGTGACGAACCCGGATATCCAGGCCGCCAGCTGGTCGGGGCGGGTCCGCGGGACCCAGTGCTTGGCCTGGAGTGTGCGGCGCACCGAGTCGGGGGCCCACTTCTCCAGTTCGTCATAGAGCCGCTCGGAGAGGAAGGCGTCCCCCAGAGGCGTGATGAGCTGCACGGGCGCGTGCGCGTACGCGTCCTCGCGGGGGCGGCCGAGCCGGGACCGGACGTTGTCGCGGTAGAGCCACGCGCCGTGCGCCGCGTCGGAGGGCAGCGACGGGGTCGGATAGTCGCCCGCGGGCACCTTCTCGATCCGCTGGAGGATCTTCGGCCACCGCTTGCCCAGGGGACCGCGCCAGGCCAGCTCGGGCAGCAGCGGCGTATGCAGCATGTACACGTACCAGGACTTGGCGCCCTGGCCGAGGAGCTGGCCGATCCTGCGCGGGGTGGGCCGCCGCACCCGCCGCTTGATCCAGTGGCCGAAATGGTCGAGGGACGGACCGGACATCGACGTGAAGGACGCGATGCGGCCCTCCGTCCGGGCGACCGTGACGAACTCCCACGACTGCACCGAACCCCAGTCGTGGCCCACGAGGTGCACCGGCCCGCCGGGACTGACCGCGTCGATCACCGCCAGGAAGTCGTCGGTCAGCTTCTCCAGGGTGAAGCCGCCGCGCAGAGGCCGCGGTGCCGTCGACCGGCCGTGCCCCCGCACGTCGTACAGCACGACATGGAAGCGGTCGGCGAGCCGCACGGCGACCTCGGACCACACCTCCTTGGAGTCCGGATAGCCGTGCACGAGCACCACGGTCGGCTGTCTGTCGTCACCCAGTTCGGCGACACACAGGTCGACCCCGCCCGTCCGCACCCGGCGCTCGCGCGCGCCCACGAGACTCACTTGTCCTCCGCCCAGCGCCGCACATGCGGCAGATCGTCGTCGAGCCAGAACGCGCTCTGTTCGGGGTCCCGGGAGTCCGTGACGACCAGGAGCTCCTCGAACTTCGCGCCCGTACCCCGGAAACCGAGGTGCGGTTCGACCGCCCACAGCCCCGGCCGGGGCGGGTGGTCGGAAAAGGTGTACGGCGACCACAGCGGGGACCAGCCCTCCCGGTGCCCGCGCAGCGCGTCGCTCGCCAGCCCCTTCAGGGACTGGACGCCGAACCCGAACAGACGCGGCGACCAGGAACGCTCCCGCACCCGGTCCACCTTGTGCGCGATCACGCCGAACGGATACGTGCGGTGCCGGTTGGCGTGGCCCTGGCGGACCATCAGCCGGTCCACGTCCTCATAGATCTCCCGCAGGGGCCGCCGCTCGCGCACCTCGCGCAGGATCAGCTCGCGGTGCGCCTCCAGATCGGCGAGCAGCTTGTCCTGCACGGGGTTCAGACCGAGCGAGCCCGAATAGCCGATGTCCGCGGTGAAGCCCTCGTGCACGGGAGCCATGTCGAGGATGAAGGGCATCCCCGGCTCCAGACGGCGGTCGGTGGGGAAGAACTGCAGCGGGATCCGGAAGCCGGTGAAGGCCGTGCGGTCACCGAACCAGGCGAACGGCAGATGGAACCAGTCCCGCACCCCGCGCTCCCGCAGCCACACACGCTGCATGCGCGCCGCCTCCCGCTCCGTGACGCCGGGCTTCAGCTGCGCCGCGACCGCCTCCGCGCACGCGTACGCCAGACGCTGGACCTCTCTGAACCCCCGCAGCTCCGCCGAGAGTCCGCCCGTCATCGCCGTCGTCATGCCACCGCCCCACCCTGTCCGCACCGACTGCGGTACGTGCCCGTAACGTGACACTGGCGAATGTGACAGTTGTTAGAGGCTGCGTCAATAGGACCGTGGGAGCCTGTGGACAACCGACCCGGCGGGTCCGGTAGCCCCTCCGGTTGCCGTACCTGAGAGTGACCCCTACGGGCCCGTACGACTGGAGGCTGACGCGGATCCACCTCCGTGGGCTGACGACCCCTGTGGTCTGCGCCACTACCTTCGAATCGTGACTGTGATCGCGACCGAAAGCCTGAGCAAGCGGTACCCCCGGGTGACCGCGCTTGACCGGCTCTCCGTGGACGTCGGGCCCGGTGTGACCGGACTCGTCGGAGCCAACGGAGCCGGCAAGTCCACACTGATCAAGATCCTGCTGGGTCTGTCCCCCGCCACGGAGGGCCGCGCACACGTGCTCGGCCTCGACGTCGCCACCGAGGGCGCCGCCATCCGCGAGCGGGTCGGGTACATGCCCGAGCACGACTGCCTGCCGCCCGACGTCTCGGCCACCGAGTTCGTCGTCCACATGGCGCGGATGTCCGGGCTGCCGCCGGCCGCGGCCCGCGAGCGCACCGCGGACACCCTGCGCCATGTCGGTCTGTACGAGGAGCGCTACCGCCCCATCGGCGGCTACTCGACGGGCATGAAGCAGCGCGTCAAACTCGCGCAGGCCCTCGTCCACGACCCCCAGCTGGTCTTCCTGGACGAACCGACCAACGGCCTCGACCCGGTCGGCCGCGACGACATGCTCGGACTGATCCGCCGCATCCACACGGACTTCGGCATCTCGGTCCTGGTCACCTCGCACCTCCTGGGCGAACTGGAACGCACCTGCGACCACGTCGTGGTCGTCGACGGCGGCAAGCTGCTGCGCTCCAGCTCCACCACGGACTTCACCAAGACCACCACGACCCTCGCCATCGAGGTCACCGACAGTGACCAATACCCGGACGGCACGAGCGCCGTCCGCGAGGTGCTCCACGCGCGCGGGATCGAGACCCACGACGGTGGCGGACTGCCGGGCGCCGGGCACATCCTGCTGCTCACCACCGAGAGCGAGGACACCTACGACCTCGTCCGCGACGTGGTCGCCGACCTCGGCCTCGGGCTGGTCCGCATGGAACAGCGCAGACACCACATCGCCGAGGTCTTCACCGAGAGCGACGATCAGCGGAAGGAGGCGGTCGGCCATGGCGGTTGAGCACCCCCTCACCCAGCCGGGTGAACAGACCCGTATCCACAACATCGGCTATCGCACCTACGACGGCCCGCGCCTCGGCCGCGCCTACGCGCGCCGCTCCCTCTACTCGCAGTCCCTGCGCGGCGCCTACGGACTCGGCCGCTCGGTCAAGTCCAAGGTCCTGCCGATGCTGCTCTTCGTGGTGATGTGCGTCCCCGCGCTGATCATGGTGGCGGTCGCGGTCGCCACCAAGGCGAAGGACCTGCCCGTCGACTACACGCGCTACGCGGTGATCATGCAGGCGGTCATCGGCCTGTACGTCGCCTCGCAGGGCCCCCAGGCGGTCTCCCGGGACCTGCGTTTCAAGACCATCCCGCTGTACTTCTCCCGCCCCATCGAGACCGCCGACTACGTGCGCGCCAAGTACGCGGCCCTGGCCTCGGCGCTGTTCATCCTCACGGCCGCCCCGCTGATCGTGCTCTACGTGGGCGCGCTGCTGGCCAAGCTCGACTTCTCCGACCAGAGCAAGGGCTTCGGACAGGGGCTGCTCTCCGTGGCCCTGCTCTCGCTGCTCTTCGCGGGTATCGGCCTGGTGATCTCGGCGATCACCCCGCGGCGCGGCTTCGGCATCGCGGCCGTCATCGCCGCCCTGACCATCTCCTACGGCGCGGTCTCCACCGTTCAGGCCATCGCCTTCGAGCGCTCCAGCAGCGGAGCCGTCCCGTGGCTCGGGCTCTTCTCGCCGATCACGCTCATCGACGGAGTGCAGACGGCCTTCCTCGGCGCCTCCTCCGCCTTCCCCGGCGAGGTGGGCCCGTCGTCCGGGCAGGGCGTCGTCTACCTCATCGTCGTCCTGGGTCTCATCGCGGGCTGCTACGGCCTGATGATGCGCCGCTACCGAAAGGTCGGGCTGTGACCACGCTCAACATCGACCACGTCTCACGCTGGTTCGGCAACGTGGTGGCGGTCAACGACATCACGATGACGATCGGTCCCGGCGTCACCGGCCTGCTCGGCCCGAACGGCGCCGGAAAGTCCACCCTCATCAACATGATGGGCGGCTTCCTCGCACCCTCCACGGGCACCGTCACCCTGGATGGCCGGCCGACCTGGCGCAACGAGGACATCTACCGGCACATCGGCATCGTCCCCGAGCGCGAGGCGATGTACGACTTCCTCACCGGACGCGAATTCGTCGTCGCCAACGCCGAGTTGCACGGCCTCGGCGCGAAGGCCGCCGACCGCGCCCTCGCCACCGTCGAGATGCAGTACGCGCAGGACCGCAAGATCTCCACGTACTCCAAGGGCATGCGCCAACGCGTGAAGATGGCGTCCGCGCTGGTCCACGACCCCTCGCTGCTGCTCCTCGACGAGCCGTTCAACGGCATGGACCCGCGCCAGCGCATGCAGCTCATGGATCTGCTGCGCCGCATGGGCGACGAGGGCCGCACCGTGCTGTTCTCGTCCCACATCCTCGAAGAGGTGGAGCAACTCGCCGCCCACATCGAGGTGATCGTCGCCGGACGGCACGCGGCGAGCGGTGACTTCCGGCGCATCCGCCGGCTGATGACCGACCGCCCGCACCGCTACCTGGTCCGCTCCAGCGACGACCGGGCACTGGCCGCCGCACTCATCGCCGACCCGTCGACCTCCGGCATCGAAGTCGACCTCGCCGAAGGCGCGTTGCGCATCCAGGCCGTCGACTTCGGCCGGTTCACCGCCCTGTTGCCGAAGGTCGCGCGCGAGCACGGCATCCGGCTGCTGACGGTGTCACCGTCCGACGAGTCGCTGGAATCCGTCTTCTCGTATCTTGTCGCGGCGTAGGAGGCCGAAGATGTACGACCCCACAGTCGCCCGGCTCACCTACCGGGGCCTGCTCGGCCGCCGCAGGGCCCTCATCCTCGGCGTTCTGCCCGTCCTGCTCATCGTGATCTCCGTGGCCGTCCGGAGCTTCTCCGGAGCCGACGACCAGGTGGCCTCGGACCTGCTCGGCGGGTTCGCCCTCGCCACGATGGTGCCGATCATCGGCGTCATCGCCGGCACGGGCGCGATCGGACCCGAGATCGACGACGGCTCGGTGGTGTATCTGCTGGCCAAGCCCCTGAAGCGGCCCACGATCATCTTCACCAAGCTGATCGTCGCGATCGCCGTCACCATGGCCTTCTCGGCGGTGCCGACCTTCATCGCGGGCATGATCCTCAACGGCAACGGCCAGCAGATCGCCGTCGCCTACACCGTGGCCGCCCTGGTCGCCTCGATCGCCTACGCCGCGATGTTCCTGCTCCTCGGGACCGTGACCCGGCACGCGGTGGTCTTCGGGCTCGTCTACGCACTCGTCTGGGAGGCCCTGTTCGGGTCCCTGGTGTCCGGCGCGCGCACGCTCAGCGTCCAGCAGTGGGCGCTCGCCGTGGGCCACAAGGTGACCGGTGGCGACATCGTCACCTCGGACGTGAGCCTGTCGACCGCGACGGTCCTGCTGATCGTGGTCACCGTCCTCGCCACCTGGTACGCCGGGCAGCGGCTGCGGTCGCTGACGCTGGCCGGCGAGGAGTGAACGAGGGCTCCCCACGCGCTGTTCCGACACGGGCACGCGCGCGGGGAGCCCCCTTTTTTTCCTTGACAGTGGCTTCACCCCCGCCCGGTCACACTGGGCGAAACGGAGACGCGCGGCCGGGAGGAACGGGGATGGCGACCGAGGAACCAGGAGGCGGCGGCCGGGAACAGGCCGGCGACGGCTCCGGTGACGGGCCGGGGGACACGGCGGGGGAGCCGTGGGACGACCTCGTGCTCGACGAGAACTTCGTACGGTCCGCGGAGACGACCGAACCGTCGGCCCGCGCGCGCATGCTCGCCGCCCGATGGCGCGAGTCGGGCCCCGATCCGCAGCCCTGGCGCTCGGACGAGCCGCCCGCGGGGTGGTTCTTCAGCAAGGGGCGCCGGCGCAGATGGCGCCGCAAGTGAGCGCCCGCGGAGGCGGCCTTTAATCAGTGGCGCCCAAGTCGGCGTACGGGCACAGTGGTTGTGTTCACGCCGCCGCATCGGCCGGCGCCACATTCCGGGAGAGGAGCGCGACGATGTTCATCAGGAGCAGTTCGTCGAGTTCCCGGCAGGGCAGCCCGCGGCGGGTTCCGGAGTAGTCACTACCCTCCGTCGAACCCGCTCGCAGGGGGAGTTGCCCGGGGCGGCCGCTTCGAGCGCGCGTCACGCGCGGGCCGCCCACCCGGAGGATTGGCCGAGTGGAAAGGCACCGGCTTGCTAAGCCGTGGTCGGGGGTGAAACCCCGCGCGCGTTCGATCCGCGCATCCTCCGCACAACCGACAAGCACGGGGCACGACCGCGTCGGCGGTGGTGCCCCGGTGTCCGGCCGACCCTACGGACGCGTCAGCAACCGCTCCAGCACGACCGCGATCCCGTCCTCCTCGTTCGAGGACGTCACCTCGTCCGCGATTGCCTTGAGATCGCCGTGGGCGTTGGCCATGGCCACCCCGTGGGCCGACCAGGCGAACATCGGGAGATCGTTCGGCATGTCACCGAAGGCGATGGTGTCCGCGGCCTTGAGGCCCAGGCGCCGGGCCGCCAGGGACAGCCCCGTCGCCTTGGAGAGGCCGAGCGGGAGCAGCTCCACCACTCCCGGGCCCGCCATCGTGACACCGACGAGTCCGCCCGCGACCTTCACGGCCACGGCCGCGAGCTCGTCGTCGGTCAGCGTCGGATGCTGGACGTACACCTTGTTCAGAGGGGCCGACCACAGGTCCGCCGCGTCCCTGAGCGGGACGACCGGGAGTGCCCCCTCCAGCCTGCGGTAGCCGGGGCCGACCAGCACGTCGCCGTCGAGCCCGTCGCGGCTCGCGGCCAGCAGCAGCGGTCCGACCTCCGCCTCGATCTTGGCGAGCGCCAGACCGGCCAGCTGCCGGTCCAGGGTCACCGAGGTGAGGAGCCGGTGCTCCCCCGCGTCGTAGACCTGCGCGCCCTGGCCGCAGACCGCGAGACCCTGATAGCCGAGCTCGTCGAGGACGTGGCGCGTCCAGGGCACCGCGCGCCCGGTGACGACGATGTGGGCCGCGCCCGCCTCGGTCACCGCGGCGAGCGCGTCGCGCGTGCGGGCCGAGACCGTCTCGTCGGAACGCAGCAGCGTCCCGTCGAGATCGGTCGCGACGAGCTTGTACGGGAACGCTCCCGGCTCCGTGGCCCCGGACGCTCCCGTCGAACCGGTGGTGCTGCTCACTTGGAGATCGGCTCCAGAACCTCACGGCCGCCCAGGTAGGGACGCAGCACCTCGGGAACCCGCACCGAACCGTCGGCGAGCTGGTGGTTCTCCAGGATCGCGACGATCGTGCGCGGGACGGCGCACAGCGTGCCGTTCAGCGTGGCGAGCGGCTGGACCTTCTTGCCGTCGCGCATACGGACCGACAGGCGGCGGGCCTGGAAGCCGTCGCAGTTGGAGGCCGAGGTCAGCTCGCGGTACTTGCCCTGGGTCGGGATCCACGCCTCGCAGTCGAACTTGCGGGAGGCCGAGGAGCCCAGGTCGCCGCTGGCCACGTCGATCACCTGGAAGGGCAGTTCGAGGCCGGTCAGCCACTGCTTCTCCCATTCGAGGAGCCGCTGGTGCTCGTTCTCGGCGTCCGCGGGGTCGACGTACGAGAACATCTCGACCTTGTCGAACTGGTGCACGCGGAAGATGCCGCGGGTGTCCTTGCCGTAGGTTCCGGCCTCGCGGCGGAAGCACGGCGAGAAGCCGGCGTAGCGCATCGGCAGCTTGTCGGCGTCCAGGATCTCGTCCATGTGGTACGCGGCTAGGGGGACCTCGGAGGTGCCGACCAGGTAGTAGTCGTCCTTCTCCAGGTGGTACACGTTCTCCGCGGCCTGGCCGAGGAAGCCGGTGCCCTCCATGGCGCGCGGGCGCACCAGGGCAGGGGTCAGCATCGGCGTGAAGCCGGCCTCGGTGGCCTGGGCGATCGCCGCGTTGACGAGGGCGAGCTCCAGGAGCGCGCCGACACCGGTCAGGTAGTAGAAGCGCGAGCCGGACACCTTGGCGCCGCGCTCGACGTCGATGGCGCCGAGCGACTCGCCGAGTTCCAGGTGGTCCTTGGGCTCGAAGCCCTCGGCGGCGAAGTCACGGATGGTCCCGTGCGTCTCCAGGACGACGAAGTCCTCCTCGCCGCCGACCGGGACGTCGGGGTGCACCAGGTTGCCGAGCTGGAGGAGGAGCCGCTTGGTCTCCTCGTCCGCCTCGTTCTGTTCGGCCTCGGCGGCCTTGACGTCGGTCTTGAGCTGCTCGGCATTCTTCAGCAGCTCGGCGCGCTCGTCCGGGGTGGCCTTGGGAATCAGCTTGCTGAGCGACTTCTGCTCGGAACGCAGCTCGTCGAAGCGGACGCCGGACGACCTGCGCCGCTCGTCGGCGGAGAGAAGGGAGTCGACGAGCGCGACATCCTCTCCACGGGCGCGCTGGGAGGCGCGAACACGGTCGGGGTCCTCACGGAGCTGGCGAAGGTCAATCACCCCTCAAGGCTACCGGTGCGGACTTCGGGCCAACGACCCGATATTCCAGAGCGTGACCGCTGTCACGGTATGAGTGAAATGCCGGATCGCGTCTCTCGATCACCGGGCGACGTCAAGGAAAAGGGGCCTACTCCCTGAAACGGGGCGGACGGCGCTTCACCGGTTGACCGGATTTCCTTGCCGGGGGCGGGACTTGCCGGGCGGGTTGTCCACAGGGGGCGACCCTCTCCGCGAGTTATCCACAGGGTGTGTGGAAGATCTGTGGATGTCGGAATTGATCATTCCGATCCCTCTTCGGTAGCCGTGGAATTCCCGGTTCAAACCCTCCAGACAGCCACTTTCGGGTGTAAATGATTAGCCCCATCGGGTTGATCAATGGAAAAGGGTAGACGAAGAGGGACGTGCGAGGGTGTGGACGGACTTGGGTCGAGTAGCCGATTTGTCGATGATGTAGTGCTTCGTTGTCGACTTGTCCCCAGGTCGAGAAGCGTGCCTGTGGATAACTCTGTGGATGACGGAAATCGGCAGGTGGGACCTGCGGGAAATGCCCGGACGGGTGTGGATCCGCCGTTCAGAACCGGCCGTCGGCGCAGCGCGCGAGCCAGTCCGAGGCCGCGGAGAACTCGTGGTCCGACGTTCCGGGCCGCAGGGGCCGTACGTCCTCCAGGGCGACACCGGCCCGGGGATAGGAACCGAGAAAGCGCACCTGGGGACAGATCCGCTTGAGGCCCATCAACGCCTCGGCGACCCGGCGGTCGGTGATGTGCCCCTCGGCGTCCACCGAGAAGCAGTAATTGCCGATTCCCTGGCCGGTCGGCCGGGACTCGATCCGCATCAGGTTGACGCCGCGCACGGCGAATTCCTGGAGCAGTTCGAGCAGCGCTCCGGGGTGGTCGTCGCCGAGCCAGATGACCACGGAGGTCTTGTCGGCGCCGGTCGGCGCGGCGGGCCGGGCCGGGCGGCCGACCAGCACGAAGCGGGTCTCGGCGTTCGCCGCGTCGTGGATCTCGGTCACCAGCGGTTCGAGGCCGTACGTGGCCGCGGCGAACTCGCCCGCGAAGGCCGCGTCGAAACGGCCCTCCTGGACCAGCCGGGCGCCGTCCGCGTTCGAGGCCGCCGACTCCCAGACGGCGTCCGGCAGATGCGCGGCGAGCCAGTTGCGCACCTGCGGCTGGGCGACCGGGTGTCCGGTGACCGTCTTGACGTCCTTCAGCGCCGTGCCGGGCCTGACCAGCAGGGCGAAGGCGATCGGCAGCACGACCTCACGGTAGATCATCAGCTGGTCGCCCTTGGCGAGCTCGTCGAGGGTCGCGGTGACACCGCCCTCGACGGAGTTCTCGATCGGGACGAGCGCGCCCGCGGCCTTGCCACCGCGCACCGCGTCGAGCGCGGCCGGGACGGACACCATGGGGACCAGCTCCCGCGTCGCGGCCTCGGGAAGCGTGCGAAGGGCGGCCTCGGTGAACGTACCCTCGGGGCCGAGATAGGTGTAGCGCGTCGCCGACATACCGTCACCCTAATGGGCCGCGCCCGACCCGTCCGACGCCCGCGGACCCCCGCCGCCGGGCCCGGTACGGAGCCCGGTACTGAGGTACGGAACCCGGTACGGAGCCGTCGGCCGACGGGCCGCCGCCGTGGAGTACACCGCGGGACGGCCTCGTCACGCCTCCAGCAGGCGCTGCCCCACGTACTCGCCCTCCGCCGCGCCGCCCGGCACCGCGAAGAGGCCGCTCGACTCGTGGCGGATGAACTCCGAGAGCGCGTCGCCGCGGTCGAGTTTGCGCTGGACGGGGACGAAACCACGCACCGGATCGGCCTGCCAGCACACGAAGAGCAGACCCGCGTCGGGGGTCCCGTCGGCGTCGATGCCGTCGTGGAAGGAGAACGGACGGCGCAGCATCGCGGCGCCTCCGTTCTGGTCGGGCCGGGTGATGCGCGCGTGCGCGTTGATCGGCACGACGAGGTTGCCGTCGGCGTCGGTCCTGTCCAGGTCCATCGCGGTGGTTTCGGTGCCACCGCTCAACGGCGCCCCCGTGGACTTCTTCCGCCCGATGACGTCCTCCTGGGCCTTGCCCGAGAGCTTCTCCCAGTCGTCGAGGAGCATGCGGATCCGGCGTACGACGGCGTAGGAGCCGTTCGCCATCCACTCGGGGGTGCCGGAGGCGGGGACGAAGATCCGTCCGCCGAAGTCGGGCTCGGAGGGCTTCGGATTGCGGGTGCCGTCGATCTGGCCCATCAGGTTGCGGGCTGTCATCGGCGCGGCGGTGGCGCCCGGCGAGCGGTTGAAGCCGTTCATCTGCCAGCGCACGCGCGCCGCGCTGCCGGCGTCCTTCTGGATCGCGCGCAGGGCGTGGAACGCGACGAGGGCGTCGTTCGCCCCGATCTGCACCCACAGGTCGCCGTCGCTGCGGGCCTTGTCGAGGTGGTCGGAGGAGAAGTCGGGCAGCGGGTCCAGGGCGGCAGGCCGCTGCTTCTCCAGGCCCGTACGCGCGAAGAAGCTGTGTCCGAAGCCGAAGGTGACGGTGAGGGACGACGGGCCGGCGTCGCGCGCCACGTCCGTGTCCTCGTGGGCCGCGGTCTCGCCCGCCATCAGCCGCTGGGCCGTCACCGACCAGCGGCGCAGCAGCGCGGCGGCCTCCCTGCGGCCCGCGCCCGCCGTCAGGTCGAAGGCGACGAGGTGGCCGCTGGCCTGGAGGGCGGTGGTGATGCCCGGCTGATGTTTCCCGTGAAACATTGCCATGTCCGCGCCGACAGAAGACAACGGGACGGGCTTGGCGGGGGAGGGTGCCGCCGCGTACCCCACGGCCGCTCCCGCCGCTCCGAGGGTGAGCCCGGTGGCGCCGGCGGTGCCGAGCAGCCGGCGCCGTGACATGACTCCCCGCGGAGTGTCACTCGGCGACGCTGCGCCGGTGGACGCTTCGGGGAACGGGGTCTTTCGGGCGGCGGGGGCGGAGGACCCCGGGGTGGGCTGGTCAGCCATGGTCAGTTCAGCCGATCTGCGCGTTCTTGTTCACGGTCGCCTGGTCGATGTCGGAGGTGCGCACGGTCACCGCGATCTTCCAGTCGCCCGCCATCGGGATCTGTACCCCGCTCGCCGCCCAGTGTCCGGTGGCGACCCGGTCGGGGGTCACGGGCAGCGGGCCGACGTTCTTCGCGGTGAGGGTGAAGGCGACCTTCACCTCGGGGACGTCGAAGGCCTTGCCGTTCGGCCGGAGCACGAAGACGTGCATCTGGTTGCCGCCGACCCGGGCCGGGTCGAGGGTGACCTCCACCGTGCCCTTGCCATCCTCGCCGCCCGTGTCGAACGGCATCTTCAGGGACAGCGGTCCGGAGCGCTGTGCGGCGGACGCGGTGGCCTGCCGGGCCGCCTCCGCCGTCCGTCCCGGCTCGGTGGCTGTCAGGGCGGTCGTGACCGCGAGCAGGACGACCGCGACCCCCGCCTCGGCGAGCACCGAGCGTCGCAGGCCCGAGCGCTGCGGGTCGGCGTCACGGACCCGCTTGTCGCGCGTGGAGTCCACGGCGGCCTGCTGCCGGGCGAGCTGGGCGGCGCGCCGGGAGTCGGCGGGGACGGTGGCGGGCGTCCTCACTTCGGAGCGCTGCTCCACGACGGCGGCGGCCTCGGAGACGGTCACCTCGGACAGCTGGGCGGTCCAGCGCCGCGAGATCCACGCGATGCCCACGAGGACGGCCACCAGGCCGACCTTGACGAGCAGGAGCTGTCCGTAGGACGTGTCGGTGAGCGCCGACCAGGAGCCGAGCTGGCGCCACGACTGGTAGATCCCGGTCGCGACCAGCACGAGGACGGCGCCGAACGCGAGACGGGAGAAGCGGCGGACGGCCGTCGCCTCGACGGGGGCCGAGGCCGGAGCCCGGAACAGGGCGACCACCAGTGCCGAGAGACCGCCGAGCCAGACGGCGACGGCCAGCAGGTGCAGGACGTCGACGGGCATCGCGATGCCGGGCTGGACACCGGTGGAGGCGTGCTCGGCCATGGCCCAGGTCGCGGCGAGGCCGGCCGCGACGACCGAGCCGCCGACGGCGAGCCCGAAGGTGAGGTCGTTCTTCTCCGCGGCCAGGTGATCGGCCTCGGTGTCCGGGTCCTCGGTGTCCGGGTTCTCGGCGTCCGTGGCCCCTGTGCCCATGGCGTCGGTGCCCGTCGTGCCGGCGTCCGTTCCCTCGCCCGGAGTCGCGCTCCCGGTGTCCGCTCCGGTCGTGCGTTCGTCCTCGTCGCGTCTGGCGTACGCGCCGAAGAGCACGGCGATGAACAGCGCCGCCGCGGCGAGCAGCAGCAGCCGCGACACCAGTGCCGCGCCCGATTTGGTCTGCAGCACCTCACCGAGCAGGGTCAGGTCGAAGATGTCGCCCGCCTTGCCGGACCCCACGTAGGAACCGCGCAGGAGCAGCAGGGCGAGCGTGGAGGCGGTGAGCGTGAGCCAGCCGCCGACCACGAGCCGCTGGACCGGCCGGATGCCCGAGCCGCGCTGCCAGCAGACCAGCACGAAGGCGGCTCCGCCGACGAGCAGGATGTATCCGGCGTACGAGAAGTACCGCGCTGCTCCGTAGAGGAAGCCCACCGGGCCGCCCCCCACGGCCTGGCCGGACACCGCCACGGACGTCTGCGAGGGGGCGCCGACGGAGAAGGTGAAGGCGCCCGAGACGGGGTGGCTGTCCGCGGACACCACTTGGTAGGTGACGGTGTACGTGCCGTCGGGCAGCCCCGGACGCAGCTTCAGGGCGTAGGTGTCGCCGCCCAGGTCGGTCGCGTTCCCGGCGTCGACCCGCCCGCCCTTGGGGTCGAGCACCTGGAGCGATTCGCCGTTCAGCGAGACCTGTTCGGAGAAGGTGAGCGAGACCTGGGCGGGTGCCTCGTCGACCACCGATCCCTGCGTGGGGTTGCTTCCGGTCAGCGCGGCGTGCGCGGAGGCGGGCGCGGCGCCTGCCAGGAGCGCTCCGGTGACGGCGAGGAACAGCAGCAGGAGGGTCCTGAAGCGGGGGGCGATGGTCGATGTCACGGTGATGCCTCCCTCAGCGTCCGGTCTTCGGGTTGTAGGTCGCGGGCTTCACCGGCATGGAGATCCTGACCGTGCCGGACTTGGCGAAGTGCAGTTCCACGGACACCTTCTCGCCCTGTCCGGGCTTGTGGGCGAGCTTTGCGAACATGAGGTGGTTGCCGCCGCTGGCGAAGTCCAGGGTGCCCTCGGCCGGGACGGTGAAGGACTTCTTCTCCTCCATCGCGCCGTCCACGGTCGCGTGCATCGTCACGTCGTCCGAGAGATCACTGGTGACCGAGGTGAGGGCGTCGGCGCCACCGGAGTTGGTGACGGTGAAGAAGCCCGCCGCCATGGTGTCCATGCTCGGGGCGGGCATGTAGGCGCCGGTGACCTCCAGTTCGGGAGCGGCCGGGGACGAGGAGTCGCCCGAGCCGCAGCCCGCCAGGGTCCCGGTGGCGGCGATGACGAGGGAGCAGGCGGCGAGGAGTCCCGCGCGGCGGCCCGTACGGCGGCTCACGGGGTCTTCCCCTCGGCGATCTTGGGCAGGTCCTTGGTGTAGTCGCCGACGGTGGCGCCCTCGCCGTACAGCACATAACCCGCGTCGGTCTTCGGCGAGAAGGCGATGACCTGGGTGCCGTGCACGGAGACGGTCTTGCCGTTCTTGTCCTTGGTCGTCGGCTCGATGGTGATGCCGAGGCGGCGGGCACCGGCCTGGATCGTGGCGAAGTCGCCGGTCAGGCCGATGAAGTCGGGGTCGATGCCCTTGAGCCAGGTGCCGAGCGCGGCGGGTGTGTCGCGGGCCGGGTCGGTGGTGACGAACACGACGCGCAGCTTGTCCTGTTCGGCCTTCGGGAGCTGCTTCTTGGCGACGGCGAGGTTGTTCATCGTCAGGGGGCAGACGTCGGGGCAGTGGGTGTAGCCGAAGTAGACGAGCGTGGGACGGCCCTTGGTCTCCGCGCGCAGGTCGTACTTCTTGCCGGTCGTGTCGGTGAGCACGAGGTCCGGCTTCTCGAACGGGTTGTCGAGGACCGTCGCGGCCTTGGTGGAGCCGGCCTCGGCGGACACGGCGGCGACCGGCTCGTTCCCGGCGCCGTCGTCGCCACTGCCGCAGGCGGAGAGGGCCAGAGCGGCGGCGGCGAACAGGGCGGTCATCGCGTACGTCTTCTTGCGCATAGAAAAATGTCCCAGATGTGAGCGCTCCGGTGGGCACCGGGGGTCGGACGCGGCCGCGGGGCCGGGCCGGGCGGGACCGGGAGCAGGTCCGCGCGGCCGCGTCCGTGACCCTCCGGTGCCCACCAGGAGCGTGTGTGTCTCCGTGCCTCAGGTGTGTGCCGGCACCTCAGGCGTTCGTACGCCGCCGGCCGGCCAGGACGCCGTACGCCACGCCCGCCAGGCCGACGACGATGCCCGCGACGCCGAGGACGCGCGCGGTGGTGTCGCTGCTGTCCGTGGCGGAGGCCGCCTCGTCGGTGTGCTCGGCGGTCTCCTCCGTGTGGTCGGCGTCCTCCGCGGCGGCGGACCCGTGATGGCCGCCCTCGGTCGCGGCCGTGAGCACGAGCGTCGGAGCCGGGTGCTCGGGCTCCTCGGCGCCCTCCTTCTGCGGCTCGATCCAGCGCACGATCTCCTTGTCGGAGTACGTCTGGATCGCCTTGAAGACGAGCGAGTCGGTGTCCTCGGGCAGCGCGCCGATGGACAGCGGGAACTTCTGGAAGAAGCCCGGCTCGATGCCCTTGCCGTCGGCGGTCCAGGTGACCTTGGTGACGGCCTCGTTGATCTTCTCGCCGTGCGCGGTGACCGGCTTGTCCAGCTTGGACCTGGTGACCTTCACGGTCCAGCCGTCGAGCGGCTGCGGCATGACGGAGGCCAGCGGATGGTCGGCCGGGAGGTTCACCTCGACCTGGGTGGTCGAGGCGTTGTCGCGCTCGTTGGGCACCTTGAAGTTCACGACGGTGTAGCCGCCCTTGGCGGCCGCGCCCTCGGGCTGCACGCTGACGTGAGCGAACGCGGGGGCGGACAGGGCGAGAACGGCGGTGGCGGCGGCGGTGCCGACGACGGCGAGGCGAGAAGCCTTCATGGAAGGAAACACTCCACATTCAGTCCGGTGACGAAGGGGACGCGCGGGCGCCTCGGTGTCCCGTGGAAGGGGCGAGAGTGGCACCCCGGGGAGACCCGGCGGGCACGCGCGCGTGCGGCACGACCGCGTCCCCTTCGAGAAGGTCCGTGAAGCCCGTGCGGTCCGTGGGGTCGAGGACTCCGGGACCGGGGAATTCCGTGGATCTCCGTGAAGCGGCGCGTCGTGTCAGGCGACGAGGGTGAACGCGGTGGAGGCGGGGGGCCCGCGCCGGACGACGGTGTGCTGAAGAGCGGTCGTCCGGGGAGCGAGGGGCGCGAGCAGCGCGGTGTGGGGCGTGCGCGCGATCTCGGGTGCCCCGGGAAGTCCCGTACGCAGGGCGCGTACGAGGGTCAGGGCGGCTCGCAAGGAGCGTACGAGCGCCGCTTCCGTGACGCCCTGCGCCGACAGGCGCATGAGCCGCAGGAGGGCCAGGTCGCCATGGCGCAGCACCCATCCGGCGGCGACGGCCGCGAGCACGTGGCCGAGCAGCATCGACACGGAGGGCAGCACCGGCATCGGGGTCCCCGCGACGGTGGGCACGGCGTCCCCGGCATGGTGCATGGACGACGTCATGCCGGTCATGCCGGTCATACCCGTGTCGATCCGCGCGTCGGCGAGGATCTTCATGGCCTGGGCGGGGCTGATCGCCGCCGCGGCCGTCCCGCACACCAGGCGGGCGGCCCGCTCCACGAGCGTGGCGTCGGACGTCGGCATCCCGGGCGCCATCGCGCCCATCGACGACCCGGTGCCCGTCGTACCGGTCCGCAGACCGAGTCCGAAGAGCGTGTGCAGCACCGTCTGGCCGAGCGCGAGAAGTGCCACGATGCCCGGCAGCGCGCGTTCGCGGCCCGCCAGCGCCGCGGCGACCGCGAAGACCGCGACGAAGCCCGCGCCCAGCGTCCACAGGGGGACCGTGGCGCAGGAGGCGATCCCGTGACCGGCCGCGGCCAGCACGACGCAGACCGCGGCGAACACCGCGGCCCTCAGGGTCCGGAGGCCTGCTCCGGAGCGCGCCGAACGCTGGTGGGGGGCAGTCATGGCGGGCTCATCATCGCACTGGGCCCCGACGCCCCGTACGGCAGGTCCGATTGATGGCTTGTGACCGGTCCGTCCGCCGGACGGCGGTCGGCCGAAGGGCCGTCGTCGGGCGCCGGATCGCTCGCGCATACACCGCCGCCTCATGTGAGCGCGTCGGCCGTATGGGCGGCATCACGTCGTGTATGCGATTGCGCACGGGCGGTTGCGGCAATACGTAACGGTATGTCGAGCCGCGGCCGGGAGGCTGGAGCATGAGCATCTGGTGGTCACTCCATCTGCGGCGCGAGGCTGCGAGTGTTCCGCTCGCCAGACGCCTGTTGCTCGGCACGATGGAGAGCGCGGGTGTCGACCCGGACATCTCGTACGACCTCTCCGTCGCTCTCACCGAGGCCTGCGCCAACGCCGTCGAACACGGCGGGGACGACATGCGGGACTCTTCCTGCGAGGCGTACCGCGTGACGGCCTACCTCGACGGTGACCAGTTCCGCATCGAAGTCACCGATTTCGGCCCGGGTTTCCCGGCCGGGAACGCCCGCTCCCTGCTCCGCCGGGCCGGTGACGACGCGGAGCACGGCCGGGGGCTGTGCCTGATCCGGGAGCTCGCCGACCACGTCCACATCGGCAACAGGCCGGGGCGCGGTGGTGCGGTGGTGAGCTTCGACAAGATCCTCAAATGGAAGACGGTCCCCTCGCTGCTGCCGGCCTGACGCGCCGTACGCGCCTCCCGGCCTGACGCGCCGTACGGCGACGAGGTCCGGCCGTGCCGGAGGGCGTCGGCGTCCGGTCGTGCCGGAGGGCGCCGGCGTCCGGCCGTGCCGGAGGGTGCCGGCGTCCGGCCGTGCCGGGTGGAATCCGGCGGGGCCTCCGTGCCACGCGCCCCGGCCCTCGGCTTCTCGCCCCTCCCGGAGTCCACAGGCCAGTGACAGCGCGCGCCCAGGTTCTTGAGAGCCGGCGGGTCTAGGTTCCCTTCGCACGTGGCCGGCCCCGGCTCTGCCGCCTTCCCGCCGGCGTCGTCATGAGAAGGGGTTACGTCGATGAGCAGCCGCGAGGACGACGAGGTTCTGGCGCGGGCCGCGGTGGCCGCGCTCACCCGGCAGCTGGAACTGACCCCCAAACCCGGACTGCCCGACCCCCGTGACCTCCGCGCGCGGGCCACCCGGCGGGATCTGTGTTCCCTGCGCTGGTCAGCCAAGGCGCTCACCCCCGGCCTCGCGGCCATGGCCGCCGCCGCCCGCCGCACCGGCCGTGCCACGCCCGAACTCCGCGCGGAGCTGGGTTCGATCGGCCGGTGCACCGAGCACTCGGTGGCCCTGACGGGCGGCGGCCACCGCGGTGCCCTGTGGGTTCTCGGGCTGCTGGTCGCCGCGACGGCGCTGGACCCCGGGGCCACCGGAGCCGATGTCACCGCGGCGGCCAAGCGGATCGCGGCGCACACCGACCGGCGGGCACCGCGGCGGCCCTCCCGCGGCTCGTCCGTCTCCGCGACGTACGGCGCGGCCGGTGCGCGCGGTGAGGCGCGTGCCGGGTTCCCGCACGTGCGCAGGGCGTTGGACGCGCTCGCCACCGCCCGGGCGGCCGGCGCGTCCGAACCGTGCGCCCGGCTCGACGCGCTTATGGCCGTCATGGCCACGCTCCAGGACACCGAGTTGCTGTACACGGCAGGACCCCATGGCCTCCGCCATGTCCAGGCCGGCGCCCGGGGGGTGCTCGAAGCGGGGGGTACGTCCACGGACGCGGGGCGTTCGGGCCTGGCCGTCCTCGACGAGGACCTCCACACGCGCGGATGGAGCCCCCGGGGCAGCGGCGGCCTGCTCGCGGGCGCGCTGTTCGTGGACGCGCTGCCGCCCCCACGCGCCTGACGCCCCGTCCACCCCACCCAGATCCACTCCGGCACCGAACCGGAATCCGCCCCTGGGCGCGTCGGGGTCCGGGGGCCGACCCCGGACGCACCGATGGCCGGGTGCCTCGGAAGGTGCCCGGCCATCGGTCTCGTATCCGCCCTCGCGGGCGCGGCGTCAGCCCTTGAGGGATGCCATCCAGGCCTCGACCTCGTCCGAGCGGCGCGGCAGGCCGGCCGACAGGTTCCGGTTGCCGTCCTCGGTGACGAGGAGGTCGTCCTCGATCCGGACGCCGATGCCGCGGTACTCCTCCGGCACGGTCAGGTCGTCCGCCTGGAAGTACAGGCCCGGCTCGACGGTCAGGCACATGCCCGGCTCCAGCGTGCCCTCGACATACGTCTCGGTGCGCGCGGCGGCGCAGTCGTGGACGTCCATGCCGAGCATGTGGCCGGTGCCGTGCAGGGTCCAGCGGCGCTGGAGGCCGAGCTCCAGGACGCGCTCGACGGGCCCTTCGAGGAGCCCCCACTCGACGAGACGCTCGGCCAGCACGTGCTGCGCGGCGTCGTGGAAGTCGCGGTACTTGGCGCCTGGCTGGACGGCCGCGATACCGGCCTCCTGGGCGTCGTACACGGCGTCGTAGATCTTCTTCTGGATCTCCGTGAACGTGCCGTTGACCGGGAGCGTGCGCGTGACGTCGGCGGTGTAGAGGGTGTGGGTCTCCACGCCCGCGTCCAGCAGCAGCAGATCTCCGGAGCGGACCGGCCCGTCGTTGCGCACCCAGTGCAGCGTGCAGGCGTGCGGCCCGGAGGCGCAGATCGAGCCGTAGCCGATGTCGTTGCCCTCGACCCGCGCGCGCAGGAAGAAGGTGCCCTCGATGAAGCGCTCGCTGGTGGCCTCGGCCTTGTCGAGGACCTTCACGACGTCCTCGAAGCCGCGCACGGTGGAGTCGACGGCCTTCTGCAGCTCGCCGGCCTCGAACTCGTCCTTGACGAGCCGGGCCTCGGACAGGAAGACGCGCAGTTCGTCGTCGTGCTCGCGGGTGACCTTGTCGGTCAGCGCGGCCTCGATCGCGGCGTCGTAGCCACGTACGACGCGGACCGGACCGGCGGCCTCCGCCAGCGCGGCCGGCAGCTCGCGGACGTCGGAGGCGGGGATGCCGTACAGCCGCTCGGCCTCGGCCAAGGAGTGGCGGCGGCCGACCCACAGCTCGCCCTGCCCGGACAGCCAGAACTCGCCGTTCTCACGGTTGGAGCGCGGCAGCAGGTAGATCGTGGCCTTGTGGCCCTCGGCGGCTGGCTCCAGCACGAGGACGCCGTCCTCGGTGAGGTTGCCGGTGAGGTACGCGTACTCGACGGAGGCACGGAAGGGGTACTCCGTGTCGTTCGAGCGGGTCTTCAGGTTGCCCGCGGGGATCACCAGGCGCTCGCCCGGGAAGCGCGCCGACAGTGCGGCGCGGCGGGCCGCGGTGTACCCGGCCTGGGCGACGGGTTCGAGGTCCCGCAGCTCGGTGTCGGCCCAGCCGGACTTCATGCTGTCGGCCAGCTCGTCGGACACGCCCGGGTACAGGCCGTTCTTGCGCTGCTTGATGGGCTCTTCCTCGCCCGCTTCGTCAGCGGCTTCGTCGAGTACGGCTTCCGGGGTCTCCGGGGTGAGCGCCTCCGACACGGTCTGCCTCCTTCATACGACTTTGGACCTCCCCATCGTACGGACGTACTGAAGGGGGCCCAGGGCCGGAGGACCTGTTACACCGGGTGTGAGCCCTCTCACTCGAAGCGGGCCGCCAGGAGGACGACGTCCTCGTCGCTGTCGGCTTCGTCGAGACCGTCCGGCAGCACACCGCGCAGCACGTGGTCGGCGATCGCGCCGGGGTCGTCGCGCAGCGTCCTCGGGACGCTCGCCGCCGCCGCGTGCAGCCGGGCGAAGGCGCGGTCCATCGGATCGCCGGTGCGGTGCAGCAGGCCGTCGGTGTAGATCAGGACGGTCTCGCCGGGGTCGGCGGTCAGTTCGACGCTCGGCGCCTCCCAGCAGGCGAGCATGCCCAGGGGCGCGGACAGGGAGGTCTCCACGAACTCGGTTCGCCGCGGTCCGATGACCAGGGGCGGGCTGTGTCCGGCGCCGGCGAGCGTGATCTTGCGCAGGGCGGGCTCGCAGTACGCGAACAGGGCGGTGGCGGAGCGCGCGGGTTCGGTCAGTCGCAGCAGCAGTTCGAGGTCGGAGAGCACGGCGACCGGGTCCTCGCCCTCCATGACGGCGTAGGCCCGCAGGGAGGCCCGCAGCCGGCCCATGGCGGCGACCGCGCTGGGTCCCGAGCCGGTGACGGAGCCGACCGCGAGGCCGAGCGCGGCGTCGGGCAGCGGCAGCGCGTCGTACCAGTCGCCGCCGCCGCGCGGGCCGGTGCGGTGCCGGGCGGCGAGCTGGACGCCGGAGACCCGGGGCAGCCGTGGGGGAAGCAGTTCCTCGGACATCGTCGTCACGCACGTCCGCGCGCGTTCGAGCTCCAGCAGCCGTGCCAGGTGCTCCGTGGCGTGGCGGGTGTAGAGGCCGATGAGATGGCGCTGGCGTTCCACCGGCTCGGCGGGCTCGTCGTAGAGCCACACGGCGGCCCCGAGACGGCCGGCCGCCTCGGTGGACAGCGGCAGCGCGTAACTGGCGGCGTAGCCGAGACGGGCGGCGACCTCGCGGTGGCGCGGGTCGAGTCCGTCCTCCGAGAGGAGGTCCGGCTGGGTGATCTCGCCCTCGCCGCCCGGCAGCCCGTCCAGGATCTTCCCGTACGACATGGAGCTGCGCGGCACCGTCTCGATGTGGCCGAGGTCGGCTCGGGCGAGGCCGAGGCCGATCGTGGTGTCGGGGCCCAGTCCGTCGCCCGGTTCCATGACGACGAGGCCGCGCCGGGCGCCCACGAGGGCGGCTCCGGCGCGCAGCAGTTCCTGAAGCGCGTCGTCCAGTGTCGCGGTGCGGGCGACCCGTTCGGTGAGTTCGTGAAGCGTGGTGAGGTCCGAGACCCAGCCCGCGAGACGGTCCTGGAGAGCCGCTCCGGGGCCGGCCGGCGGGGCTGCCGCCGCCGCGCCCGTGGGAGCGGGCGCCGGCGCGACAGTGTGTGCGGGCGAGGGAACCGTTGAATCGATTCCGGCCACTTTCGGAAGGTGAGGGGCGTTCATGACGTCCGGCTTTCCGACCGGTGCGTTTTGCTCAATAGCATCGCAAACCCCCATGTCGTTCTGCGCCGCTAGCGGTGTCTCCACATGTACACGTACTCGTGAGGGGATGTCCAGCATTGTCCTGCCGGGATTCCTGGTGTCCGTGCGACCGGTGGTAACCCTTGCGGGAAATTGAAATTGGCCTAAAACTGACTCGGGCAACGGCTTATTGAGGTCGACTGGCCTCGTTCGACGGAGCGTCACAGCGGTCGTGATGGGTACGTACTCGGTGAAGGCCAGGGGTGGTTGAGATCCGCCCGGAACCTGGCGACGGACCCGGGCGTCTTAACCACCGACGACCGTGCCCCATCCTCCCGTGGCGGAGGCGGCTAGGAATACGCGGGACGTAAAACGCCAGGCGCCGCCACCCCACGCCATGCCCATGCTTTGGATGTACGCGGTATGGGCGCGGACACAGCCACATGCTCGGCCCAGAGGGGTTCCCCTTGTCTCCAGCAGGGGTGTGATGCGCCAGCAGGTACGCACAGTGAAGTGATCGACACATGGTGTGATGTGATCCTCGGTGTTGCCAGGCGTGCAACGGAAAGGAACGAGCGCTCATGCGCGAGATCCTCGGAAGGCGACGCAGGCTCCTGTCCAGGCGAAACAACGGGAGGCCTGAGATGCTCAGCGCGGCCCTGACGTTCGCGACGGCATGGCGTTGGCCCGTACTCCCGGGTGTGGCGGCCGACCCGCAGGGGCGTGCCCGCTGCGGCTGCCCCGACCCGGAGTGCACGGTGCCGGGCGCCCATCCCTTCGACCCCGGCCTCCTCGCGGCCACCACGGACGAGCGCATGGTGCGCTGGTGGTGGACCAACCGGCCCTCGGCCCCCATCGTGCTGGCCACCGGGGGCGGCGCCCCGTGCGCGGTGAGCCTGCCGGCCCTCGCGGCGGCCCGCGCGCTGGACGCCCTCGACCGCACGGGCATGCGCCTCGGCCCGGTCGTCGCCTCTCCCTCCCGCTGGGCGATCCTCGTCGCCCCGTACTCCATGGAACAGCTCGGCGAACTGCTCTACGCCAAGGACTTCGTCCCCGGCTCCCTGCGCTTCCACGGCGAGGGCGGCTACATCGCGCTGCCGCCGTCGGAGACGGGCCAGGGGCAGATCCGCTGGGAGCGCGCTCCCCTGCCCGGTTCGGCCGCCCCCTGGGTGCCCGGCGTCGAGGCCGTGGTGGATGCCGTCGTCGAGGCACTCACTCGTACGGGTGTGAGCGCGCCCGAGTTGTAGGGGGGTCCGGCGCGCGGCGAGCCGCGCGCCCTCCCCCGCTCGTTATCGTCCGCCTATGCAGCGTCATTCGGGGGAGTACGGGGCCGAGGCGCCGCCGGGCGGCGGACCGGACCCCCGAAGGGTCCGCCTGGTGGCGTTGGCGGGAGTCGTGGCGTTCGTCCTCGCCCTGCCGCTGGCCGTGGCCTCGGCCGGCCCGGTGGGCGACGCCGGCTCCCCGTCCGCGCGCGGGACGGCTGCCGCGGACGGCCGGCCGCCGTCGCCCGCACCCCGGCGCTCTTCCCCGCGGCTCGGCCTCGGTCTCGCCACCGCCGCCCGGTGCGGTCCCGAACTCTCCTCGCCCGACGGCGTCGAGGCGCAGACCTGTGTCCTGACGCAGGGCGAGGAGACCTGGGCGCGCACCTACTACCGCAACGCGACCGGCGAGTCGCTGAGCTCGGCCCTGACGCTGATGGCTCCTGGGGGCCGCACGGTGCAGATGAACTGCGCGGTGGACGCGGAGGACGACCCGGGGGCGTGCGAGACGCCCAGGGAACACACGGCGGGTGAGCCGGGGGCGTACTCGGCGGTCGCGGAATTCGCGCGGAGCGGCGAAGGGCCGCTGCTGCTGCGCTCGGGAAGCAACTCGGGCCGCCGGTAAGGCGATTGATATCGTTCGGGATTCCGAACATGGAAAGACCCGGTTGCTGGCGACGGGGGATGCACCAGCAACCGGGCTACTCGAACGGTAACAAGAGATCGGCGGTTCGCAAATTCGATCTCGGCTATTCGGACACGGATTTACCTGTCACAACGGGGAGTTGTGACAGGAGTCACCCGCTTCCGAGACCCTGACCAGCTGACCGGTCGGTCAGTTTCCCGTCCTGTGGGTTCGCTGTGGATCAGCTGAGCGTCACCTGGCGGTTGGTGAGCCCCCCGCGTGCGCGGCGCTCGTCCGCCGTGAGTGGCGTGTCCATGGCCAGAGCGGTGGCGAGGTGTTCGGCGAACTCCGCCGCCGGCTTCTCGACGTCGTCCGCCGTGACACCGCTCGGCAGGTCCCAGACCGGGACCGTGAGCCCGTGCGCACGGAAGGAACCGACCAGCCGGGTGCCCTCCCCGAGGCTCGAACGGCCCTCGGCGTGCAGCCGCGCGAGAGCGTCCAGAAGCTGCTCCTCGGCGTACGGCATGACCCAGCGCAGGTGGTTCTTGTCGGGCGTCTCGCACCAGTAGGCGGCGTCGACCCCGGAGAGCTTGACCGTCGGGATGGCGGCGGCGTTGGCCCGCTCCAGCGAGGCGGTCACCTCGGGCGTCGCGTTCTCCGCGTCCGGGACCCAGAACTCGAAGCCGCTGTGCACAACTGGCTCGAAGGCGCCTTCGGGGTCGAGCAGGTCCTGGAGCCGGGGACCGTCCGCCGGGGCGCGCCGCCCCTCGACCGGGGTGCCGGGCGGTGCGACGAGCGCGCGCCGCAGGGTGTCGGCCAGGTCGCGGCTGATGTCGCCGGACGGCGTGTCGTTCTGCAGGCCGAGCAGCACCGAGCCGTCCTCGCGGCGCAGCGCCGGCCACGCCATCGGCAGGACCGTGGCGAGGGTGACCGAGGGAACGCCCTCGGGCAGGCTCTCCTTGAGCGTCAGTGGCACCGTCGCGGCGGGCACCAGTTCGCGCAGCGCGACCCAGTCGCCCTCGCCCCGCAGGCCCTCGAACGGGCGGTGCACCAGCTCGGTCGCGGCGTGCGCGGCGGCCCGGCCGTGGCAGGCCTTGTACCGGCGGCCGCTGCCGCAGGGGCAGGGCTCGCGTGCTCCGACGACCGGGATCTCGCCGCCGTCCTTCAACTGCGGCTGCTTGGCCTTCGTCTGGGGTCGCTTCTTGGCCATCGTGGGTGTCTCCCGATCACGGCTCGTCTCGTACTGGCGCGAGCCTAGCCGTTCGCAGGGAGACCGACGGGATCCTGTGGACAACGCACCGCGTCGTCACGGAGCCCGGCGGCCGGTCCGCGCGCCCCGGTCCGGCTCAGTCGAGGTCGTCGAAGGCGTCCACGAAGTCCAGACCGGAGATCCCCGACACCCTCGGTGACGCGACGCGCGTAGCGAAGTCGTCGTGCCGGTGCGCCGTTTGTACGTTGTCCTGGACGACCACCCACACGGTGACCTCGCCGTGGATGTCGTCCCGTACACCCCAGTCCTTGGCCAGCGCCGTGATGATGTTCAGCCCGCGGCCGCCCCGTGCGGTGACCGACGGGGTGGCGGGTACCGGGCGGGTCGGGCCGCCGCCGTCCGTCACCTCGATCGTCAGCCGTCCGGCGGGGTCGATACGCCAGGCCGCCCGCACGTCGCCGTCGCCGGCGAGGGCGTCGCCCAGGGGCCTGCCATGACGGCACGCGTTGCTGAGCAATTCCGAAAGGATCAGTACGGCGTCGTCCACGACCGCTTCCGCCACGCCCCCCGAACGCAGTTGATCGCGCATCCGGTGCCTTGCTTCTCCCACGCCCGCAGGGCCATGGGGTACGGCCATGCTTGACGACGTGGGCACCTCCTGTGCCACCACCAACGCCACCCCCGAGACCTCCTTCACCCCACGCCACGGAGTGAATGCCCCTTTGGACTGGACCGGAAACCGGCCAATCGACGTCTGCTGACGCACTCGTAACGATCGAATGCGGAACGAACGCGCCGGTGCACTCCCTGTGACCGTGTGGCCGGTTCTCGACGGTTTCCGGGGGGTGGTCCTGGCGTTTTCCGGGAGCCGGCCCGCCGCAGGCAGGGCCAGGTCAGCGGCCCAGTTGGCGGAGCACCGCGCGCGGGCGGTTGGTGATGATGGCGTCGACGCCCAGTTCAGCGCAGAGATCGACGTCCTCGGGCTCGTTCACGGTCCAGACGTGCACCTGGTGACCGGCCTGTTTCAGCCGCTCGATGTACCCCGGGTGACTGCGTACGATCCGCATCGAGGGGCCCGCGATCCGGACACCGGCGGGCAGTCGTCCGTCCCGCAGCCTGGGTGAGACGAACTGGAGCAGGTAGACCGTCGGCATGGTCGGGGACGCGGCCCGGACGCGGTGCAGCGAGCGCGCCGAGAAGCTCATGACGCGCACCGCGGACTCGGCCGGGGAGGCGGGGGTGTCCAGGCCGAAGCGCTTCAGCAGCTGGAGCAGCCGCTCCTCGACCTGGCCCGCCCAGCGGGTCGGGTGCTTGGTCTCGATGGCCAGCTCCACGCGGCGGCCGGCGTCGGCGACGAGTTCGAGCAGTTTCTCCAGGGTGAGGACGGAGGTGTCCGTCAGGCTCCCGGGAGCGTGTTCCCAGTCGGGTGACTCGTCGCGGTTCTTCCACGAGCCGAAGTCCAGTGCGGTGAGTTCGGCGAGCTCCAGGGCCGAGACGGCTCCGCGGCCGTTGGACGTCCGGTTCACGCGGCGGTCGTGGACACAGACGAGATGGCCGTCGGCGGTCAGCCGTACATCGCACTCGAGGGCGTCCGCACCGTCCTCGATCGCCTTCTTGTACGCGGCCAGGGTGTGCTCGGGGGCCTCTTCGGAGGCTCCGCGGTGGGCGACGACCTGAATCGGGTGCTGTCGTGCGAGGGTCACCGCGTCATGGTGCCACCGTCGCCGGGCGAGCGTGAGGTGAGATATGTCGCAAGACATTCCTTTTGGTAATAAAAGTCCGTTATAAAGGATGGCCTCGGACGCACAGCCACCGCTTATGGTGCCCTGACGCCCTGTGGGAAAAGCTGACGGCGTACAAAAGCACATGCACAGCTGAATCGCGCCGGGCCATCGACAAGTGTGCGTGGGCGTGACCGAGTGCGACCGAGAAACAACAGCCGTGGATCGAGGAGAAGAGCTGTGAGCACCGAGAACGAGGGCAACGCAGTACCCCCGGCCCCGTCCGCACCTCCTGTGCCGGTGGAAACTCCCGCTGCTTCCGCGCAGGGCGCCTCGCACGCGGGGGGCGCGCCGACCGCTCCGATCCCCGCGGTGCCCGGCGCACCGGAGCACGCGTCGGCGCCCATGGGCATGCCGGCCTACGCGTCGGACGGAGCCGGGCAGGGGGCCGACCCCTACGGGCAGGCTCCGACCCAGGGCTCCGCCCCCGAAGCGGGCTGGCCGCCTCCGCCGCCCGCCACCCCGTCGTACGCCGACGGCGGCTCGGGTGCCGGCGGCTGGGGTTCCTCCTACCAGCAGCCCGCGCCGAAGCCGAGGAACGGGCGCGGCGGTCTGGCCGCCGCGGTGCTGGTGGCCGCGCTGGTCGCCGGCGGTGTCGGTGGCGGCATCGGCTACTCGCTGGCCAAGAACGACGACAACTCCACCGACTCGACGACGGTCTCCGCCCCGAGCAGCAGCGGTGAGGTCAAGCGCGCCTCGGGCACCGTCGCGAACGTGGCCGCCGGCGCGCTGCCGAGCACGGTCACCATCGAGGCCCAGAGCACGAACGGCGAGGGCGGCACCGGTACGGGCTTCGTCTTCGACAAGCAGGGCCACATCCTGACCAACAACCACGTGGTGGCGGACGCGGTCGACGGCGGCAAGCTCACCGCCACCTTCCCGAGCGGCAAGAAGTACGACGCCGAGGTGGTCGGCCACGCGCAGGGGTACGACGTCGCGGTCATCAAGCTGAAGAACGCGCCCTCGGACCTGAAGCCGCTGGTCCTCGGCGACTCCGAGAAGGTGGCCGTCGGCGACTCGACGATCGCGATCGGCGCGCCCTTCGGTCTCTCCAACACGGTGACCACGGGCATCATCAGCGCCAAGAACCGTCCGGTCGCCTCCAGCGACGGCAGTGCCAGCAGCAAGTCCTCGTACATGAGCGCCCTCCAGACGGACGCCTCGATCAACCCGGGCAACTCCGGCGGTCCCCTGCTCGACGCCTCGGGCGCGGTGATCGGCATCAACTCGGCGATCCAGTCGTCGAGCAGCGGCGGTCTCGGCGGGTCCGGCCAGTCCGGTTCCATCGGCCTGGGCTTCGCGATCCCGATCAACCAGGCCAAGTACGTGGCCCAGCAGCTGATCCAGACGGGCAAGCCGGTGTACGCGAAGATCGGCGCGTCGGTCTCCCTGGAGGAGGGCACGGGCGGCGCGAAGATCACCGAGCAGGGTGCGAGCGGCTCCGCGGCGGTCGAGGCCGGCGGTCCCGCCGCCAAGGCGGGCCTCAAGCCCGGCGATGTCATCACCAAGCTCGACGGCATGGTGGTCGACAGCGGTCCGACCCTCATCGGCGCGATCTGGACCCACGAGCCCGGCGACACCGTCAAGCTCACCTACACGCGCGACGGCAAGACCCACACGGTCGACGTCACCCTCGGTTCCCGTGAGGGCGACAGCTGACCGTCCCATCCGGCTCGCAAGGGGTGTCTCTCCCGGGAGGCACCCCTTTCGCGTGCGGGTGGTTCCGTCCGGGCCGGGTCCCGGGACGCGTCAGACGCGCGGCTTCTTCGCGGCCGCCGGCCGCTTCTTGCCGCTGGTGCGTTCCGAGGCCGCGGGCGGGCAGGGGCGCTGCCGGTGGCGGGACGTGCTCTGGCGGGGCGGCCGGGTCAGCGTGATCTGACGGATCAGTTGCTGGAAGCAGGTCAACGACGCCAGAGCGGGTACGACGGCGGTGGCCACACCGGTGATCGACTGGTGGGCGTCGGCCACGCAGAACATCATCGCGACGGAGGAGAACAGCAGGACGACGTACCACGAGTGCACGGCCCGGCGCTGGTGCAGAGCGGCTCTCAGGATCGACAGCGAGGCCACCATCCAGGGGCCGTAGACCAGAAGGGGCCACCAAGGTCCCGTACCGCTCTGCGCGTTGGACGCGATCCGCTGGAGCGGCGAGTAGGCCACCATGCCGCTGAAGACGCTCACCATCGACACGGTGGCGGCGGCGACCGCGGCGAGCACGAAGCTGACGGTCTGGAGCCAGTTGCGGCGGTTGCGGACCCGTACCTTGCGGTGCCCGGCCGTGGAGCGCCGGATCGGCGGCAACTCGGCGGTGATCTGCACCAGGTTGTCCATCGGATCGCCCGTGAACTCGCCCGTGAACTCGCCGGTGAATTCGCCGGTGAACTCGTCGGCGTACGCCGGCTCGCTGCGCGGGGGCGGCACGGTGACCTCCTGCTCCGCCGCCGCGGCGTCCTGGAGGAGGTAGGTGAGTTCCTCGACGGGGTCCCAGCCCTGTTCGTTCAGGGCGGTCACGGGGTCGCCGTAGGGGCCGGTCTGCGCCTCGGTGGGGTATCCGGGATTCTGTCCGTACCGGGCGAAGGACAGATTCGGGTAGTCGTCATTCACGGAAACTCGTCCCGGTCGCGTGAGCGCGGTTACGGCCGGAGCGTTCCGGGCCGTTCCACCGCTGGTCGGGTTCCGCTCGAACCGCGTGCCGCCCGGCCGGTACCGGGCGGGCAGAGGCCGGACCCTCCGCCGCCGCTCCAGAGACGGCCGGAACGAGAGATCTTGCTTTCGCCATGTTCCGCTAACGCGGCTCCCCCGCCTTCAGGTGTGCGGCAATCGAGTGAGCGCGCGGCGGCGGAAGTATTCACCAAAGCGGCTTTTCGTCCATGGGGGCCGATGCGCGCGGCGCGGCGGCGGACAGACCCCGCGGGCACCCGGCCGGTGACGCCCGCGAACCGGATCGGCGCTGGTGGATCCGGTGCGGACCGTGCCTCCGCGACGCGCTCGCAGCCGGGTACGCTGTACCCGCTCCACCCGGTCGGGCGGAGCGGGGTGGGTTGCCCGAGCGGCCTAAGGGAACGGTCTTGAAAACCGTCGTGGCGCGAGTCACCGTGGGTTCAAATCCCACACCCACCGCAGTTGGACGGCCCCTGACCAGGTAGATCGGTCAGGGGCCGTCGGCCTGTCCCGGTGCGGTCCCTCCTATGGCTGTGGGGGCGGAGGAGCCGTCATCCGGGACGCGGAGGCGATCGTCGAGCGGGCCTCTCGCTCGGTCAGGCCCGTGCGGACGGCGGCCTGGACGAGCGGGGCCGTCAGCTGGGGGCCGATGCCGTTCTCGTAGGCGCGGCAGGCCGCCCAGAAGAGGCGGGTGTTGCGCTGACCCTCGTGGGCGGCGAGGACGAACTGGACCAGTCCCTGGCCCTGCCGTTCGCTCGCCGAAGGCGTGGGGAGGTGGGCGCGGGCCGGGGGCGGGGGCAGGAGCAGGCGCAGGAGTTCGGGCGGGCAGGGCGCGGGTGCGAGCCGGGAGGTGCCGGGAGCCGTCCCGTACACGCCGTGTTCGGTGCGCGAGCCGGGGCCGACGAGGTAGCCGCCGGCACCGCGGATGTCGATGCCGGGAGCGAGCCGGCTCGCCGAGTTGGGGACGACGACGTCCGGCGGTCCGCTCAGCCACAGATGGCGGCCGCCGCTGGGAGTCAGGACGACGACCGTGTCCGGGATCGTGAAGAGATGGCGCAGGGCCAGTTCGCGCAGGGCGGTCGAGGAGTCGGTGTCGGACTTGGTGTCGAGGTCGACGCCGATGAGGTGGTGCGGGTGCAGCCCGCAGGCGATGCCGTAGCCGGTGGCCCAGGGGGCGGCGGCGAAGAGCTCGCGGATACGCCGGGGCTCGGTCGAGGCGTCGTACACGCCGTGCCCGAAGCGGCCGCATTCGCCGTGGCACGGGTGGGGGTCGGGGTCGTCGCGATGGGGGGAGCGCAGGGCCGGGAGCTTCGTACGGGACAGCGGGATCACCGCGAGTCCGCGCTCGGCTGCGGACAGGGCGTGGGCCAGGGCCAGAGTGGTGGCCCGCCGGTCGATGGTGGCCATGACTCCATAATCGTACGAGTGTTCGAGAAAGGGAAGGGCTCTCCGGGTTCACGGGGGAGCCGGGCGGGTGAGGGGCGAGATCGGCCGAAAAATGCGCCGGAACGCTTCCGCGGGCGCCGGGCCCGGTCTGGATGGACCGTAGGGGCCTGAGCAGGAACTTTGTCCGCGTGAAGGGGGTTTATCGACATGTCCTCACGCTTGAGGGGGAATCACGGCTTCCGGTGGGGTTCGCCGGGGATGTGCTGGGCAGCTCTGGACTCGCGACGTCGTGGACAACGCCGGGGCGGTCGGCCAACCGCCCCGGAACAAGCCGTATTTCCCGTACGTCCCGGCCCACCGCCGGTTCGTGCAACCGCTTCTGGAGGAACCCGCATGGCAAGCATCCGTACCGCTCGCGTTCTCGCCGCCGTCGCGGCCCTGCCGCCGCCCGCCGCCCGCTTCTCCGGGGGGTAGCGCTCGGGGGGTGGGGGATTCGCGACGTCCGCGCGACGGTGCTTCGGCGCCGTCGCGCGGACGTGTTCCGGGGTGGCGCGCGAGTGCCCCTGTCCCGCCGTGGGCGGCTCGTCCGGGGCGGTGCCCGTGACCTTGACAGGCAACGGTATCTGACGGACAGTCAGAAAACCTTGTTCGTACGAGGTCCGGGAGGGCCGCCACCGTGCACCTCGCCCCCACCGAGCGCCAGCAGCGGCTGCGCGCCGAACTCCGCACGTACTTCCGGGATCTGATGCCGGACGGGCCGCCGCCCGCCGACGACCCCGCCCGGCAGCGGGCGCTGCTGCGCCGCATCGGGGCCGACGGTCTGCTCGGGCTCGGCTGGCCGGTCGCGTACGGCGGGCAGGGGCGCGGAGCGGACGAGCAGTTCGTCTTCTTCGACGAGGCCTACCGGGCCGGCGCCCCCGTCTCGATGGTCACGCTGAACACCGTCGGACCGACCCTCATGAAGTACGGCAGCGCGGAGCAGAAGGAGTTCTTCCTGCCGCGCATCCTGAAGGGCGACCTCGTCTTCGCCATCGGGTACTCGGAACCGTCGGCCGGTACGGACCTCGCCTCGCTGCGCACCCGCGCCGTCCGGGAGGCCGGGGCGGCCGGGGAGACGGGCGGCGAGGGAGGGTTCTGGCGGATCGACGGGCAGAAGATCTTCACGTCCAACGCCCAGAACGCCGACTGGATCTGGCTCGCCTGCCGGACCGACCCGGACGCGCCCCGGCACCGGGGCATCTCGATCCTGCTCGTCCCGACCGGCGCCCCCGGCTTCTCGTGGACACCGATCGAGACCGTGGGAGGCCAGACCACCACGGCGACCTACTACGACGGGATCCGCGTCCCGGCCGGGAACCTGGTCGGCGAGGAGAACGCCGGCTGGGGACTCGTCACCAGCCAGCTCAACCACGAGCGGGTCGCCCTCGCCGCGATCGGCATGCAGGCCGAGGACTTCTACGCGGCCGCGCTGGAGGCGGCCCGTACGCCTGATCCGGTGACCGGGCGGCGCGCGACCGACGAGCCGTGGGTGCGTTTCCAGCTCGCCGAGGTGCATGCGCGGCTCGCGGCGTCCCGCCTGCTCAACTGGCGTCTGGTGGGGGATGTGGGAGCCGGCGGTCCGGCGCCCGGGGACGCGAGCGGCGTGAAGGTCATGGGAACCGAGTCCGCGGTCGCGGTGTACCGGATGTGCCAGCACATCGTGGGGCCCGAGGCGCTGGTCCGCTCCGGTTCGCCGGCGGCGTTCGGGGGCGGCGAACTGGAGCGGATGAACAGGGCGGCGCAGATCAACACGTTCGGGGGCGGGGTGAGCGAGGTGCAGCGGGAGATCGTCGCGACGATGCGGCTCGGCATGAGGCGGGGGCGGCGGTGAGCGGCCGGGAGGCGGACGAGGAGCGCTCCGCGGGTGACGGGGACGCGTTGTCGGAGCGTCTGAAGGAGTACGAGGGGCGCGCGGCCACCGCCGGGGGTGTCGGCCGGGACCTCGTCAACGCGCCGATGATCCGGCACTGGTGCGAGGCCATGGGCGACACCAACCCGGCCTACGAGGGGCCGGACGCGGTGGCCCCGCCCACCATGCTCCAGGCGTGGACCATGAGCGGCCTCTCCGGGCACGCCGACCGCCCCGGCCGCTCCGGGACCTACGACGAGCTGTTCGCCCTGCTCGACGGCGCCGGATACACCTCGGTCGTCGCCACCGACTGCGAACAGGAGTATCTGCGTCCGCTGCGCCCGGGGGACGAGATCACCTTCGACTCGATGATCGAGTCGGTGTCCGGGCGCAAGACGACCAAGCTGGGCACCGGGTACTTCGTCACCACGCGGATGGACATCCGGGCGGGCGGCGAGCTCGCCGGGACGCACAGGTTCCGCATCCTCAAGTACGCCCCGGCGCACCGGCATCCGAAGATCACGGACGCGGCTCCGGGTTCATCGGGCGGCGCGCGGACGAAGAGCGCCGAACCGAAGGACTCCGCGACAAGGAGCGCCGAACCGAAGGACTCCGCGACAAGGAGCGCCGAACCGAAGGACTCCGCGACAAGGAGCGCCGAGCCGAAGAGCAGGCGTCCGCGGCCGGTGATCAACCGGGACAACGCCGGGTTCTGGGAGGGCGTCGGGCGGCATCGGCTGCTGATCCAGCGCTGCACGTCCTGCGGGACGCTGAGATTCCCGTGGCTGCCGGGGTGCGGAGCGTGCGGCTGCCCGGACTGGGACACGGTCGAGTCGGGCGGCGAGGGGACCGTGTACTCGTACGTCGTGATGCACCATCCGCCGTTCCCGGCCTTCGACCCTCCCTACGCCGTCGCTCTGGTCGAGCTCGCCGAGGGCGTGCGGATCGTGAGCAACGTGGTGGGCGTGCCGTACGACGAGGTGCGGATCGGGATGCCGGTGCGGCTCGCGTTCCGGCGCTACGACGAGGACCTGGAGCTACCGGTCTTCCGGGCCACCGCTGCCGCCGGCCGCTCGGGCGAGGGGAGCTGACATGGACTTCACCCCCACCGAGGAGCAGGCCGCCGCCGCGGACCTGGCCGCGCGGATCTTCGGCGACCACTCCACCCACGAACGGCTCACCGCGGCCGGGACGGGCAGCGACGCCGGACTGTGGAAGGAGCTGTGCGCCGCAGGGCTGGTGGGAGCGGTCGCGGACACCGGGCTCCTCGGGCTCGTGCTGCTGCTGGAGGAACAGGGGCGCACCACGGCGCAGGTGCCGTTCGCCGCGAGCTGCGCTTACGGACTGCTCGCGGTGACGGCACACGGCTCGCCGGAGCAGCGCGAGCGGCTGCTGCCGGGGATCGCCGACGGGACGGTGGTGGTGGCGGGGGCGATAGCGGGCCCGGGCGCGCTGTCCGCCGCCCCGCCCGCTTCCCCGCCCCACTCCCCGTCCGGGAGGCTGACCGGTGTCCTTCCCGCCGTGCCGTGGCTGCGCGACGCCACCCACGTGCTCGTCGCCGACGACCGGCGCCGGCTCTGGCTGGTCCGCACCGCGGAGGCGGCGGCGAGCGAGCCGGTGGAACTGACGGCGCCCTGGTCGGCGGGGCGGCTGACCCTGGACGGGGCGCCGGGGGAGGCGCTGGGCTCCGCGGGCGCGTACGACGACGTGCTGGCGACGGCCCGTACCGCCTTCGCCGGGCTCCAGGCCGGAGTGTGCGCGGGTTCGCTGGCGCGGGCGGTGGAGCACACGAACACGCGCGAGCAGTTCGGGCAGCCGCTCGCCGCCCGGCAGGGCGTCCAACTGCGGGCCGCCGACGCGCACATGGACACCGAGGCGATCCGGGTGACGGCGTACGAGGCGGCATGGCGGCGCGACGAGGGGCTGCCGTACGCGACGCACGCCCTCACGGCCGCGTGGTGGGCTTCCGAGGCGGGCCGGCGGGTGGTGCACACGGGCCAGCATCTGCACGGCGGGGCGGGCGCCGACCTGACGCACCCCGTGCACCGGCACTTCCTGTGGGGCCGGCAGCTGGACGCGTATCTGGGCTGCGGGGGCGAACTCCTCCAGGAGCTGGGGGAGTTGATCGCGAACGGGAAGGCGGAGACATGAGGGTGGGCGACGTACTGGCGCCGCTGGAGATCGAGATCACCCGGACGCTGATCGTGGCCGGGGCGATCGCCTCACGGGACTACCAGGACGTGCATCACGACGCGGACCTGGCACGGGCGAAGGGATCGCCGGACATCTTCATGAACATCCTGACGACCAACGGCCTGGTCGGACGGTATGTGACCGACCACTTCGGTCCGGCCGCCGTGCTGCGCGGGGTGGCGATACGGCTGGGCGCCCCCAATCACCCGGGAGACACCATGGTGCTGACCGGCTCCGTCGAGGAGGTCGACGGTGACACGGCGACCGTGAGGATCCTCGGCGCCAACGGCATCGGCCGGCACGTCATGGGCACGGTGACGGTGACGGTCCCGGCTCCCGCTTCCGGTGCGGAGCCCGTCACCGCCCCGTCGTCCGCCGTCCCCGACGCCGCCGACGAGCCGTCCGCGGGCGGTGCCGTATGAGTGTGCGCAAGCGGGACGGTCTCGGCGGGCGGGCGGCGATCGTCGGCATCGGGGCCACCGAGTTCTCCAAGGACTCGGGGCGCAGTGAGCTGCGACTGGCGGTGGACGCGGTGCGCGCCGCGCTCGACGACGCGGGGCTGACGCCGGGGGACGTGGACGGGCTGGTGACGTTCACGATGGACACCAGCCCGGAGATCACCGTCGCGCAGGCGGCCGGGATCGGGGAGCTGTCCTTCTTCTCCCGCGTCCACTACGGCGGCGGGGCGGCGTGCGCGACCGTCCAGCAGGCGGCGCTCGCGGTCGCCACCGGCGTGGCCGAGGTCGTGGTCTGCTACCGGGCGTTCAACGAGCGCTCGGGCCGCAGGTTCGGCTCGGGCGTGCAGCGGCGCGAGCCGTCGGCCGAGGGCGCGGCGCTGGGCTGGGCCCTGCCGTTCGGGCTGCTCACCCCGGCCTCCTGGGTGGCGATGGCGGCCCAGCGGTATCTGCACACCTACGGACTGACCCCCGAGGCGTTCGGCCATGTCGCGGTGGTGGACCGGATGTACGCGGCGACGAACCCGGCGGCGTACTTCCACGGCCGGCCGATCACGCTCGCCGATCACGCGGCCTCGCGCTGGATCGTGGAGCCGCTGCGGCTGCTGGACTGCTGCCAGGAGACCGACGGAGGCCAGGCGCTCGTGGTCACCTCCGTGGAGCGGGCCCGCGATCTGCCGCGTTCCCCGGCGGTGATCACGGCCGCCGCCCAGGGCGCGGGCCGGGCGCAGGAGCAGATGACCAGCTTCTACCGGGACGATCTGACGGGACTTCCGGAGATGGGCGTGGTGGCCCGGCAGCTCTGGCGGACGGCGGGGATGAGCCCGGCGGAGATCGACGTGGGGATCCTGTACGACCACTTCACCCCGTTCGTGCTGATGCAGCTGGAGGAGTTCGGCTTCTGCAAGCCGGGCGAGGCCGCGGACTTCGTCGCCGAGGAGAGGCTGCCGCTGAACACGCACGGGGGGCAGCTCGGGGAGGCGTATCTGCACGGGATGAACGGGATAGCGGAGGGCGTACGGCAGCTGCGGGGCACGTCCGTGAACCAGATACCGGGCGCCGGCCGGGTGCTGGTGACCGCGGGAACCGGGGTTCCGACCTCGGGCCTGATCCTCGGCGCCGACGGCTGAGACCGCCGCCACCACGAATCATCCGCATCCGGCGACGCGCGGGAGGGGCCGTGCCGGTACATCGATGCCCGTCGCCACCGACGCTCACGCCTCACCCGACGGCGGCGGGCTGATGCACCGGCACGGCCCCGACCCACCACCGGACGGGAAGCGCGACCAGCGGCCGTCTCTCAGGGGTGAACCCTCAGAGGGGATGGCCCCCTTGTCCACCTTCAGGAGGTGAGGCCGACCCCGGTTCTACAACCTGAGGCGGACATGGCTTCGGGACCTGCGGCCGATCCGCCGGACGAGGGGGCGAACCTAGCGTGGAGTCATGACCACACTCGTCTGTACGAGCGCCTCGAACGCCGCCACCAGGGCGACACGGACCCTTTCGTACCCGTCCTTCTCGTCGTACGTGAAGGCGCGGCAGCCGGTGCTGCTGCGTACCGCCCGGTCGCTCACCGCGAACCCGAGCGACGCCGAGGACCTGCTGCAGACGGCGCTGACGAAGACGTACGTCGCCTGGGACCGGATCGAGGACCACCGGGCCCTGGACGGCTATGTGCGGCGCGCCCTGCTGAACACGCGGACGTCGCAGTGGCGCAAGCGCAAGGTCGACGAGTTCGTCTGCGAGGAGCTGCCCGAGCCGGAGGGGCTCCCCGCCGCCGACCCGGCCGAGCAGCAGGCGCTGCACGACGCGATGTGGCGGGCGATCACCAAGCTGCCGGCGCGGCAGCGGGCGATGGTGGTGCTGCGCTACTACGAGGACCTGAGCGAGGCCCAGACCGCGGAGGTCCTCGGGGTCTCCGTCGGCACGGTCAAGTCGGCGGTCTCCCGCGCGCTGGGCAAACTGCGCGAGGACCCCGAGCTGATCCCCGTCCGCCAGGAGGGCCCCCGTCCGGTGTCCGAGCGGGCCCTGCGCTGATCGATCATTCCTGGGCCTAGTGACATACCGCGCGGTATGTGCGCAGAATCAGCGCAACCCATTACTACCGCGTAGGCAATGTCGCCCCCGGGAGGACGCCGTGCTGAGCACGATGCAGGACGTACCGCTGACCGTGACCCGCATTCTGGAGCACGGGGCTCTGGTGCACGGAGAGTCGCAGATCACGACCTGGACGGGCGAGGGCGCACCGCACCGCCGCAGCTTCCGCGAGGCCGGCCGGCGGGCGAACCAGCTCGCCCACGCCCTGCGCGACGACCTCGGGGTGACGGGCGACGAGCGGGTCGCGACCCTGATGTGGAACAACGCCGAGCACGTCGAGGCGTACTTCGCGATCCCCTCCATGGGCGCCGTGCTGCACACCCTGAACCTCCGCCTCCCGGCCGAGCAGCTCGTGTTCATCGTCAACCACGCGGCCGACCGCGTGGTCATCGCCAACGGTTCGCTGCTCCCGCTGCTCGCACCGCTCCTCCCCCAGCTTCCGACGCTGGAGCACGTGGTGGTCTCGGGTCCCGGCGACCGGTCGCTGCTCGACGGCACGAGCGTCCGGGTGCACGACTACGAGGACCTGATCGCCGGGAAGCCGGACGTCTACGACTGGCCGGCGATCGACGAGCGGCAGGCCGCAGCCATGTGCTACACCTCCGGGACCACCGGGGACCCCAAGGGCGTCGTGTACTCCCACCGTTCGATCTACCTGCACTCCATGCAGGTGAACATGGCCCAGTCGATGGGGCTCACCGACCTCGACACGACCCTCGTCGTGGTCCCGCAGTTCCACGTCAACGCCTGGGGTCTGCCGCACGCGACCTTCATGTCCGGCATCAACATGCTGATGCCGGACCGCTTCCTCCAGGCCGCGCCGCTCGCCGAGATGATCGAGAGCGAGCGGCCCACGCACGCCGCCGCCGTCCCCACGATCTGGCAGGGACTGCTCGCCGAACTCACCGCCAAGCCCCGTGACGTCTCCTCCCTCACCCAGGTGACGATCGGCGGCTCCGCCTGTCCGCCCTCGCTCATGGCCGCCTTCGACGGTCTGGGCATGCGCGTCAGCCACGCCTGGGGCATGACCGAGACCTCCCCGCTCGGCACCGTCGCCCGCCCGCCGGCCCACGCGGTCGGTACGGACGAGGAGTTCGCCTACCGCCTCACCCAGGGCCGTTTCCCGGCGGGCGTCGAGGCCCGCCTCACCGGCCCCGGCGGCGAACGGCTCCCGTGGGACGGCGAGTCCGCCGGTGAACTGGAGGTCAGGGGCCCGTGGATCGCCGGTGCCTACTACGGCGGCAACGACGGGGAACCGCTGCGTCCCGCCGACAAGTTCAGCGAGGACGGCTGGCTCAAGACCGGTGACGTCGGCACGATCAGCCCCGACGGCTTCCTGACCCTCACCGACCGCGCCAAGGACGTCATCAAGTCGGGCGGCGAGTGGATCTCCTCGGTCGACCTGGAGAACGCCCTCATGTCCCACCCGGACGTGACCGAGGCCGCGGTCGTGGCCGTCCCCGACGAGAAGTGGGGCGAGCGCCCGCTGGCCACCGTCGTCCTGAGGGAGGGGTCCGCCGCCGACTTCGAGACGCTGCGCGCCTTCCTCGCCGAAGAGGGCAAGATCGCCAGGTGGCAGCTCCCCGAGCGCTGGTCGATCGTCGAGGCCGTCCCGAAGACGAGCGTCGGCAAGTTCGACAAGAAGGTGATCCGCAAGAGGTACGCCGAGGGCAGCCTGGACGTGACCAAGCTCTGACACGCGGACATCGCACGTGAGCCGGGCGGGGAGCTCTCAAGCTCCCCGCCCGGCTCACGCACTTCGCAGACACGCGGGGCGTGCCGTGACGCACTGACCCGCGTACTTTGACCTACGTACTGACCCGAGTACGGGCCTAGTTGGTGCCGATGCGAGCCAGGAGGTCGACGATCCGGTCCTGGACCTCGTCGCTCGTCGAGCGCTCGGCGAGGAACAGCACCGACTCCCCCGCGGCCAGCCGCGGCAGCTCGGACGCGTCGACGGCGGCGGTGTAGACGACGAGCGGCGTGCGGTTCAACTGCCCGTTCGCCCGAAGCCAGTCGACGATTCCGGCCCGTCGGCGCCGTACCTGCATCAGGTCCATCACCACGAGGTTCGGCCGCATCTGAGCGGCCAGGGTGACCGCGTCCTCGTCCGTCGAGGCGCGCGCGACCTGCATCCCCCGCCGCTCCAGCGTCGCCGTCAGCGCGAGCGCGATCTCCGCGTGCTCCTCGATGAGCAGGACCCGCGGCGGGTGCTGCTCGGAGTCGCGCGGCGCCAGCGCCTTCAGGAGTACGGCGGGGTCGGCACCGTACGCCGCCTCGCGCGTCGCCTGTCCGAGCCCGGCCGTAACCAGGACGGGCACCTCGGCCGCGACGGCGGCCTGGCGCAGCGACTGGAGCGCCGTGCGGGTGATCGGGCCGGTCAGCGGGTCGACGAACAGCGCGGCGGGGAACGCGGCGATCTGCGCGTCGACCTCCTCGCGCGAGTTGACGATGACCGGCCGGTAGCCGCGGTCGGTCAGCGCCTGCTGGGTGCCGGCGTCGGGCGCCGGCCACACGAGCAGCCGCCGCGGGTTGTCCAGCGGCTCCGGGGGCAGTTCGTCGTCCACGGGGCGCGGCTGCGGCTGGTCGGCAACCTCGACGGCACCGCCGGGACCGTCGAGCGGCTCGGGGCCCTCGGCGGCGTTCTCGTCCGGCGCTCCTATGGCGTAGGACCGTCCGGCGCCCTCGGTGGTGCCGGGCCGCCGGGGTCCGGCACCCTGCGGAAGGGCGCGCGCGGCCGTCTCCGGGCGTTCGGAGGCGGGCTCGGGCGGCGTACCGAGCTTGCGGCGGCGGCCCCCGCCGTTCATCCCGTGCGGGGGAGGGGTCTGGGCCTGGACGCCGCCGCCCGGCTGGGCCGCCGCGACCTGACGGGCGAACGGAACGCCCTGGCCGAGCGTGCGCACGCTTATGGCACGGCCCTGCGTCGAGTTGGGGTCGGCCGGGGCGGACGCGGGCGTCGCCTCGGCGGGCAGCGGCTGGGCGACCCGCGTGGCCGGGCGCTCCGGCGGGAGCGGGGCGGGGGCCGCCTTGGCGGCCGGGGCCGCCGCCGGGAGCGCGGGCTGCGCACCGGTGGCGCTGTTCGCGTCGGGCCAGGGCTGGGCCGCCGGAGCGGGCGTGCCGCCCGGCATCGCGGCCGCCGGGGCGGAACCCGGCTGCGCGGCGGCGGGCGGGCCGGAGGGAACCGGCCGGCCGCCGGTGGCGGGGACCGGGACGCCCTGTGCGGGAATTCCCCGCGCCGGGACCGGCTGTCCGGGGAGCCCCTGCGCCGGGACGGACTGAGCGGGTGCTCCGGGCGCCGCTTCGGGAGCCGGTTCCGCGACCTGACGGGCACGGCGTCGGCCCGTCGGGGCGGAGACCGGGTGCGGCTGCGGCGGGGTGTGATCGTCGTCGGGGTCGTGCCGCATCGCGTCGTGACGGCCGTCGGGCTGCTGGGCCAGCGCGACCTGGGCCTGCACCTGATCCTGTGCGGCCTGGGCCACCTGCGCCCGTGCCGCCTGGACCTGGGCGGCCTGGGCCTCGACGGCCTGTGCCTGGGCGGCCTGCGCCTGGGCCTCGGCCCGTACGTACTCCGGCGAACGGTCCGCCTCCGCCGGCGGCAGCGCGAACACCGCGCGGGCGCCCGTGTCCTGCGCGGCGGCACGCTCGGCCGCCGCGGCCAGCGCACGGCGGCGCCGGCCGGTCGGCCGGCCCGTCTCGTCGGTGGTGCCGTCGTCGTCGGGACCGTCGTCCTGAGCCGTCGCGGCGGGCGCCGCCGGCAGCGCGTTCTGCTCGCCGTCCCGGCGTGCGCGGCGTCCGGAGGCCGCCGGTACCGGCATCCCCTGCGGAGGCACCGTCCCGCCCAGCCCGGATCCCGCGGCCGCGGTGCCCGATCCGTGCTCGCCCGCCATCACGACCGCGCCCTCGGACACCCCCTCGGCCGGGGTGTCGCCCGTGCCCTCGACGGCGCTGGGCCGGCCGCGGCGTCGTCCGGTGCCGCCGGAACCGTCCTCGGTGCCGTCGCCCGCCTGCTCCTGTCCGGGGACCGGCAGCTCGCCCGACGCCTGCTCCTCCGTCGCACGGCGGCGACGGCGCCCGGTGGGAGCGGTCGCGCCGGCCGTCTCGACGGCCTGCGGTCCGGACTCCCCCGGCTCCTCGCTCTCCAGGAAGGCGTCCGTGGAGGGCCGCCGGGCCCGCCGCCGGCCACCGCTCTGCTGCGGGGCCTGCTCGTGAAGGGCGATCTCGGCGCCGACCGCCACGCCGGTGCCGAGCGGAACCGCGCCCGCCCCGCCGCCGATGGGCACCTCCAGGACGTAGGCGCTGCCGCTCATCCCGGGCACCTCGTGCGTCTGGAGCACACCGCCGTGCGCGCGCACGATCCCGCGCACGATCGGCTCGTGCACCGGGTCTCCCCCGGCGTACGGCCCGCGTACCTCGATACGGACGACCTCGCCGCGCTGCGCCGCCGCCACGACGACCGTGTTGTCCATGTAACCGCCCGCCGACACCGGCGCGTTGCCGGTCGCGTCGACACCCGCGACGTCCGCGACGAGGTGGGCGAGGGCGCGCGCGAGACGCTGCGGGTCGACCTCGGCCTCGATGGGCGGCGCGTGCACGGCGAACTGCACGCGTCCGGGACCGATCAGGTCGACGGCACCCTCGACACCGGCCGCGACCACGGCGTCCAGCATCACGTTCGTACGGAAGATCGTCTCGATGCCCGCGTCGAGGCGCTGGTAGCCGAGGACGTTGTCGACGAGCGTCGTGATCCGCGAGTAGCCGGCCGCGAGGTGGTGGAGCACCTGGTTGGCCTCCGGCCACAGCTGCCCCGCGTCGTCGGCGGCGAGCTTGGCGAGTTCGCCGCGCAACTGGTCGAGGGGGCCGCGCAGGGAGTGGCCGAGGACGGCGAGCAGCTGCTCGTGCCGGGCGGCCAGCGCCTCGAAGCGGTCCTTCTCCCGCTCGCCGAGTGCCGCGTACCGCTCTTCGCCCGAGGCGAGTTCCTCCTCGTGCCCCTCGGTCAGCTCGGTGAGTTCGGCGGTGTGCCGCTCCCGCAGCTTCGCCAGCTCGGCGGTGTGCTCCTCGCCGATCCGCTCCAGCTCCTCGGCGTGCCGGGTGGCGGCGGCTTCCTTCTCCTCGACCAGGGTGTCGTACGGGCGCCGGTCGGTGAACGTCATGACGGCACCGACGAGCTGGTCCCCGTCGCGCACCGGAGAGGTCGTCAGGTCGACCGGGACCTTGTCCCCGGACTTCGACCACAGCACCTGGCCGCGCACCCGGTGCTTGCGCCCGGAGCGCAGGGTGTCGGCGAGCGGTGACTCCTCGAAGGGGAAGGCCTCGCCGTCCGCCCGCGAGTGCAGGATCAGTTCGTGCAGGTCCTTGCCGCCGAGGTCGCTGGCCCGGTATCCGAGGATCTGGGCGGCGGCGGGGTTGACGAGAACGACCCGCCCCTCGGTGTCCGTCCCGACGACACCCTCGGCCGCCGCGCGCAGGATCATCTCGGTCTGGCGTTGCGAACGCGCGAGCTCGGCCTCGGTGTCGACGGTGCCCGAGAGATCGCGTACGACGAGCATCAGCAGCTCGTCAGGGGTGGGGCCGTAGTTGTCGTAGGCCTGCTGGCCGCTCTCCAGGTTCGCGCTGGTGACCTCGACCGGGAACTCCGAGCCGTCGGTCCGCCGCGCGGTCATCCGGGTCGGCTTGGTCCGCCCGCGCTCGTCGGTGGAGTCGGGGCGCCGCATGGAGCCGGGGATCAGCCGGGAGTCGAACTCGGGAAGCAGATCGAGCAGCCCGCGGCCCACCAGAGCGGTGCCCGGGGTCTCGAAGGCCTCCAGGGCGATCGTGTTGGCGTTGACGACGGTCCCGTTGGCGTTGACCAGGACCAGCGCATCAGGCAGCGCGTCCAGTATGGCTGCGAGGCGAGCAGCGCCTCGGGATGGCCTGCTGCTCACGAGACGCTTCCTCCCTGTTACCGCACCTTGCCGACCGCGGAGGTCATCTTGCCAACCGGCCCGCGGTGTGTCACGCGACGGAGTCTACGGGCAGAGGTTGCGCTCGCGATGCCGGATGAGAGGGAGGTCGCACACATATGAGACGCAGAAGCGGCGTAGAACCTGTGACCACGCATTTCACCGTGCGGAACCGTGAGAGCACTGTGAGATCACCGTGACTCCACCGTGTCCTCGGCCCGTCCGCGCTCCGCGCGGGCGCCGGGCAGGACGGGGACGAGGGCGTTCCAGCGCGAGATCTCGCACCCGTTCGCGCGGTCGTAGCGCGCGTCGACGGGACGCCCCGCCCAGGTGCCCGTGACATGCGCGGTGGCCGGACCCCCGTAGACCATCGTGCACAGGGCGTCCGGCGGCACCGGGGCGAAGGTGTCCTTGCCCCAGGTGGTCATCCGGTCCAGCCGGTCGCAGGCCTCCGTCGCGTGCGGATGGGTGCCGCCCGCGGGGTGGCACTCCAGCTCGAAGGTCCCGTCCGCGCCGCCGCCCACACCGGCGACGGTCACGGTCAGCCGGTCGGCGGAGTCGTCCGGACGGGCCGGCGGGGGCATGAGGGACGGCAGGGAGCGGCCGTACGCGGCGGCGGCCCGGACCGCCGCCGGGGTCCCGCCGGGGAACAGCGACGACGGTCCGCCGGTGAACACGGTGGCGGGCCCGGCGGGGGACGCCACGGGTACGGGGGACACCCCGGGAGCGTCGGAGGGGGTGGCGGCGGTGGCGCCGGGCGCCCAGGAGAGCGCGGCGGTGGCTGACACGGCGGCGGTGAGGAGCAGTCGGCGCAACATGACCTGCCTAACGCGGAGAGACCCACCCGGTTGCGTGCTCGTGGGGGCTTTGCAGTGCGGCGTATCCGCCTAGTACCGTGGGGGGCGATTGGTGACACGCCGCTCGACTGTGTCATCATCTGCACGCACCACTCGCGCTCGCGTGAGGGGTTGTGCGGGAGGCGTCGCCTAGTCCGGTCTATGGCGCCGCACTGCTAATGCGGTTTGGGACTTACATCCCATCGAGGGTTCAAATCCCTCCGCCTCCGCGCGAAGATCCGAAACCCCGGTCCATTGGACCGGGGTTTCGGCGTTCCAGGGGTCCGCGAGGGCCGTCGAGCGCGTCGGTGTCCGGGGTGCCCGCAAGCGCCCAGAAGCACGTTTGCCCAGCTCACAAGGGGTGAGGCAAATGGATTTCACATGGCGGCGGCAGTCATGTAATGTTCTTCCTGTCGCCGCGAGCGGGGCAAAAGCCCGGGAAGCGAAGACAAGAACAAAAACAGAACAAGCACTCGTAGCTTAACGGATAGAGCATCTGACTACGGATCAGAAGGTTGCAGGTTCGAATCCTGCCGAGTGCACACAGGTAAGAGGCCCCGGAGAGATCCGGGGCCTCTTGCGTTTCCGTGCGGTGCGCGGAGTCCTTCGGTCCTGGTCTCCCGGTGCGGGATCTGCCGACCCGCTTTCGCCGGAGTCCCCGTGAAGCGGTTCATCACCTTGTACGGGCCCCTTACCCGCGGCGCGGTGGCCATGCGAAGATCACGCCTGGCGGCCGTCGAGTCGCACAGTTGTGGCATGGGGGACTCGCTGTGGAGGTCATCGACTGGGCCCTGCTGGGGCTCTTTTGGACCCTGACCCTTGTCCCCGGCACCGCCGCCATCCGTGCCGGCTGGGTCGCTCCGTGGTTCAGGAAGACGGTTGCCTCGCCGCGGCTCGGGGGCTGGGCGGACGTGTGCATGGGCGTCGGGGGCACACTCACCGTGGGTCCCGTGCATCGCCACTTGGGATCGACGACCATGACGGCGTTCGCCTCCGTCGTGGGCGTCTGCTTCGTCTTCCTCGCCCTGGGTCTCTACCGGCGGTCCTCTCGGCCCGAGCCGTCGGGGCCGACGGCCCACCAGCACGCCGCGGCCTCGGCCGATGCCGCGCAGCGGCGCGACACGGCGACCGTCGCCCCCGCGACCGACCCCGACCGGCCGCAGGTGCCCAACTGACCTGCCCGGCGGACTTCAACGGCCGTCACCCTCGAAGGCCCCGCCGGCCGAACCGGTGAGGGGCTTTCGCCATCGGCGGGTGACATCGACGTCGTCGCGGCATCCTCAGAACCCGGAGCAGGAAGCGGCGGCCGACGGCCCTGAGGCGGTGGACGTCTTGGGGGTGTCGTGGTCCACGGTCACGGAGCAGACGGCGGTGCCTCCCGATCCGCTGAGGCTGATGAGGAGCGACCCGCCTTTCGTGAAGCCCTTCGTCTTCACGACCTTCCGCCACGGCAGCGTCCTCACCGTCTCGGATCTTGTCGAGATGCCGTCGTCGTTCCAGACGGAGTACGCGATGGTCACGTCTCGCGCGTCGCCCGTGACGGCGTACTCCACCTCGACCGTCTTCGACGCCTCGTGCGAGATGCCGGCGATGACGGCCGCGCACCCGCCCGCCACCAGCAGGACCAGCACGAGCAGCACCCACGGCCACTTCCGCCTCTTCTTCCTCGGCGGTGCTGCTCCATAAGGTGGTCCGCCGCCCGGGGGTGGCTGTCCCCATCCCTGTGGCTGCTGCTGCGCGCCTTGTCCCCACCGTTGCTGGGACGGGTCGGGCCGGGGCGGCTCCCCGGGGGTGGGTTCGCTCATGGCCTCAGCGTCTGACAACCCCCTCACGTGCGCGACTCGGAGTCCGCGCACGCGGCCTCCGCCCTCCCGGCGATGTGAGGGCTGGCGTGCCGTCAGGCGGTGTCCTGCCCGGCTGGATTGCCGCCTTCCGTGAACACGGGTCCGGACGGGGTGGAGAAGGCCGGGCTCAGTCGTGCGTGGAGCCCGGGACCCATCGCCGGGTCGATTCGGCGTACGAGTAGTGCGGGAGCCCGGCGATACCCGCGGTGCGGAAGGGACGGCCGTGGTCGTCGATCCGGACGGTGCCGGTGCGGCCCCGAGAGGACCAGTCGAGATCGAGGTACCAGTCGCACGCGCAGTGCTTGGTCCGCGCCTTGACCAGCAGCACCTCCGGGTCCTCCACGGAGACCCGGTACGGCAGGCGCCTCGCCGGCAGGGTCTGGTCCCCGCTGCTCCCGGACACGGCCCGGGGGACGGGGGTGTGCGCGTCGAGACGCACCGCGAAGGACTGGGGTGTCAGGCCAGCGCCGCAGCCCAGGGCCGTGTCGTAGACGAAGGCTCCGTCGCCCGGGGGCGCGGCGCGGCGCACGACCCGGACGTGCAGGGCCTCCAGGACGACGGCCGCCGAGCTGCGCCCCCGCACCGACACCCGCACGATCGTCTCCCCGCCGTGCACCGCGTCCTGGGCGTTCGCCCACACCTCGGCGTCCTCGGCGGACGGCGGCGGGGGGACCTGGCGCGGAGGTTTGCCGATGACGTAGTCGTGGCCGCAGTGCCCTTCCCAGACATGGGAGTTCACGGTCCAGGTGAAGGGCACGGCCTGGGCGGAGGGCCGGGCCGGGGAGCCGGTGGGGGACGCCGCCGGACCGCCGCGCGGTGAGGCCCCGTCGGGCGGACCCTGGGTCGGGAGCTGCGGGAACCCCGGCAACGCCGCGAAGGCCAGGAGCCCCGCGGCGGTCAGGAGCAACACGACGGCCGGACGCCGCCGGTACCAGGCGCGGGAGGGCCGTTCGGCCCCGGCCACGGGCAGGACGTCCGCTCCGGGCACGGCGTTCGCCGCGGGCGGCGCGTCCGGTGTGTCCGATCCGTTCGGCGCGTCCTGCGGGTTCGGCCCGTCCGGCCTGGGCCGCGGGGCCGCCGTGTCCGGTGCGGGTACGGGTGCCGTGAGGGGATCGGGTGCGGGGGACGCGAGGTGTACGGGGGTGTTCCCGACGGGTGTGTTCCCCTGCTCCGGGGTCCCGTGCGAGTCCGCGCCGCCGCCGGAGCCGCCCTGCGCGCTGTCCCGCGCACCGCCCTCCGATCCGCCCTCCGGGACGCCTGATCCGTTCTCCGATCCGCCCTCCGGGACGCCCGGTTCGTCGTCCGCGGGTGTTTGCGGGTGGGGGGCGGACGGGCGGGGCCGGCGCCGCTGCGCGACCGCCAGGATCCACAGCCGGTGCAACTCCCCGCGCTCCTGGGCCGAGGCTCCGCACAACGCGGCGAACCTTTCCACCACGGCGAAGTCCAGCGGCACCGCCTCGCCCGCGCAATAACGGTGCAGCGTGGAGGCGTTCATGCCCAGGCGCCGGGCGAGAGCCGCGTAGCTGCGGTCCGTGCGGGCCTTGAGGCGTCCCAGCCGGTCCGCGAACCTCGTCACGTCGTCGTCGGCCGCGGCCATGGCCCGTGCCCACCTCCGCTCGTATCGGTCCGTCCCGTCACGGAACGGCATCCCGGGGCATCCTTGTCTCAGCACGTCAACAGCCCTGGGATGGTTCCACTGCTGAGGACCGGACGGCAGTCGTTGCCCCGGTCCCCCGGGGCCGCCGACGCTCTTGGTGCTGCCCCCAGCGGTACGGCCCCACCTGCCGGCATGTTCAGGGGAGCCGCGCCCAGACCACCCACCCGTCCACCGGACACCCATGGCCGGACGCACCCTCGACGGGGCGTCCGGCGGTCCCGTGCGTCCCGTGAGTGAACCCCCGCTGGTCAGGGCGCTTGTCAGTGAGGGGCTCTACTGTCGTCGTGTGGAGCGGGTGTGGACGTGTTCGGGGTTGCGGTGGTCGGGGGACGGTCCCGTGCTGGTGTGGGGCGGGGGGCGTACGAGTCCGCTGGTCCCGGGGCGGCGGATCGCGTTCGGTGTCGTGGACGGGGGTGTGCGGACCTGCGTGGGGGCGCGGGGGAACGCGTGTCCCGTGCGGGCCGCCGTGTCGCCGCGCGGTACGGGGGCGCGGTGCGAGGAGTGCGCGCGGCTGGACCGGGCGCACTCGGTGGCCGCCGACACGCTGGCCGATGATCCGCGGCCGTACCGCGTGTATCTCGCGTGGTTCGGGCCCGGCCTGGTCAAGGTGGGGATCACACGGGTCGAGCGGGGTTCCACCCGCCTTCTGGAGCAGGGCGCCGTCACCTTCAGCTGGCTGGGGCAGGGGCCGCTGATGGCCGCGCGCCGGGCCGAGGAACTGCTGCGGGCCGCGCTCGGGGTGCCGGACCGGATTCCGTACGCCGACAAGCGGGCGGTGCGGGCGGCTCTGCCGGCGGCCGGGGAGCGCGTCGCCGAGATCCGGGAGCTGCACGAGCGTGCCGGGGATCTCGACGGCTGGCCGGAGTCGCTCCGGCGGGCCCCCTTCGAGCCCGTGGACCACACGGACCTGTTCGCGCTCGCCGGGCTCCCGCCCGCGCGGGGGGTCGTGCGCGAGCTGGCCGCGGGGGGTTCGGCCGGCGGAGAGCTGCGTGCCGCGGCGGGTCCCGATCTCCATCTCCTCACCGGGCGCGGAGTCGTCGTCCTCGACACCCGGCTGATGACGGGGTGGGACCTGACCGGCGCCGGCGGCCCGGACGGGGACCAGGACTCCGGAATCACCTTTCCCGTAAGGCAGTTGCCCGCGACGGACAGCGGTGTTCAGGACGGCCTCTTCTGAGGGGACAGGGGGAAGGGGACACGGGACCGGGGCTGGAGGGCGGGGACGGGGGACGGGGGACGGTGACAGGGGCCGAGGGGAGGACGGGAAGAGGGGAGCGCGGCGGCCGGTGACGGCGGGGCGGGCCGACGGCCGGAATGGTCAAGACTTCGATCCCTTTCGGCTCCCGTTCGGAAAGGTGCTGGACGACAGGGGACGCCCGCCAGGAAAGTGTCGGACATGAGCGATCACTCTCCCGTTCCCGTCGCAGCCCATGAGCCCCCCTACTACGTCGCCGTGTTCACCTCCGTACGGAAGGAGGAGGACGCCGGGTACGGGGAGACCGCCGAGCGCATGGAGGAGCTGGTGCAACGGATCCCGGGCTATCTGGGGATGGATTTCGCGCGCACACCGGGCGGACTGGCCATCACCGTCGGGTACTTCCGGGACGAGGACGCCATCAAGGAGTGGGGCGCGCAGGCCGAGCACCGGGTGGCACAGCGGCGCGGCCGGGCCGACTGGTACGAGCGCTACACCCTGCACATCGCCAAGGTCGAGCGGAGCCACGGGTTCGAGCGCGCCGATGGCTGACCGGGAGGGCACGCCGGGCGAGGAACCCGGGGACGTGCGCGACGAGGCGCGGGACGTGCGGAGCTTCTGGGAGGGACTCGGGCTGCCCGGACTCGTCGACGTCCACACGCACTTCATGCCCGAGCGGGTGCTGCGCAAGGTGTGGGACTACTTCGACGGACTCGGCGAGCTCACCGGCGGCATTCGGTGGCCGATCGCCTATCGCGCGGACGAGGACGAACGGCTGGCGCTGATACGGGAGTTCGGGGTGCGCGCCTTCACGGCGATGCTCTACCCGCACAAGGCCGGCATGGCCGAGTGGCTCAACTCCTGGGCGGTCGACTTCGCCCGCCGGACCCCGGACTGTCTGCACACGTCGACTCTCTTTCCCGAACCGGGCGTCGAGCGGTACGTGCGCGAGGCGGTGGAGGCGGGCACGCGCGTGTTCAAGGCGCACGTGCAGGTGGGGGCGTACGACCCGGCCGACGAACTCCTCGACCCCGCCTGGGGACTGCTCGCCGAAGCGGGAGTCCCCGTGGTGATCCACTGCGGATCGGGGCCCTCCCCCGGCAAGCACACCGGCCCGGCACCGGCCGCCGCCGTCCTGCGCCGGCACCCCCGGCTGCGGTTCGTCTTCGCGCACATGGGGATGCCCGAGTACGAGGACTTCCTCGGCCTCGCCGAGCGCCACGACGAGGTGCGGCTCGACACGACCATGGCGTTCACCGACTTCAGCGAGCGGCTCGCGCCGTTCCCGCCAGGCCTCCTGCCCCGGCTCGTGGACCTCGGGGACCGGGTGCTCCTCGGCACGGACTTCCCGAACATCCCGTACCCGTACGTCCATCAGCTGCACGCGCTGGAACGCCTCGGTCTGGGGGACGACTGGCTGCGGGCGGTCTGCCACGACAACGGTGCCCGCCTCTTCGGCCTCCGCTGACACCGGCGGGGCCCACCCAGGAGTTTCCTGAGAGGTACCTGTGCGTTTCTCAGGGAAATCACAGGTTGCCGAAAGGATGCTCTCAGCGGGGCCCAGCAAGGTGTCCGCTATGACCACGACCTCGCCCCAGGGGCGCACCGAACTGCTGAGGCCGGACGGGAGCCCCGTCCGAGTGCTGGTGGTGGACGACGAGCTGTCGATCACCGAGCTGCTGTCCATGGCCCTTCGCTACGAGGGATGGCAGATCCGCAGCGCGGGTGACGGGACGGGCGCGGTGCAGACCGCGCGCGAGTTCCGGCCCGACGCCGTGGTGCTCGACATGATGCTGCCCGACATGGACGGCCTGGCGGTGCTCGGCCGGCTCCGCCGGGAGCAGCCCGATGTCCCGGTGCTGTTCCTGACCGCGAAGGACGCGGTCGAGGACCGCATCGCGGGGCTCACCGCCGGCGGCGACGACTATGTCACCAAGCCGTTCAGCCTGGAGGAGGTCGTGGCCCGGCTGCGCGGTCTCATCCGGCGTTCCGGCGCGGCCGACCGTCGGTCCGAGTCCGTGCTCGTCGTCGGGGACCTCGCCCTGGACGAGGACAGCCACGAGGTGTCGCGCGGCGGGGACAACATCCACCTCACCGCGACCGAGTTCGAGCTGCTGCGCTTCCTGATGCGCAACCCGCGCCGGGTGCTGAGCAAGGCACAGATCCTCGACCGTGTGTGGTCGTACGACTTCGGTGGCCAGGCCAATGTGGTCGAGCTCTACATCTCGTATCTGCGGCGGAAGATCGACGCCGGGCGCGAGCCGATGATCCACACCCGGCGTGGGGCCGGATATCTGATCAAGCCCGCCACGTCATGAGCGGACGGCGACGGCCGCGGGCGCAGAAGAGGCGAGCACGACAGCCGCGCACCCTGCGGACGCGGCTCGTCGTCTCGGCGGTCGCGCTCATCGCCGTGGTCTGCGCCATGATCGGCACGGTCACGACCATCGCGCTGGACCAGCATCTGTACAAGCAGTTGGAAACGCAGGTCACCGACGCGGGCCGGCGGCTCTCGGGTCCTCCCGGCGACGTGCGGGGCGTGAATCCGGGCGACGGGAGCCAGACTCCCGGCAAGCCGAACGGCGACGGGCTGCCGGCTTCCGCCCTCGGCGCCTCCGGCGAGGACAGGCTCAAGAACTTCGTCACCATGGGCGGGACGCAGACGAAGACCATAGCGGCCGAACTCGGCACCGACGGGGGAGTCGACGAGGCGGTCGTCGCCGCGGAGCAGTCCAGCAGCACCGTCGGCTTCCAGCGGATGAAGCCCGTCGCGCTCAACGCCGCGCAGAAGGACGCGCTCGCCTCCGTCTCCAAGGACGGCGACCCGCACGCCACGGACATCCCGGGCCTGGGCGAGTACTACGTCATGTACGTGACCGGCGGTCATGGCAGCTTCTACGTCGCCCTGCCCACCGCGTCCGTCACGAACACCATCAACACCCTGATCCTCGTCGAGGCGAGCATCACCGGCGCCGGACTCGTCGCCGCCGGTATCGCGGGCAGCGTGATCGTCGGCCTCGCCCTGCGCCCGCTGCGCAAGGTCGCCGCGACCGCCACCCGCGTCTCCGAACTCCCCCTGCACACCGGCGAGGTCACGCTCTACGAGCGGGTCCCGGAGTCCGAGTCCGATCCGCACACCGAGGTCGGACAGGTCGGGGCGGCGCTCAACCGCATGCTCGACCACATCCACGGCGCGCTGCACGCGCGCCAGCAGAGCGAGATGCGCGTACGGCAGTTCGTCGCGGACGCCAGTCATGAACTGCGCACCCCGCTGGCCTCCATCCGCGGGTACGCCGAGCTGACCAGACGCGGCCGGGAGGAGACCGGGCCCGACACCCGGCACGCGCTCGGGCGGATCGAGTCCGAGGCCGGGCGTATGACCCTGCTCGTGGAGGATCTGCTGCTGCTCGCGCGGCTCGACGCCGGGCGGCCGCTCCAGCACGAGCAGACCGACCTCGTCCCCCTGGTGATCGATGCCGTGAGCGACGCGCGGGCCGCCGGGCGCAGCCACAACTGGCGGCTCGAACTGCCCGAGGAGCCCGCGCTGGTGTCGGCGGACGCCGCGCGCCTCCAGCAGGTCATGGTCAACCTCTTCGCCAACGCCCGCACGCACACCCCACCGGGGACGACCGTCACCGCGCGGGTCCACCGGCACGGGCCGTGGCTGTGCGTGGACGTCCAGGACGACGGCCCCGGCATCCCGCCCGATCTGCTGCCGCGCGTCTTCGAGCGGTTCGCGCGAGGCGACTCGTCACGCTCGCGCGTCTCCGGTTCGACCGGTCTGGGGCTCGCCATCGTGCAGGCCGTCGCGGCCGCGCACGGGGGCGCCGTGACCGTGGACAGCGTGCCCGGCAGGACCGTGTTCACCCTGCACCTGCCCGCGCTCGCCGCGGAAACGTCCTGGCAACAGCACTCACAGGTACAGCACAGCGCCGGCACATGGGTGCAACAGGGGGCTTGACGAAGGTCGTTCCCATGCGAACCGAACCTTCTCCCGGCAACCTGCCGGCGCGGGAGCACCTCCCGGCCACAGACGCGGGTACGCCTGTCCTGGACGTCGTGATCCCCGTCTACAACGAGGAGAAGGACCTCCAGCCATGCGTGCTCAGACTGCACGACCACCTCAGGCGCACGTTCCCGTACGCGTTCCGCATCACGGTGGCGGACAACGCGTCCACGGACAGCACCCCGCTGGTGGCGGCCCGGCTGGCGGCCCAGATCCCGGAGGTCACCGCCTTCCGGCTGGAGCAGAAGGGCCGCGGCCGGGCGCTGCGGACCGTGTGGTCGGCGTCCGACGCTCCGGTCCTCGCGTACATGGACGTGGATCTGTCCACCGATCTGAACGCGCTCCTGCCGCTGGTGGCCCCGCTGATCTCCGGTCATTCGGACCTCGCGATCGGCTCGCGGCTGTCCCGCTCCTCCCGTGTGGTGCGCGGGGCCAAGCGGGAGTTCATCAGCCGCGCCTACAACCTGATCCTGCGCGGCTCGCTCCAGGCCCGTTTCTCCGACGCGCAGTGCGGCTTCAAGGCGATCCGCCGTGATGTCGCCCAGGTCCTGCTGCCGCTCATCGAGGACACCGGCTGGTTCTTCGACACCGAGATGCTGGTGCTGGCCGAGCGGGCCGGGCTGCGCATCCACGAGGTGCCCGTCGACTGGGTCGACGACCCGGACTCGACCGTCCACATCGTGAAGACGGCGACGGACGACCTGAAGGGCGTCTGGCGGGTGGGACGCGCTCTGGCCACCGGCTCGCTGTCGCTCGACCGGCTCGCCCGGCCCTTCGGGGACGACCCGCGCGACCGCGAACTGACCGACGTCCCCAAGGGCCTGGCCCGCCAGCTCGTCGGCTTCTGCGTCGTGGGCGGCCTGTCCACCCTGTTCTACCTGCTGCTCTACAGCGGCTTCCGTTCCGTCTCCGGCGCGCAGGTCGCCAACGCGCTCGCGCTGCTCGTGTCGGCGGTCGCCAACACGGCGGCGAACCGGCGCCTCACCTTCGGCGTACGGGGCCGGGGCGGCGCCGTCCGGCACCAGGCGCAGGGCCTGGTCGTCTTCGGTATCGGGCTCGCCCTGACCAGCGGCTCCCTCGCCGCCCTCGCGGCCGCGACGAGCGACCCCGCCCACTCCACCGAACTCGCGGTGCTCATCGCCGCCAACCTCGCGGCGACCGTGCTGCGCTTCCTGCTCTTCCGCGCCTGGGTCTTCCCCGACCGGCGGGGCGGAACGCCGTCACCGTCCCCGGTGGTGGCCTCGCACCAGCCGGTCCCACCGCTCCACCCGACGGCCGCACGGCAGGCCGGGAACGCGTATCCGCCGCCGCCCCAGCGTCCGACGGCTCCCCCGTCCCCGTACGACACCGCCCCGTACCGCGCCGACGAGGCCGCGGACCGCTCCTGGCGGGATTCGACCATGCAGTTGCAGGCCGTGCGCCCGCACGATCACGACCCGAGGAACGCGCGATGACGACACAGCCCGACATGAGCGCCGGTACCGGTACCAGTGCCGGTACGAGCATCGAGCCGCACACCGGCGGCGGGGCCGGCACCTCCGGTCACGCCTGGGGGCCGCCCGCCTCGGCACCACCCCCGGAGCACGTCCCGCCCGCGGGCGCTCCCGGAGCCGGTGAGCCCCGGCAGCCGTTCCTGCGCCGGGTCTGGAGAGGGCGGCCCGAGGACCCGCGCCGGGCGCGTCCCGCCCTCCTCGGTCTGCTGCTCGCCACCGCGGTGCTCTACCTGTACGGCCTGAGCGCCTCCGGGTACGCCAACTCCTTCTACTCCGCGGCCGTGCAGGCCGGCAGCCAGAGCTGGAAGGCCTTCTTCTTCGGCTCGCTCGACTCGGCCAACGCCATCACCGTCGACAAGCCCCCGGCCTCGCTGTGGCCGATGGCCCTGTCGGTACGGATCTTCGGTCTCAGCTCCTGGGCGATCCTCGTTCCCGAGGTGCTGATGGGCGTGGCCACGGTCGGCGTCCTGTACGCGGCCGTACGGCGCCGGTTCGGCGCCGCGGCGGGTCTGATCGCCGGCGCGGTGCTCGCGCTCACGCCGGTCGCCGCGCTGATGTTCCGGTTCAACAACCCGGACGCGATGCTCGCGCTGCTCATGACCGTCACGGTCTACTGCGTGATCCGCGGCCTGGAGGACGGGCGCACGAAGTGGCTCCTGTGGGCGGGCGTCGCGGTCGGCCTCGCCTTCCTCGCCAAGACGCTCCAGGCCTTCCTGATCCTGCCGCCGCTGGCCGTGCTGTACGCGGTCTGCGCGCCGGTGACGGTCCGGAAGCGGTTCGCGCAGCTGGGCCTCTCGGCGGCCGCGATGGTGGTCGCCGGCGGCTGGTGGGTCGCGATCGTCGAGCTGTGGCCCGCGTCCTCCCGCCCGTACATCGGCGGCTCGCAGAACAACTCCTTCCTGGAGCTGACCTTCGGCTACAACGGCCTCGGCCGCATCAACGGCGACGAGACCGGCAGTGTCGGAGGCGGTGGCGGCGGTGGCGGCACCGGGATGTGGGGCGAGACCGGCTGGAACCGCATGTTCAACTCCGAGATCGGCGGCCAGATCTCCTGGCTGCTCCCGGCGGCCCTGATCCTGCTCGTGGGCGGCCTCGTCCTCACCCGGAAGGCGAGGCGGACCGACCTGGCCCGTGCCTCCTTCCTCGCCTGGGGCGGCGCGCTGCTGATGACCGCGCTGGTCTTCAGCTACATGGCCGGCATCTTCCACCAGTACTACACGGTGGCGCTGGCCCCCTACATCGCCGCCGTGGTCGGCATGGGCGCGACGGCGCTGTGGGAGGAGCGGGGCAAGGTGTGGGCGGCGCTCACCCTCGCCGGATCGGTCACCGCGACCGCGGTCTGGGGCTACGTCCTTCTCAACCGCACCTCCGACTATCTGCCGTGGCTCAAGTGGCTGGTCCTCGTCGGCGGTCTGACCGGCGCGCTCGGGCTGATCTTCGCGGCCCGGCTGGGCAGGCGGCTCGCCCTCGCGGCCGCCGGGCTGAGCTTCGTGGCGGCGCTCGCGGGCCCGACGGCGTACACGCTCTCCACGGTGAACACCGGGCACACCGGTTCCATCGTGACGGCCGGTCCGGCCGGGGCGGGCATGGGCGGCGGTCCCGGTGGCGGCGGTGGCATGCGGGGCGGGTTCCCCGGCGGCGGCCAGAACCAGCAGAACGGCAACGGCGGCATGCTGAACGGGCAGCAGGGCATGCCCGGCGGTGGCACCGGGCAGCCCCCGACGGGTGGCACCGGCGGATTCCCCGGCCGGAACCAGCAGGGCAACGGCAACGGCCGGAACCAGCAGGGCGGCATGCCCGGCGGCGGTACGGGTGAGGGCGGTATGCCCGGCGGTGGCGGCGGTGCCGGCGGGCTGCTGAACGGCGCGTCCGTCAGCTCCGCGGCCAAGGCGCTGCTGTCGAAGAACGCGGGGGACTACACCTGGGCGGCCGCCGCGATCGGTTCCCAGAACTCCGCGAGCTACCAACTGGGCACCGGGAAGCCGGTGATGGCGATCGGCGGCTTCAACGGCACCGACCCGTCCCCGACGCTGGCCCAGTTCAAGAAGTACGTGACGGACGGCAGGATCCACTACTTCATCTCGGGCGGCGGCATGGGCGGAGGCATGGGCGGAGGCGGAAACTCCGGCACGGCCTCCACCTCCTCGCAGATCAGCTCGTGGGTCACGGCCAACTTCAAGAAGGTGACGGTGGGTTCGGCCACCTTCTACGACCTGACCCAGCCGGCCGGCGGCAGCTGACCGGCGGAGCCGGCCGGTCAGTACCGGGCCCGGCGTGCGGGGAGCGGTGGTCCGGAGCGAGTGCGCTCCGGGCCACTGCTCTTTCGTCCCGCGCGCCGCGCTCGCCTCCGCCCGGTCGGCCGGAGAGCGGGAGCGGATCGGCGAGGCGTTCTCGTCGGGACCGGAGACCGGCCAACTCGTGGGCGCCGTCGCGGTGCGGCTCGGCGGACTCCTGGCGGCGGCGTTGCTGAGGAGGGCGGAGAGGGCGGACTCCGCGGTGGCGGTCCCCGTGTGAGGGGCGGCCGGGTTTCGGCCGGAGTGCGGGGCACGTCCCCGAAGTGCCCGCTTAGCATCATCGAGAGGGTGGTCCGGGGAGTTCCGGGGAAGGAGCGCCATGGTGAGGGCAGCCGACAGGGCGAAGCGACCGGCGCGGACCAGCGTCTGGCTGGAGGACAGGGCCCCCCGCGGCGGGGCCGCCCGGGGCGGTGGCCAGCCGTCCGGGCTCGACCGGGAGCGGATCACCGCGGCCACGGTGCGGTTGCTGGACGCGGAAGGTCTGGCCAGGTTCTCGATGCGCCGGCTCGCGGCCGAGCTGAACGTCACCGCGATGTCCGTGTACTGGTACGTCGACACCAAGGACGACCTGCTGGAGCTCGCGCTCGACGCCGTGTTCGGTGAACTGGAGCTGCCGGACGCCGAGTCGGACGAAGGCTGGCGTGATCAGCTGCGGTCGCTGGCGGTGGGGTACCGGGAGCTGCTGGTGCGCCACCCGTGGGTGTCGACGCTGATCGGCAACTTCCTGAACATCGGGCCGAGCTCCATGGCGTTCTCGGCGCGTGTGCAGCAGGTGATCCGGAACACCGGGATGCCGGCGCACGGGCAGATGGGGGCGATGTCCGCGGTGTTCCAGTTCGTGTACGGGTTCGGGACGATCGAGGGCCACTTCGTGCAGCGGTGCGTCTCGGCGGGGATGTCGCAGGACGAGTACTTCCGGCAGGCCATGAGCACCATCGGCGAAGAGCCGCAGTACGCCGCGCACTTCGCCGGCGCGGAGGAGATCATGCAGGCGCGTGGCGGGGACACCGTGTCGGAGATGCGGGAGCGGGACTTCGGGTTCGCGCTGGAGCTGCTGATCGCGGGGATCGAGACGATGGTGGCCCGGGGCTGAACGGTGGCGCTGCGCCGGCGTTCGCAGGTGCTGGGTCGCCGCGCCGGCGTCTGCGGGTCTCGGTTCGGTGGGGGGTCGGGGCCGTGCCGGTACATCCGCCCGTCGCCGTTGGATCAGACGTGAGTCTTCCGGGGAGCCGCTGCTCGATCCGGACGTAAGCGACGGGCATCCGATGTACCGGCACGGCCCCTCCCGCGCGCTCCCGGCTGCGGGTGCGAGATCCAGTCCGTCCGGGCAGCTCCTTTGGCCGCGGGGCAAGATTCAGCCCCTCCGGCGTTTGAGGAGCGGGGTCTGGGGCGGAGCCCCAGGGCGGGACGGAAGGGGCGGAAGAAGCGCCCTAGTCCTGCGGGGCCAGGTGGGGTGGGAAGCCGCCTGTGGCCACCGGGCCCCAGCGGGTGGGGGTGACGCGGATGATCGACTTGGCCTGGCGGCGCATGGCCTCGCGGTACTCGTCCCAGTCGGGGTGCTCACCGGCGATGTTCCGGTAGTACTCGACCAGGGGCTCGACGGAGTCCGGGGAGTCGATCACCTCGGCGGTACCGTCGATCTGGACCCAGGGCCCGTTCCACTCGTCGCTGAGGATGATCAGGCTGACCCGCTCGTCCCGCTGGGCGTTGCGCGTCTTGGCCCGCTCGGGGTACGTCGAGACGACGATGCGGCCCGCGTCGTCGACGCCACAGGTCAGCGGGGAGCCCTGGGGGCCGCCGTCGCTACGGCGGGTGAGCAGGACGGCCCGGTGGCGGGGGCGTACGAAGTCCAGCAACTCGTCCAGGGAGACAGAGGTGTTCGTCGCGATGTGAGGTGCCATGCGACCAGCGTAGGCCGCGTGCCCCGCGATCACCCGCGGGCTCGGCCGGTGGGCGGCACCGGACCTCATCGAAGCGGCTAAAGTGCTCTTCGTCCTGTGCTCGCAGTCGGGAATGTGCTGCGGAGCTCTCCTGCGCATGGCCGTGTGGCCGTGCATGCCGAAGAGGTTCGTGGTGGCTGCGTCTGAATTTTCCGAATTGTCTCGTTCTGATACGGGTTTTGAACTGGCCGAAGGCCTCACGGCCGCCGCGCAGCAGTTGCACGAGACATCGAGTCCCCATGCCACCCTGCGCACCGCCGTCCGGCTGGCCGTGCGCATCCTGCCAGGTGCCGAGTACGCCGGTATCTCCGTCATCGAGCCCAAGGCCCACCGGCAGACGCTGGCCTGGACGGACGAGGTCGTCCGCTCCGCCGACGCCCTGAACGCGGGCCACGAGCATCACCCGTACTGGAACCGGCTGTGGACGGCGCCGGTGGCCCGGATCGAGGACAGCGCCGTGGCGGACGGGGATCTCGCGCTGTCGGGCCTCGGACTGCGGTCGGTGCTGTCGCTGCGGCTGCGTGCCGACCGGCGCCGGCTGACCGTCCTGACGGCGTACGCGCGGGCGCCCCGCGCCTTCGACGAGTCGGCCACCCGCCTAGGGCGGCTGTTCACCGCGCACGTCGGCATCGCGCTGGACTCGGCCACCCTGCGCGAGCAGCTCACCGAGGCCATGCGCACCCGGGATCTGATCGGGCAGGCCACGGGCATCCTCATGGAGCGGCTCGACATCGACGCCTCCGAGGCGTTCGCCAGCCTCGTGCGCACCTCCCAGCGGGAGAACGTCAAGCTCCGTGACCTGGCCCGGCGGATCGTCGACGCCAGCGAGGGCGACTGAGCCGGGCTCAGACGGCCGGCAGCGACTCGCCCCGCACGGCCTGGATGTCGAGTTCCACCCTCAGGGTCGTACCGATGGCGGAGATGCCCGCCTGGACGATCTGGTTGTAGTGGAGCGCGAAGTCCTCGCGGTGCAGTTCGGCTCGCGCGCGGAACGCGGCGCGGGTGCCGCCCCAGGGGTCGGCGCCGGTGCCGAGGTGCGCGAGGTCGAGGTCGACGGGCCGGACGACACCGTGCAGGGTGAGTTCGCCGTGCACGGTCCAGCGGTCGGGGCCGGCCGGTGTCAGGCCCGTCGAGCGGTAGGTGATCAGCGGGTGCTTCTCGGTGTCCAGGAAGTCCGGCGACCGCAGATGTCCGTCGCGCGTGCCGTTGCCGGTGTCGATGGAGGCGGCCGTGATCGTCGCCTCGACGCGGGAGGCGGTCACGTCGCCGGGGGCGATGTCGATGCGTCCCGAGAAGTCCGTGAAGCGGCCGTGCACGCTGGAGATGCCCAGGTGCCGGGCGACGACGCCGACGGAGGAGTGCGCCGGGTCGATGGTCCACGGTCCCGGCGGGGGCAGTTCGGTGCCGCCCCGGCGGGCCAGTGTCACCTGGCCGACCTCGGCGCGGCCGGCCGCCGTGACGATGGCGCCCGAGGCGACGGGCGCGTACCCGAGCGCGGTCACGATCACCGTGTAGGCGCCCGGCGCGAGGCTCGTGGTGTCGTGCACGGCCCCGTCGGTGTCCGCCTCGGCCCGCAGCACCTGCGTACCGGTCGAGTCGGTCACCGTGACGACCGCGTGCGAGACGGCCCATCCGTCCCGGGTACGGATCTTCGCGGTCAGTCCCATGGCAGTAACTCCTTGCGATGAACCAATGAAAACCGGCCCGTGGGGGGCGCACCTCCGCTCGGAGTGCGCGCGTCCCCACGGGCCGGGGCTCGGACTACTCGCCGGGGTGGGCGAGTTCGATGTCGTGGTCGTCCACTCCACGGCCGCCGACGGTCAGCGCGGTCGCCACCGGCGGGTAGCCCGCCGCGATGACGGTGTACTCGCCGCCGTCCAGATCGGTGAAGGCGTATGCGCCGTCGCTGCCAGTCCTGGCCGTGCCGACCACGTTTCCGGCCGCGTCCACCAGCGTCACGCGGGCGTCCGACATCGGGCCGTGCGGCGCCCGTACGACTCCCTGGAGCTGGGATCCCGCGTCGAGGTCGACCTCGATCCGGGTGACCCCGGTGCCGCCGACCTCGACGGGCAGCGCCCGCGGCCGGTGGCCGGCGGCGTTCACCGCGACCGTCACGACGCCGGGCACCAGCTCGGCGAAGGCGAACTCGCCCTGCTCACCGGTGGTTCCGGTGGCCAGCACATCGCCGCGGACGTCGGTCACGACGACCATCGCGTCCCTGACCGGGGACGCGCCCTCGCGGGCCCGGACGACACCGCTCAGCCCGCTGGTGCCGCTCAGCAGGATGTCGTACGCGAGCGGCTCGTCGTTCACGACGATCGTCGAGGCCTGCGGCTGGAAGCCGTCGGCGGAGGCGATCAGGACGTACGAGCCGACACCGGGCGCGTCGAGGGCGTACGAGCCGTCCGCCTGGGCGACCGAGCGGCCGAGCTGGCGTCCCGCGGGTGAGATCAGCGTGACCGCGGCCTGCGGCACGGGCGCGCTCTCGGTGCCGCGGACCTGGCCGTGCACCCTGATGCCGCCGGACGCGGGCCGGGGGGTGCCCTCCTTCGTCGCGGTGGCGACGGAGGCGAGCCGCTGTGTGCCCTCGGGGGCGGTCTCGAAGGCGGCCTCGGTGGTGTTGACGGCCGGGGCGAGGGCGGCGGTGGCCGCGGCCTCGACGGCCTCGGCGACGGGCGCCTCGGTGACCGGTTCCCCGGACTTCTCGGCGGCGGCCTGCGCCAGTGCGCCGGACGTCCGCAGCGGGACCTCCTTGATGAACAGCACGATGAGGAAGGCGATCAGTGCCATGGCGGCCGCGATCATGAAGACGTCCGCGATGCCGTGGCCGTACGCGCTCTCCATCACGGTGCGCAGCGGCGCGGGCAGCTTGTCCATGTCCGGGATGCTGGAGCTGGAGTCCGAACCCGAGCCCAGGGCCGCGTACTTGGGGCCGAGGTCGGTCAGCCCGTCCTTCACGTAGTCGGTGATCCGGTTGGCCATGACCGCGCCGAGCGCGGAGACGCCGATCGCACCGCCGAGGGAACGGAAGAAGGTCACCGTGGAGCTCGCCGAGCCCAGGTCCGACGGCGCCACCTGGTTCTGCGTGGAGAGCACCAGGTTCTGCATCATCATGCCGACACCGAGGCCCAGCAGCGCCATGAAGATCGCGATGTGCCAGTAGGCCGTGTCGTAGCGGATCGTGCCGAGCAGGCCGAGGCCCGCGGTGACCAGGAAGCCGCCGCTGACCAGCCAGTACTTCCACCGTCCGGTCTTGGTGATGACCTGGCCGGAGACCGTGGAGGAGATGAACAGGCCGCCGATCATCGGGATCGTCATGACACCCGACATCGTCGGGGACTTGTCCCGCGCCAGCTGGAAGTACTGGCTGAAGAACACGGTTCCGGTGAACATCGCGACACCGACGAACAGCGACGCGAGGGAGGAGAGGGTGATGGTGCGGTTGCGGAACAGCCGCAGCGGGATGATCGGCTCGCTCGCCCTGGACTCGACCAGCACGAACAGCGCACCGAGGACGATCGCGCCGGCGACCATCGCGTACGTCTGCCACGAGATCCAGTCGTACTTGTCACCCGCGAAGGTGACCCACAGGAGCAGCAGCGAGACCGCGGCGGAGATGAAGAACGCGCCGGCCCAGTCGACCTTCACGTCCCGCTTCACGACGGGCAGGTGCAGGGTCTTCTGGAGCACGATCAGCGCGATGACCGCGAACGGCACACCGACGTAGAAGCACCAGCGCCAGCCGAGCCAGCTCGTGTCGGTGATGACACCGCCGAGCAGCGGACCGCCGACGGTTGCGACGGCGAACGTCGCGCCCAGGTAGCCGGAGTAGCGACCGCGCTCGCGCGGGGAGATCATCGCGGCCATCACGATCTGCGCCAGGGCGGACAGACCGCCGACGCCGATGCCCTGGACCACGCGGCAGGCGATGAGCATGCCGGGGTTCTGGGACAGTCCGGCCGCGGCCGATCCCAGCACGTAGATGATGAGGGCTATCTGTACGAGCGCCTTCTTGCTGTACAGATCGGAGAGCTTGCCCCACAGGGGCGTCGTCGCGGTCATGGCCAGCAGTGAGGCCGTGACGACCCAGGTGTAGGCGGACTGGCCGCCGCCCAGGTCTCCGATGATCTCGGGGAGCGCGTTGGTGACGATCGTCGACGACAGGATCGCGACGAACATGCCGAGCAGCAGCCCGGAGAGCGCCTCCATGATCTGCCGGTGCGTCATCGGAGCGCCGTCGGCGGCTCCGTGCTTGGCGTGAGAGCCCCGCACACCGGATGGTGTGGTCGTTGCCATGGGGTTCCTTTTCTTACGCGGGTGTACGGGTGGTCGGTTCTGATACGTCTGTCGCGTACGGGGGAGAGTGCGCGGGGGGCCACTGCGGGGAGCGGCAGTCGCCGAAGCTCTCGCGGAGCCGGCCCATCAGCTCGATGAGCAGTCCGACCTCGTCGTCGGACCAGTGACTCAGCCGGTCGGAGAGCAGTCGCGACGTGCGCTGGGACAGCTCGTCGAGCTGGGCGTGCCCGGCCGCGGTGAGCCGCAGGATGCGTGAGCGCTTGTCCGCCGGGTCGGGGGACCGTTCGATCCAGCCCCGGTCGGCCACGTGCGCCACATGGCGGCTGGTCACCGACATGTCCACGGAGAGCAGCTCCGCGAGCCGGCTCATCCGCATCTCGCCGTACCGGCCGAGCAGCGTGAGCACGGCGGCGGAGCCCGCGGGGCAGTCGGGCGGCAGAATCCGTCCCATACCCCGCTTCACGGCACCGATGGCGCTGAGCTGGCGAGCCAGTTCCTCGTACTGCGCCTGCCCGGCCATCACACCCCCCCCATTCGTTGCTTAGGGCAACCATAAAGAAGTTGGTTGCCGCAGGCAAACGAGTTCGGGTCTTCAGGGCTAAAAAGTTGGCAAAGGCAAGTGTTGGCGAACGGAAACGTGCAGGTGGGAGTGGCGGACGAGGGCGGGGTGCGGACGGGACGGACGGGGACGGACATCGGGAACGGACGTCCGGGGGGAGAGGTGGGGCGCGACGGTGTGCGGCCTGGTCGTGGGCGGTGTGCGTCCCGGTCGTGGACGGTGAGGGGACGCGTCACGATCGGTGTGAAGGCCAACCCGGCACTTGGGCAGCCCGCGCGCATTCGCTAGGGTCCGGCCTATGGCAAACACCCAGGGCCCCGAGGGCAACTACGACCCCGCGGGCAGCACTCAGATGTTCCGTGCGTTCGTCGACGAGGCCCCCCAGGGCCGGCAGCAGCAGGCGGCCGCTCCCGCGGGTCCCCGCGTGGGTCTGATCGTCGGCGTCGTCCTCGCCGTCGCGGTCGTCGCCGCGGTGGCCTGGCTCGCCTTCATGTGATCCCGCGGGACCGTACGACCGGGCGGGACCGGCAAGGCGGCGGAACCGCGCTGCCCGGCCGGACCGTTGGGCATGCGGAACCGTACGACCGGGCGTGAGCGGCGAGTGGGCGGGACGGTGTGACCCGGCGGGGCCACGCCCCTACTTCCACCGGACGGACACGTCCCGCGTCTCGATGTGCATGCCCAGCGGCACCCGCCAGGCGTCGACGCACACCGTCCAGGTCCCGCTCTTCTTCGCGCCGGCCGCGATCGGCGCCGGAAGGGTCTCGGACGACCCGATCGTCGCCCAGTCGATCCCGAGCGCCCCGATGATGTGGGTCCCGAAGGTCACCGTGCCCGAACGCACCGCCGTACCACCGGTGTTGCTGAAGGAGACCGTCACCTTCTCGCACCACCGCTGATCGGTGGCCGCGCGCGAGGGGTCGCTCACGGAGAGCGCGGCGGGCCGGGCGCTCACCGTCGGTCCCGGCGCCGGCGGCCCCGACGAACCGCCCGAACTCCCGCCCGTACGGCCGGAGTCACCGCCGGACGGCGGACCGGAGGGGGAAGAGGATCCGCCACCGGTGCCGGTTCCCGTGCCTCCCGCACCGCCTGTCCCGGCCCCGGAACCGCCCTCGCCGGCATCGGGGCCTCCCGAGCCGGTGGAAGCGCCCCCCGAACCGTCGGAGCCACCAGGGTCACCCGTGCCGTCGGACGAGCCGCCGCCCGGACCGGGGGCCGACGTCCCGCTCCCGGATCCCGAACTCCCCTTGCTCGCGGCGGTGTTGGAGCCCCCGTCGGCCGAGCCGTCCAGGGGTGCCAGGGACACGTCGCCCGAAGGGGCCACCACCCCCGACGCCTTTGGGGAGCCGTCCGCGGCCCCGACGGCCGCGTAGCCGCCGCCGCCCCCGCCGCCCCCGCACGCGGCCAGCACCCCGCCCAGACACAGAACGGCCGCCGAGGTGTGCACCAGGACACCTCGGCGACCGCTTGTCGACCCATGACGCATCGGCTCGTGACGCATCGCGCCAGTGTGGCTGACGACCCGTCAATTATGAACCCCGCGTGGGAAGGTCAGTCGGAGATGAGGCCTTCCCGCAGCTGGGCCAGCGTGCGGGTGAGGAGCCGGGAGACGTGCATCTGAGAGATGCCGACCTCCTCGCCGATCTGCGACTGGGTCATGTTCGCGAAGAAGCGGAGCATGATGATCCGGCGCTCGCGGGGCGGCAGCTTGGCGAGCAGCGGCTTGAGCGACTCGCGGTACTCCACGCCCTCCAGCGCGGTGTCCTCGTAGCCGAGGCGGTCCGCGAGGGAGCCCTCGCCGCCGTCGTCCTCGGGAGCGGGCGAGTCGAGCGACGACGCCGTGTACGCGTTGCCGACGGCGAGACCGTCGACCACGTCCTCCTCGGACACCCCGAGTGCGGTGGCGAGTTCGGCGACCGTCGGAGAGCGGTCGAGCTTCTGCGAGAGCTCGTCGCTGGCCTTGGTGAGAGCGAGACGCAGCTCTTGGAGCCGGCGCGGAACGCGGACCGACCACGAGGTGTCACGGAAGAACCGCTTGATCTCGCCGACGACCGTCGGCATCGCGAAGGTCGGGAACTCGACACCGCGCTCACAGTCGAAGCGGTCGATCGCCTTGATCAGGCCGATGGTGCCGACCTGGACGATGTCCTCCATCGGCTCGTTGCGGGAGCGGAAGCGGGCCGCCGCGTACCGCACGAGCGGGAGGTTGAGCTCGATGAGGGTGTCCCGGACGTAACCGCGCTCCGGGCTGTTCTCGGCGAGTGCGGCGAGCCGCAGGAAGAGGGAGCGGGACAGGGTCCGGGTGTCGATGGCGCCCGAGGATTCGGGGACCAGAGCGGCTTCCGGGGCCTCGGCGGCAGGGACATCGTGAAGCGCGGCGTGCGCCTCGGGCACTGCGTCGCCCTTCGTGAGCGTGAGCACCTTCGAGCTGCCCTGATCTGCGGACATGCCACCCCCTTTGGGTCGCGGACGGTCGCGGCAGTCGCTCCCGTCGGAGGAACGCAGCCTCCACCTGAATACCGGAGGCGAGGCCGCGGCAAACGCGCTCCCGGAAGAATGTCACATGTCGGCAACACGCTGTAGAGACTTGTCGACATGGCGAGGGTGGATCGGCCCTGGAAAAAGGGGGTCTGACGGGGATTCAGCGCTGAACTGACGTAAAAACCGGCCTTGAGCGATTAGCTCTTTTCGGTTACGCCTCGATCCTGTTTGCGGATCGAAGTCGCGCGAAGCTGCGGGCGAGGAGCCTTGACACGTGCATCTGGGAGACACCCAGCTCGGCGCTGATCTGTGACTGGGTGAGGTTGCTGTAGTAGCGGAGGAGGAGGATCCGCTGCTCGCGTTCGGGCAGTTGTACGAGCAAGTGCCTCACGAGGTCGCGGTGTTCGACTCCGTCGAGCGCGGGGTCCTCGTATCCGAGCCGGTCGAGCAGGCCCGGCAGTCCGTCGCCCTCCTGCGCCGCTTCGAGGGAGGTCGCGTGGTACGACCGTCCGGCCTCGATGCAGGAGAGGACCTCCTCCTCGGTGATGCGCAGCCGTTCGGCGATCTCCGCCGTGGTGGGCGAGCGCCCGAAGGCGGTCGTCAGGTCCTCGGTCGCACTGTTCACCTGCACCCACAGCTCGTGCAGCCGGCGCGGTACGTGGACGGTGCGAACGTTGTCACGGAAGTACCGCTTGATCTCGCCGACGACCGTCGGCATCGCGAAGGTCGGGAACTGCACGCCCCGGTCCGGGTCGAAGCGGTCGATGGCGTTGATCAGCCCGATGGTGCCGACCTGGACCACGTCCTCCATCGGCTCGTTGCGGGAGCGGAAGCGGGCCGCCGCGTACCGCACGAGCGGCAGGTTCGCCTCGATCAGGGCGCCGCGGACCCGGTTGTGCTCGGCGGTGCCCGGCTCCAGCACCTTGAGCTCGCCGAAGAGCACCTGGGTGAGGGCCCGGGTGTCGGCGCCTCGGCGCCGCTCCTGGGTGACCTCCTGGACGGGTGCGGGGCCGGGCGTGGGGCCGGCTGCGGCGTTCGGTGCCGTGGTCTGCGCCAGGGCCGTTCCCGGGGGCGACGGCGGGGCGGAGGTGAGGGCCGGGGCCTGGGCCATGGCCGGGGCTTCCTCCTGGGGCGGCGCAGTACTGGCCGACACGGTCAACGCCACCTCTTCGTTCGTCAACGATCCGTCGACGTATCCGTCAACTCATCCGTCAAAAGCGGTCATAGCATCACAAGACATGTGCACTGTGTGCAAGCACCGCATAACGCCGTGTTGGAGGTGTTGTAGGTGAGTTGGGGGTCAAGACGTCGAAAACCCTTGACCGGTTGCGGTCAAGGGCTCGGAAAGAATGTGCGATCAAAAAGGGTCAGAACGGGTAATCGGCGATCACCCAGGTGGCGAACTCCCGCCAGAGTGCGACACCGGCCACGTGGGCGGGGTGCTCCAGGTAACCCTTGAGGGCGTCGGCGTCCTCGACGGCGGAGTTGATCGCGAAGTCGTACGCGATGGGCCGGTCGCTGATGTTCCACTCGCACTCCCAGAACCGCAGCTCGGGGATGAGCCCGCCGAGCGCGCGGAAGGCGGCGACACCCTCGACGACCCGGGGTTCGTCGCGCCCGACACCGTCGTTGAGCTTGAAGAGGACCAGATGGCGGATCACGGGCACTCCCTGGTGATGAGGTGGTTCTTCGCTCGGCCGCGCCCCTGCCGGGACGCGCGTCGCTCCGTCGTGCCGGCTCGGCGCCGGGCGCACGGAACCTCTGCCGCTCCGGCGTCGCCGCCCGACGTCAGTTCTTCGCTCCATCGGCGACCCAGGTCATGAAGTCGCCTATCGCCCCAGCGGCGTTCGATATGCCCTCGAACGCTATCTGTACGTAGTCGGCGGCCTTGGCCGGATCCGTGATGATCACGTAGAGCGCGAAGACCACGAGCACATAGATGGCGATCTTCTTCGAATTCACCGCCATGGCGGCCTCCCCTGTGACTTCTGCGCCCGTCGGCCCCCTGCTGCCGGCGGTGAGTGTAACCTTCACGCCGCGCTCAAGGACCAACGGCCCGCTGGTAGAGGTCCTTTGCCGGGCCTGAGCGGCGCTCTCGCGGTCCAGGATGGAAGGGAGCCCCGGCAGGAACCGTCAGGAGTCCACGGGGCCCGGAGGGACCCCACTGCGGGGTTCCCGCCGCCCGACCTTCCCCCGAGACGGCGGCGTGGACTTGCGGGTCCTTCCCCGGGGGGAAGCGGGCGCCCCCGATCGCGCCCCTTCCCCCTCCTGAGACGGGTCGGTGGCCTCGGATCCAACGGTCAGACGTGCGGCTCATCTCCGCAGCCTGCCTCCGCGGCTAGGTCGTGTCCGCAAAGTCGCGCCGGGCAGGCGCGACTTTGCGGACACGGCCTAGGAATGCACGACGTAGTCCTCGCCGCCGTAGAGGGACTCGTAGTGGACCTCGATCCGGAGACGTCGCAGAACCAGATCGCCGAAGTCGGAGTCTTGATCGCGGTCGAAGGGGGCAAGCCGCAGGAGGAAGACGCTCTGCCCCGCCAGGATCACGGTTCCGCCGGGCAGTCCGTACTTCTGCACACCGTCTCGCATCTGACCCAGGACGCGGTCAAAGACCGACCGGGTCCACGTTCCGATGTGCTCGCCATCGAGGTAGACCTGCGTGCGGGTGACGATGGCCGGTCCAAGTCCGGCGTTGATCAGTTCGATCCCCGATTGGCGAGCCACGCCGTCCTTGATCTGTCGCTGCTGGAGAAGAGGACGCACCGAGTGCTTGTTGTGGATCACGTTCAGTCTCGATTGGACTATGGACACGTAGAGCGACCCCAACGCGATCAAGGTAGCTGCCGCAGCGGTCACCGATTCCGCACTCATCGCGCCCCCCAAGGTGTGCCGTCCCGAAAGGCAGCCTTACCCGACTGCTGGGCGCGTCACCCTGCTTCGAGGCCTCTCAAGTCCCGGGCGGGCCGGCGGGCGGTCGGCCTGCCCTCACGGCTCGTCGACCCGCTGAAGCAACACCAAGGCCGGGCGGCTCGGCGGCTCGGCGGTCTGCTGTCGGAAGCAGTCCAGGGGCCGCCCATCCGTCGGAACTGAGACGGAGACTGAGCCGGGGCAGCACGAAGGGCCCCGTCTTTCGACGAGGCCCTTCAGAAGCGGTAGCGGAGGGATTTGAACCCTCGGTGACTTGCGCCACACTCGCTTTCGAGGCGAGCTCCTTCGGCCGCTCGGACACGCTACCGAGGGAGACCCTACCCCAAGGTGGGCCATGGTCTGAAATCCGTTTCGGCGGCCCGGTCCGTCCTGGCGGGACGGCGGCACGGGCGGGCGGCGCGGACCGCCGGCCGGCCGCCGTCCCGCCACGGTGAGCCGGTTCCCGGCCGCCGTGGCGCCCGGTCAGCGGTCGCGGAAGAAGTCGGTGAGCAGGGTGGCGCACTCCCCGGCGAGAACGCCCTCGACGACCTCGGGCCGGTGGTTGAGCCGCCGGTCGCGGACGACGTCCCAGACGGAGCCGGTCGCGCCCGCCTTCTCGTCGCGGGCGCCGTACACCACCCGCTCGACACGGGACTGGACGAGCGCGCCCGCGCACATCGTGCAGGGCTCCAGGGTGACGACGAGCGTGCACCCGGACAGCCGCCACTCGCCGAGCCGCGCGGCGGCCCGGCGCAGCGCGAGGACCTCGGCGTGCGCCGTCGGGTCGCCGGTGGCCTCGCGTTCGTTGTGCCCGGCCGCCAGCACGGTCGTCCCGTCCGGGGACAGCACGACGGCGCCCACGGGAACGTCGCCGCCCCGGACGGCCAGCCGCGCCTCGTCCAGCGCGAGCCGCATCGGGGCCCGCCACCGGTCACGTACGGGATCGGGCGGCGGGGGTACCTGGCGCGGGGTGCTCACCCGGGGAACCTAGCGGACTCCCGCCGGGTCCGGCGGAAGGGGCCCGGGCGCCGCCCCGCGGTGGCCCGGGCGCTGCTCCCGCGGCCCCGGACCCTCCGTCCCCCTCCCACCGTCACGGAGACGGTGAGTGGCGGACGGCAGGCGAAGAGCCGGCCCGCTGGATTCGGGCCGGTTCGCCGGTACAGGGGTCGCGGGCACGGGGGCCGCGCCCACCGCTTCCGGAGGTTCTGGCGCACGCCCTAGCGGACGGTCTCCAGGACCTCTGCCGCTCCCAGGGCCTCGGCGATCGTGCCGAGCGCGTCGCCTTCGTCCAGGGCCAGCAGTTCCTTCTCGCTCACTCCGAGGTCCGCGAGGATGTAGCGGTCCCCGACGGGGCTGTGCGAGACGGCGTCGCCGGACACGCTCCCCTGGTCCTCCTCGTCGTCCTCGGAGTCTCCTGGTTCACCGTCCTCCGTGCCGTCCAGATCGAGGGAGTCCAGGTCGGCGTCGTCGTCGCCCGGATCCCGTCCTAGTAGTTCGTCCGTGAGCAGGATCTCGCCGTACGAACTACGGGCGGCCGCGGCGGCGTCCGAGACGTAGATACGAGGGTCCTCCTCGCCGTCCACGCGGACGACGCCGAACCACGCGTCCTCCTGCTCGATGAGCACGAGCACCGTGTCCTCGTCCGAGACTTCACGGGCCAGATCGGTCAGATCCGACAGGGTTTCCACATCGTCGAGCTCTGTATCGCTCGCTTCCCACCCGTCTTCGGTGCGCGCGAGCAGTGCGGCGAAGTACACCGTGACTCTCCCACTGGTCATAGGTGTGCCGGTTGGGGTTCCCCCCGGCGGAGGCTGTGGGCGAGGAGTGCTGCTGCTCCGAGCCCCGCCCACTCGGAATCGTGGCAGAAAGACAGCGTTCAGGGGACGTCTTCGGCCTGCTGTGTCCGCCTCTTTTGATCGCTAACAGCGGATCGTACGCGGCTGCCCGCGCCGTGCAGGCACCTCGCGGCCCGACATGTCAGCCACACGGCCCCCCGCCACGCGGGTGCCGTCCGGCTCCGGGGCGGCCGGGCGGCCGGTCCCGTTCCGGCACTCGCAGACCCGTCGTGCGGGCGCGTCCTCTTGTCACGGCGGGCGTGCCACCGGCGGCGGTGCGGCCTTGCCGGGGGCGTGGCGGCGGCGGTCGCACGGTGGCGCGCCGCCGCATTCCCTCACGGGCGTGTCGGCCGGGCCCGCGGCGGCCCCGGTTCGGACCTCGCCACGGACATGCCGACCGACCTGCGGACACGGCCCCGACCCGGCACGGCGAGAGCTGCGGAGGGGCCATGCGGGGGACCTGGGCGGGCCGTCCGGTGGTGTGAGGTCGGGGGTCGTCCGGAGGCAGGGCGCTCGGGTCGGGGCTGCCCGGGGTGTGGCGCCCGACGGTCGGGGCGTCCGGAGGATGGGGCGCCCGGGTCGGGGGTCGCCCGGCGGGTGCCGTCCGGCGGGTCGGGGCGTCCGAAGGGTGTGGCTCGAGGCCGGGGGCCGTCCGGCGGTGTGGCGCGCGACGAGGCGGGGGCGTCCGCGGGGTTGTGGCGCGGGTCGGGGGCGTCCGGAGGGTGTGGCTCGAGGCCGGGGGCCGTCCGGCGGTGCCGCGCGCGACGAGGCGGGGGCGTCCGCGGGGTTGTGGCGCGGGGCGGGGGCGTCCGGAGAACGCGGTGCGCGGGTCGGGACCGTTCGGTGCCGGGTCGGTGGCAGCCGGGCCGGTGGGCCGGGGGCGTCCGTTACCAGCGGAAGGTGCGCATACGCATCGCGTGGCGCAGCCGGGCGGTCTTGGCGCGGCGGGGCTGGACCCGGTCGCGCAGCTCGCGTGCCTCGGCCAGGTCGCGCAGAAACTGGGCCCGTCGCCTCCTGCGCTCGGCGTCGGTCTCCAGCCGTTCGGACGACTCCTCTTGCTGGTTCCGCATTGGCACACCACCCCAGGTCCGTCCCTCCCACCTTCCCTCCGATGGATGGTTTGATGCCAGCGGAAGGGTGATGCCGGGCGGCAGGCGTTGCCGGGCGGGTCAGTGGCGGGTGCCGTGGGCCCCGCTACTGTTGTGGACATGCGTCTTCACGTCGTCGACCACCCCCTGGTCGCCCATAAGCTCACCACCCTGCGCGACCAGCGCACCGACTCCGCGACCTTCCGGCGGCTGGCCGACGAACTGGTCACCCTGCTCGCCTACGAGGCCACCCGCGACGTGCGCACGGAGCAGGTCGACATCGTGACGCCGGTCTCCCCGACCACGGGCGTCAAGCTTTCGTACCCGCGCCCCCTCGTCGTGCCGATCCTGCGCGCGGGCCTCGGCATGCTCGACGGCATGGTCAGGCTGCTGCCGACCGCCGAGGTGGGTTTCCTGGGCATGGTGCGCGACGAGGAGACGCTCCAGGCCTCCACGTACGCCACCCGGATGCCGGACGACCTCTCCGCCCGTCAGGTGTACGTCCTGGACCCGATGCTGGCCACCGGCGGCACGCTCGTCGCCGCGATCCAGGAGCTGATCAAGCGCGGCGCCGACGACGTCACCGCCGTGGTCCTTCTCGCCGCCCCCGAGGGTGTCGAGCTCATGGAGCGCGAACTGGCGGGCACCCCGGTCACCGTGGTCACGGCCTCGGTCGACGAGCGCCTGAACGAGCACGGCTACATCGTGCCGGGCCTCGGCGACGCGGGTGACCGGATGTACGGGGCCGCCGAGTAACTCCACGGCGACGGGGGAGCGCCCACCCGGGACCCGCGGCTCTTTCCAGGCCGCGACTCCGGGACCGGCTGCTCCTCCCGGACCGCGAATCCGGCACCATGGCGGCTCTTCCCGGACCGCGAATCCGGGACCCGCGGCTCTTTCCAGGCCGCGACTCCCGAGCCGGTGGCTCTTCCCGGACCGTGAATCCGGAGCCGGCGGCTCATGTGCGAGCGCGGCTCCGGGGCCCGGGGGCTGTTCTCCGGGACCGGGCCCGGAGTCAGCAGTTCTTCTTCGAGGTGGCGGGCGCCGGCTTGGGCTGAGTCAGGACGGTCAGCGCCTTGTCGGCGTCCTCCTTCTTCGTCAGCGCCTTGAATCCGGTGCCGATGATCAGGTCGACCGTCGTGGCCCGGGCACGGCTGTCGGTCTTCAGCTGGGCGCCGGAGAGCTGGGTGTTGAGGACGGGCAGCGCGGCCCGGTCGGCGGTCTTGGCGCCGAGCAGCAGTCCGGCGCCCGTGACCTTCTTGTCGTACGCGGCCGTCGCGTTGCCCACGTCGCCGATCTTGAAGCCGCGCTTCTTCAGCTCGTCCGCCGTCTGCTTGGCGAGACCGCTGCGGGGCGTCGCGTTGAGGACGTTCACGGTGATCTGGCCGGGCTTGGGCAGCGTGGCCGCGACGGCCGCGGCCGCCTTCGCCTCCGGCGTGACCTTGGACGCGCAGTCCGCCTTGGTGTCCGCCGCCGTGGCCTTGCCGCCGCCCGTGTAGATGTCGATGAGCTGCAGCGACCCCCACCCGATCAACCCGAGAACGGTGACGGAGGTGATGCTCACGAACACGAACTTGCGACGCCCGCGGGGGCGGCGCATCCGCGGGTACTTGTCCCCCGTGATCCGATACTGGCCACCCATGCCAGGGGGAGTAAGCATGCTCATGGGCGCAGCGTAGTGCGCCGGGGCGCCAATGCCTACTAGATGATCATTGCCCGGCGTTCAGTTCAACCCATTGGGGTCAAGCCGTGGCCATTAGTCCAGTTCAAGAACGCGCGCGTGCAGCACTTGGCGCTGCTGGAGCGCGGCGCGGACGGCGCGGTGCAGGCCGTCCTCCAGGTACAGATCGCCCTGCCACTTGACGACGTGGGCGAAGAGGTCGCCGTAGAAGGTGGAGTCCTCGGCGAGGAGGGTCTCCAGGTCCAGCTGGCCCTTCGTCGTCACGAGCTGATCGAGGCGGACCGGGCGCGGCGCGACGTCCGCCCACTGCCGGGTGCTTTCCCGGCCGTGGTCGGGGTACGGCCGGCCGTTTCCGATGCGCTTGAAGATCACACGGAAAGCCTACCGGTCAAGACCTTCCGGGCGCAGCCATGGCGGCGGAGTGCGACGCTGGAAAAGATGTCGTAAATCCTTGCAAAACGGGAACAGGGGTCTGATATGAGTGACGGCGAGACCCTACGGTCGGCTGCCGCCGGGACCGCTCCCGAGCGGGCCGCCGGTGCCCCCGCGCTCCCCCGGGAGGCGCTGGAGATCGCGGCCGGTTACGCCTTCGCGGGTCCCGCCCTCGAACTCGGCGCGCTGCTCTGGGACGGGTCGTGCCTGCCCGACGCGCAGATCCGCGTCCCGCTGCCGATGCTCAACCGGCACGGCCTGGTGGCGGGCGCCACCGGCACCGGCAAGACCAAGACGCTCCAGCTCATCGCCGAGCAGCTCGCCGCGCAGGGGGTCCCCGTCTTCCTCGCCGACATCAAAGGTGACGTCTCCGGGATCTCGGCGCCGGGGGAACCCGGCACGAAGGTCCAGGAGCGGGCCCGGGAGGTCGGCCAGGAATGGACACCGGGCGGCTGCCCGGCGGAGTTCTACGCGCTCGGCGGTCTGGGCCACGGCATTCCCGTACGCGCCACGGTCACCAGTTTCGGGCCGGTGCTGCTGTCCAAGGTGCTCCAGCTCAACCGGACCCAGGAGCAGTCGCTCGGCCTGATCTTCCACTACGCCGACCAGAAGGGCCTGGAGCTGGTCGACCTCAAGGACCTGCGCGCGGTCGTCGCCTTCCTGACCTCGGACGAGGGCAAGCAGGAACTGAAGGGGATCGGCGGTCTCTCCACCGCCACGGCGGGTGTCATCCTGCGCTCGCTCACCGCCTTCGAGGCGCAGGGCATGAGCCCCTTCTTCGGGGAGCCGGAGTTCGACACGAGCGAGCTGACGCGTCTGGCGCCGGACGGCCGGGGCGTGGTGTCGGTCCTCGAACTGCCCGCCGTACAGGAGAAGCCACAGCTCTTCTCGACGTTCCTGATGTGGCTGCTCGCCGACCTCTTCCACGACCTCCCGGAGGTCGGTGACGCCGACAGGCCGAAGCTCGTCTTCTTCTTCGACGAGGCCCATCTGCTCTTCAGCGACGCGTCGAAGGCGTTCCTGGACTCGATCACGCAGACGGTCCGGCTCATTCGCTCGAAAGGAGTCGGCGTCTTCTTCGTGACGCAGACACCGAAGGACGTCCCCGCGGACGTCCTCGCCCAGCTCGGCAACCGTGTCCAGCACGCGCTGCGCGCCTTCACCCCGGACGACCAGAAGGCGCTGAAGGCCACCGTGAAGACGTTTCCCGACTCCCCCTACGACCTCGAAGAGGTCCTCATGGGCCTGGGCACCGGCGAGGCCGTGGTCACCGTGCTGAGCGAGAGGGGCGCTCCGACGCCCGTCGCGGCGACCCGGCTGCGGGCGCCGCGGTCCCTGATGGGTCCGGTGGAGGCGGGCGCGCTCGACCGTGCGGTGCGGGAGTCGCCGCTGTACGGGCGGTACGCGCAGGCGGTGGACCGGGAGTCGGCGTACGAGAAGCTGACAGGCGCTCCGGCCTCCGGGACGCCCGCACCTCCCGCGCCCTCCTCGCGGCCGCGGCGCGGGACCGAAGCCGGGCGCGGGGAGGGGCACTCCGGCGGCCGGGGCCGGCCGAAGGAGGAGACCTCCGTGGTCGAGCAGGTCGTCGGAAGCGGGCTGTTCAAGTCCCTGGCGCGGTCCGTGGGTACGCAGATCGGGCGGGAGATCACCCGGTCGGTCTTCGGAACGGCGCGCAAACGGCGCTAGAGGGACCCAGGAGGGATGCGGCCGGAGGGCGGCCGCCCGGGGAGAATTCCAGCCCCTCCGGCGTTTGAGGAGCGGGGTCCGGGGCGGAGCCCCAGGGGTGGGAAGGGCTGGCGGAAGACGGTTGGGGGCGGGCACCTGTGCCGGGGACGGTGGGGGCGCCGGTCCCCTGGGCCCGGGTTACTTGCCGGAGGCCTTCGCCGCCTTCGCCGCCGCCTTCATCTCCTGTTTGTGGGCGCGGACCTTGGTGAGGGACTCCGGGCCGGTGATGTCGGCGACTGAGCGGAAGGAGCCGGCCTCGCCGTAGGGGCCCGCCGCCTCCCGCCAGCCCTCGGGGGCGACCCCGAGCTGCTTGCCGAGGAGGGCCAGGAAGATCTGCGCCTTCTGCGTACCGAAACCGGGGAGTTCCTTGAGGCGGCGCAGCAGTTCCGCGCCGCTCCCGACGTCCGTCCAGACGGCGGCGGCGTCTCCGTCGTAGTGCTCGACGAGGTACTGGCACAGCTGATGGATGCGCTTGCCCATCGAGCCGGGGTAGCGGTGCACGGCGGGCTTGGCCGAGAGCAGCCCGGCGAACTTCTCCGGGTCGTACGAGGCGATCTCGTGCGCGTCGAGATCGTCCGCCCCCATCCGCCGGGCGATCGTGTACGGCCCCGCGAAGGCCCACTCCATCGGCACCTGCTGGTCCAGCAGCATGCCGACCAGGGCCGCGAGCGGGCTGCGGCCGAGCAGTTCGTCGGCCTCGGGCTGCTGGGCGAGGTGAAGCGTGACGTCCATGGACCGATGATCCCGCGTGCGGCGGCGGGTCGCTCGTGCGCGGTCGTCGTGGCCACCCGGCCGCACCGGGTTCCCCGTCCCGGCCGTACGATCCAGAAGGTTAAATTAGGTTAGCCTAACCTGACATGACTGGGGATGGACCGTGAACGCCGAGATCTACCGTGACACCTGGGGCATCCCGCACCTGCGCGCCGGCAGCGCCCTGGAACTCGCCCACGCCCAGGGCCGGGTCACCGCCCGGGACCGCGCCTGGCAGCTCGAGGTCGAGCGGCACCGCTCCCAGGGCACCTCGGCCGCGTTCCTCGGCGAGGAGTCCGCCGGCTGGGACCGTTTCGTCCGGCAGGCCCGGCTCGACGACACCGCGCGACGCTGCTTCGCGTCCCTGGAGGAACACGACCCCGAGACCGCCGCGTGGGTCGTCGCGTACGTCGACGGAGTCAACGCGGGGCTGGCCGAAGGGGCCGCGAGGGCACCCGAGTTCGCGGCGAGCGGGCTCGTTCCGGGACGCTGGGAGCCCTGGAGCCCGATGGGCGTCTGGCTCGGTACCCACATCCTCTTCGCCGGGTTCCCCGCCAAGCTGTGGCGCGAGGAGGTCGTACGGCGGCTGGGCGCGGACGCGGTCGGCCTGTTCGCCATGGACGGGCCCGGCACGGCGGGCAGCAACGGATGGCTGGTGAGCGGCGAGCGCACCGCCACCGGTCGTGCGGTGATCGCCGGTGACCCGCACCGTTTCATCGAGGAACCCGGCGTCTACCAGCAGATCCGCCTCTCCTGCCCGGAGTTCGACGTCGTCGGCATCGCCGTCCCCGGTGTCCCCGGCATCGCCCACTTCGCCCACACCGGAACCGTCGCCTGGGCGATCACCAACGCGATGGCCGACTACCAGGACCTCTACCGGGAGCGGCTGCGACGCGTCGACGGCGGGGACGTCGAGGCTCTCGATCCCGACGGTGTCTGGCGGGCCGCGGCACGGCACACGGAGCGGGTGGAGGTGGCCGGCGGCGCACCCGTCGACGTCGAGGTGATCGAGACGGCGCGCGGACCCGTGGTGATCGGGGGCGCCGACGCCGGGGAGTCCATCAGCCTGCGCTACCCGCCCCGCGTGACGGCGGACCTCGGATTCGGCGCGCTCCTGCCGCTGCTGCGGGCCCGCCGGGTCGCCGACGTGGACCGGGCCTTCGACGCCTGGGCGGAGCCGGTGAACGTCGTGCAGGCCGCCGACACCGAGGGCGGGGTGCTGCACCGGGTCGCGGGCCGGGTCCCGGTGCGCCACACGGCCAACCGCACCCGGGTGGTGCCCGCGTGGGAGCCCGGCCACGAGTGGACCGGCTGGCACGAGACGCCGTACGGCCCGGTCGAGGACGGACTCGCCGTGATGGCGAACCAGCGTGGCCCCGCGGCCCCGCTCGGTGTCGAGTTCGCGCCGCCGCACCGCGCGGACCGCATCCGCCGGCTGCTCGATGCGGGCGAGGCGTTGTCGGCGTCGGACATGCCGGCCATCCACATGGACACACACCTCGCTTCCGCCGCCGCCCTGCTGGACCCGCTGGCCGCGCTGGAACTCTCCGGTGCGGCGGCCGGCCTCAGGGACCGGCTCCTGCGCTGGAACCGACACATGGACGCCGGCAGCGTCACGGCCGCGGCCTACGCGCGGGTGCGCGACGCGGTCGTACGACAGCTCGTGGCGCACCCGGCCCTCGCCGTCCTGGCCGAACCGCCCGCCCGCCCGGCCGTCTTCCTGCCCTGGCTCGCGCTCACCCCGCGCGTCGCCTTCGCCCTCGAAAACCTGTTGGCGGCGGGGAAGCCGTACGGCATCGACCGCGACGCCGTGATCCGGGCGGCCGTCGAGGAAGTGGCCGCCGGGCCCGCACCCCGGACCTGGGGCGACACCCATCGCCTCGCCCCCTGGCGGGCGCTCCCCGGCACCGCGTACGACGAACCGGCCCTGTCCGGCGACAACGACTGCGTCCTGTCCACCTCCTCGCTCCCCGGACTGACCGACCTGAGCGCCCGCGGACCCGCCGCCCGCTACGTCTGGGACCTCGCCGACCGGGACGACAGCCTCTGGGTGGTCCCGTTCGGAGCCGACGGCGTCCCCGGCGCGGCCCACCACCGTGATCAGCTCCCCCTGTGGCTCAGGGGGGATCTCGCCCCGGTGACCACCGACTGGAACACGCTGACCAAGGAGAGCGATGACGACTGAGACGTACGCAGGCACCCGCGAGGCCGTTCACGAGCAGCGCGTCGAGGGTTTCGGCACGGTCCGGGTGCTGCCCGTGGACCCGCGCGCCGACCTCGACGTGCTGCACGGCTGGGTCACCGAGGAGCGGGCCGCGTACTGGGGGATGACCGGGTTCTCGAAGCAGCAGGTGCTGGAGACCTATCTGCACCTCGACTCGCTCGACACCCATCACGCCTTCCTCACGGTCAAGGACGGCGTACCGGCGGCGCTGTTCCAGACCTACGAGCCCGAGGCCGACCGGGTCTCCGAGTGCTACGAGGTCCGGCCCGGTGACATCGGGGTCCACCTGCTCATCGGGCCTCCCGCACCCGGCGCCGGCGAGCGGCCGGGCTGGTCGTCCACGCTGCTGTCGGCGTTCCTGGCGTACGCGCTGACCGGCCTCGGCCGGGAGCGGGCCGTGGTCGAACCCGACGCCCGCAACGCCAAGGCCGTCGAGCGGCTGACCCGGCAGGGTTTCGTGCCCGCCGGGGACATCGTGCTCCCCGAGATCGACCTGCCCGAGGTCCATCTGCCCGAGAAGCGCGCCCGGCTCGCCTTCCTGACGCGCGAGGCCTTCGAGAAGGGTCCGACGGCACCGAGGTGAGCCGGACGCGGCCCGCATCCGTACATGACCGAGACTCTGGACATGCGGATACGGAGACGGCGTGTGAACGAGAGCCGGCGGCGACAGCGGCGGATCGGGGCCAGGGCCCTCGCCCTGCTGGGCAGTGTCCTGGTCCTGGTGCTTTTCAGCGGTGTGAACGGCGCGTCCGCCCACGCGGCGCTGACGGGCACCGATCCGCAGGAGGGCAGTGTGCTGAAGTCGGCGCCCCGCCAGGTGACGCTGACGTTCAGTGAGTCGATCGGCCTGTTCGACGACTCCTTCCGCGTGCTCGACCCGGAGAACCGGCGCGTGCGCACCGGGGAACCGGAGCACGCGGACGGCCGTGCCGACACCGCCGGTGTCACCCTGCCGCGCGGCCTCGGCACCGGCACGTACACCGTGGCCTGGCGGGTCGTCTCGGCGGACAGCCACCCCGTCTCCGGCGCCTTCACGTTCTCCATCGGCAAGCCCTCCGCGACCCGCGCGCCGCTGCCGCCCACCGCCGGTGACCCCGCCTCCTCCGCCCTCTACGACATCGCCCGCTACGCCGCGTACAGCGGACTCGCCCTGTCGATCGGCGCGGTCACGTTCGTGCTCGTCTGCGGCTTCCCGGGGTCCGTACGGCGTCTCCTGGTGACCGGCTGGTGGATCCTGCTCGGCTCCACGTTCGCGCTCCTCCTGCTGCGCGGCCCCTACGAACGCGGCACCGGCCTGTCGGGGGTCTTCGACCCGAAGAGCCTCAGCGACACCCTGACGGGCCGGCCCGGCATCGTTCTGGTGGCGCGGCTGGCGCTGCTCGCCGCCGTGGCCTTCGCGCCGCCGCGGGTGCCGGTACGGGGCCGGGGAGCCGGCCGTGGCGTCGTCGTGCTCGGTGCGCTGTTCTCGCTGGCCCTGGCGGTCACCTGGGCCGCCGCCGAGCACGCCTCCGCCGGGATCCAGGTCCCCGCGGCGATGGTGTCCTCCGTGCTGCATCTGCTCGCCATGGCGGTGTGGCTCGGGGGTCTGGCCGCCCTGCTCACCGCCCTCCACCGTCCCGCCGAGCCGGTCGCCCCGGCCGTCGTCACCCGGTTCTCCCGGCTCGCCCTCGTCTCGGTCGCGGTCCTCGCGGTCACCGGCGTCTACCAGTCCTGGCGCGGCCTCGGCTCCTGGGACGCCCTGACCTCGACCTCGTACGGCCGGCTCCTGGTCGTGAAGGTCGCCCTCGTGGCGCTGCTCCTGGCGGCGGCCGCGTTCTCGCGGCGCTGGACGACCCGGGCGGCGACGGCGCGGACCCCCGCCACCGTCCCGGCCGGCCGCGTCGCGACCCCGGTCACGGTGCCGGCTTCGGAAGGGCCCGCCTCGGAGGTGCCGGCCTCGGACGGGCCCGCCTCGGACGGGGCGGCGGGAGATGGGGCGAAGGGCGGGCCGGGGGACACCGAGTACCACCGGGGCCTGCGCCGCTCGGTGCTCGCCGAGGTCACGATCGGCATCCTGGTGCTGGTGATCACGACCATGCTGACCGGGACCCAGCCCGGCCGCGCCGCCACGGAGAGCGCCGACTCGGTCGCGGCCGTGCGCCGGGTGACCTCCAGGACGACCCTGGTGCCCTTCGACGTCGGCACCCCGGGCGGACACGGCAAGGTCCAGATCGAGCTGACGCCCGGCCAGGTCGGGGAGAACTCCGTGCAGGTCGTGGTCTTCGGCCCCGACGGCGGCCTCGTGACCGTCCCCGAGGTGCGCCTCTCCTTCACCCAGGAAGCACGGAAGGTCGGCCCGATCGACGCGGGAATCACCGACAAGGGCGGCTACTGGACCTCCGACGGCCTCACCCTCCCCCTCCCCGGCACCTGGACCATGAAGGTCACCGTCCGCACCAGCGACATCGACGAGATCACCGTCTCGAAGAAGGTCGAGATCGACTGACCCCGACGGGAACCGCCCGGCGCCGTCGGGCTGGGGCCGAGGACAACGAAGAAGGGCCCCACCTTTCGGTGGGGCCCTTCGACATCGTGCCCGGTGAGGCACTGGCGGAGGATACGAGATTCGAACTCGTGAGGGGTTGCCCCCAACACGCTTTCCAAGCGTGCGCCCTAGGCCACTAGGCGAATCCTCCGGGGCAAACAATACAAGACGTTGAGGAGTGCTCGCGAACTCGTTCCCCACCCCCGGCATCCTGTACTCTTTGCGGAGCCCCTCACGTGGCGCTATCTGACTGAACTCCCCCAGGGCCGGAAGGCAGCAAGGGTAGGTCGGCTCTGGCGGGTGCGTGGGGGGCGCTTGCGTTTCCGGGACGGTCGCCCGGACGGCCGTCGGGCCGTGGCCGGGCGGGCCGGGGACCGGATGCCGCCGGGGTCGCGCCCGGGATGCGCTCAGGGCGGTCCTTGATGTCAGTGGGCGCCTATAACCTCGTAGACGTGTCGTCTCTCGCGCTGTACCGCCGTTATCGCCCGGAGTCGTTCGCCGAGGTCATCGGGCAGGAGCATGTCACCGACCCGTTGTCGCAGGCGCTGCGGAACAACCGGGTCAATCACGCGTACCTGTTCAGCGGTCCGCGCGGGTGCGGCAAGACGACGAGCGCGCGCATCCTGGCCCGCTGCCTGAACTGCGAGCAGGGCCCCACGCCCACTCCGTGCGGTGTGTGCCAGTCCTGTCAGGACCTCGCCCGCAGCGGCCGGGGCTCGATCGACGTCATCGAGATCGACGCCGCTTCGCACGGTGGTGTGGACGACGCCCGTGACCTGCGGGAAAAGGCCTTCTTCGGGCCCGCGAGCAGCCGTTACAAGATCTACATCATCGACGAGGCCCACATGGTCACGTCGGCCGGCTTCAACGCGCTGCTGAAGGTCGTCGAGGAGCCCCCGGAGCACCTCAAGTTCATCTTCGCCACGACCGAACCCGAGAAGGTCATCGGGACGATCCGGTCGCGGACCCACCACTACCCGTTCCGGCTCGTGCCGCCGGGCACCCTGCGCGAGTACCTGGGCGAGGTCTGCACGCAGGAGGGCATCCCCGTCGCGGACGGGGTGCTGCCCCTCGTCGTCCGGGCGGGCGGGGGGTCCGTGCGTGACTCCATGTCCGTGATGGACCAGCTTCTGGCCGGTGCCGCCGACGACGGTGTGACGTACGCCATGGCGACCTCGCTGCTCGGCTACACGGACGGCTCCCTGCTGGACGCCGTCGTCGAGGCGTTCGCGTCCGGGGACGGTGCCGCCGCCTTCGAAGTCGTGGACACCGTCATCGAGGGCGGCAACGACCCGCGGCGCTTCGTCGCCGACCTGCTGGAGCGGCTGCGGGACCTGGTGATCCTCGCGGCCGTCCCGGACGCGGCGGAGAAGGGGCTCATCGACGCCCCGGTCGACGTGGTGGAGCGCATGCAGGCGCAGGCCGGGGTCTTCGGCGCCGCGGAGCTGAGCCGCGCCGCCGACCTCGTCAACGAAGGGCTGACGGAAATGCGCGGGGCCACCTCGCCGCGCCTCCAGCTCGAACTCATCTGCGCCCGCGTTCTGCTGCCCGCCGCCTACAAGGACGAGCGGTCCCTCCTGGCCCGCCTCGACCGGATCGAGCGCGGGGTGAACTTCTCCGCCGGCGCGGCCGCCCCCGCCATGGGCTACGTGCCCGGACCCGAGGCGCACGGCCCGGTGCCCGTCCCGGCCGCCGGGCCCGCGGCTTCCCCGGCTTCCCCCGGGGGAGGCCTCGCGGCGGCCCGTGCCGCGGCCCGGGGAGCGGGACCGGCCCCAGGGCAGGGAGCGGGGCAGGGGGGCGGCGTGGAGAGCGCCGCCGCCGTTCCGGGCGCGGCGCCCGGCACGTCCGCTCCCGTCGCCCCTGTGGCGCCCGCCGCGTCCTTCACCGCCCCGGCACCGACGGGCGCGCCCCCGGCGGCTTCCGAGCAGCCCGCGGCCCCGGCCGCCGCCCCCACGGGGGCCGCGCCCGGCGCCTGGCCCACCGCCACGGCGGCCGGCAGCGGCCGGCGTCCCGGCGGCTGGCCCACGGCGGCCCCTGCGGGCGGCGGCCGTCCTCCGGCCCAGTCGGCACCGGCACCCTCCGCCGCACCCGCCGCTCCGGCCGCCGCCGTACCGGGAGCGCCCCAGGCCGTCGCTCCGGCCGCGGGCGGTCTCGACCCCCGCACGCTGTGGCCGAACATCCTGGAGGCGGTGAAGAACCGCCGCCGGTTCACCTGGATCCTGCTCAGCCAGAACGCGCAGGTCACGGCCTTCGACGGCACGACCCTCCAGATCGGCTTCGTCAACGCCGGGGCCCGGGACAACTTCGCGAGCAGCGGCAGCGAGGACGTGCTGCGGCAGGCGCTCGCGGAGCAGTTCAACGTGCAGTGGAAGGTCGAGGCCATCGTGGACGCCTCGGGCGGTTCGGCACCGCCGCCCGCTCCGGCGGGCGGCGGGTTCGGCGGCGGAGGCGGCTACGGCGGTGGCGGCGCCGGCGGGTACGGCGGGGCTCCGGCCGGCCAGCGCCCCGCGCCCCAGCAGCCGTCCGCTCCGGCCCCCGGGCCCACCGCCCAGCACTCCGGCCCGTCCGCGGGCCGTCCCCAGGCCCCGGGCATGTCGGCGCCCGCCCAGGCCCCGGCCTACGAGCCGCCTCCGCCGGTCGCCCCGGAGGACGACACCCCCGAGGACGACGACCCCGATCTGGACGAGTCCGCCCTCTCGGGTCACGAACTGATCGTCCGCGAACTCGGCGCGACGGTGGTCGAGGAGTTCTCGAACGAGTAAGAGACCGGGACCAGGCCCCGGAAGCCGCCCGCCCCATGCGCGAGCGTCACCGGCCGGGTTTCGTGCCCGACCGCGCGCCGCGAGATGACGGCGCGCGCGTTCTGGACGCCGGCCGTCCGGCGTCCACCGGGCCGGACCGCCCGGGTCAGGACGCCGACCGCCCGATGCGGGGGTGGGGCACCGCCCGGTGCGTCGGGGGCGCCGGTTTCTGGAGGATCGCACCAGCGTCGTAGCCCCGTCGCTTCGGAAGCCCCTACAAGGGCACCCGCGTGCGGCGGTTAGGCTGACCCCGTGAAGGTCCTTGTCATCGGTGGTGGCGCCCGCGAACACGCCCTGTGCCGCTCCCTGTCCCTCGACCCCGACGTCACCGCCCTGTACTGCGCTCCCGGTAACGCCGGGATCGCGGAGGTGGCGGAGCTGCACGCGGTCGACGCCCTCGACGGCGCGGCCGTGGCCGCGCTGGCCACGCGTCTCGGCGCCGAACTGGTGGTCGTGGGCCCGGAGGCCCCGCTCGTCGCCGGTGTCGCCGACGCCGTGCGCGCGGCGGGCATCCCCTGCTTCGGCCCCTCAGGGGAGGCCGCGCAGCTGGAGGGCTCCAAGGCGTTCGCGAAGGACGTGATGGCGGGTGCCGGCGTCCCCACGGCACGCTCCTACGTCTGCGCGACGCCGGAGGAGATCGAGGAGGCGCTCGACGCGTTCGGAGCGCCCTACGTCGTCAAGGACGACGGACTGGCCGCCGGCAAGGGCGTCGTCGTGACCGACGACCTCGACGCGGCGCGGACGCACGCGGGCGCCTGCGACCGTGTCGTCATCGAGGAGTTCCTCGACGGCCCCGAGGTCTCCCTCTTCGCGATCACCGACGGCACGACCGTCGTCCCGCTCCAGCCCGCCCAGGACTTCAAGCGCGCCCTGGACGGCGACGAGGGCCCGAACACCGGCGGCATGGGCGCGTACTCGCCACTGCCCTGGGCGGACCCGAAGCTCGTCGAGGAGGTCATGGAGACCGTCCTCCAGCCGACCGTCGACGAGATGCGCCGTCGCGGCACCCCGTTCTCCGGACTCCTGTACGCCGGTCTGGCGATCACCAGCCGCGGTGTGCGGGTCATCGAGTTCAACGCCCGCTTCGGCGACCCCGAGACCCAGGTGGTCCTCGCCCGGCTGAAGACCCCGCTCGCCGGGGTCCTGCTGGCGTCCGCGAACGGCACCCTCGCCGATCTGGAACCCCTGCGCTGGAGCGACGAGGCGGCGGTCACCGTCGTCGTGGCCTCGTACAACTACCCCGACACCCCGCGCACCGGCGACCCGATCACCGGGCTCGACGAGGTGGCCGCCGAGGACGCCCCGCACGCGTACGTCCTGCACGCCGGCACCCGGCACGAGGGCGGCGCGGTGGTGAGCGCGGGCGGCCGTGTGCTGTCCGTCACAGCGATCGGATCCGGCCTCACCGAGGCCCGCGAGCGCGCCTACGCGGCTGTCGCCCGCATCGGTCTGGAGGGTTCGCAGCACCGCACGGACATCGCCGCGAAGGCGGCCGCCGAGGCATAGCCCACGGTCCCCATAGCAGCACCGGGCCCCGGACTCCGTACGGAATCCGGGGCCTTGTCGTGTTGCGTCCGGGCCCTTCCACCTGCGGGTTTCCGTACGGAACCGGAATCCCGTCCAGGGCCTGCCGTCATCCACCTTTCCCCAGAGCCATTCCATCGGGTGACCGATGCCCTATCCGGCTGACGAGGGCCGGGGCCCCAACTAGGGTGCGGCGAAAGCATTCCGGCACTTGGCCCACCGGCATTGCGATGTCGGTGGCGGGTGCCACAGTGGGGGAGTGACCAACGCCAGGGCTTCCGTCGGCACCGGCAGCGACAGGGCCGGAGCCCGGCGGACAAGAGGGGGTGACGTCCGGTCGTGACCGGTATGGGTGTGGAGGCGGGCGCGCAGGCAGCGCGCTCCCGGGCTCTCGCTGTGCTGCGCATCCGCAGCAGGGCGCTGGCCGTCGCCCTGCTGCCCGCGGCCGTGGCCGTCGTGCTGCTCGTCGGTGGTTCCACGGGCCGCATCACCGGTACGTCCTGGGGGATCGCGGGAGGGATCGTGACGGTGTTCGCCGCCGTCGTCCTCCTCGCGGCGGCGGGCATCGCGCTCGTCGTGGCCCGCGCCCGGCCCGCGACGAGCCCCACGGTCCCGATCTCCGAGGAGTCGGCCCCCGATCTCTACCGCATGGTCCGTGACCTGGCCGACCGCCTCGACGTCCCGGCGCCCTCGGCGATAGCGCTCACCCCGGACTGCGACAGCTGGCTGGAGGACCGCACGCACCGGTCCCACGGCCGGTCCTCCCCGGGAGGCGACGAGCCGGACGGCCCGCGCCGGGGTCCGGCCGGAAGCGGCCCGGTGACCACGCTGACGGCCCGCGCCACCCGGGTCACCACCGCCCCCGTCCTCGTCATCGGCTCCCCGTTCCTGTGGTGGATGCGGGTCGGTGAACTGCGGGCGGTCCTCGCCCCCGTCGTCGCCGGCACGGGCCCGTCGGCGCACCCGGACATAGCCGCGGCCCGCCGTTTCGTCCGAGGCCTGGACGCGGCGGTGGCGGTGGCCTCGGCACCCGGCCGCGGCCCGCTGTCCCGCATGGTCCTGGCCGGAGTCGGCTGGGTCACCCGGCTCCTGCTGCGCGGCTGCCGGGGGCACGCGGCCGAGATGGAGCGGGCCGTGGCGTCCGCGTCGGCCGAGCGCGCACAGGCTGTGGACTACGGCGTGCGGATCGTCGCCCAGGAGCAGGTGGGCCTGGCGTACGCGGGCTGGGACCGCCTGCTGACCCGGGTCGCGCTGCCCGCCTGGCGGATGGGCCGCTGGCCCTCCCGGCTGGACGTGGGCGTCGTCGCCGCCCTGACCGAACTCTCCCGCCGCGACCGCCTGGCCGAGGGCTTCACCTCCCGTCTCGGCGAGCGTCCCGCCTGCGACCTGCTCGAAGAGCCCGGCACCGTGGACGAGGCCGCTTCGCTGCTCGCCGCCCGGCTCTTCCACGGCGGCCCCGCCGAGGCCGGCCCCGACTGGGCGCCGGTCGACTGGCAGGACTATCCGGACGAGGTCGTGGACCGCGCCTGGCGCACCGACGCGGCCCGCCTCCACCGGGTCCTGGACGCGCTCGGTGTCCGCCACCCCGCCGACCCCGCGCTGCCCGAGGCGGACGGACCGACCCTGGCCCGCGTGCTCGACCATCTGTCCGTGGCGGCGGGCGTCACGCCCGCGCCGCACCCGGACCCCGTGGCCGTCCTCGCCGAGCACCGGACCGAGGCGTACGGGGAGATGGGCATCGCCGAGAGCGACGACCCCGACCTCGCCGTGGGGAACGAGCGGTCGGCGGCCCTCGCGGCCCGGCTCACCGCGGAACTGGCCCGTGAGGAGGCGTCCGCCCCGGCGAAGCACCGGCCCGCCGGGAGCGCCGGGCAGCAGGGCTCCGACCACGACCTCTGGGACGACCGGATGCTTCCGCTGTTCCCCCTCCAGCCGCCCAGGACCGCTCGCGAGCTGCTGGCCGACCATGTGACGGCGATGGTCTGCTGTTCCGCGATGGACACCGCCGGGGCGGTCCCCGGACTCGACTGGCTGGACGGCCCGTCCCTCCTCGTCGGCGGCGAACGGGCGGCCGACATCGGCCCCCGCGTCCTCACCCTCATAGAGACGGGGGACCCCACGCCCCTGCGGGACTGGCTGCGCCATCTCGGCGTCCGCCCGGAGAAACCGGTCCGTCTGGTGTGACGGCGGCCCCTCCGGCGGCGGCCCCCACCGTCCGTGTCCCGGCCATGCACACACCCCACCGTGCGCAGGCGCCCCGGCCCAGTCGGAGCCGCCCGTTCCACTCGCGCCAATTCGCGACGAACGGTGACGGACTGCGTGCGTAATGTGATGTGCTGGGACCGATCGAGCACAGGGCAAGGGCTTGCCAGTACGACGGGGGCACGAGGGAGGGGTGCGGGCATGGGATCGGAGCAGATCCGACGCTGGGAGTCGGGAGCACTCGCGCACGCCGTCACGGATCCCTTCGGCCTGGGACCCGTTCCCTGGCTCCGCGGCAGCGAGACCTATTTCGACGACACCGGCCACGTCGTCCCCTGGTACGTGGACACCGACGCGCCCCCGCCGCCTCAGCCGGCGGCGGGTGCCTCCCGCATCCCGGCCCCGCGGTCCACGTCCGGCACCCGTGTGCGCAGGGGTCCCGGAGGCCCCCGCTCGGCCGACGACGTCCACCGTCAGATCAAGGGTTTCACCAGCACGGGGGCCGCGGCTCCCGGCGAGTCCATCGACTTCCATGTGACGGTCGACCCGCCGCAGGAGTTCAGCGTCGACATCTACCGCATCGGCCACTACGGCGGCGACGGCGCCAGCAAGATCACCACGAGCCCCCGGCTCTCCGGGATCGTCCAGCCGCCACCGCTCACGGCCGACCGCACGGTCTCCTGCCACCACTGGTGGCTGTCCTGGCGCCTCCAGATCCCGTCCTACTGGAACGTCGGCGCCTACGTCGCCGTCCTGACCACCCTCGACGGCTACCGCTCGCACGTTCCCTTCACCGTCCGCAACCACCAGACGGCCGATCTGCTCCTCCTGCTCCCGGACATCACCTGGCAGGCGTACAACCTGTACCCGGAGGACGGCCACACCGGGGCCAGCCTCTACCACGCGTGGGACGAGGGCGGCCGGCTCCTCGGCGAGGCCGACGCCGCGACCACCGTGTCCTTCGACCGCCCGTACGCGGGCGCGGGCCTGCCCCTCCATGTGGGCCACGCCTACGACTTCATCCGCTGGGCCGAGCGTTACGGCTACGACCTCGCCTACGCCGACGCCCGCGACCTGCACGCCGGCCGCGTCGACCCCACCCGCTACCGGGGCCTGGTCTTCCCGGGCCACGACGAGTACTGGTCGCCGCAGATGCGCCGCACCACGGAACTCGCCCGCGAGCACGGCACCTCGCTCGTCTTCCTCTCCGCCAACACCATGTACTGGCAGGTGGAGCTGGGCCCCTCCCCGTCGGGTGTCGCCGACCGGCTGCTGACCTGCCGGAAACGCCGGGGCCCCGGCAAGCCCGTCCTGTGGCGCGAGATCGACCGCCCGGAGCAGCAGCTCATCGGCATCCAGTACGCGGGGCGCGTCCCCGAGCCGTCCCCCCTGATCGTCCGCAACGCCGACCACTGGCTGTGGGAGGCGACCGGAGCGCACGACGGCGACGAGGTGGAGGGCATGGTCGCGGGCGAGGCGGACCGTTACTTCCCGCGCACCCCCCTGCCGGAGCACCAGGACCGGATCCTGCTGGCGCACTCCCCGTACCCGGACAGCGAGGGCGTCCTGCGCCATCAGGAGACCTCGCTCTACCGCGCCCCGTCCGGCGCCCTGGTCTTCGCTTCCGGAACGTTCGCGTGGTCCCCGGCCCTCGACCGCCCCGGCCACGTGGACCCCCGTATCCAGCGGGCGACCGCCAATCTCCTCGACCGCATCTGCAAACACGACTGAGGAAATCCCGCCCGGCGCCTCCCGGCGCACCCTCCGCCACGGGCGCCCGCACGTGCCCGGCACGCCCCCTGTCCACAACCGCTCGCCCCATACGGGAGAATCGAGGCAGTTGGACATAACCACGGGGAGGAACCGTGTCCGGATTCGTCGAAAAGCCCGAGCCCCTTCAGGTGCCGGGTCTGGTACATCTGCACACCGGCAAGGTGCGAGATCTGTACCAGAACGAGGCGGGCGACCTCGTGATGGTCGCCAGCGACCGCATCTCCGCCTACGACTGGGTGCTTCCCACCGAGATTCCCGACAAGGGCCGCACCCTCACCCAGCTCTCCCTGTGGTGGTTCGACCAGCTCTCCGAACTGGCGCCCAACCACGTGCTGAGCACCGAACTCCCGCCGGGCGCCCCGGCCGACTGGGCCGGCCGCACCCTGATCTGCAAGTCCCTGCGGATGGCCCCGGTCGAATGCGTCGCCCGCGGCTATCTGACCGGCTCGGGCCTGACCGAGTACAACGAGACCCGCACGGTCTGCGGGCTCGCGCTGCCCGAGGGTCTCGTCGACGGCTCGGAGCTCCCCGCGCCGATCTTCACCCCGGCCACCAAGGCCGCGGTCGGCGAGCACGACGAGAACGTCTCGTACGAGGAGGTCGCCCGCCAGGTCGGCGCCGACACCGCCGCCGAACTGCGCCAGGCGACCCTCGCCGTCTACGGCCGCGCCCGCGACATCGCCCGCGACCGGGGCATCATCCTCGCGGACACCAAGTTCGAGTTCGGCTACGAGGGCGACACGCTCGTCCTCGCCGACGAGGTGCTGACCCCGGACTCCTCGCGCTTCTGGCCCGCCGACGCGTGGGAGCCGGGCCACGCGCAGCCGTCCTTCGACAAGCAGTACGTCCGCGACTGGCTGACCTCCGCCGAGTCGGGCTGGGACCGCAGGAGCGAGCAGCCGCCGCCCGCTCTGCCCGAGCACGTCGTGGAGGCCACCCGCGCCAAGTACATCGAGGCGTACGAGCGTCTGACAGGCATCGGCTGGTCCTGACCCCGTCCCCGGGCCCGGCCGCCGGCCGGGCCCGGGTGGTGGACCCGAAGAAGCCGCCGCGCGTGCACGGGGAAGACACCGCACACGAAGAGTCCGCGCACACGAAGAAGCCCCCGACCGGAGTCGGGGGCTTCTTTTCCGGAGCGGACGACCAGGTTCGAACTGGCGACCTCAACCTTGGCAAGGTTGCGCTCTACCAACTGAGCTACGTCCGCATGCGCCGTGGCGCGACAGCCACTATACCCAACCTCGCTCCCGCGCGAGACGCACCGCGGCATGCCGGTTCTCCGCGCCCAGCTTGGACGCGGCCGACGACAGATAGTTCCGCACCGTGCCCTGGGACAGTGCGGCCCGCTCCGCGATCTCCGCCACGGGCGCCCCGTCGGCGGCGAATTCGAGTACCTCGGCCTCGCGCGCGGTCAGCGGGGAGTCCCCGGCGGAGATCGCGTCGGCCGCCAACTCCGGGTCCACATAACGGTTTCCCGCGTGCACGGTACGGATGATCTCCGCGAGCCGCCGTGCGCTGACCGTCTTCGGGACGAACCCGCGCACACCCGCGGTGAGCGCCCGCTTCAGATGCCCCGGCCGTCCGTGACTCGTCACGATCAGCACCCGGCAGCCGGGCAGTTCGGCCCGCAGGGATGTGGCCACGCTCACACCGTCCGCCCCCGGCATCTGGAGATCCAGGACGGCGACGTCGGGCCCGTGCGCCCGCGCCATCGCCAGTGCCTCCGGTCCGGTCGCCGCCTCGGCCACCACGACCAGGTCGTCCTCCAGCCCGAGCAGCGCGGCCAGCGCTCCCCGGATCAGATGCTCGTCGTCGGCGAGCAGCAGCCGTACGGGAGCCTCGGGCGCCGACGCGCCGGGCGGCACGGATGTCATGGGGTGGCCTCTCTCATCGGGTGCGGAACCTGGGGGGCCGACGACTTCCGTGGTGCCCCGTCGCTCCCCGGGGCCGGTTTCCCGGGAGGGACGGCGAGCGGGTCCGGGAAGGACCGCAGCGGCACTTCCGCCGCCAGCCGGAACACCCCTCCGCTCGCGCCGGCCCGCAGCACCCCGTCCACCTCCTCCAGCCGCTCCCGCAGTCCCACGAGCCCGCTGCCTCTGCCCGGTCCGGAGCCGCCGCCGGGCCGGGGTTCCGGTCCGGCCTCCTGCGGCACCCCGTCGTTCTCGACGGTGAGCGTCACCCGCTCCCCCGTCACCCGCAGGGACAGCGCGCACTTCCTGGCGTTCCCGTGCCGCAGCACATTGGTGGTCGCCTCCCGCACCACCCAGCCGAGCGCCGACTGGATCTGTGCCGGCAGCTCCGCGGCCGTGCCGGTGATGGCGCAGTCGATGCCCGCGGCCGTCAGCACGCCCTGTGCGCCCGCCAGTTCGTTGGCGAGATCGGCGTCGCGATACCCCCGTACCACCTCGCGCACCTCCCGCTGGGACTCCCGCGCGATCCGCTGCACCTCGGTCATCTGGTCCACGGCCTCCGCCCGTCCGCGCCGGGCCAGCTGCACGGCGAGTTCGCTCTTGAGGGCGATCACCGCGAGGTTGCGGCCCATCACGTCGTGCAGATCGCGGCCGAAGCGCAGCCGTTCCTCGGCGACGGCGAGCCGGGCGCGGGTCTCGCGGGCCGCGTCGAGTTCGTAGACGGCGTTGAGCAGCCAGACGGAGAACGCCGCGGTGAAGGTGAGGAAACCGGCGGTCAGCAGGACGAGGAGGGCGGTGACCGGCGCGGCGGGGCCCGGGAAGCCGAGAGGGACGGAGAGTGCTCCGGCACCCGCGGCCGCGCCGAGCACGACGTACGTCATCCGGCGTCTGTCACGGGTGCCGAGCGCGACCGTGCCCGTGCCGAACGCCGTGACGCCGACGAGCAGCGAGGAGGCGACGAGGAACGCGCCGTCGCTCGCCGGGCGCCAGGGGGTGCCCGTGAGGACGGCTCCCACGACGGCGGTCACGCAGGTGATCGCCGCCAGTGCCAGCAGGGTCCTCCGGGGCTGTTCCCGGGTGCCGCGCGTCCAGTCCAGCGCCCGCGAGGCGGTCACCGCGCAGCACACCGAGTGCCCGCACACGAGCAGGAGCACCGCCCAGGCCCGGGCCGCCGGCAGGTTCCCGAAGACGGGCAGTCCGATCGAGACCGCTTCGAGCAGGGCGAAGAAGTGGAACGACCACCGGGTGTACGTCTCGACCTTCGCCGGCGTGCTCTTGCCCCGCCACCAGCCGGACGGCCTGCCCATGCCCACCCCCGTGTCCGTGGTCACCGCCGCGGCTCCCAGCGGAACCACCGTCGTACAGCAAACACCGCGATCACGGTCCAGGCCACCGCCGTGCCGAGGGCGCCGAGGGTGTCGTGGGCGGAGAGGTGTCCGGTCCAGCCGCCGCGGACCAGGGTGATCACCGGGGTGAGCGGCAGCAGTTCGCAGAACCGGGCCATGCCGTCCGGCAGCAGTTCGAGGGGGATGAAGGTCCCCGAGCCGACCAGCGACAGCAGGGTCAGGGGCGTGGCCGCGACCTGGGCGCCCTCCACGCTCTTGCTGAAGCTCGCGGTGACGGCCGCGAGCGCCGGCCAGGTGACGAACGCGGACAGCAGTCCCAGCAGGACGAGTTGGGGCCGCTCCGGCATCCCGACGCCGAGTGCCGCCCGGCAGGCGACGGTCAGGACGAGGCACTGGGCGAGACCGATCGCGACCGAGGGCAGCGCGGCGCCCGCGAGGATCTCCAGGTCCCGAAGCTCCCCGGTGCGCAGGCGCTTGAGGACGAGTTCCTCCCGGCGCGCCGCGTACACGCTCACGAGGGAGCCATAGACGGCGAAGAGGAGCGCGAAGCCGATGGAGGAGGGGAGCAGGACCGAGCCGACCGTGAGTCCGGCGTCCTTCAGGGGCATCGTGTCCAGGGTCGAGCGGAGCGTGAACGGCATGACCAGCGGGACGAACAGCGCCGCGGCGAGGGTCGCCCTGGTGCGCCCCAGCAGCGTCAGTTCGGCGCGTGCCAGTGCTCCGATCCGGCCGGCGGCCGTGGTCCCGGCCGTGCCGGTGCCGGTGGTGACCGCTGTTGGGCTCATGCCGCCGTTCCCTTCCCGCGCGCCTCGCGCGTGTCCGCGGTCGTCCTCGTCCCGTCCACACCGTGTGCCGCCTCCCGCGAGATCCGCAGGAACGCCTCCTCCAGGGAGGCCGAGCGCACATCGAGCCCCCGCAGCTCGACGCGCGCCCGCTCGGCCCACACCAGCAGGGCCGTGGCCGTCCGCTGGAGTTCGCCGGTCCGCAGCCGGATCGTCCGGCCCGTCGCCTCGTGGCCGCTCACCCCGAGTTCCGGCAGCGGGGGCAGGTCGCCCGGCAGGTAGCCGTCGGGCAGCTCGAAGGAGACGTGCGACGGCTGGGAGGCGGTCACCTCGGCCGGGGTGCCGACGGCCGCGACGCGTCCTTCGTGCAGGATCGCCAGCCGGTCGGCGAGTGCCTCCGCCTCTTCCAGATAGTGGGTGGTCAGCAGGACCGTGGTCCCGTGGTCGCGCAGTTGGCGGACCAACTCCCAGGTGTTCCGGCGGCCTTCCACGTCGAGCCCGGTCGTGGGTTCGTCGAGGAAGAGGACCTCGGGGTCGCCGAGGAGCGCGAGCGCCAGGTCCAGGCGCCGCTTCTCGCCGCCGGACAACTGCTTCACGCGGACGTCCGAGCGGTGCCCGAGCCCGACCCGGTCCAGGACCTCCCCGGCGGGCCGGGCGCCGCTGGTGCACGCCGCCCACATCCGTGTGGTCTCGGCGGCCGTCAGCTCGGACGGGAAGCCGCCTTCCTGAAGCATCACACCGATACGGGGCCGGACGGCGGCCCGGTCCGCGTAGGGATCGTGCCCGAGGACGCGCACCCGCCCGGTGGCCGGAGGAGCCAGTCCCTCGATCAGTTCGACGGTGGAGGTCTTGCCCGCGCCGTTGGTGCCGAGGAGCGCGAAAATCTCTCCGCGGCCCACGGAGAAGGTGACTCCGCGCACCGCCTCGAAATCCCTGGTGCCGCCCCCGTACACACGCCGCAGATCCGTGACCTCGATCACGTCGTCGTGCTCGCTCGTGTTCATGGAATCAGCGTCGGCGCGAACGGGGCCCGGCAGCAGTGCGGGTTGTCATCACTCGGCATGACAAATGTCAGACGGCTTCGGCATCCCGCCGCGAGGACGCCGGCACACAAGCGGATACCGCGCACGGGGATACGAGAAAGGCCCCGGTCGATGACCGGGGCCTTTACTTCGCTGAGCGGACGACCAGGTTCGAACTGGCGACCTCAACCTTGGCAAGGTTGCGCTCTACCAACTGAGCTACGTCCGCATTGCCTCCGAGCGGCTTCCACCGATCGGCGCGAGCACCACCCTACCCGATCGGCAAGCGATCGGTGAGCGATGCAGAGCGGGTGACAGGAATTGCACACTGCGCCTTCCCCCTGGAAGGGGGACGTTCTGCTACTGAACTACACCCGCACGACCTTCGGGTTCCGGCTTTTCGGCCTTGCCCCTCGGCGTGTTCCAGACTCTAGCCGATCGGGCGGGGGTCAGCGCAAGTCGGTTGTCCCGGGGTCCGGTGGAGGGTCAGGGGCACCCCTGGCGGGGTGCCCGGCTCCGTCCGCGGCCGGGCGCCGGCTCAGTGCGTCTCGGCGAACGCCTCGTAGACCTTCTTGGGGATCCGGCCGCGCGGCGGCACGTCCATCTTGTTGGAGCGGGCCCAGGCGCGGACCGCCGCGGGATCGGGCGTCAACGCGGTGTGCGTGTACGTCTTCCCGGACTTCGACCGCTTGCGGCCGGCCTCGACGTACGGCTCGAGGGCCTTGCGCAGTTCCTCGGCGTTGGCTGGATTGAGGTCGATCTCGTACGACTTGCCGTCGAGTCCGAAGGCGATCGTTTCCGCCGCTTCCGAGCCGTCGATGTCGTCAAAGAGAGTGACCACGACACGCTGCGCCACGAATATCGGTCCCTTCGTGCGACACCTTCACGATCAACCGTCATGACGTGCGCGGACGTCACGGAGTTGTCGGAGAGATGTCGGCTGTCCGGCTGTTATCGAGCAAAGTATCGGCTATTGCCAATTCATTTGTACAGTGCCCGGCATTGCATGGTGAAGCCCGACTAAATCCCTCCGCGTGTCCGGTGGCAATGGGCCCCTGCCGTTCTTCTGCGGTTTTTCCCAGGATTTTCCGTGCACGCCCCTGGCTTGATGCGCGATCGTGATCGGGGTCACGTAGGATTCTACGAATCTACGCGAGTAGAAATTTTGTACGGGTAGTCTGAAGGGACCTGCTCAGCACCACACACCGGGAGTGCCAGTGGCACGCGTCGTAGTCGACGTCATGCTCAAGCCGGAGATCCTCGACCCCCAGGGCCAGGCGGTGCAGCGTGCACTGCCGCGCCTCGGTTTCGAAGGTGTCTCCGACGTCCGTCAGGGAAAGCGATTCGAACTCGAAGTGGACGGGCCGGTGGACGACGCCGCGCTCGCCCGCATCCATGAACTGGCGGAGTCCTTCCTCGCCAACACCGTGATCGAGGACTTCACCGTCAAGGTCGAGGAAGTCGCGGAGGCCGGAAAGTGACCGCTCGTATTGGAGTCGTCACCTTTCCGGGCAGCCTCGACGACCGCGACACGCAGCGCGCGATCAGGCTGGCCGGCGCCGAGCCCGTAGCTCTTTGGCACAAGGACAAGGACCTCAAGCAGGTCGACGCCGTGGTGCTGCCCGGCGGTTTCTCGTACGGCGACTATCTGCGGGCGGGCGCCATCTCGCGCTTCTCGCCGGTGATGGAGACCGTCATCGAGCAGGCGAAATCCGGAATGCCGGTTCTCGGCATCTGCAACGGCTTCCAGGTCCTCACCGAGGCGCACCTTCTTCCCGGCGCGATGCTCGGCAACAACCACCTCCACTTCATCTGCCGCGACCAGAAGCTGCGCGTGGAGAGCACGGGAACCGCCTGGACCGCCGACTACACGGCCGGCCAGGAGATCCACATCCCGCTGAAGAACATGGACGGGCGGTACGTCGCCGACGAGCACACGCTCGACATGCTGGAGGCCGAGGGCCGGGTCGCGTTCCGTTATCTGGACGTCAACCCGAACGGCTCGCTGCGCGACATCGCCGGCATCACGAACGAGGCGGGCAACGTCGTCGGTCTGATGCCGCACCCGGAGCACGCCGTGGAGCCCCTGGTCGGCTCCGGCCGCACCGACGGCCTCCCCTTCTTCACCTCGATCCTCAAGAAGCTGGTCAACGCATGAGCCGCACGCCTCTGGACACGGTCGAGAACGCGGCCGCGACCCCCGACGTCGAGCTGCCCTGGGCCGAACTGGGCCTGAAGAAGGACGAGTACGAGCGCGTCGTCGAGATCCTCGGCCGCCGGCCCACCGGCGCCGAGCTCGCCATGTACTCCGTCATGTGGTCCGAGCACTGCTCCTACAAGTCCTCGAAGGTCCACCTCCGCCAGTTCGGCGAGAAGGCCCCGCAGTCCGACGCGCTGCTCGTCGGCATCGGCGAGAACGCCGGTGTCGTCGACGTCGGCCAGGGCTACGCGGTCACCTTCAAGGTCGAGTCGCACAACCACCCGTCGTACGTCGAGCCCTACCAGGGCGCGGCCACCGGCGTCGGCGGCATCGTGCGCGACATCATCGCGATGGGCGCCCGTCCGGTCGCCGTCGTCGACCCGCTGCGGTTCGGCGCGGCCGACCACCCCGACACCAAGCGCGTCCTGCCGGGCGTCGTCGCGGGCATCGGCGGCTACGGCAACTGCCTGGGCCTGCCCAACATCGGCGGCGAGGTCGTCTTCGACGCCTGCTACCAGGGCAACCCGCTCGTCAACGCCGGTGCCATCGGCGTCATGCGGCACGAGGACATCCACCTCGCGAAGGCGTCCGGCACAGGCAACAAGGTCATCCTGTACGGGGCCCGGACGGGCGGCGACGGCATCGGCGGCGCGTCGATCCTCGCCTCGGAGACCTTCGACGACGCCAAGCCGTCGAAGCGTCCGGCCGTCCAGGTCGGCGACCCCTTCCAGGAGAAGCTCCTCATCGAGTGCACCCTGGAGGCCTTCGCCGAGAAGCTGGTCGTCGGCATCCAGGACCTCGGCGCCGCAGGCCTGTCCTGCGCCACCAGCGAGCTGGCGTCCAACGGCTCCGGCGGCATGCGCGTCACCCTGGACGACGTACCCCTGCGGGACTCGACTCTCTCTCCCGAGGAAATCCTCATGAGCGAGTCGCAGGAACGCATGTGCGCGGTCGTCGAGCCGGAGAAGGTCGACCGGTTCCTGGAGATCTGCGACAAGTGGGACGTCATCGCCACCGTCATCGGTGAGGTCACCGACGGCGACCGGCTGGAGATCTACTGGCACGGCGGCAAGATCGTCGACGTCGACCCGCGCACGGTCGCGCACGACGGCCCGGTCTACGAGCGCCCCTACGCCCGCCCGTCCTGGCAGGACGCGCTCCAGGCCGACGACGCGAACAAGCTGCCCCGCCCGGCGACCGGCGAGGAGCTGAAGGACCAGGTCCTGAAACTGGTCTCCTCCCCGAACCAGGCCTCCAAGTCCTGGATCACCTCCCAGTACGACCACTTCGTGCAGGGCAACACGGTGCTGGCGCAGCCCGAGGACTCGGGCATGATCCGCATCGACGAGGAGACCGGGCTCGGCGTCGCCATCGCGACCGACGGCAACGGCCGCTACGCCAAGCTCGACCCGTACGCCGGTGCGCAGCTCGCCCTCTCCGAGGCCTACCGCAACGTCGCGACGACCGGTGCCAAGCCGCTCGCCGTCTCCGACTGCCTGAACTTCGGCTCGCCCGAGGACCCGGCCGTCATGTGGCAGTTCGCCGAGGCGATCCGCGGTCTGGCCGACGCCTGCCAGCAGCTCGGTACCCCGGTGACCGGCGGCAACGTCTCGCTGTACAACCAGACCGGCGACGTCGCCATCCACCCGACCCCGGTCGTGGCCGTGCTGGGCGTCATCGACGACGTCGCCCGCCGCACCCCGGTCGCCTTCCAGGAAGAGGGCCAGCTCCTCTACCTGCTCGGTGACACCCGCGAGGAGTTCGGCGGTTCGGCCTGGTCGCAGGTCGTCCACGACCACCTGGGCGGTCTGCCGCCGAAGGTCGACCTGGAGCGCGAGCGGCTGCTCGCCGAGATCCTCATCTCGGCCTCCCGCGACGGCATGATCGACTCCGCGCACGACCTGTCCGACGGCGGTCTGGTCCAGGCCGTGGTCGAGTCGGCGCTCCAGGGCCGCAAGGGCGCGCGCCTGATCGTCCCCGACGGTCTCGACGCGTTCACCTTCCTCTTCTCGGAGTCGGCGGGCCGCGCGGTCGTCGCCGTCCCGCGTTCGGAAGAGCTCCGCTTCAACGACATGTGCGGTGCCCGGGGTCTTCCCGTCACCCGTATCGGTGTCGTCGACGGCACCGAGTCCGAGGCCGCCGTGGTCGAGGTCCAGGGCGAGTTCGCGCTCTCCCTGGCCGAGCTGCGTACGGCCCACGAGGGAACGATCCCGGCGCTGCTGGCGTAACCCGCCCACGCCCGCGAAGGCCCCGCCCGTTCCGACGGACGGGGCCTTCGCCGTCTCCGCCTGTCGCCGTCGCCGTCGCCGTCGCCGTCTTCTCCGCCGGAGCCCGAGCCCGAGCCGGAGCCCGAGGCCGAGCCGGAGCCCGAGCCGGAGCCCGAGCCCGAGCCCGAGCCGGGGCCGAGGCCGGGGCACGTCGCCCGTCGCGGCTGCCCTTTCCGTCGCCGTCGCCGTCGCCGTCGCCGTCGCCGTGCCCCGTGCCCCGTCTCCGTCGTCCGTCGCCGTCGTCGTCACGTCCTCACGCCGGGACCGGCTCGGTCTTCCGGAGCGGGGCCGAGCCGGGCTGGTCCTTCGCCGCGCGCCGGACCCGGTGCCCCGCATCAACCGGCCCCGCCCGCCCGGGCCGCGCGACTAGGCTCGCCGTATGACCCCAGCCCGCAAACGCCCCCGCACTTACGACTCGGCCAAGATCCGCGCGGCGGTACTCGCGCAGTTCGGGAACGTCCGGGAGGGTGTACGCGCCCTGAGCGAGGAGCAGTTGGCGCGGCCGGCGCGGCTCGGGGACTGGAGCGTGCGGGAGTTGGCCGCGCACATCACCATGTCGCTCGACGTCGTGAGCCGGCATCTCGACCTGGCCCCGCCCGCCGCGAAGGAACTCGGGCTGCTGGAATGGCCGTCCGGGACGGCCTCCCGCTCCGAGAAGATCGCCGACGGCACGCGCGCACTCGCCGCCGCCCATCCCGACCTCGACGCGCTCTACGCCGGCGTCGGCGCGCGGATCACCGGGCACCTGGCGACGGCCCCCGACAACCGGCTGCTCGATGTGCCCGCCGGGGCGATGACCCTCGCCGACTACCTCGTCACCCGCACCGTCGAACTCGTCGTCCACACCGACGACCTGAACCGCGCCGCCGGGACCGACATCCCCCTGGACCGGCAGGCCCTCGCCGCCTGCACCCGGCTGCTCGCCGACACCCTCGCCGTGAAGGCGCCCGGCGCGTCGACCGAGGTCCGGATCCCGCCGTACGCCGTCGTGCAGTGCGTGGAAGGGCCCCGGCACACCCGTGGCACCCCGCCGAACGTCGTCGAGACCGACCCGCTGACCTGGATCAGGCTCGCGACGGGCCGCACGGAGTGGAAGGCCGCGCTGGACGAGGCGAAGGTCAGCGCGAGCGGTGAGCGCGCCGACCTCGGCGGCCTGCTCCCGCTGATGGGATAGCCCGCACGCGCCGTCCGCGATCGGAAGGCCGCGCGGGCTTCCCGCACCACGTCCGAGGGGAACCGGGCACCCGACCCTCCCGTCACATCGGCATGGACAAGCAGCGAATGACCCTCGGAGTCCTGACCCTGCTGCCCCTCGCCGCCGCGTGCGGTGCCCAGACCGCGGGGAACGGGTCCGCCCGGACGGAGACCGCGCCGCTGACCGGCGTGCACTGGACGGTCGACAGCCTCACCGTGGAAGGGAAGACCACGCGGGCGCCCTCGGGGGCGTACCTGCGGATCGGGAACGACGGCCGCGTCAGCGGCAACCTCGGCTGCAACGGGTTCGGCTCGAAGGCCGTCTTCACGGGCGACCGGGTCGGCTTCGGCGAGCTCCGGACGACGGACATGGCCTGCGCGAAGGGCCCGATGGACTTCGAGCGGAGTCTGGGCCGGGTCTTCGCGGACAAGGGCCCGTTCACGGCGAAGGCCGACAACGGCCGGCTGACGCTCACCGCCGACAACGGCGACCGGATCGGCCTCGCCGAGGAGAAGGACGCACCCCTGCGGGGGACGAGGTGGACGGTCACGGCGCTCGGTGACGGCAACGTCTCCCAGCCGCTGCCGAAGGGGGCGAACGCGTACTTCGTCCTGCGTGAGAACGGCACCTTCGAGGCCCGGCTCGGCTGCAACCACGCCTCCGCCCACGCCACCGTCGGCGACGGACATATCACCCTCGGGCCGGCCCGGACGACCCGCATGATGTGCCAAGACTCACTCATGAGGACCGAGAAGACACTGCTGGGGCTCTTCGACGGCAAGGTCGCCTACTCATTGGATCATCGCGGCATCGCGCTGACCAGCAAGAACGGCACGGTCGTCAGCGCGGTGGCCGACGAGTGATCGCTTCGGGGCCCGTATCCCCAATTCGGACCAGTGGTCGATCTCGCCTACACTCGGTGCCGTGCCACGTGGTGACGGTCGACTCAATCATGATCTGCTCCCCGGTGAGAAAGGCCCCCAGGACGCTTGCGGCGTCTTCGGTGTCTGGGCTCCGGGCGAAGAGGTCGCCAAGCTCACTTACTTCGGGCTCTACGCCCTCCAGCATCGGGGTCAGGAATCCGCGGGAATCGCGGTCAGCAACGGCTCCCAGATCCTCGTCTTCAAGGACATGGGCCTCGTGTCCCAGGTCTTCGACGAGACCTCACTCGGTTCGCTCCAGGGTCATATCGCGGTCGGTCACGCCCGCTACTCGACCACCGGTGCCTCCGTGTGGGAGAACGCCCAGCCGACGTTCCGTGCCACCGCGCACGGTTCCATCGCGCTCGGCCACAACGGCAACCTCGTCAATACGGCGCAGCTCGCCGAGATGGTCGCCGATCTGCCCAAGCAGGAAGGCCGCACCACTCGGGTGGCGGCCACCAACGACACCGACCTGCTCACCGCGCTCCTCGCGGCCCAGGTCGACGACGACGGCAAGCCGCTGACCATCGAAGAGGCCTCCGCGAAGGTCCTCCCCCAGGTCATGGGTGCCTTCTCGCTCGTCTTCATGAACGAGCACACCCTCTACGCAGCCCGTGACCCGCAGGGCATCCGCCCGCTGGTCCTCGGCCGCCTGGAGCGTGGCTGGGTGGTGGCCTCCGAGTCCGCGGCCCTCGACATCTGCGGCGCCAGCTATGTGCGCGAGATCGAGCCGGGCGAGTTCGTCGCCATCGACGAGAACGGTCTGCGCAGCTCGCGATTCGCGGAAGCGAAGCCCAAGGGCTGCATCTTCGAGTACGTCTACCTGGCCCGTCCCGACACGGACATCGCCGGCCGGAACGTGTACCTCTCGCGCGTCGAGATGGGCCGCAAACTCGCCAAGGAAGCCCCTGTGGAGGCCGACCTGGTGATAGCGACCCCGGAGTCCGGGACGCCCGCCGCGATCGGTTACGCGGAAGCCTCCGGCATCCCGTTCGGAGCCGGCCTGGTCAAGAACGCCTATGTCGGCCGGACGTTCATCCAGCCCTCGCAGACGATCCGCCAGCTCGGAATCCGCCTGAAGCTGAATCCGCTCAAGGAAGTCATCAAGGGCAAGCGTCTGGTCGTCGTGGACGACTCGATCGTGCGCGGCAACACCCAGCGCGCCCTGGTCAGGATGCTCCGCGAGGCGGGTGCGGCCGAGGTCCACATCCGGATCTCCTCCCCGCCCGTGAAGTGGCCCTGCTTCTTCGGCATCGACTTCGCGACCCGCGCCGAGCTGATCGCGAACGGCATGACCATCGAGGAGATCGGCACCTCGCTCGGCGCCGACTCGCTGTCGTACATCTCGCTCGACGGGATGATCGAGGCCACGACGATCGACAAGCCGAATCTGTGCCGCGCCTGCTTCGACGGCGAGTACCCGATGGAGCTTCCCGACCCCGAACTGCTCGGCAAGCAGCTCCTGGAGACCGAGCTGGCCGCGGGTCCCGCAGCCACGGCCGCGGCTGACGCCATCCGTCGCCCGTAGCGCCGCAGAGCCCCGTTTCACCAACCCGAAAGATCCCAGGCAATGTCTGCTGTATCTGATCAGTCGACTTCGTCGACGGGCACCGCTTCCGGCGCGTCCTACGCGGCTGCCGGAGTCGACATCGAGGCGGGCGACCGCGCCGTAGAGCTGATGAAGGAGTGGGTGAAGAAGACGCAGCGCCCCGAGGTCCTCGGCGGTCTCGGCGGCTTCGCCGGCCTCTTCGACGCCTCCGCTCTCAAGCGTTTCGAGCGCCCGCTGCTCGCCTCCGCCACCGACGGCGTGGGCACCAAGGTCGACATCGCCCGCCAGCTCGGCGTGTACGACACCATCGGCCACGACCTCGTGGCGATGGTCATGGACGACATCGTGGTGTGCGGCGCGGAGCCGCTCTTCATGACCGACTACATCTGTGTGGGCAAGGTCCACCCGGAGCGGGTCGCGGCCATCGTGAAGGGCATCGCCGAGGGCTGTGTCCTCGCGGGCTGCGCCCTGGTGGGCGGCGAGACGGCCGAACACCCCGGTCTGCTCGGCCCGGACGACTTCGACGTCGCGGGCGCCGGCACCGGCGTGGTCGAGGCCGATCAGCTGCTCGGCCCGGATCGCATCCGTACGGGTGACGCGGTCATCGCCATGGCGGCCTCCGGTCTTCACTCGAACGGGTACTCGCTGGTCCGGCACGTCCTCTTCGACCGGGCGAACCTGCGCCTGGACCAGCACATCGAGGAGTTCGGCCGCACGCTCGGCGAGGAGCTCCTGGAGCCCACCAAGATCTACTCGCTGGACTGTCTGACGCTGACGAAGAGCGCCGCGGTGCACGCCTTCAGCCACATCACCGGCGGCGGTCTCGCGGCCAACCTGGCCCGTGTGATCCCGGACGGCCTGCACGCCGTGGTCGACCGCGGGACCTGGACCCCGGCACCGGTCTTCGACCTGGTCGGCAGGACCGGCGGCGTCGAGCGTCTGGAGCTGGAGAAGACGCTGAACATGGGCGTCGGCATGATGGCGATCGTGCCCGAGGAGTCGGCCGAGGTCGCCCTCGCCGTCCTCGCGGACCGTGGGGTGGAAGCCTGGGTCGCCGGTGAGATCACCGAGCGCGGGGACCACACGACGGGCGCGGAGCTCATCGGCGACTACGCGAGCTGAAGCGGGCGACGGGAGCCGAGGCCGGCGGTCACGCGGGCCGAGGCTCCCGAAGCAGCACAAAACCCGGTCCGGCGCTGAGGCCCCGGACCGGGTGAAGTGCAGTCGCTACGAGAAAGCCGCCAGGCGGGATCTGCCAGAAACCCACGCCAGGAGATCCGCTACGAGAAGAGGTCGCGGAAACTGCGAGGGACGCTGTTGCGTCAAGCGCCGCGACGTTGCGACTGGGGACCGGACTGATCGTCCTCGTCCTCGTCGTCGTCGTTGTAGAGATCCGCGTACTGTGCGTACGGGTCGTCTTCCTCGTCGTCGTCCTCGAACGGCTCGCCATTCGGCGGCTGGCTCGAAGTCGAAGCGCCCAGCTCATTGGCCAGACGCGAGAGGTCAGTCCCGCCGCTGCTGTACTTCAGCTGGCGGGCGACCTTCGTCTGCTTGGCCTTTGCCCGGCCGCGCCCCATGGCTCGACCCCCTCGGATACGGGGCTCGACGGCCCCAGAGTCTTGACACGCGTTCATGATCTGGAACGGACTCTCCGTGGAGAGACCGGTCCGTAGGGCTTCCACGGTACCTGAGCCCGCGCCCATACGGTACGTCGCCCGCAGCACGCGCCTTCACCCAGAACCCGCGAGGTGCCCTGTCCTCGCTGGTCAACCGCGATTTTAACCTCTTCTTGGCGCCCGACCCGCCGACGGACGTGAGAGTTCTCTCCCAACGGGCCGCCGACGGGTCCCTGACAAGCGCCTATGGCCTCGGCCGGCGTCAGTGACGCCGTGCCTCAGCCATCCGCTGCTCGGCGATCCGGTCGGCCGCCGCGGCCGGCGGGATCCCGTCCTGCTTCGCACGTGCGAATATGGCCAGCGTGGTGTCGAAGATCTTCGTGGCCTTCGCCTTGCACCGGTCGAAGTCGAACCCGTGGAGCTCGTCGGCCACCTGGATGACACCGCCCGCGTTCACGACGTAGTCGGGGGCGTACAGGATCCCGCGGTCCGCGAGGTCCTTCTCCACACCCGGGTGCGCGAGCTGGTTGTTGGCCGCGCCGCACACGATCCGGGCCGTGAGCACCGGCACGGTGTGGTCGTCGAGCGCGCCGCCCAGCGCGCAGGGCGCGTAGATGTCCAGGCCCTCGGTGCGGATGAGCGTCTCGGTGTCCGCGACGGCCGTGACACCCGAGGGGTGCCGGTCCAGGATCCGCCGCACGGACTCGGCCCGCACATCCGTGATCACGACCTCGGCGCCGTCCTCGCGCAGGTGGTCGACCAGGTGGTGGCCCACCTTGCCGACGCCGGAGACGCCGACCTTGCGGCCGCGCAGCGTCGGGTCGCCCCACAGGTGCTGCGCGGAGGCCCGCATGCCCTGGAAGACACCGAAGGCGGTCAGGACCGACGAGTCGCCCGCGCCGCCGTTCTCCGGGGAGCGTCCGGTCGTCCACCGGCACTCACGTGCCACGACGTCCATGTCGGCGACATAGGTGCCGACGTCGCACGCGGTGACGTACCGGCCGCCGAGCGAGGCGACGAACCGGCCGTAGGCGAGGAGCAGCTCCTCGGACTTGATCTGCTCGGGGTCGCCGATGATGACGGCCTTGCCGCCGCCGTGGTCGAGCCCGGCCAGGGCGTTCTTGTACGACATCCCGCGCGCGAGGTTGAGGGCGTCGGCGACGGCCTCCTGCTCGCTCGCGTACGGGTAGAAGCGCGTGCCGCCGAGGGCGGGGCCCAGGGCGGTGGAGTGGATGGCGATGACGGCCTTGAGGCCGCTGGCGCGGTCCTGGCAGAGCACGACTTGCTCATGACCCCCCTGATCCGAGTGGAACAGGGTGTGCAGTACATCAGCAGGCGCGCCGGTTACGTCGGTCACTGTGGTGACTCCCAGGTAAAAAACGGCGGTTGGGTGCGGTGCCCGTGCGGATGGCGGGCTCCGTGGGAATGAGACTAGAGCCTGTGCCGACCCGCCCTCGGTTCAGTGGTCAGGATCACCTACGGGCGGGGTACGGCCGTGGTTCGATTTGCATAGATTTCTCTTCAGTTTCCGATCGGTTCTCGCTGGTTTTCCCGGTGCTCGTCGGGGGAGGGAGCAGGCGTGCCCAAGGTGTCCGCGGTGATCGTCCCGTACACGTCGTACTTGCGGGTGTACGAGCCGCTGGCCGCGTTCCCCGAGTCGGAGCGCGCCCACTGGACGCGCTACGCCCGGCGTGCCGAGCGCCCCTCGTACCAGGACGAACTGCGCCGCTCGCTGGCCGACCTGCTGCCCACCCCGCCGGTCCCCGTGCCGGTGCACGAGAGCGGCGACGCGTTCGTCGCCGAGGTGGACGGGGTGGTGTGCGTCTGCCCGTGGCGCACCCGGCTGCGCGGCTGGCAGGCCCTGGACGAGCTGGGCGAGGAGCTTCCCGCGTCCGTCCTGGACGCGGTGCTGCCGCCGCTGGTGCGCCGTCAGGCCGCCCTCGACTACGAGCGCTGGCTGGCGCGCAACCCCGACGCCCGCCCGTGGATCCGCACCGCGACCTGGCAGGTGCCGCTGAACTGGTTCGTGCTCGTCACCGACGAGGAGCGGGAGTACGAGAAGGGGACGGACCCGGCCGGGACCGGGCCGCTGCTGCGTTACCGGACGCCGATGGTGCAGGCACGGCGGCGCACGGCACGGGCCCTGCGGACGCTTCGGGACGCGCTGGACGAAGGGCCGCTCATCGAAGGCCTGGTGGACGTGGGGCGCTGGCTGGAGGAGTTCCATCCGCGCTCGCTGGTCGAGCTGGACTACGGCGGGCTCGTGCACACGCTTCCGGCGGGTCAGCTGGAGGACGACCACTCGGCCGCCGACGTGGCGAAGGGGATCGAGGCGCTGCGCACCGGGGACGGGGCGACGGCGGGCGAGGCCTACGGCCGGCTGGTGGAGCGCTGGCGGTCCGTCAGGGACCGGCGTTCGTCCAACTGAGGCGCGCGGCGCGGGCGGTCCCGGGCGGGCGGTTCCGGTGTGGTCCGTGCGCGGGAGCCGGACGGGGCGGGAGGGGCTCCGAATTCGCCCCGCACCGGTGTGATCTGCCTCTCACAGGTTCCGGGTCGAACTCGCGTATGGTCCTCACACGCTGAAGAACCCTCACGTCCGGGACGTAGGCCCCGATCCGGGCTTATGCGTCAACGGGTGTCAAGCGTGACGGACAGCACTTACCCGGCTCTTGCATCGCTTCCCCCTCCTCGTGTCAAAATAGGACAAGGAGCCCGGGGGAGGGCTCCCTCCGCCCGCCTTTGGGGGGGAATCTCGGCATTGCACGCTTTTAGGACGTCTGGTGACTCCTGATCGCCCTGTGACTGATCGTCACAGTGGCGTGACTGTCCGCTATGGCATGGTCCATCGGCTTCCGTCGCTGATGAACACCTGGGAGGGCAATTCCATCGGTTTGGCCGACGCGGCTGGACGGATGGTGTAGTTGTAGTGCCGAGGACAAGCCGTTCGTCCTATAACCGACTCGACTCGCGTCCGCCATTTCGGGCAACGCGGGTCAAGGTGCAGAATTTAGAGGAAAGAACCGAGAAGGTTCGGTTCTCCCGAGGAGGCCGCTCATGACCGCTCGCACCCCTGATGCCGAGCCGCTGCTGACCCCGGCTGAGGTCGCCACGATGTTCCGCGTCGACCCCAAGACGGTCACGCGGTGGGCGAAGGCCGGCAAGCTCACGTCCATCCGCACGCTCGGAGGGCACCGCCGTTACCGCGAGGCTGAGGTCCGCGCACTGCTCGCGGGTATCCCGCAGCAGCGCAGCGAAGCCTGAGTCATCGCATAACCGGACAAGTCAACGGATCCCCCAACCCGTCGAGGCGTCCACACCACAGCTCCAAGCGACGCGGGTTCTGCCCCAACAGAGCTCACGCCCAAGCGTTTTTGCCAGATGAACAGGGTGCGTCGTAGATCGCGCTGGACTCCGCCGAGTCCAGCGCGATTTTTTTTGTGCGTTCCACACCCCTGAAGGGCCCGCCTGTGAGCGGCCTTGTCGAAGTCTGGGGGCGGGTGTCGGATCCGCTGTGGATGCCCCCGATGAGGGGTGCAATTGCACATATTAAATTGACTGGTTGTAGGAGGGGGGTAAGTTCCACACTTCTGAAAACATATGCGGTGACTCCCGTCACATGCCACAGTCCTTGTCCCCCGAGAGCCCTCTGCGCTAGGGGAGTTGGGGTGGTGCGGGGGTGTCTCGCGCGGACGCCCGCTTCGGGTCGCCGGCGCGGGAGCGGGCCCGGTCACGCCGTCGAGGGGCTTTCGTCCTCCGGAGTGCTCTCGGGGTCCTGCTCGTCGTTCGGGACGGCTTCCATGGCCAGGCGCGCGAGCTGATGGCAGATCGGGCAGTGCCGCGTCAGATGGCGGTACCCGGAGGCGGCCGCCAGGTGGGCTCGGAGCAGAGCCCGGGTCTCGTGCCGAGCGGACACCGCCATACGCACCTCCACGGGGCCGGCAGGGCGAGGGCCCTGGATTCCGGGGTACCGGCGGAATGTGACGCCGTCAAGGGACGCGAACGCGCCGCGGGGGTGCCCTCCGGGGCCCTGGAGCCGGACGCGGACCGGTGCGCGCACGCGAACGGGCGGCGCGGACACCGGCGTACGGGCGGCGCGGGACGGCGTAGGGGCAGATCGGGCGCCGTGCGGGCCCGCCGGGCGCCGAGAGGCGGGTGGATCGGGGCGCGGACACACGAAAAGGCCCGGAGCCGAAGCTCCGGGCCTTTCCTCATGCGGTCCTGACGGGATTTGAACCCGCGGCCTCCACCTTGACAGGGTGGCGAGCACTCCAAACTGCTCCACAGGACCTTGTTTCGCAGCGACTTGTTCTTGCGCTGTGCTGCGAAATGAGACTGTACATGAGCTCAGGCCCGGGGTCGAACTCACCGCACGTGCGGGTGCCGTTACGGGACGGCGGCGTCGATCGCCTTCACGATCCGCTTGTCGGAGACCGGGTACGCCGTGCCGAGCGCGTGGGCGAAATAGCTGACCCGGAGCTCCTCGATCATCCAGCGGATGTCCAGGACCGACGAGGGCACCGGCCGGCCCTGCGGAAGCTGCTCCAGGAGCCAGGCGTACTCGTCCCGCATCTCGTGGACCTTCTCCATGCGGCTGGTGTCCCGCTGGGCACCGGTCGGCATCTGCTGGAGACGGCGGTCCGCTGCGACCAGATAGCGCATCAGGTCCGGCAGCCGGCGCAGTCCCGTCGCCGTGACGAAACCTGGCTTCACCAGCGCGTCCAGCTGCCCGCGTACGTCGGCCAGGTTCGCGAGCAGGGTCGGGCTCCTGACGCCCTTCAGCCGGCGCTCACAGGCCTGCCAGGCGGCGAGCACCTGCTGCACCTGTCCGACCGTGCGCACGGTCGTGTCGACGATCTCGGCACGCACCTTGTCGTACAGCTTCCGGTAGGACTCCTCGTCCCACGCCGGGCCGCCGAAGTCCGCGATGAGCTTGTCCGCCGCGGCCATCGCGCAGTCGTCGAAGAGCGCCTGGACCGAGCCGTGCGGGTTCGCGGACAGCGCCAGTTTCTGGGCGTTGGTGAGCTTGTCCGAGGCGAACTTGCCCGGGTTCACCGGGATGTTCCGCAGGATCAGCCGACGGGTGCCCTTCCACATGGCCTCGGCCTGCTCGGCCTCGGTGTCGAAGAGCCGCACCGAGACGGTGTTCGCCGCGGGGCCGTCGTCGACCAGCGCCGGGTACGCCTTCACCGGCTGGCCGGCCCGGCGCGTCTCGAAGACCCGCCGGAGCGAGCCGATCGTCCAGTCCGTCAGTCCCGAGCGTTCCAGGGACTCGCCGCCCTCGCGTTCCGCCGTCGCCGCGGCGGCCTGCGAGATCGCCTGGCGCGCCTTCGGCTTCAGCCGGACCTTGAGGGCTTCGAGGTCCTTGTCCTCGGCGAGCTTGCGGCGCCGCTCGTCGACGATCCGGAAAGTGATCTTCAGATGCTCGGGGAGCCGTGACCAGTCGAAGTCGTCGGCCGTCAGCGGCACTCCGACCATGCGCTTGAGCTCGCGCGCCATCGTCAGCGTCAGCGGTTCCTGGAGCGGTACGGCCCGCTCCAGGAACTTCTGGGCGAAGTTGGGGGCGGGGACGTAGTTCCGCCGGATCGGCTTCGGGAGCGAACGGATCAGCTCCGTCACCACTTCCTCCCGCAGCCCCGGGATCTGCCAGTCGAAGCCCTCGTCGGTGACCTGGTTCAGGACCTGGAGCGGGATGTGGACGGTCACGCCGTCCGCGTCCGCGCCCGGCTCGAACTGGTAGGTCACCCGGAACTTCAGCCGCCCCTGGAGCCAGGAGTCGGGGTAGTCGTCCTTCGTGACCTGCCCGGCCCGGTCGTTGATGAGCATCGAGCGCTCGAAGTCGAGGAGTTCGGGCTCCTCGTGCCGCTTGTGCTTCCACCAGGAGTCGAAATGCGCGCCGGACACGACGTGTTCGGGCACCCGCTGGTCGTAGAAGTCGTACAGGGTCTCGTCGTCGACCAGGATGTCCCGGCGGCGGGCCCGGTGCTCCAGTTCCTCGACCTCGGTGAGCAGCTTGCGGTTGTCGGCGAAGAACTTGTGGTGCGTGCGCCAGTCGCCCTCGACGAGCGCGTTGCGGATGAACAGCTCGCGGCTGACCTCGGGGTCGATCCGTCCGTAGTTCACCTTCCGCTGCGCGACGAGCGGTACGCCGTACAGCGTCACCTTCTCGTACGCCATCACGGCGGCCTGGTCCTTCTCCCAGTGCGGCTCGCTGTACGTCCGCTTGAGGAGATGGCCGGCCAGCGGTTCCACCCACTCCGGTTCGACGCGGGCGTTGACGCGGGCCCACAGCCGCGAGGTCTCGACGAGCTCGGCGGACATCACGAACCGCGGGGGCTTCTTGAAGAGCGCCGAGCCCGGGAAGATCGCGAACTTGGCGTTGCGCGCGCCCAGGTACTCGTTCTTGCCCGTGCTCCGCCCGCTCTCGCCGCCGGTCTCCTTCACGTCCTTCATGCCGATGTGCGAGAGCAGGCCGGCGAGCAGCGACACATGGACGCTCTGCTCGGGAGCGTCCTCCTCGTTCAGATGGATGCCCATCTGCTTGGCGACGGTCCGCAGCTGGCTGTAGATGTCCTGCCATTCGCGGATGCGCAGGAAGTTCAGGTACTCCTGCTTGCACATCCGGCGGAACGCGGACGAGCCGCGCTCCTTCTGCTGCTCGCGGACGTAGCGCCACAGGTTGAGGAAGGCCAGGAAGTCGGAGGTCTCGTCCTTGAAGCGGGCGTGCTGCTGGTCGGCCTGCGCCTGCTTCTCGGACGGCCGCTCGCGCGGGTCCTGGATGGAGAGCGCGGCCGCGATCACCATGACCTCGCGGGCGCAGCCGTTCTTGTCGGCCTCCAGCACCATCCGGGCGAGCCGGGGGTCGACGGGCAGCTGGGCGAGCTTGCGGCCGGTGGGTGTGAGCCGCTTGCGTACGTCCTTCTCCGTCGGGTCCAGCGCGTTCAGCTCCTGGAGGAGCTGGACGCCGTCGCGGATGTTGCGGTGGTCCGGCGGGTCGATGAACGGGAACTTCTCGATGTCGCCGAGGCCGGCCGCGGTCATCTGGAGGATGACGGAGGCGAGGTTCGTCCGGAGGATCTCGGCGTCGGTGAACTCCGGGCGGGCGAGGAAGTCGTCCTCGGAGTAGAGCCGGACGCAGATGCCGTCGGACGTACGGCCGCAGCGGCCCTTGCGCTGGTTGGCGCTGGCCTGTGAGACGGGCTCGATGGGCAGCCGCTGCACCTTCGTGCGGTGGCTGTACCGCGAGATGCGCGCGGTGCCCGGGTCGATCACGTACTTGATGCCCGGGACGGTCAGCGAGGTCTCGGCGACGTTGGTCGCCAGAACGATCCTGCGGCCCGTGTGCTGCTGGAAGACGCGGTGCTGCTCGGCGTGCGAGAGCCGCGCGTACAGGGGCAGCACCTCGGTGAAGCGGTAGTTCTTCTTCACCAGCGCGTCGGCCGTGTCGCGGATCTCGCGCTCGCCGGAGAGGAAGACGAGGATGTCGCCCTTGCCCTCGGCCTGGAGTTCCTCGACGGCGTCGCAGATCGCGGTGATCTGGTCGCGGTCCACGTCCTCGGAGTCCTCTTCGAGGAGCGGGCGGTAGCGCACCTCGACCGGATACGTCCGGCCGCTGACCTCGACGATCGGGGCGTCGCCGAAGTGGCGGGAGAAACGCTCCGGGTCGATGGTCGCGGAGGTGATCACGACCTTGAGGTCGGGCCGCTTGGGCAGCAGCTGGGCGAGGTAGCCGAGCAGGAAGTCGATGTTGAGGGACCGCTCGTGGGCCTCGTCGATGATGATCGTGTCGTACGCGCGCAGCTCGCGGTCCGTCTGGATCTCGGCGAGCAGGATGCCGTCCGTCATGAGCTTGACGAACGTGGCGTCCGGGTTGACCTGGTCGGTGAAGCGGACCTTCCAGCCGACGGCCTCGCCGAGCGGTGTGTCCAGCTCGTCCGCGACGCGCTCCGCCACCGTGCGGGCGGCGATGCGACGGGGCTGGGTGTGCCCGATCATGCCGCGCACGCCCCGGCCCAGCTCCATGCAGATCTTCGGGATCTGGGTGGTCTTGCCGGAGCCGGTCTCACCGGCGACGATCACGACCTGGTGGTCGCGGATGGCCGCCGCGATGTCGTCCTTCTTCTGGCTGACGGGAAGCTGCTCGGGATACGTGATCGCGGGCACGCGGGCGCGGCGCCGGGCCATGTGGGCCTCGCCCCTGGCGACCTCCGCCTCGATCTCGGAGAACACGGCGGAGCGGGCCTCGGGCTTACGGATCTTGCGCGCGCCTTCGAGCCTGCGCCCGAGCCGGTGCGCGTCGCGCAGGGACAGCTCGGTCAGGCGGGCGGCGAGATCGCCGAGGGCGGGGGCGGGGTGCGTAGACATACGCGGTCCAGGATCTCATCCCGGGGAAATCCGTGGCGAACCCTTTTGCCGCGGCGGTGCGGGCGGGGTCAGATCGCTCGCTGTGCCGACGGTGCGGGCGCGTCGGTGGCGGGTGCGGCAGGTGCGGCGGGAGCGGGGGTTTTGGCCGGAGCGTGCGCGGGCTCCCGCCGGGACGCCGACCCCAGGGCGATGGACCGGGCGGTGTTGGAGATGGCCTTGATGCCCAGGTAGGCGGTGGTCATGCTGCTCACCGCGGTGAACGCGGAGGTGAGCACGCCGACGATCACGGCCTTGTCGCCGTCGAGCCGCCAGACCCCGAAGATCGCGACGCCGACGATGGCGAGATTGCTCATGACGACCGCGATCAGCCCGTACCGGGCCCGGTCCTTCTCCAGCTCGGTGTCCGCCGTCGTCCCGGTCTCGTCCCGGCTCATGTCATCCCCCCGATGGAACCTGATCGATCAGCCAACGAAGCTAGCGCCGACCGCGTCCGGTGCCAAGCGGACCTCGTGAACCTCGTGAACCTCGTGAACCTCGTGGGCCACCGTGCCGCCGTACGTGTGGCTCGTGAACGAGGAAAACCCCCTCCGATTGACCCGGAGGGGGTTTTCGTTCTGGTGGCTGGGGCCGGGGTCGAACCGGCGACCTATCGCTTTTCAGGCGATCGCTCGTACCAACTGAGCTACCCAGCCACGAGGTTTCCGAAGAAACCTCAGCGGTCCTGACGGGATTTGAACCCGCGGCCTCCACCTTGACAGGGTGGCGAGCACTCCAAACTGCTCCACAGGACCATGCTGTTGTGCGTGCGACGTGTAACCAGTGTCCCACACGGTGTTGCGTACCCCCAACGGGATTCGAACCCGTGCTACCGCCTTGAAAGGGCGGCGTCCTAGGCCGCTAGACGATGAGGGCGAGCCAGTACCGCTCTGCTTCGTCTTCGCGTTCCCGAAGGGACGTGAGAAGCATGTGACTCCGCTTCCCCCCGAGGGGTTCCACTTCTCCTCCGCTTCGACAGAAGCTCGGGACGGTCAAGCCCTGACCGGCGCCCTTGGGCACGAACAGACTGTACTACGTGGTCTGGACGCGGACCAAACCAGATACCGAGGCGGGCCTCAGGGCCGGTTCCCCTCGGGGAGATGGCGGCTGATCTCGGCCGTCGTGAGGCCGAGACCACCGAGCTTGATCTCGTCCCAGGCCTGGAGGCGGCGGGTGTCCCGGCCGAAGTAGAGCACCGAGGCCTCGATCGGGTCCGGATACCTTCCCTCGACGGCGCGCAGCCCGCTGCCGCCCGTCGAGCCCTCGACGCGCAGCCGCGTGCCGTACTTCATGACCTCCGTCTCCTCGTGGTGCACATGGCCGGCCAGCACCAGGGGCACCTCGCCGTCCGTCACGCGCGCGGCCGACGGTTCGTGGGCGACCGCGATGTCGACCGGGGTGCCGGCGGCCCGCTGGTCCCGCAGGGCCGAGGCCAGGCGGGCGCCCGCCAGACCCTCCGCCGCGTCGCCGCCCCGCGCGGCCGAGCGGTCCGGGGTGAACTGGGGGTCGCCGATGCCGGCGAAACGCAGGCCCGCGACCGTGGCGGCCCGGCCGTCGTCGAGGACGTGCACGTTCTTCAGGCCTTCGAGATAGCGCTGCGTCTCACGGGAGTCGTGGTTGCCCCGGACCCAGACGTACGGGGCGCCCAGATCGGGGATCGGGTCCAGGAAGCCGTTCTCGGCCGCCGAGCCGTGGTCCATGGTGTCGCCGGAGTCGACGATCACATCGATCGCGTACTGCTCCACGAGCGAGGCGATGATCTTCCAGCTCGCCGGATTCAGATGGATGTCGGAGACGTGCAGCACCCGGATGGTGGTCGGGTCGGGCTGGTAGACCGGGAGAGTGGAGGTGACGTCGTACAGCTTCGTCACGTTCGTCACCAGGCGCGCCAACTCCTCCTGGTAGACGTCGAATTCGCTGACGATGCTGCGGGCGTCGCCGACCAGGGAGGGGGCCGAGGAGAGCAGCCCGGAGTACTTCGGCTCCAGGACCGACTCGGGATTCCAGGTGGCGAAGGCGGATGTGCCCGAGGCGGCCAGCAGGGCGAGGGCGAGGCCGCCCGCCGCCAGGGCCCGGCGCGGGCGGCGGTAGACCGCGAGGCCGAGGGCGGTGGCACCGGCGACCACGGCTATGCAGGAGCGGACGGCCAGGTCGAGGGCGCCGTGCTCGACGTCCTGCGCGACCTCGTCCTGGAGGCCCGAGAGGCGTTCCGGGTGGTCGACGAGGGCCTGGGAGCGTTCCGGGTCGAGCTGGTCCACGTCCACGTCCAGGCGCAGCGGGGCCTGGTGGCTGCGCAGCTCCAGCGCCCCGAGAGGGGCGATGTTGATCTTTGTGCCGCCGGTGAGGGAGGGGCGCAGGGTCATGGTGGTGTTCATGGGGCCGACCGGGACGCGGACGTTGCCCACGACCAGCAGTCCCAGCCAGGCGCCGAGCAGCACCACGCACAGCAGCCCGAGGGCGCGGGCGTACGGGTTCTGGCGGGCGGCGAGTTCGGGCACCGGGCCCTTGCGGCGGCCGGGGCGGCGGCGGGCGAGCGCGCGCAGCGCCCGTCCGGCGCGGCCGGCGGTGCGGCGGACGGTGGCGGTTGCGGCAACGCGGGCGCGGACCATTTGTCCCGTCTGCCCAAGGCGTGGGACGGGTATGCGGGGTTCCGTCGCCCGCACGCCGCGGGAGTGCGGCCGTCCGTCCGTCGTGCCGGGCCGGGTCCGCGGGGGAGGACGGGCCGCCTCCGGCCGCGGGCCCTTCGGCGGCCGGGTCAGCCCCAGCCCAGTTCGTGCAGCCGGTCGTCGTCGATGCCGAAGTGGTGGGCGATCTCGTGGATCACGGTCACGGCGACCTCGTGGACCACCTCGTCCGTGGTCTCGCACGTGCGCAGGGTGGGGCCCATGTAGATCGAGATGCGGTCGGGGAGCACCCCGGCGTACCACTCGCCGCGGTCGGTGAGCGGGGTGCCCTCGTAGAGGCCCAGCAGTTCGGGATCGTCCGCCGGAGGCTCGTCCTCGACGAACACGGCGACGTTGTCCATGACCCGGGTCAGCTCGGGCGGGATCCGGTCCAGCGCCTGGCTCACGAGCTCTTCGAAGGTTTCGCGCGTCATCTCCAGCACCTGGCCATTGTCGGGGATGGCGCGGCGGTGGCGGCGGACGACGGAGGCCCGGAGGGGCCGGAATCCGGCGGGGAAGCCGGGCGCCTGCCCCACATGGGGTGTCTTGTAGCATTTTCGGAGTGTTCTGTCGAATTGCCCTCGACCGTCCGGTGATAGTGCGGGCATGACACGCACCCCTTCCCCGGCCCGTCCGGGAGCGCGCGCCCGTGCCCGAACGGCCCTCCTGTGCGCCGCGCTGCTGGCCCTCGCGCTCCAGACCGGCGCCGCGCCGGCGTTCGCCGGGGCCCCCGGCCGCTCCGGCGGCGGCGACTGTGTGAGGACCGAGGGGCCCCTTGGCCCGGAGGCCCGCGAGGTCCTCGCCATCGCCCGGAAGGCCAAGACCGACCTGCGTCTGAAGTCGGTGGAGCTGAAGGTCACCAGCGACGGGCGCGAGGTCCTGACCGACGCGCTCGGCGAGTCCATGACCGGTGTCCCGGCCCGGCCGGACATGCACTTCCGCGCCGGTTCCGTGGCCTTCTCCTACGTCGGCACGGCTTTGCTCCAGCTGGTCCAGGAGGGGAAGGTCCGCCTCGACGACACCGTGGAGCGCTGGCTGCCCGGTCTGCCCAAGGCGAACCGGATCACCCTGCGGATGCTGGCCACCAACACCACCGGGCTGCACGACTACGTCACCGACCCGGCCTTCCTGGCCGAGCTGGAGGCCCACCCGTTCCGCGACTGGACCCCGCGGCAACTGCTCGCGTACCCCTACAGCCACTCGTTCTGGTACGAGCCGGGTACCAACTGGAGCTATTCGCACGCCAATTACCTGCTGCTGATCCAGGCGCTGGAGAAGATCACCGGTACCCGGATCGACAGGTTCCTGCGGGAGCGGGTCACGGGTCCGCTCGGACTCGACAACACCCGCAACAACTTCACCCCCGACATCCCGCGTCCGGCCCTGCACGCCTTCACGTCCGAGCGCGGCCTGTACGAGGAGTCCACCTTCTGGAACCCGTCGTGGACCACCGCACCCGGCGCCGTGATCACCACGCATGTCTGTGACCTGGCCCGTTCGGCGCAGGCCATCGGCAGCGGGGAGCTCCTCTCGCACCGCTCCTACCGCACGCTGCTCGACCCGGGGACGGTCGGTCTCGGCCACCCGACCGCCAAGTGCCCCGCCACGGTCTGCCTGGAGCAGACCGAGGCCAGGCACTTCGGACTCGGTGTCATCGTGATCAACGGATGGGTCCTTCAGAACCCGTCGTTCTCGGGTTACGCGGCGATCCAGGCGTATCTCCCGTCCGACCGGCTCGCCATCGCGGTCAACGCCACCAAGACCAAGGACACGCCCGACGGCAACATGGCCGAGGTGGTCGCCCAGCGCATCGCGGCCGCGCTGGCGCCGCGGACCCCGCTGGCGATCGGCTGACGCCCGGCATCCCCGGATCGCGCGGCGGGAGCGGTCTCCCGTACGCCCTCCCGGCGCGGTTGGGCCAGGGGGGCGCGTGTCCTCCCGCGGGCGGCGGGAGTTGGAAGGGGGAACTCCCGTTTCTCCCCACGCTCCCGGCTCCTTGCGAGCGGGGGACACCCCGCTCGGAGGTGGCCGCTCGTGCGTGCCTTGTACGTACCCGCCCGTCTGGTCGCCGTGGTCCTGGCCGCGACCGCCACCGCCGGCTGCATGAGCGTCGGCGACGACGCGGGGCGGCCGGGGCCCTCGCACCCGGCGGGCCGACGAGCCGACGCGGTGCCCGGCGCCGGCTCGGCCGTGGGCGGCGGCGGGTCCGGGGCGTACAGCGGCAGGAGCGGAAAGGGCGGCAAGGGCGGCAAGGCCTCGCCGAAGCCGGGGGAGTCCGCGTCCGGCGACGCGTCGGCCTCGGCGTCCCCGGGCGCGAAGCCGTCCGAGAAGGCGACCGACAAGGGCGGGGCCCCGTCCAAGGACACAGCGCCGCCGGGCGGCGAGCCGACCCCCACGCGTACGACGTCGGAGCCGTCGCCCGAGCCCCCGCCGGTCTCGCAGCCGTCGCCGCCCGACCCCGCGACGCCGGAGCCGTCGTCGTCGGCGCACGAGCAGCCGGTGACCCAGCTGATCCAGCGGGAACCGGCCCCGGAGGCGGGCTCGCCCGTGTAGCGCGGCCCGGGGCGAGGCGGATGTGGCGGGGTTCACGGGCGCCGAAGCCGTGAATGTGGCCGGTACAACAGCGCGGTCGGCGCGGGCGGGGTAGCTTTGATGAAGCGAGCAGGTGGCTAGGAACGCACCCTGGCCTGCTCGTATGGGGCTCAGTTTGCCTTCATGGGGGAAGGGTGCGTATGGTAGTAGATCGTTTGATCCCATTTGCCCGGCGCCGCCGCAGAGAGCGCCGCGTGGCGCGTACTCTCCCTTGCCGTGGCCGGACCGCATAGAGGCGGTCGTTTGCGACTTCACGGAGTTTGGGCGCGTGCCGAAGAACTCCGGAAGGTTCGCATTTCGCATGTCTGTTTCCAGTACTGACCACATCGTCGTGCCCGAGAACAACGAGAACGACGACGCGGTCGAGGCCGTCGAGGTCATCGAGACCGTCGAGGCCGTCGAGTCCGCCCCCGAGCTCACGTTCTCCGACCTCGGTCTTCCCGAGGGCGTCGTCCGCAAGCTCGCGCAGAACGGCGTGACCAGCCCCTTCCCGATCCAGGCCGCGACCATCCCGGACGCCCTGGCCGGCAAGGACATCCTCGGCCGTGGCCGCACCGGCTCCGGCAAGACCCTCTCCTTCGGTCTGCCGACCCTGGCGCAGCTCGCCGGCGGCCACACCGAGAAGAAGAAGCCGCGCGCCGTCATCCTCACGCCGACCCGTGAGCTGGCCATGCAGGTCGCCGACGCGCTGCAGCCCTACGGCGACGTCCTCGGCCTGAAGATGAAGGTCGTCTGCGGCGGTACGTCGATGGGCAACCAGATCTACGCCCTGGAGCGCGGCGTCGACGTCCTCGTCGCCACCCCGGGCCGTCTGCGCGACATCATCAACCGCGGCGCCTGCTCGCTGGAGAACACCCAGATCGCCGTCCTCGACGAGGCCGACCAGATGTCGGACCTGGGCTTCCTGCCCGAGGTCACCGAGCTGCTCGACCAGATCCCGGCCGGCGGCCAGCGGATGCTGTTCTCCGCCACGATGGAGAACGAGATCTCCACGCTGGTCAAGCGCTACCTGACCAACCCGGTGACGCACGAGGTCGACAGCGCCCAGGGCAACGTCACGACCATGTCGCACCACATCCTCATCGTGAAGCCCAAGGACAAGGCGCCGGTCACCGCCGCGATCGCCTCCCGCAAGGGCCGCACGATCATCTTCGTCCGCACGCAGCTCGGCGCCGACCGCATCGCGGAGCAGCTCCGCGACGCCGGTGTGAAGGCCGACGCGCTGCACGGCGGCATGACGCAGGGCGCCCGTACGCGGACGCTGGCCGACTTCAAGGACGGTTACGTCAACGCGCTCGTCGCCACCGACGTCGCCGCCCGCGGTATCCACGTCGACGGCATCGACCTGGTCCTGAACGTGGACCCGGCCGGTGACCACAAGGACTACCTGCACCGCTCGGGCCGTACCGCCCGCGCCGGCCGCTCCGGCACCGTCGTGTCGCTGTCGCTGCCGCACCAGCGCCGCCAGATCTTCCGGCTGATGGAGGACGCGGGCGTCGACGCCGCGCGTCACATCATCAACTCCGGTACGGCCTTCGAGCCCGAGGTCGCCGAGATCACCGGCGCCCGGTCGATGACCGAGGTCCAGGCCCAGTCCGCGGGCGACGCCGCCCAGCAGGCCGAGCGTGAGGTCACGCAGCTCACCAAGGAGCTGGAGCGCGCGCAGCGCCGTGCCGTCGAGCTGCGCGGCGAGGCCGACCGTCTGGTCGCCCGTGCCGCGCGTGAGCGGGGCGAGGACCCGGAGGTGGCCGTCGCGGCCGCCGCCGAGGCCGCGGCCGAGCAGGCCGTCGTCGAGGCTCCGGCCGCCGAGGCCGTCGCCGCCGAGCCGGCCGAGCAGCCGCGTCAGCGCCGTGACGAGCGGGGCAACTACGAGCGTCGTGACGACCGTGGTGGTTTCCGTCGTGACGACAACCGCGGTGGTGGCTTCAACCGCGATGACCGTGGCGGTGACCGTGGTGGTTTCCGTCGTGACGACAACCGCAGCGGTGGCGGTTTCAACCGTGACAACCGCAGTGGTGGCGGCTTCAACCGTGACGACCGTGGCGGCCGTTCTTTCGAGCGTCGTGACGACAACCGCAGCGGTGGCGGTTTCAACCGTGACAACCGCAGTGGTGGCGGCTTCAACCGCGATGACCGTGGCGGCCGTTCTTTCGAGCGTCGTGACGACAACCGCGGTGGCGGCTTCAACCGTGACGACCGTGGCGGCCGTTCTTTCGAGCGTCGTGACGACAACCGCGGTGGCGGCTTCAACCGCGACGACCGTGGCGGTGACCGTGGTGGTTTCCGTCGTGACGACAACCGCAGCGGTGGCGGCTTCAACCGTGACAACCGCAGCGGTGGCGGCTTCAACCGCGACGAGCGTGGCGGCCACCGGGGCAGCGACCGTCCCTTCAACCGTGACCGCCAGGGCGACCGTCCCGCGGGCGGCGGCTTCCGCTCCGGCCACGACCGCCCGACCGGCCGTCGCGACGACCACCGCACGACCGGCACCGGCACCGCTCCCGGTTCGTTCCGCCGTGACGAGAAGCCGCGCTGGAAGCGCAACGGCTGACGCCGGCTAGCTCGGTGAAGTGATGTGGCCCCCACCCGGACCGGGTGGGGGCCACATCGTCGTTTCCGGGGTGAGCCGCGGGAAAACCCCTTCCTGTTCACCTGTCAACTGCCTGTAATATCAGCTGACTTATGTGGGGGATGTGACGGCTGTGACCAGGTCGACGCCTGGTGCACACCCCTCCCCGCATGGCTTCGGGAGGGGTTTTCTTGTTGCGTCATTCCTTTGTCGGCCCGGTGCGAGCGCGACGCGTCGCCGTCGCCGCGGCGGCTTCCGCGATGCTCGCGGGCGGCGTGATCCCGCTGCTGCCGACGTCCGCCTCCGCGGTGGGTTCGGCTCAGGAGACGGTGGTCCCCGCCGCGTTGCGGAGCGCCTACACCTCGGCGACGATCTCCGGCACCTCCACGGGATCCGGCCACGACAGTGCCGGGGCGCGGGGCGTCTTCCACCGGCAGGAGGGCATGACGGGGCTGCTGTGGACGCGGTACGCCGACGGTGAGTCCGTCCCCGTTCCGCAGCGTGCCGGCCTGTCCCCCACGGCCACCGGCAGCGATGTCCTGGCGTACAAGGGCGCAGACGGCCGGGTCGACTTCTGGGACGCGGCGGACGGTACGTCCCGCAGCGTCCAGATCCCCGCGAACCTCGGGTATCTCACGTCCTTCGACAACCTGGCCGTCGCGTTTCGCAACGAGCCCGCCGAGGACGGGACGAGCACCCGGATCATGCACCTGCTCACCCCCGGGCCCGACGGAAGCACTCGTGACGTGAGCGTCGGCGGTGGGCCAGCGGGGCTCCTGCTCGGTCAGCCGGCGGGTGCCGACGCCACGAGCGTCTTCCTGCGGGCGTCGCTGGACGGTGAGACGCGTCTGGTCGCGGTGGACCGGGAGAGCGGCAAGGTGCAGAGCTGGAGCGGCCCGATTCCCGTCACGTACAGCAGGGTGTTGATCGCCCCGGACCATGTCGTCGTCTTCGCCTACGACAAGGCCAAGGTCCTGGTGCTGCCCCGCGCCGACCTGTCGGCGACACCGGCCGAGGTCGTTCTGCAGGGAACCGCCGACGGGCCGAACGCCACCCACGACCTGGCCGTCGTCGGCGACTGGCTGGTCAACGGCGTGAACCAGGTGACCGCGCAGCCGATCGCGGGCGGGCAGGCCGTGACGCTGCTGCCGTCCTCGAACTACGGGATCGCGGCCGGCCCCGGCGGCTCCGCCGTGAAGATCGGCCGCACCGGCCCCGACGACTGGGGCATCCGGCGCATCGTCTCCGGCGCGGACGGCACCCCCGTCGTCACCCAGGTCAGGCCGCTGCCCAGGCAGCCCGTCCCCGTCCAGGGGATCTCCCTCGACCAGGGCCGTCTCGTCATCACGGACGACAGCCTGCGCGGGCACCGCGACGACTACGTACGGACCGTCGCCGCGACCGGCACCCCCGCGTACGGTGAGCGGTCCGAGTTCTCGCCCTACACGGAGACCGTGTCCATCGCCTCCTGCGCGACGACGGACGTGTCCTGCTCCCAGATCCACGGGACGGCCGACGGCCGGATCGCCTGGCTGGAGCACTCCTCCGCGACGAACGACCTGATCCGGGTCAACGGGCCCCAGGGCAACGACCTCTGGGAGCGGAGCGTGCCCGCGGGCGGGCGTATCACCGACGTCTCGGGCACGTACCTGATCCACACGACCGCCGACAAGCAGTACGTGTACGCGCTCGGCAACGACGGCGCCCCCGTGCTCACCCGTACCCCCGGCGCCGCCGCGCTCTCCGGTGACGTGCTCTGGACGGCGGGACCGACGCCGGGCACGCTCACGGCGTACGACCTCACCGCGAGGAAGACCACCGAGACCCTCACCACCGACGCCGGCTGCACCCCCACCGAACTCCAGGCCCTCGGCCGCTGGATCTACTGGACCTGTGACGGCCGGGCCGGTGTCTTGGACCGTACGGCGAAGAAGTCCGTGGCCGTGCCCGCCGACGAGGCGAAGCTCGGTGACGGATACGTCGTCACCCACGACAAGGCGGCCGGGAAGCTGACGCTCACGACGGTCGTGGGCGGCAGCGCCGAGAGCCGGGTCATCGGGGAGCTGCCCGACACCGGCGTCTCGCAGCGGGACGTGCGCTGGACGGTCGACGAGTCCGGCGCGAACGCCGCGTACGTGGACGGCCAGGAGCGCGTGCACCTCGTACCGTCCGGAGTGGACCAGCAGCCGCTGCGGCTGCTGGCGCCCGCCGAGAACGCCCCGTCCGTCCGCCCGCACACGATCGACACCACTCCGGACACCCTGACCACCCTGCTGCTGTCGAAGCCCGTCGCGAACTGGACGGTGACCGCGCGCAACCGCGCCACCGGCAAGACCTACAGCGACGAGCGCGACGGCGAACCCGCGCGCGGTGAGCTGAACGTCGGCTGGTTCGGCGACGACCCGGCGCTCCCCGGCGACACCTTCGCGCCGGACGGCTCCTACGACTGGACCGTGACCGTCACGCCCGCGGACGGTGTCGGCGGTCCGCTCCAGGTGCGCGGCACGGTCCGGCTGAAGGGCGGCAGCCCGGTGCGGCACGACCACGTGGGGGCCGAGGGGGACCCGGACGGCACCGGCGACCTGCTCACCCTCAACTCCTCGGGCGGGCTGACCTTCCAGCAGGGCGACGGGAAGGGCGCGTTCGCCGGAAAGGTCACCGGCAACGGCTGGTCGGCCAAGGCGGTCGCGGTGCCGTTCGGCGATCTGAACGGCGACCGCTGCAACGACGTCCTGGTGCGGATGAGTGACGGGTCCCTGCGCGGCTACAAGCCCGCGTGCGGCACGGCGCCGACCCCCTCGACCTCGTACAAGGCGCTCGGCACCGGCTGGAACGCCTACAACGTCCTGACCTCGCCCGGCGACCTGACCGGTGACCTGCGGCCGGATCTGCTCGCGCGGAAGGCCTCGACAGGCGACCTCTACCTGTTCGCCGCGAAGAGCGACGGAACGCTCGCCGCGGGCAAGAAGGTCCGTACGGCGTGGACGGGCTACACGAAGATCGTCGGCGCCGGGGACCTGAACGGCGACGGGATCGGGGACGTGCTCGCGCGGGACAAGGCGGGAACGCTGTACCGCTACAACGGCACCGGGACAGGTCTGTTGAAGGACCGGGTCAAGGTGTTCTCCGCCTGGGGCGCGTCGTACGACGCGATCGTCGGGGTCGGCGACATCACCGGCGACGGGAAGAACGACCTGGTCGAGCGCGACACCTCGGGGAACGTCTACCGCAACGCCGGCACGGGGACGGGCTCGTTCGGCTCCCGGGTGAAGATCACCGGCGGCCGGCAGGGCTACAAGGGTCTTTTCTAGCCAACTTGCCCTCCCCCGCAGCGCATGTCATGCCCCCGACGAGGGAATCGCTGGGGGCATGACAGATGACGCCAGAGCGACTGGGCTGTCGGACGAAGAGCGGCTCGCCCAGCTCGGCTACACACAGGTTCTCGCCCGCCGCATGTCGGCGTTCTCCAACTACGCGGTCTCCTTCACGATCATCTCGGTCCTGTCGGGCTGCCTGACGCTGTATCTGTTCGGCATGAACACCGGCGGTCCCGCCGTGATCACCTGGGGCTGGGTCGCGGTCGGACTGATGACGCTGTTCGTCGGGCTGGCGATGGCCGAGATCTGTTCGGCCTATCCGACCTCCGCCGGGCTGTACTTCTGGGCGCACCGGCTCGCCCCGGAGCGCAGCGCGGCCGCCTGGGCGTGGTTCACGGGCTGGTTCAACGTCCTCGGACAGGTGGCGGTGACCGCGGGCATCGACTTCGGCGCCGCGTCCTTCCTCGGCGCCTATCTGAACCTCCAGTTCGACTTCGAGGTGACGCCGGGCCGCACGGTCCTCCTGTTCGCCGGGATCCTGATCCTGCACGGCCTCCTCAACACCTTCGGCGTGGGGATCGTCGCCCTCCTCAACAGCATCAGCGTGTGGTGGCACGTCATCGGCGTCGCCGTCATCGTCGGCGCGCTGACCTTCGTGCCGGACCACCACCAGTCGGCCGGCTTCGTGTTCACGAAGTTCGTGAACAACACGGGCTGGGGCAGCGGGGTCTACGTCGTCCTCATCGGACTCCTCATGGCCCAGTACACGTTCACCGGGTACGACGCCTCCGCCCATATGACGGAGGAGACCCACGACGCCTCCACGGCCGGCCCGAAGGGCATCGTGCGGTCCATCTGGACCTCGTGGATCGCCGGATTCGTCCTGCTCCTCGGCTTCACCTTCGCCATCCAGTCCTACGACAACGAGCTGGGCTCGGCGACCGGCGCGCCCCCGGCGCAGATCCTGCTGGACGCGCTCGGCGCGACCTCCGGGAAGCTCCTGCTGCTCGTCGTGATCGGCGCGCAGCTGTTCTGCGGCATGGCGTCGGTGACGGCCAACAGCCGCATGATCTACGCCTTTTCGCGCGACGGCGCCCTGCCGTTCTCCTCGGTGTGGCACACGGTGCATCCGCGCACCCGGACCCCCGTGGCGGCGGTCTGGCTGGCCGCGTTGGGCGCCCTCGTGCTCGGCCTGCCGTACCTCATCAACTACGCGGCCTACGCGGCCGTGACGTCGATCGCGGTGATCGGCCTCTACGTCGCGTACGTCATCCCGACCTTCCTGCGGGTGCGCAAGGGCGACGCCTTCGAGCGCGGGCCCTGGCACCTGGGCCGCTGGTCCCGGCCCGTGGGGGTGATCGCGGTCGGCTGGGTGGCCGTCATCACGGTCCTGTTCATGCTGCCCCAGGTCTCCCCGGTCACCTGGGAGACGTTCAACTACGCCCCGATAGCCGTCCTGGCCGTCCTCGGCTTCGCCGCGGCCTGGTGGCTGGCCTCGGCCCGTCACTGGTTCCTCAACCCCGATCATCAGCGCACGATCGCCCGTGAGGCCGCCCGCAAGGGTGCACCCGAACCGGTCGATCCCTGACCTTGCGGGCCTTCGGCGCGGCCGGGGCACCGATACCCGATCGGAGTCCCGGCCACGTCCCGCTATGCTCGGGGATGCGTCGGCGCGGGCCGGTGCGCCGTGTCGGGGTTTTCCCGGTGCGGGGACCCTTAGCTCAATTGGCAGAGCAGTGGACTTTTAATCCATTGGTTGTGGGTTCGAGTCCCACAGGGTCTACCAAGCCCTTCGGGGTCGGAACCCCCGCTGACCTGGTCAGACGGGGGTTCCGTCGTTTCCGGCGCCTGTTCGGCGGCTGAGTCCGCGGGCGAGGTGGTCACCAAGTGGTCACGCTGGCCCGCTGCTGGCCCGGATGGCGGCGCCTTCCTGGCCCGCGGTACGAGGGCCGAGGCGCGGTCGGCAGCATCCCGCCCGACTCCGCCGAGCAGATGCGAGTACGTGTCCGACGTGATCGAAATGGAACTGTGCCCGAGCCGCTTGGACACAATCGCGAGGTCGACGCCGGCGGCGAGCATGAGGGACGCCTGACCGTGGCGCAGATCGTGCAGTCGTACCCGGCGCAGTCGCCGACGCTGCTCGTCGGGAAGGTGGGCGTCGTCGTCGAACCGCACCTCGTCGACCAGATGGCCGAACAGCTTCGTGACGTCGTCGGGGCGCAGAGGGTTGCCGTCCTCGCGGGCGAACACGAGGCCGTGGTCGGCGTACGCCTCGCCCCACTGCTGCCGCTCGGCCTGCTGCCGTAGCTGATGGGCGAGCAGGGCGCCGACCGTGACCTCGTCGAGGTCGATGACGCGATCCTCGCCGGACGCGGTCTTGGGCTTGCCGAAGGAGACGCCGAGGTGCCCGGCCTCGCAGTACGGGCACGGCGCGGCGGCCTGCTTGGTCTTCTTCCGCCCGGACTCCTGTACGACCTGCTGCCGAACCACGATGATCCGGCGGCCGAGGTCGATGTCATCCCAACGCAAGCCGACCGCCTCGCCGCGGCGCATGCCGGTACCGGCGATCACCTCGAACATGGAGCCGAGCCTGTGCCCGCCGATGCTGTCGAGGAAGGCGCCCAGTTCGGCCGGCTCCCACGGTTTGGCCTTGGGCCGTTGGGCCCTGGGCAACTCGATGTCCTTGGCCGCGTTGTAGGTCACGAGGCGCTGTCTCACCGCGGTCGACAGGGCGGAACGGAGCGTCGCGTGAATCCGCCGAACGGTGGCGGCCTTTCGCTTCCCGTCGCTCACGGCACGGATCAAGGCGTCGACGTGTGGCGGACGCAGGTCGCGCAGACGTAGGCGGCCGAGCTGGGGCACGAGGTAGTCGTCGATGTGGTGCCGGTACGCGCGGATCGTCGAGGGGCGCAGGCCGGCCCGCTCCTTCGACTCCAGCCACGTGGCGAGCCACTGCGCGACAGTCTGCCCGTCGTCGTGGGTGTAGCCGCCCGAAGTGACGCGGGCGAGCAGCTCGGCGAGCGCGTTCTCGGCGTCGTCCGCGGTACGGAACCCGCCCTTACGGGCTTGCCTGCGCTTTCCGTCCGGACCGAACCCGACGTCGGCCACGTAGTACCAGGCGCCGTGGTCCTTGCGGCAGTTCTTCCGCCGGCCCTTGGCGTCGTACTGCGCGGGGCACTTGCACCGCTTGTACGTCGAACCCTTCACTCTGTGTCCCCCTTGCGTGTCTCCTGAGGCTCGGCATCAGCGAAGTGCGCGTCGTACCGAACAAGGTCATCCAGCTCGCTCGGAAGAACGGGCGGCGTCATTCCGCTGCGACGGATTTCAGAGCGGATCTCCCACAGGACCTCTTCCGCCTGTTCTGCCTGAGACTCGGCTGCCTTGGACAGGTCGAACAGGGCCGCGCGGAGGTCTTTGTCCCGCTCCTCGTCGAGTCGGGCGGCGTTCTCCAAGTGCTTCCGCGCTTGGGCGCGGCTTGCCGCGATGTCGCGTACGAAGTCTTGGTGTTCGTCGTACAGCACAAACCCAACTCGCTTCGCGGGTCGCGCCTCGTTAGGTGTGTTGAAACCGGCCCACCACTGCGCGGCGCGATACGTGTCGTACTCGATGCCAGGCAGAACTTCAACGGTCGGCGCGTAGCCCACGGGGAACACGAGAGATGTCGGCGGCACTTCCAGCGCCTCAGCGATAACGAGCAGCTCAGCTACAGAGAGAGTCGGCCGACGACCGCTTTCGAAGTTGGCGAGCACCGATCGGGCGATCGGGTGCCCCAGCTCTGCGCAGGCGTCAGAGAGCTGCTGCGCGCTCATGCCTTGCAGGTCCCGGTATCGGCGAACCTCTGCCGCTGCCACCTTGGCGACCTTGGACGCCCAGCTTTCATCTGTCATGGAGCAGCACAATACGGCAGAGGATTGACAGCGTCCAGCATCAACGGGCACGCTGTGATCTCCACGCAACGATCACACTGGAGTTGCCACGTGAGAGCACAACGAGACCGGGGAATGAAAGCGGCGCGAGGCATGAGCCACGCCGAAATGCTCGCCCTGCCCGTCGCTGTCGACCTTCCGACCGCGGCCCGCGCCCTGAACCTCGGCCGGACCTGCGCGTACGACCTCGCCAAGCGCGGAGAGTTCCCGGTCCCACTGCTGCGGCTCGGAGTCCAGTACAGGGCCCGCCGTGCCGACCTGCTCGAACTGCTCGGCATCGAACAGCCGGCCACCGCGCCCGCCGCATGAAAACGGGCTCGCACCAGGGTTGCCGCCCCGGTGAGAGCCCTCGACGAACCCCAGAAACAGCGAAGCCCCGGATCGCTCGCCAGCACCCCCGGGGCCCCGCTCCAATCGATTGGAGACGCCAAACCCATGATGGCACGCCCTACGCACCCCACGCCCGTAAGCCAGCTCACCGACGGCGACGCCAACTCGACCACCACGGCTGAGCAGCAGCTCGACGAGCGCGCTGCCCGCCTGGCGACCCGTGACCGCGCCGTCCGCCTGGCCGCCGCCGCCCGCAACGCGATGGCCGTCGCGCACGACGCCGGCGACACCGAAGCAGCCGGGCACGCCGCCCGTGAGCTCGGCCTGTGGTGGGCGATCGCGGACACCCACGGCGCCACCCCGGCCGACATCCTCGCTGTGGGCGCCGCCCTGTGACCGCGCTGCCCGCCGCAACCGACGCCGTAGCCCTCTGGGCCGCAGCCCAGGTAACTGCGCTCGGCGTAACCGACTGGCCGCCGTACGGGGGCCCCGCCTGGCGTGCGCTGCTCTTCACCGACCCCCGCAAGGCCGCCGCAATCTTCGAGGCCGCCGAGCAGTGGCGCCAGCACCGCGCCGAGGTCGACGAACTCGACCGGCTGCTCACCGACGACCCCGAGGAGTGGTGGCGCCGCGTCACTGCCGACGCGGACGCCGAAGCCCGCCGTGTTCTACCGACGCTCGCCAAGCGGCCCACCGTCGCGGAGATCCGCGCCCGTGCCAGTCACCGGCCCCCGCGCCCCGTCACCGCTACCGCGGGCTGGCCGCCCGTAGCCATCCCCGGACGCCCCGGCTGGTACCGGCACCGCGGCCCGAACGGCGAACAGACCGACCTCCCCACCCTCCGTAAGACTCTGGAGACCACCCACCGATGACCGCCGCCTACGGCGAAGCTGTGCCGCCGGCCAGGCCCGCGCCTGAGCCGGTGGTACAGCTGTTCCCCCACGCGTCCCCCAACTACGAGCCGCCGCCCGCCGAAGCGCTCGCCGAGCCGCTGCACCTTCCCGCCCCCACCAACCCCATGGCCGTGGCTCGCGCCCTGCTGCCCGTCTGGCAGGCACACAGCACCTTCACCCTGCGGCACTGGCGCGGCGCGTGGATGCGGTGGCGCGGCCCGCACTGGGACGAGGACGACGCTGCCGCCATGCGCGCCGACCTGTACCCCCGCGTCGAGCACGCCACCTACACCACCACCGACCGCAACGGCCAGGACAAGACCGTCGATTGGGCGCCCACCTCAGCGAAGGTCGCGAACCTCATGGAAGCCATGGCCGCGATCGTGCACCTGCCCGCCGACACGGAACCCCCGACCTGGCTTGCCGCGCCCGACCGCGAGCACGAACAGCGCACCATCGTCGCCTGTCAAAACGGCCTGCTCGACGTCACCACCCGTGCTCTGCACCCACTTACCCCGGTGTTCTTCAACCGTGTGTCGGTGCCGTTCGACTACGACCCGCAGGCGCCCGCCCCTACACGCTGGCTCGGCTTCCTGGGTTCGATCTGGCCCGACGACCCCGAAGCCGTCCAAGCCGTACAGGAGTGGTTCGGCTACGTCCTGTCCGGCCGCACCGACCTGCAAAAGATGCTCCTCATCGTCGGGCCGATGCGATCCGGTAAGGGCACGATCGCCCGGACCCTGACGGCGCTGATCGGTAAACGGAACATGACCGGCCCGACCATGTCGTCCCTGACGACGAACTTCGGCCTGGCCGACCTGATCGGTAAGTCCCTCGCGATCGTTGCGGATGCCCGTCTGCCTCGGCAGGGCGCCGAGACCATCGTCGAGCGGCTGCTCACGATCTCCGGCGAGGACGCGGTCACGGTCGACCGGAAGCACAAGGAGCCTTGGTCCGGGCGCCTCCCGGCGCGGTTCATGCTCCTGTCCAACGAGCTCCCCGCATTCCGCGACTCGTCCGGCGCGATCGCCTCGCGGCTGCTCATCCTCACGATGGCGATCAGCAACCTCGGGCGCGAAGACACCACCCTCGAACGCGACCTGGCCCGCGAGATGCCCGGAATCCTGAACTGGGCCCTCGACGGCCTCGACCGACTCACCACCCGCGGGCGCCTCGTCGAGCCAGCCTCGTCGGCCGAAGCCGTCGCCCTACTCAACGCGAGCACAAGCCCGATCCGCGCGTTCCTCGCCGACTGGTGCCAGCTCGCCCCCGAGGCCAGCACCCCGAAAGACGACCTCTACGAGGCGTGGCGCGACTGGTGCCGAACCGAAGGCCGCGACCACCCCGGCACTAAGCCGACGTTCAGCCGCGACCTGTTCGCCGCCGGCGCAGGCATCAAGGAATCCAAGATCCGTATCGGTGGCGTCCGGACACCGTCATACGTGGGTGTCCGCCTCGACCGACCCGCCACCGGTCCGCGGTGGTCCGGGTAGTGGTCCGGGATTGGTCCAGGGTGTTCGGCCAGTGAACCCGCAGGTCAAACACCCTGGTCCGGGTGGTCCGGGCATTTCCAAGAAGTTCCCCGCACGCACAGGCACGCACCCGCAACCCACCCAGAGAAGTTCCGCGACCTACCCCGGACCACCCAGACCGCCACACGGTGACCAGCGCAAACAGAGGCCGCACCACCCCGGACCACACCCGGTCCTGACCCCGGACCACCCACCCCCAATACCAACGAAGCCCCGGCCGTGGACCGGGGCACAGCCCTATCCAACCCCCGCGTCCGCGACCGGTCGCGACGCCCCTCACGCGCAGGCGCGCGGACATGTACGAGAGGACCCCACCATGCACAGCACCCCCGCCAGTGACCCGCAGACGCCGCCCATGAGCGGCTACCCCGGCCGTGACCGGCTCGACGAGGCCAACCGGTTGTTCCGCCGCGCGCTGGCCCGTACCGCCCGCGAGGGGCGACGCCACGACCACGCGCTACTTGCTGAGGTCGAGCGGATCGCCGCCGAGGCCGCGGTCGCTCTCGACCGGCTCACCCGGGCCGCCATCGAGGCTGAGGGGAACTCGGCCCGGCACCGCTCCGCGTTCGAGCGGGAGCGGCAGAACCTCGACCGCCTCACCCGGAAGATTGCCACCCGCGGGGGTGCTCGTGGGTAGCCCCGGCCGTGACCACCGCGTGAGCACTCCCCTTCCGACCAGCGGCGATGCTGATAGCAGCGGATATCAAATCCGTAGGAACCAGCCCACCGAGCCGCCCCTCGACCTCGTCCGCGCCGACGGGTCGGTCATCGTGCCGGCCGCCGTCGCAGGCGAGGTGCTGCGGGCCCTCGTCCGAGACCTCACCGCCCGCGTACGCGCCGACGGGGGCGAAGTCCCCCCGGACGTCCGCCGACTGTTCTACGCGCTGCACGCGGCTGCACAGCACGCCGAGCACCGCGCCACCACCGGCACTCGAATCGAACGCAGTTCCGATAACGGCACCGCGCCGCCCGCCCCTGCCACGGTGACCGAGGTGTCGGTCGACGAGGCCGCCGCACTGCTCGGCTGCTCACCCGAGTACGTGCGGCGCCTTACCCGCCGCGGCACCCTCGCAGCTCGCCGCATAGGCCGCCGCGCATGGGCGATCGACCGGACCGCCCTCGATGACTACCGCCACGGGAGAACCGCAGCATGACCGAGACCCCCACCATCGAGCAGGCCCGCGAAGCCCTCGCGACCGCCGAGACCGAGAAGACCGAAGCCGAGGAGCTGGCCGCCGCCCTTGCTGACAAGGTGCGCGCCGGCGACGACAGCGTGAAGCCGAAGGACATCACCGCTGCCCGCGAGCTCGCCGAGTTTGCCGACCTGCGTATCACTGCTGCCCGCCGCAAGCTCGCCGCCGCCGAGGAAGCCGAACGCCACGCCCGCGCCGAGGCCGTCGCCGCTGATGTTCGCGACCTGCTCAAGAACGAGGACCCCGACGACATCGCCGCGAAGGTGACCGCGGCTGTCGAGGCAGTCGCCGCCCTGTACTTCGCGACCGAAGCGCGTCGCCTCCGAGTGCTGGAGATGTCCGGCCGCGTCCGGTTCATCGCCAACGAGCTGGAGGTTGCAGGGTTCCACCCCGTGACGGAACTGCAAAAGCGGTACGGCATCAGCGCCGATCACGACTCTGTGGCGATCTGCGAGCCGGAGCGCATAGGCACCGTCGGTGTCACGCCCGCCCTCGCGATCGCTGCGGTCGTCGGCATGGCCGTACGCGACAACGGCAAGCAGGCGGAGATCTCGGAGCAGATGAGCTACCTGTCGTCTCGTGTCGAGACGTTCGTAGCCCAGGTTCCGGCACTGCGCGACATCTTCAACAAGGATGGGAGCACCAAGTGACCATCGGGACGTACAACTTCGACCGCCTGCACGAGACTGCCGCCACCCCGGAACCCCCACCGCGTCAGACCGCCCCGCAGCAGACCGGCTGGGTGTCGCCGACCGCGCGCCGGTTCGCCGAGAATCAGGCCCGCCTCGCGGCCGAGGCCGCCGAGGACCGCTACCGAGTCCCCGAGACCCGCGAGCAACTGATCGCCATGAAGAGCGCCGACCAGACCCGCACGTACCTCGAACACCGTGAGACGTACGACCAGCTCATGGACTCCACGTGACCGACGAGGACCAGGCCGACGAGCAGTCGCCCGCCTTCCGAGCATGACCGGCCCCGGCGCACCCACCGCGCCGGGGCTTCGCCATGTTCCCCACGTTGCGCGCAACCGCCCCGCGACCGCGCCATGCGCGCAATCTCCGGCAATCCGTGGGCGCCACCCCGTCACCCGCCGCCATCCTGGTCACCCGACCAGTTACCCGGAGGGCGACATGACGCTCAGGTTCCTCGGCACCACCAGCGAGCACGGCAACTGCCCGACCCTGTACGAGGTCGTCGAGACCGGTGACATCGTCGTCCAGGGCGACCAACTCACCGACACCGAGCACCTCGCACAGCTCCGTGACCTCGGCGTCCAGGAATCCGCCGTCGTCATCCCCCGTGACCTGCTGACCCGCTTTGCCCCCAAGGAGTGAACGTGCCGCCCCTGGTCCCCTTCGAGGAGATCACTCACCTGTTCGCCGAGTTCGAGCACACCGCGTTCCGGCTGGAGACCCGCCGCAGCTATGCCACCGACCGCGCCGGCGCCCGCTTCCAGGCGTTCATGCGAGGCGTCGACCCTGCGCCGGAACCCGAGCACCCATGGAACGTGAACGTGCGGGACAAGGCCGAACAGGGCGGCCGGTTCTCCCGCGTCCGAATCATCGACAAGCCGCCCACGGACGGACAGCGGTTCCTCATGGCCACCGCTGCGGGCAACACCGCCGCGGGGGAAGATATCCGAGTCTTGCCCCGATCCGAAGCCGTCCGTATCGGCCTGCCGGACTGGGACTTCTGGCTGTTCGACTCCCGAACCCTGGTACGCATGCACATCGACGACACCGACACCACGATCGGCGTCGAGGTCATCGAGGACCCTGCCGAAGTGCTCACCGCGTGCCGGACCCGTGACGCTGCGGTTGCCGCGGCGCGGCCTTCTGCGCAGGTGTGGGCGCAGGTACGTTCGTCCGTGTGAGCACCGACTTTCAGCATGGGCGTGAGGCCCTCGGCGCGCGGCTCCGCGAGCTCCGCGTCGAGGCCGGCCTCGACGGCAAGGCCCTCGCCGATCGTCTCGGCTGGCAGCGCTCCAAAGTGTCCCGCCTCCAGAACGGACACCAGACCGCCACGGAAAACGACTTGGCGGCATGGGCCGAAGCGGTCGGAGCACCCGGGCAGGCCGCCGAGCTGAAAGCCCGACTTCGCGGCCTCGAATCACAGCAACGGCACTGGCGTCGCCAACTCGCCGCCGGACACACGCCCGTACAGGACCGGTACGTCGTCGAGTACCACCGCACCGCCACCGTGCGCGGCTACGAAACGAGCGTCGTACCCGGCCTGTTCCAGACCCCCGACTACGCCCGTCGGCTCCTGGCGCAGAACGCCGAGCTGATGCGCTCGCCGCGCGACACCGACGCCGCCGTACAGGCCCGCATGCGCCGCCAAGAGGTCTTGTACCAGCCGGGCAAGCTGTTCCGCGTGCTGATCTGGGAAGCGGCCTTGCACGTCGTCGTCGGTACTGGCGAGGAGATGGCCGGCCAACTCGACCGCCTGGTCGGTCTGATCGGCATGTCCACCGTCGAGCTTGGCATCGTTCCGCTCGGCGCGAGGATGCCCATCACGCCGAAGCATGGGTTCTGGATCTTCGATGAGGAACGCGTCGTCGTTGAGACCGTCAACACCGAGTTGCAGTACGACTCCGCCGATGACCTCGCACTGTACGGGCGCGTGTGGGACCACCTCGCCGAGACCGCGGCGTACGGGGCCAAGGCGCACCGGTTGATCGCCCGCGCCCGAAGCACGGTTGCAGCAACCTGAGCAACCGGCCTCAACCCACGTAGGGGCCCGCGCAATCCGGCGCAATCAGCCCGACAGGCCCGGTGTCTGCTTCCTACCGTCCCCACATGACCAGACGCACACCCACGCCGCGCATCAAGACCGGCACGAGGATGCGAGTTGTGCTCGCGGGCGACGCTCGTGACGAGGGGCGAGTCATGAGACGGAAGACCCCGCCATGCCTTCACCTCTAACCGTCGAAACGCTGTGCTCGGCCATCGAGCAGGCGACCGGCGACGTGGCCACCGTGAGTCGCCGCGGCGGGTACGTCCGCGTCTACGTGGCCGCGCCACAGGCTGACGACGCGCTCCGAGACCTGCTTGACGTCCTGCTCACTGCGGACGCCTGGGGGAGCAGCGACGGCACGGGACAGCTCCGCATGTGGGCCGCCCTGGTCACGAGGGGCGAGTCATGAGCCCGCGTCCGACGATCCCGCCGGCCGACACGCTGACGTACGCGCAGCATCAGGGATGGGCGTGCGTCTACTGCGGCACGTCACTCCAGGACGGGGCCGTGAGCGTAGGGCGCGCGTTCGCTCAGCTCTCCGAAGGGCACGCGCTCGACATCGAGGTCTACGCCTGCAAGGTCCCGTGCATCCGGCCGAAGAAGAGGCGGGCGCGATGACTGCCGGGGTCCTCATCTGCTGCCGGTGCGACTTCTCGATTCAGCCGGGCGAGCGAGCAGCGAAGCATGTGCACGACCGGCCGACGGGCGTCCCGCTGGTCGAGTACAGCCATGCCAACGGGTGCTCTCCATATCCCCTGCTCGCGGTGTTGAGGAGCACCAAGAGCAGGGCGGGGTAGCGCTGGCCGTTCCATCCAGTCGCGCCCCGCATGGGACGACCCCCGAGACGCCGGCATCGGGGGCCGTCCTGTTACTTCCTACGCCTTCTCGATCGTCTTCCTGTTGTCGCCCGCCGCGTAGGGCCACAACTGGACCACCCGAACCCGCGGCGCCATACCTGGCGGATAGAGCTGGAACTTCCACGCTCCCCGGTACGCCAGAGCGATCGTCGCCAGGGCGAATTCCACGGCCTCTTGCGGGCTCTGGCCGGCCTTCTCGAACACCGCGAGATGCGCGCCCATGGCGTCGGTCATCTCGATCATGGCGGCGCTCACCGGCCGCTTACCCAACGCCTCATCGGGAACCGCCGGGGCGTCTGTCGTGGTCGACACGGCTTCCATGTCCCTGCGCGCGGTATGACGGGATACCCCCAGCTCAGCTGCTATCTCCGTCGAATTCTTGCCCGCGTCGACGAGGTGGCGCACCAACACCTGGCGCAGCTCGCGAGACAGCTCAACCACGGCTCACGTCCCCGTTCCGAGACGCCACGCAGATCACGCCCTCGCGCTTCCTCTGTTCCGTCGTCGCCTCCTCGGCGAGCCTGGCGCGAAGGTAGTCGGCGTTCCAACCGATGTCCGCCGGGTCCTCGGCGAGCGCGGCCGTGGCAACCGTGCGGGCATGGGCGGCGCGGTCCAGGATCCGCCGGTCGTAGTCAGGGGTGTCATAGGGCAAGGTGATGGCGTCGAGGACAACCGCGAGCAACTCGCGCACGGCACCGTCCGGGATACGGTCTGGCATAGGTCTGGGCTCCTTGATCAGAAGGGGTTCGGATCAAGGCCCCGCCCGGCGTTGCAGTCGCCGAGGCGGGGCCGACGTCGTGTCGGCGGCGCGGTGGTCACGTGGTCACACGAGTGGTCACGGACGGGCTGAAGAGGGCCGACACGGGGCGGTATCAAGCGGCGGAGCCCTAAGCCGCTGACCTGCATGGGAAGCAAGAAACGTCACCGGGCATCACCCGGCGGCATGTCTGAACCTGAACTTTTAATCCATTGGTTGTGGGTTCGAGTCCCACAGGGTCTACGGAAGAGCCCCCGGTTCAGAGCGATCTGAGCCGGGGGCTTGTTTCGTTCCGCGGGCTGTCAGCCGGCCGTGAGTCCCGTGAGTCCCGTGAGTTCCGTGCGCTCCGTGAGTTCCTGCAGCGGCAGCGTGTGCTGGGTCTGGAGGACCTTGGCGCGGAGGTAGCGGACGTTGTGGGCGGTGGTGAAGACGCCCGTCGGGACACGGCGGGAGACCGTGATGCCGAGCTCGCGGAGCTGTTCGGCCTTGTCCGGGTTGTTGGAGAGCAGGTCCAGGGAGTCGATGCCGAGGGCCCGGAGCATCTGGGCGGCCGCGGTGTAGTCGCGGTCGTCCTCGGGCAGACCGAGGGCCGCGTTGGCCGCGTAGGTGTCCAGGCCCTGGTCCTGGAGGGCGTACGCGTCGAGCTTGTTGTAGAGGCCGATGCCGCGGCCCTCCTGGCGCAGGTACAGCAGGACGCCGCCGCGGTCCGCGATCTGTTCCACCGCCTCGCGCAGCTGGGGTCCGCAGTCGCAGCGGGCCGAGCCGAACACATCGCCGGTCAGGCACTCGGAGTGCAGTCGCACCAGCGGGTTCGGGCCGGGTTCGCCGAGGACGACGGCCAGGTGCTCCTTGCCGTCGTCGAGGCCGTGGAAGGTCACGAGCTGGGCGTCGACGGAGTAGCCGTCGCCGAAGCGCAGGGGTACGCGGACGCGGGTGCGCACGGTGGCGGTGGGGTGGTCGCGCATGGAGTCTCTCCGTCCGGCGGGTTCGTACGGGGCTGTGTGCTTCAGATTTGAAGCACAGCCACGGAACGAGACACTACATCTGCTTCAAACTTCAAGCAATGGGGTTCACGCCCCCCTCGAGCGCCTCACGAGGAGCAGGAACGCCGCCGCCAGGGCAGATCTTCCCCGGGCGCCCCGGAATCCCCGCCCTGGATCGCCCGGGTGATGGTTCCGCAGATCTCGTCCAGCTGCCGCACCTGCTCGGGGGTCAGATGGTCGAAGATCGCCGTCCGCACCGTCTCGACGTGCCCCGGCGCGACCCGCTCCAGGAGGGCCATGCCCTCGTCGGTGAGGACGGCCATGTGCCCGCGCCGGTCGGTGGGGCAGCCCTCCCGGCGTACGGTGCCGTCCTTCTCCAGCCGGGTCACGGCGTACGTCAGACGGCTGCGGGTGATCTTCTGGGCCTCGGCGAGGTCGGTCATCCGCAGCCTCCGCTCCGGAGCCTCGGACAACTTGGCCAGGATGGAGTAGTAAAGGTGGGGCATCCCCGCCTCCGCCTGGAGCCGGCGGTCGATGGCGTCCTCCAGGAGGGAGCTCGCGGAGAGGTACGAGCGCCAGGCGCGCTGTTCGGCGGCGGTGAGCCAGCGGGTCGTCATGAGACCAGTCTAGGTATTGTTTAAAACTTGAACCACTGCGCTCGAATCGCCGCGCGCGTGCGACCGGAGGAAGCGTCCCGATGCCCCGTCCCTACGTCCTGCTGTCCGCCGCCGTCTCTCTCGACGGCTTCCTGGACGACACCGGCCCCGAGCGGCTGCTGCTCTCGGGCCCGGCCGACTTCGACCGGGTCGACGAGGTGCGGGCGTCCAGCGACGCGATCCTGGTGGGCGCCGGCACCCTGCGCACGGACAATCCGCGGCTTCTGGTCAACTCCGCCGAACGGCGCGCGGCCCGTGTCGCCGGCGGCCGCCCCGCATACCCCCTGAAGGTCACCGTCACCGGTTCCGGCGAGCTCGACCCGGGGGCCCAGTTCTGGCACACGGGCGGCGAGAAGGTGGTCTACACGACGGACGAGGGCGCGCCGCGGGCGTCCGCCCTGCTGAAGGGCATCGTCGGCGTGGACGTCGTCCCGACCGGCCCCGCACTCGACTGGCGTGTGCTCCTGGAACACCTTCACGACGTACGGGGGGTGCGCCGCCTCATGGTCGAAGGGGGCGGCAAGGTCCACACCCAGCTCGTGCGCGAGGAGCTCGCCGACGAACTGCAGCTCGCCGTCGCCCCCCTCTTCGTCGGGCAGCCGGACGCGCCGCGGCTGTTCGGGACCGGGCGGTACCCCCAGGGCCGGATGCGGCTGGTGGAGACGCGGCCCGTCGGCGACGTCGTCCTCATCCGCTACGTCCCCACCGCGCCCGGCACCGGCTCGCGCGCCTCCGCCGCGGACCGGCGGTGGTTGGAGCTCGCCTGTGAGCTGGCGGAGCTGTGCCCGCCCTCGAAGACCGCGTTCAGCGTGGGCGCCGTCGTGGTCGCGGCCGACGGGACCGAGCTGGCCCGGGGCCACTCCCGCGAGGGCGGCGATCCCGTCGTGCACGCCGAGGAGGCCGCCCTCGCCAAGATCGGCCCGGCCGATCCCCGGCTGGCCGCCGCCACCGTCTACAGCAGCCTCGAACCGTGCGCCCACCGCGCCTCCCGGCCCGCGCCGTGCGCCCGGCTCATCCTGGACGCCGGTGTGCGGCGGGTCGTCACCGCCTGGCGCGAGCCCGACACGTTCGTCAGGGACGCCGACGGCAACGGGCTCCTCGCCGCCGCGGGCGCCGAGGTCGCCGTCCTTCCCGAGTACGCGGACCGCGCCGAGGCCCCCAACCGGCATCTGACGGCGAGGTAGAAGCAGGGGAGAAGCCGGGCAGCGGCAGGGGAGAGGCCGGGTGCCCGCGCCGCTGGAGGGGCGGGCTTGAACGGGTGTGCTTCGGGTCCCGCGGATGGCGTACACTGGTTTCAACGACGCGGGGTGGAGCAGCTCGGTAGCTCGCTGGGCTCATAACCCAGAGGTCGCAGGTTCAAATCCTGTCCCCGCTACTGAAGGCCAAGGGCCGGAACTCGGATTCACGAGTTCCGGCCCTTGGTGTTTGTCCCGACCGGTTCCGCCGACCGCGCCGAGTCCTTTTCCCGGCTTCTTCCGGCTTCCTCCGGCTCCTTTCACCTTCCTTTGGCCGCTTTCGCGTTCTTCGGGCCGCGGTTCCCCGGAGCCGGTCCCGGTTCGCGTGGTTCTCCGTGCCGGTCCCGGTCCGCTCCGGCGGGCGGTGTCCTCCCCCGGTCGGGTCACACAGGTCGCCCGCCGCCCCCGCACCGGGTCTTCTGGACAGGTGGGGCAGCCAGGAGGTGAGCGGCGGACCGGACAGCCTCGTGACCGGGCCGGCCGGCTGTCCCGCGAGCCCGGGAGCGTCCCGCCCCCCGGTCCGGCGACGGGAGCGGCCCCGCGCGGGATCGCGCGCGCACGCGCCTTCGTCCGGACCCTGCCCGTGCTGTTCGTCGCCGCCGGGGTCGTCTACGACTACCTCACCCCCTCGGAATTCACCGCGACCCCCCTGTTCGCGGCCGCGCCCCTGGTCGCCGCACCCCTCTACTCGCTGCGCGGAACCGTTCTCGCCGGCGTCCTCGCCGTCGCCGCGGTGCTCGCGACCCACTCCGTCCTCGGCATCGTCCTTCAGGTCGACGCCGTCACCGAGGTGGTCACCGTCGCGATGGCCTCGGTCCTCGCCGTCCTCATCAACACCGTCGTCCGGCGCGGCGACGAGCGGCTCGCCTCCGTCCGGGAGATCGCCGAGTTCGCGCAGCGGGCCGTGCTGCCCGAGCCCGAGGAGCGGATCGCCGGACTGGAGGTCGCGGCCCGGTACGAGGCGGCGCAGGAGGACGCCTTCATCGGCGGGGACCTGTACGCCGTGCAGGACTCCCCGCACGGCGTACGGCTGGTCGTCGGGGACGTACGGGGGAAGGGGATGACCGCGGTGGCCACCGTCGCGACGGTGGTCGGGGCGTTCCGGGAGGCGGCCGAGCGGGAGGCGACCCTGGAGGGCGTCGCGGAGCGCCTGGAGCGGGCGCTGACGCGCGCGGGCACCCGCCGCGACAGCGTCGACGCGGCCGAGGGGTTCACGACCGCCGTCCTCGCCGAGATCCCGCACGGCGAGGACGCCGTACGCGTCGTCAACCGCGGCCATCCGCCGCCCCTGCTGCTGCGTCCCGACGGCACGCTCCTCACGCTCTCCGCCGAATCCTTCGCGCTGCCCCTCGGGATGAGTGAACTGGGCGGCCTGCCCGCGCCGACGGTGCGGGAGGGATTCCCCCGCGGGGCGACGCTGCTGCTGCACACCGACGGACTGTCCGAGGCCCGTGACGCGCGGGGGGAGTTCTTCGATCCGGCCGGCTGGCTGGCCGGACGGGTCTTTCCGGGTCCCGACGCACTGCTGGCCGCCCTCTACGAGGCGGCCCTCCGGCACACGGGCGGCGCGCTGACGGACGACCTGGCGCTGCTCGCCGTCCGGCGCCCGTGACGGGTGCCCGCCGAGCGAAGTCGCGCGTCGCCCGGGAGGTCTTCCGCCCCCCCCGGGCGACGGCTTTTCCGGGCTCGGTCACGAACGGTGAGCGTACGGTGTCCCTCCGCCTAGCATCTGACTGGCCATCAGAGAAACCCGTGTCGACACCATGAGGTCAACTCGCCCGTTTTTCATCGTTCATGACCCCAAAGTCCTGGCCAAGAGCCGTTAATGATCAGTCGGAACAGCTTGGAATTCGGTGCCTGGGTCTATTAACGTTCGATAACGCAGCGCGGTCGTTACAGCCGTCACAAGAGGTGGCTCCGTGCGCACGCGCCGAATCCCGCAAGGGAACCGGGGAACCAACTCGTGGGGTGAATCGAGCGTATTCCGCCGTGGAAGCACGGTGGCCGTACGCGCGTAGGAGACCTTCCTGCTCCGAACCCGTCAGCTAACCCGGTAGGCGGCAAGGAAGGAAAGGAGTGCGCCCACGTGGCGTCCAACCGGCCCGCTCAGCCAACCTCGTTCACGCCGAACGAAACACACACCTTCGGCTACGGCAAGGACGAGGGACCCTGGGAGGAGTGGAATCCCACCGCGGATTCCGTCGCTCCCGTCCGCGGCCGGCACCGCACGGGCAAGCAGCGCGGCGGAGGTCTCGCCCGCAGCTCCACGGTTCTCGGCGTCGGCGTCATAGCCGCCGTCGGAGCGGGTGGTATCGCCAGCGCCGCTCCGGGCAAGCCGCCCGTCTCGATCTCGCTGCCCGACCTGTCGTCGGTCACCGATTCGGCGAGGGCGCTGATATCGGACGGCGGGTCCAGCACTCCCAAGGGCTCCACGACCCCGCTCACCAGCGCCGGTCTGACCACCGCCGACGCGGCCCAGGGCGCCACCGCCGGTGAGGCGCTGCGCGACCGCATCATGCAGCAGGCCCAGTCGCAGCAGAACCAGGCCGACACCGCCACGCAGCAGGCCGCCCAGACGGCCGCCGCGAAGAAGGCCGTCGCGCTCGCCGCCAAGCAGCAGGACGAAGCCGAGGCCAAGGCCGACGCGGTGAAGGAGAAGGCGGAGGAAGCGGCCAAGGCGAAGGCCGAGCAGGAGCGCCTCGCCGAGCTCGCCAAGAGCTACTCGCTGCCGACGTCCTCGTACACGCTGACCTCGACCTTCGGCGAGGCCGGTGCCCTGTGGTCCTCCGGCTACCACACCGGACTCGACTTCGCGGCGCCCACCGGCACGCTCATCAAGGCGGTCCACAGCGGCACCATCACCGAGGCCGGCTGGGCCGGATCGTACGGCTACCGCACGATCCTCACCCTCGACGACGGTACGGAGCTGTGGTTCTGCCACCAGTCGTCCATCAGCGTCAGCGTGGGCCAGAAGGTCGCCACGGGTGATGTCATCGGGCGGGTGGGCGCGACGGGCAATGTCACCGGGGCGCACCTGCACCTCGAAGTGCACCCCGGCGGCGCCGCCACCGGCATCGACCCGATGGCGTGGCTCCAGAGCAAGGGCCTCAACCCCTGATTTCCGATCTCCGGCAGCCCTGACGTCAACCCCCCCGACGTCAGGGCTGTTGGTCGTCCGGGGCACGGACGCCCGGCACGCGGCGGCCCGGGACACGCAGGCCCGCCCAGGTGATTGCGGAATACATCCATCCGGGAACGGCGTTGACCCCTTACATGACTTCTCTTCGCAAGCTCGGTGCGTCCGACCTCGAGGTCTTCCCGCTCTCCCTCGGGGGCAACGTCTTCGGCTGGACGGCCGACGAGACCCGGTCCTTCGCCGTGCTCGACGCCTACGCCGCCGCCGGCGGCAACTTCCTCGACACGGCCGACTCCTACTCCGCCTGGATCGAGGGCAACGAGGGCGGCGAGTCGGAGACCATCATCGGCAAGTGGCTGAGGACCCGCGGCAACCGCGAGGACATCGTGGTCGCCACCAAGGTCAGCCAGCACCCCGCGTACCCGGGTCTGTCCGGCGCCAACATCAAGGCGGCTGCCGACGCGTCGCTGCGCCGCCTGGGCACCGACCACATCGACCTCTACTACACGCACTTCGACAAGCCGGAGGTGCCGGTCGACGAGATCATCGGCGCCCTCGACGAGCTGGTGAAGGCGGGCAAGGTGCGGCACATCGCCGCCTCCAACATCTCCCCGGAGCGGCTTCAGGAGTCCCTGGAGTTCTCCGACCGCGAGGGCCTCGCGCGCTACGTCGCGCTTCAGCCGCACTACAACCTGGTCTCGCGCGACACCTACGAGGGGCCCCTCCAGGAGGTCGCCTCCCGGGCCGGTCTGGCCGCCGTCCCGTACTTCGCGCTCGCCTCCGGTTTCCTCACCGGCAAGTACCGCCCCGGAACGACGGTCGACTCGGCCCGGGCCGCGGGCGCCGCCAAGCACCTCGGCACGGAACGCGGGCCGCGGGTCCTCGCCGCCCTCGACGAGATCGCCGCGGCCCACGGCGTCGCGGTCCCGACCGTCGCGCTCGCCTGGCTGGCCGCACAGCCGACGGTCGCCGCGCCCATCGCCTCCGCCCGCACCGTGGAGCAGCTCCCGGCCCTGCTGGGGGTCGCGGAACTGGTGCTGACGGACGAGGAACTGACGCGCTTGACGCAGGCGTCGGCGTAACGGCCGGAGCACCGGTACGCGGGACCGGTGGACACCACCGGTCCCGCGTGGCGCCGCATGATCCCAACGGCGGGGGCTGCCGGACACGGCCTAGGAGCGGTACGGGTTGTACGCGGGGTACGGGGCCGGTGCGGACGCCTGTGCCGGCGGGCCGTAGGGCCGGGCCGGCGGGACCATGCGGCCGTACCCGGGGGCCGGCCAGGGCGGCGGCGCGGGCAGCGGTGCCGTGGCGCGGGCCGCGTAGGCGAGGGCCGGCCGGGCGATCTCCCGGCGGCGCCACAGCTCGTCGAGCAACTCGCGCTCCCGTACGACGAAGTCGGCGCCCGCGCGGCCCCGCCGCCCCCGGTGGCGCAGGAACGCCAGCGAGGTCGCGTACGCCTCGTACTCCGCCACCGAGCGTGCCGCGCCCTTCCCGAAGTGGTGGCCCGCGTACTCGCGCGCGAGCTGCCGCGCCCGCATCGAGCCGAGGACCCACGGCTCGGCCGCGCCCAGCCAGCCGGCGGCGGTGTACACGGGCAGTTCGGCGCGCACGGTCCGCAGCTCGCGCTGCCGGGTCCAGACGACGAGCCAGGTCAGCAGCCCGAACGCGGGCACCATGAACGCCGCGTACACACCGAAGAAGCCGAACCGGCCGAAGCCGGCCGAGCCGTTCCAGATCGCGTGCATGCCCATCGCGAGCAGCAGTCCGGTGAGGGGCAGCAGCACCCGGCGCGCGTGCTGGCGTTCGGCGGACAGTGCCGCGACGCCGAAGCCGATGCCGGTCAGCACGGTGAACAGCGGGTGCGCGAAGGGCGACATCACCACCCGGACGAAGAACGTCGCCGCGGTGACCGAGGCGATCCCGCTCTCCCCGCTGAGCTGGTCGGTGCCGAACGCGGTGCCGAGATAGAGGATGTTCTCGGTGAAGGCGAAGCCGGTGGCGGTGACCCCGGCGATGACGACACCGTCGACGATCCCCGTGAAGTCCCGTCTGCGGAAGAGGAACACGAGCAGGACGGCCGCCGCCTTCGCCGACTCCTCGACGACGGGCGCTATGACGGTCGCGCCGAGCGTGTCGGCGCCGGAGGGATCCGCGGTCGTCATGGCGATCCAGCGGGTCGCGAAGCTGTTGGCGACGATCGCGATGAGCGCGGCCGCGCAGGCGCCCCAGGCGAAGGAGAAGAACAGGTTCCGCCAGGGGCCCGGTTCGACCCGGTCCAGCCACCGGAAGGCGGCTATGAGCAGCGGCACGGGGAACACGGCCAGTCCGAGGCCGACCAGGAAGCCCTCGGTCCCGGTCTGTTCGCGGACGAGGGCGAGGATCACCAGACCCGACATCGCGAGCAGCGTGATCAGCGCTCCGTACCGCACCCAGCCCCGCTGCCACCAGTGCGGATGTCGCAGCGCAGGTCCGGCGGGGGCGCCGGGCTGGTTCGGGTACGGCGGATGGATGGCCACGGCATTGACCCTAACGAGGGAGGGCGTGGCCCGCGACGGTAACCGGCGTCCCCGGGGTCTCCCGGTGGACGCCTGCCGGTGTGTGCGGGTCAGTCGCCCGGGGTGTGCAGGTCTCGATGCTGTACGCGCCGGAAGAGGAGGTCGTTCACCACATGACCCTTGTCCAGTCCCTGGCCCTCGAAACGGGTCAGCGGCCGGAACCCGGGACGGGGCGTGAAACCGCCGTCGGGCCGGGTGTTCTCGAACGCGGGGTGCGCGCTCAGCACGTCGAGCATCTGCTCGGCGTACGGCTCCCAGTCCGTCGCGCAGTGCACGAGCGCGCCCGGCGCGAGGCGGGTCGCGGCGAGATCCAGGAACTCCGGCTGGATCAGCCGTCGCTTGTGGTGCCGCTTCTTGGGCCAGGGATCGGGGAAAAAGACGCGCAGTCCGTTCAGGGAGGCGGGCGGCAGCATCTCGCGCAGCAGGATGATCGCGTCCCCGTTGGCGACGCGGATGTTGGTCAGGCTGTTGCGCTCGGCGAGATTGAGCAGGTTGCCCTGCCCCGGTGTGTGCACGTCCACGGCCAGGATCCCGGTCCCCTGGTCCTCGGCCGCCATCTGAGCGGTGGCCTCACCCATGCCGAAGCCGATCTCCAGGACGACGGGCAGGTCCGCCCCGAACAGCTCCGCGAGGTCGAGCGTCCGCTGTCCGTCGATGTCCAGACCCCACCGGGGCCACAGCCGCTCCAACGCGTCGGCCTGCCCGGTCGTCACCCGGCTCCGACGCGGCTGGAAGCTCCGGATCCGCCGCTCGAAGTGCGAGCCGGCGGGGTCCGGCTGCGGTCCGTCGGGGAAGCGGGGTTCGCCCTTGGAGCGGTGGTGACGCGGCGAGCCGTCCTCGGCGGAGGCGGGCCGGGTCTCTTCGGTGGAGTCGAGGAAATCAGACACAGTGAGGTCGATTTTACGGGCGCCGCACCGCGGCCCGCCGCCCGTCCCTGCGGCGGGTGGGGCCGTGGGGGTGGGCCGTCCCGGTGGTGAGTGGGGCCGCGGGGTGGTCAGTGCCTGCGGTGGGCGGGCCGCGCGGTGGCCCGCCCTGGTGGGGAGTGGGGCCGTGGGGTGGGCCGTCCCGGTGGTGGGTGGGCCGCGCGGTGGCCCGCCCTGGTGGTGGGTGGGGCCGTGGGGTGGCTTGTCCCGATGGTGGGTGGACCGCTGCGGCCGCCGGGCGGATCGTGTCCCGGACGGCCGTGGGCCGCCTTTCAGGCCGCCGCCAGCGCCGCCAGTGCCCGGCGGGCGACCTCGCGGCCGATCGGGAGGGAGGCGGTGGCCGCCGGGGACGGCGCGTTCAGTACGTGCACGGTCCTCGGGCCCTCCTTGATCAGGAAGTCGTCCACCAGGGTGCCGTCCCGCAGGACCGCCTGGGCGCGGACACCGGCGGCGGCGGGGACCAGATCCTCCGGGGTCACCGCGGGCAGCAGCCTGCGCACCGCCTCCGTGAACGCCGACTTCGACACCGACCGGCGCAGCTCCCCGGCTCCGTAGCGCCAGTGCCGCCGCGCTATCCGCCAGGAGCCCGGCCAGGACAGGGTCCCGCCCAGTTCACGGGGCCGGATCACCTTCCATCCGTACCCCTCACGGGCGAGCGCGGGAACCGCGTTGGGGCCGATGTGGACACCGCCGTCGATGCCCCGGGTGAGATGGACGCCGAGGAACGGGAAGGCGGGGTCCGGGACCGGATACACCAGGCCCCGCACCAGCTCCGGCCGCGCCAGCGTGTAGTACTCGCCGCGGAAGGGGACGATCCGCATCCCGGGGTCGTCGCCCGTGAGCCGGGCCGTCTCGTCGCAGTGCAGCCCCGCGCAGTTGACGAGCACGCGTCCGCGGACGATCGTCCCGTCGTCCGTGCGCACGGCCACGCCGCGGTGGGCGCGTCGGTCGGCGCGCACGACCCGCGCTCCGTACCGGATCTCCGCCCCGGAGGCCTCCGCGAGCCGGCGGGCCACCGCCACGTAGTCGCAGATGCCCGTGGTGCCGACGTGGATGGCGGCGAGGCCACGGACCTCGGGTTCGTAGTCGGTGAGCTGGGTCGGGCCCAGTTCCTTGACCGGGATGCCGTTCTCCCGGCCGCGCTGCACCAGACCGTGCAGGCGGGGGAGCTCCGACTTCTCCGTCGCGACGATCAGCTTGCCGGTGACGGCGTGCGCGATGTCGTACTCCGCGCAGAACTTGACCATCTCGGCGGCACCCCGCACCGCGTACCGCGCCTTCAGGGAGCCGGGGCGGTAGTAGATCCCGCTGTGGATCACTCCGCTGTTGCGCCCGGTCTGGTGCCGGGCGGGTCCCAGCTCCTTCTCCAGCACCGTCACACGGGTGCCCGGTGCCGCCCGTGTGACGGCATACGCCGTCGACAGACCGACGATCCCCCCGCCGATCACCAGAACATCGCAGTCGTACGCGCTCCGCATCCGCACCACCTCCCGGCCTCGATAGTGCACTGCGCCACTGACAATGCCCTCAAACCCGAGGACCGCGCCCCGCGTTTCCTTCGCGCCGCGGGGCCGTGGCGCCCTGTCCGTGCCCGGGTCGTCGGGCGTTCTCCCTCAGGCGGGAGCCATCAGCAGAGGACGGGCCCGCTCCCGCAGCTCCACCACGCGCGGTTCGTCGCCGTAGGGCTCCAGCCGGTGCAGCAGGTCCTTCACGTACTCGGTGGTGCGCGCGGAGGAGATCCGTCCCGCGACCTCCACCGCTCGCACGCCCTGCTCGCACGCCGCGTCCAGGTTGCCGGACTCCAGCTCGGCGACCGCCGAGACCACCAGGCGGAGTCCGTGCGAACGCACGAACTCCTCCGTCGGCTTCGACAGCGCCTGTTCGGTGAACCGGCGCACCTGGCGCGGTGCCTTCAGGTCGCGGTAGCACTCGGCCGCGTCGGCCGCGAAGCGGTCGTACCCGTAGAAGCCGAGCCAGGACGGGTCGTGGTCGCCGTCACGGGCCCGCTCCAGCCAGCCCTCGGCCGCCTTCAGCGCCGCGCCGGCCGCGTGGGCGTCGCCGGCGCGGGCGTGGGCACGTGCCTCGACGAGCCGGAAGAAGCTCATGGTGCGGGCCGTGGCGAGACCGCGGTTGCGCTCCAGGGCGGCCTGGGCGAGGTCGACGCCCTCGTCGCCGAAGCCGCGGTAGGTCGCCTGGAGGGACATGGACGCCAGGACGTAGCCCCCGAGGGGCACGTCGGCGGCCGCGCGGGCCAGCCGCAGTGCCTGGATGTAGTAGCGCTGCGCCGCCTCCTGCTGGCCCGTGTCGAAGGCCATCCAGCCCGCGAGACGGGTGAGCTCCGCCGACGCGCCGAACAGCGCTCTGCCGACCTCGTCGGAGTAGGAGCCGAGCAGCAAGGGCGCCGCCTCGACCCGCAGGCACTCCGGCACCATGGACGAACGCCAGTCACCGCCCCCGTACTTGGAGTCCCAGCGCCTGGCGTCCTCGGCGGCCTCGCGGAGTTTCAGCACATCGCTGTGGCCGACTTTCAGCGGCGCTCCGGAGCCGTCGCCCGGACTCACCTCGCGCGCCACCGAACTGTCGGCCGGGGTTATCAGCCAGCGTGAGGCGGGCGTCGCGTAGGCGCTCACGGCGAAGGATCCGGCCAGTGACTGCCAGATGCCGCCGCCGGCCCGGCGCCCGGCGAGGTCGAGGCGGTACAGCTCCGTGGCCGACCGCACCGCCTGCCCGACGTCACGGGGGAAGGCGAGGCCCACTTCCGGCGCGGGATCCGCGTCCGCCAGGCCGATCTCGTGGAGCGGCACGGGACGGCCGAGCTTCTGGCCGATGGCGGCCGCGATGAGGTGCGGCGCGGCGCCCTGCGGCACCATGCCCTTCGACACCCAGCGCGCCACCGACGTCTTGTCGTAGCGAAGAGTCAACCCGCGTTGAGCGCCAAGGTCGTTGACGCGACGCGCGAGTCCTGCGTTGCTGATTCCCGCGAGGGCGAGAACGGCGCCGAGTTTTTCGTTCGGCCCGCGTTGCTCCCTGGACATGCGCCACCCCTCGACACAGACGGCTGCCGCACTGGCATAACCACGCGGCATTCGTAAACCCAGCGTAGTTCGCCCGATCCCCAGCGTTAAGGGGCGTACGTCCGGTTGGCGGGATTGTGGTCCGTACGACTGTACGGACTGTCGCGGCGTGCTCCTGTTGTGTGGCTGTGCGCCTGTCCGTGCGCTCTTCTCCGGCCACGGTGGGGAGCGCTTCCATGGAACGTGCGTGGGTCGGCCCGCTGTACTGGATCCAGTGGGCTGGGGGACACCGCCGCCTACATCCCCGCGGGCGGCGGACCGGTCCGGGGGGCGAACTCCGCCTCCCGGACTGTGCGTTGCGCAAGCGGTGCGCAAGGCCTGTACGGAGCGTGTCCGCGCCCGTCCGCCTCCCACCGAATTGGCCGAAAACCGACGGCCTCCCCTGAGGGCAATCAGGGCTCCCACCACGTGAGTTGAGGGCGCGAAGGGCGTCCTGAGGGAGCGTATCGGGGGCGCATTCACGTCGACCTGCCGGGGTGGGTCCGGGCGTTCCGGATGGGGTGCCTCGCGGGCCGGGGTCGCCCGGTGGTGGTCCGGTGGCGGTCCTGAGCGGATTTCCCCCGGTGCGGGGTGGCGACTGCCGATGACCTCAACAGGCGCTGTATGAAGGGTATTTGCCGGTAGCGTGCCCCCCGCGTGACGGCGCGGACGTTCGCGTGGGGGCGCACTTCGGGGAGCGCAAGCCGCCGCAGGGGCCCTCCCGTACGCCTCCTTCGTGGCAGCATGGTGCCGAGTTCGTACGGTGCACTGGTTGTCCACAGCCTGTGGAGGCGGCGATGCGATGGTTGGTGGGGTGGAGCAGCACCGTCGCCAGAGCGTCCGCGATCGGCTCGGCGGGCGCCACGGGCAACGACGGAGAGACCGTGCACCCCGTCGGTTCCCAACTCCTGTGGGGTGACCCGGATCCGCTGTGGGCCGTCGGCGACTGGCGCCCCGACGAGGTGCGCGTGGTCAAGGCCGACGCGGAGAACCGCATCGCCGTCCTCGGCACCTGCGGGGCCTCCGACGACGAGCTGCGGGTCGGACTGTTCGCCGCGCGCGGCGGAGCGCTGCGCCACCTCACCAACTGGTCCGGCAGCTACACCGCGGTCGTCCAGGTCGGCCGCCGCGTGACCGTCTGCGGCGACCTCGCCGGTGCCCGGCCCGTGTTCTACACCCCCTGGGCCGGCGGCACGGCCTACGCCACCGCCGCGCTCCCGCTCGCCGACCTCATCGAGGCCAACCTCGACTTCGGGCACCTGGCCGCGATGCTCGCCGCCCCCGACGTACCGGCCGCCGTGCACGACTCCACCCCCTACGAAGGCGTGCGCCGCATCCCGCCGGGACACACGCTCATCCTGCGGGCCGGAGCCCGCGAGATCGCCGGGTACGAACCCGTCGCCTCCCTCGCCGTCGCCGCGCCCATCGCCGATCCCACGATCGCCGTGGACGCCGTACGGGACGCCCTGGTGGAGGCCGTCCGCGCCCGCCTCTCCGCACCCCGCCATGTACCCGGCGCCGACGTGGACCCCGGGCCCGTGCCCGGCATGGGGCCCGCCGAGCGGCGCGCCGCCCGCGGGACACCGGTACCGGGTATCGGGGCCGACCTCTCGGGAGGGCCCGCCTCGGGAACCCTCGCGCTGCTCGCCGCCGGCCTTCCCGGAGCGCCCGGCACGGTCCTCGGACACGGCACCGGTGCGGGGGAACGGCTCCTGGCCGTCACCTTCAACGACCTCGCCGTCCGCGGGCGCGAGGCCGAACTGGAGCGGGCCGGGACGCTGGCCGCGAACCCCAGGCTGCACCACGTGGTCGTCACCGGGGGCGAGGAGACGCTTCCCTACGCCGACCTGGAGGGACCGCTGACCGACGAGCCGGGACCCTCCCTGGTGACCGCGGCACGCCACCGCGCGCGGCTCGCCTCCGGCAGCGCGGACCACTTCACCGGCTACGGCGCGCGGCAGGTGCTCGACGCCCACCCGGCCCGGCTCGCCGACCTGCTCATGGACCGCAAACGACGCCATCTGGTGCGACCCGTCGCCGCGTTGACGAAGGCCGACGGCTCGGTGATGGTCCCCGCGCGCGTGTACGGCGCGGCGCGCAAGCTCGCCCGCACGCCGTACCGCACCGGGGTCGAGGTCCTCGCCGAACAGTTGCTGCACCGGCGGTTCGAGGAACCCGGGGGCGCGGTGGGCGCGTCGCTCGCCGCGCTCAGCTGGGCGAGACCCGGGCCGGCGGCGCGCTGGCTGACCGGCGAGGCGCTGGCGGAAGTATCGGTTCGCCTCCAAGGGGGCGGGGGACGTCCGAACGTCGGTCCCGGACAGCGGCCGGGGGACTTCCGTGCCAGGGCCGCGCTGGCCCGCCACGCGGCCGACGTCCGTGTCCTGGAGCAGGCCGCCGAGATCCGCTTCCAGCGGCTGCACACGCCGTTTCTGGACAACCAGGTCGTCCGGGCGTGCCGTGCCCTGCCGGAGGCGCTGCGGGTGCAGCCGGGGGCACGGGCGGCGATCCTGCGTACGGTGCTGGAGGGGGCCGGGGTGGCCGATCTGCCCCCCGGCTGGGGGGCTCCGTCTCAGTCGTCCTCCACGGCGGCGGCCCGCACCGGGGTGCGGGTGGCGGCCGATTCCCTGGTCTCCCTGTTCGACACACCGTTGCTCGCGCAGGCCGGGCTGGTCGAGGCGCGCGTCGTCCGCAAGGCCCTGCGCTCGGCCGCGGAGGGGGCGCCGCTGCCGCTCGACGGTCTGGCCGATCTCGTCTCGCTCGAACTGTGGCTGCGGCGGTTGCTGGCCCGGCGCGGAACCTGCTGGACGGGGACACCGGCACGCCAACGCGCCGTTCCCGCGGGGATAGTTCCGCAGGGACGGGCGCTCGGGGCGGGTGCCCAGCGGGGCTGAACCTGCGCGCCGGGTCGCTGCGCTCGCGGGTGCGGGTGTGTTGTGGGTCGGGGCCGTGCCGGTGCATCAGCCCGTCGCCGTTGGGTGAGGGGTGGGCGTCGGTGGCGACGGGCATCGATGTACCGGCACGGCCCCTCACGTGCGTGAATTTCAGCCTCTCCGGCGTTTGAGGAGCGGGGGCCGGGGCGGAGCCCCAGGTTCGGGTTGGGTAGGGGCGGAGGGGGCGAAGGAAGGTTTTGGTGGGGCGGGGAAGAAGGGGGACCTTGGCGGCTCGGGAGGGGTCAGGCGGTGACCTCGGGCGGGCGGGCGGTGAGAATGGGGGCGTGCGGTACAGGATTCTGGGGGTTGCCCAGGCGGAGGACGACCGGGGAACCCTCGTCGCGGTGGGCGGCCCCCGGGTCCGCGCGCTGCTCACAGCCCTGGCCTGCCACCCCGCCCGAACCCTCTCCCCGGACACCCTCATCGACGAGGTATGGGCGGACGACCCGCCCCAGGACGCCCCCGCCGCCCTCCAGGCGCTGATGGGCCGCCTCCGCCGCGCCATCGGAAAGGACGCGGTCACCTCCGAGGCCGGCGGCTACCGCCTCCGCGCCGCCCGCGACGACGTGGACCTGTTCGTGTTCGAGCGGCTCGTCACGGAGGGCAGGACCGCGCTCGACGCGGGCGACGCCCGTACCGCCGCCGCCCGACTGGGCGAAGCCCTCGCCCTGTGGCGCGGCCCCGCCCTCGCCGACCTCCCCGACCGCACCGCCGCGACCCGCCCGGAGGCCCTGCGCCTGGAGGCGACGCGCAGCCGCGTCGAGGCGGACCTGCGTCTCGGCCGCGCCGCCGACGTCGTACCGGAACTGAAGGAACTGACGACGGCCCACCCGTACGACGAGGCGCTGCACGTCCTGCTCATCCGCGCCCTGCGCGAGACCGGCCGGAGTGCCGACGCGCTGGCCGCGTACGAGGACGTGCGCCGGGCCCTGACGGACGGTCTCGGCGCCGATCCCGGGCCGGAGCTCCGGGACCTGCACGCCGCGCTGCTGGACCCCCGGGACGCCCGCGGAGCGCGGGAACCCGGGGCCGCCACGGGCAGTGGCGCACCGGACGCCGGCCCGCGTTCCGGGGACCCCTCCCGTGCCCAGCGGACCGGGAACATCCGTCCGCGCCTGAACTCGTTCGTCGGACGGGAACGTGAGGTCGAGGCCATCCGCGCGGATGCGCGGGGGGCACGCCTGGTCACGCTCACCGGACCGGGCGGTTCGGGCAAGACCCGCCTCGCCGAGGAAGCCGCCGCCGGGCTCGCGCAGGCGTGGCTGGCCGAGTTGGCCCCGCTCGACCGGCCCGAGGCGGTCCCGGGCGCCGTGGTCAGCGCCCTCGGCCTGCGCGAGACAGCCCTGATCACCAACGAGATGGCGGGCGCGCAGGACGACCCGGTCGCCCTGCTCGTCGAGTACTGCTCCCCACGCAGCCAGCTCCTGATCCTCGACAACTGCGAGCATGTGATCGACGCGGCGGCCGAACTCGCCGAGACGCTGCTGACCCGCTGCCCGGGGCTCACGATCCTCGCCACCAGCCGTGAACCCCTCGGAATCCCCGGTGAGTTGGTGCGCCCGGTCGAGCCGCTCCCGCCCGATTCGGCCCGCCGCCTCTTCATGGAACGGGCCTCCGTGGTGCGCCCCGAAGCCGCCACCGCGCTCCACGACTCCGCCGCCGTGGACGAGATCTGCCGACGGCTCGACGGCCTGCCCCTGGCCATCGAGCTGGCCGCGGCCCGCCTGCGGCTGCTCACCCCGCGGCAGATCGCCGACCGGCTCGACGACCGCTTCCGGCTGCTCACCTCCGGAAGCCGTACGGTGCTGCCCCGCCAGCAGACCCTGCGCGCCGTCGTCGACTGGTCCTGGGATCTGCTCGACGAACGGGAGCGGACCGTACTGCGCGAGGCCTCCGTGTTCGCGGGCGGCTGGGACCTGGCAGCCGCGGAAGCCGTGTGCACCGGCCCCGCCGCCGACCTCATCGGGGCGCTCGTCGACAAGTCCCTCCTCGTCGCCACCCCGGACCCCACGGGCGGCGACGGCCGTCCGTACGGACCCGGTGACCACGACGGACGGGGCGACGGGGACCGGGACGCCTGGGCGGGCGGCGGGATGCGCTACCGCATGCTGGAGACCATCCACGAGTACGCCACCGAGCGCGCCGCCGAGGTTCCCGAGCTGCGTGCCGCCGCCGAGCGGCGCCACCGCGCCTGGGTGCGCGCCCTGACCGCGGAGGCCGAGCCCCAGCTGCGCTCGGCCGGCCAACTCCCCTGGATCCGGCGCCTGGAGACCGAACTCGACAACATCCGGGCCGCTCTGCGGCGCGCGCTCGCCGCCCATGACGAGGAGGAGGCGGGCGCTCTCGTCCTCGACATGGGCTGGTTCTGGTGGCTGCGCAACTTCCGCTACGAGGGCATCTCGTGGACGGAACGCGTCCTGAAATTGGGGGCGCTGCTCGATACGCCGGCCGGTGACCGTCCGGCGGCGGCCGTCGGCGCCGTGTCCGCCGCCGGTGACGGCCTCCTCCCCGAGCTCGGGGACGTCGATCCGGTGGGCGCCTTTCTCGACCATCCCGAGCGTGACGCGCGGCACCCGCTGCACGCCATGCGGATGCGGGTGCGCATGCTCCACCTGTTCATGAAGGTGGACGTCGTCCCGCTGGACGACTGGGGCGACAAGCGGCTGCGGGAGTACGTGGGGCGGGTGCGGGGCGCCTTCGAGCGGGGCGGTCCGGACGCGGCGCGCATGCCGGGGATCATCTGGCCGATGGCCGCGCACTTCCTGGACGACCCGGACGACGTGGGACCCGCGATGAACTCGGCGGTCGCCAACTGCCGTGAGTTCGGCGGCGAATGGGAGATCGGCGTCGCCCTGATGTTCCGTACGCACATGGTCGTCGACGCCCCGGGCGGCATGCCGGGAGTGGACGAGGACCTGGAGGAACTGCGCGGACTCAGCCGACGCGTCGGGGACCGCTGGATGCGAGCCCAGGTGTGCAGCGCGGCCGGTGAGGCGGCCATGGCACGCAGCCGGTTCGACGAGGCGAAGAGCGAGTACGCGGAGGCGCTGCGGCTCGCCTACGAGGTGGGGGCGTACGCGGAGGTGCCGTTCCTCATGGCGCGGCTGGCCGAGATCGCCCACCGCGCCGGCGACAGTCCGCTGGCCCTGGCGACACTGGACGAGGCGAGCGTCGCCGCCGACCAGTACGGGGTGACCGACTCCCGGGCGTTCGTCCATCTGCTGCGTGCCCAGGTCGTCCTGGACCACGGGGAGGTCGCCCTCGCACGCGAACTGTGCGACAAGTCGCGCGAGGAGAGCCTCCGGGGCACTCCGCCGCCCCAGTTCTCGGCGGGGCTGAACCTGGTGCACGCCCTGGTCACGGCCGCCGAGTCCGGCCCCGCGCCGGGACTGCGGAAGCTGAGCACGGCGCTGCGGCACGCGATGGACGCGCGGTGCGCCGACGTGGTGGCGTCGGGTTTCGTCGAGAGCGCGGCGCGGCTGCTCACCGAGCTGGGGGCCCACTCGGTCGCGGCGCGGCTGCTGGCCGCCGGCACCGGCTGGCGTGGCGGGGATCTGCGGTCCGCCCGAGAGAGCGCCGCCGTGCGGAGCACCGCGGCCGCGGCTCTCGCGGCGCTCGGCCCGGAGCACTACGCGTCCGAGCGCGCCCGAGGCTCCGGCTACACCCAGGAAGAGGCCCTCGGCGACCTGGCCGAAGCCCTTGAGGCGTACCCCGAGTCGCATCCCGCCGCGTGATCCGGACGGCGGGCCCTAGGTGATCACCGGCACCGGAACTTCGATTCCGCCCAGTCGCCCAGCGACGTCGAGTCGAACGGGGTGCGGGGTTCGACGACGAGCCGGACCGTCCGGTGGCCGGTGAGGTTCACATGGACGGGGACCGCCGGGTCGCCGCCCTCGATCAGCGGTGACCGCCACAGCCGCGACCCGTCCGCGTAGACGGAGAAGCGCAGCCTGCCCAGGCCCAGCATCAGATCGTCGACACCGGCCATGGCGTCGTACGAGCTGCACTCGCGGTTCAGGTCGATGGTGACGGAGGACCGGCCGTGGACGGTCACACCGTGCGCGTACCGGGTGTTCGCGATGCTCATCGCGTGGCGCTGCCACACCCAGCTGCTCGCACCGATCCGCATCTCCGGCTCGGTGTGGTCGCCGATGACGTCGTAGTCCAGGTCGCTCCACCGGTAGACGACGGGGGCAGGCGGGGGAGGCGTGGGCTCCGGGGCGGGGTCCGGCGGGGGTGGCTTCGGCAGCGGGGCCGGGGTGGGGGACGGCGTGGGGGACGGACTCGGGCTCGGGACCGTCTTCGGCGCCGGCTTGGGGGCGGGTTTCGGCTCCGCCGGGGAGGGCGGGGCGGGGGCCGGCTCGCGGACCGCCGGCGGTGGCTTCGGCGTGGAGGACTTCCCGGGCGGTGCCGGCGACGGCACCGGCGCCTCGACGGCGGGCGAGGCGGCCGGACCCGCCTCGGGCCGCCGGGCGGGGCTGTCGTTGCCCACCAGGGACAGCGCGACCGCCGCCGCGGCCACCGCGACGACACCCGCCGCGATGCCGGCCTTGACCGGCGCGCCCAGCCCCTCGGAGACCGCGGCGCCGCCCCCGGCGCCGACACCTCCCGAGCCGCCGCCCGCCACGGCCGCCGCGCCCGCGGCTCCGGCCGCGCCCGCTCCGGCGCCACCGGCGATGAGCGCGACGGCCTTCGCGTACCCGGCGGCACCGAACCAGCCGATGACCGCGACCGGCACGACCCCGGGGATCCCGCCGGCCACTTCCTTGATCTGGCCCGCGGCCAGCCGGCACCTGGCGCACTCCTCCAGGTGTTTGCGCAGGCCCCGTTCGGCACGGGTGCGCAGGCCGCCGCGGGCGTAGGCACCGAGCCGGTCGGCGTGCCGCGCGCACTCCTCGTCCAGGGTGAGCGTCGTGCTCACGTGCGCCTGGAGGTAGGCCTGCCGGAGTCCCTCGCGGGCGCGGCTGGCGAGCACACGGGTGCCGTTCGCGTCGAGACCGAAGAGCGTGGCGACCTCGCTCGGGGACTCGTCCTCGACCTCGGTGTGCCACAGCACGGCCTGCCAGCGCTCCGGCAGCGAGCGGAAGGCCCGCATGGCCATGGACTGTTCGGCCTCGTGCATCGCGCGCACATCCGCGCCGAGGTCGAGCGTGTCGTCGTCGGAGACCTCGGATCCGCGGGTGGCCTGTGCGGCGAACACGGCGAAGTCGTCGACCAGTTGCTCGCGTCTGGCCGTCTTCGTCCAGTTCGCGGCGACCCGCCGGACGGTGGTGAGGAGATAGGCGCGCACGGCGTGCTCGGGGCCGCTGCCGCCGCGTACGGCCTGGAGCATGCGGGCGAACACCTCGGCCGTGAGGTCGTCGGCGGTGTGCGTGTCGCGGCAGCAGGTGCGGGCGTAGCGGCGGACGGCTTCGGCGTGCCGGCGGTACAGCTCCTCGTACGCCGTGTCGTCGCCCGCGCGCATCCGCTCGATCAGACCGGCGTCGGGGGGCGGCGGGTCCACGGGGGTTCCCGCCTCGCGCGGGGGCGGCAGAACGCCGTCGTCGTGCACGTCCCAGCGGTCGCGCTGTGACGGCATGCCGAGCTCGGCCGTCGCGGCGTCCGGGCCGTCCCGGTGCCGGTCGTCGCGGTCCCGGCTTCGGTTGTCCGAGCCGTCGCCGTCCCGGCTTACGCGGCTGGAGTCGCCGCCGTCCCGGCTCATGCGGTCAGAGGTGCCGCCGTCCCGGCTCTCGCCGTGCGGGGTTCCGCCGTGCGGGCCGCCCTGGCTCGGCACCCGCCGTGACGGTGAGCCGCCGGTTTCCGTGCCGCCGTCGGCGCCACCGTCACCGAGTGACTCGTCCCGCCCGTCAACACCCATCGCGGAAAGCCCCCGCCTGCACACTCTCGGACCCGAATACCGGGCCAGAGTGCCACAGGCGCCCCCAAGGGAACGTACGCGTACGGACCAACCACTCGTCCGAGGGGACTTGTCGCTCTGGAGTACTAACTGTCACCCGTTCGGGGAATGTTGAAGAGTCGCCGTGCGCGCGGAATCAGTCGTTCCGCACCGAGTGCGGCCGGGAAGCGCGATGCCCCCGGGGCGAGTGACGTCACTCGCCCCGGGGGCATCGGGGTGTTCACGCGCGACCGCGCGCTCGGCGGCGGCCGCGTACACAGGACCCCGCGCACGCGGAGCCCCTTCGTGCCCCGCCGTGCCCTCGTGCTCCGGCACGCCTCCGTGTCCGGAACCCGCTCACACCGCGGGTGCCTTCGAGCCGGCTCACGCGGGACGCGAGCGCAGGCCCTCCAGCAGGATGTCCAGAAGCCGGGCCGAGGCCGCGGCCTGCTGGGCCGCGTCCGGCAGCGATGGTGCCGCCGTCGCGATGACCAGCAGGACGTCCGCCACGGTGACGTCGGCGCGCAACTCGCCCGCCGCACGCGCCCGGTCGACGAGCCGCCCGACCACCTCGAGCAGCGCCGTCGCCCCGGCGTCGTCCACCGCGGCGATCACCTGCTCCTCCTCGGGAGCGGACCGCTGCTCGACGAGCCGCAACTCGGGCGCGGGCTGCGACCGCTGCTGCGGCACCCGTGCCTCGTCGTGCTCGGGACCGTCCTCGGCCACGCCGACCCGCAGCACCTGCGGCGGCAGCAGCCGTCCGGCGCCCGAGGCCACCGAGGTCCGCAGGAAGCGCGAGAGCGCCGACCACGGCTCGTCCTCCTGACCGAGCGCGGAACGGGCCTGGTCGGTCAGCCGGGAGGTCTCCTCCTCGGCTATCCGGCGCACCAGGACGTCCTTGCTCGGGAAGCGCCGGTACACCGTGCCGACACCGACCCTCGCCCGTCGGGCGACGTCCTCCATCGGCGCGCCGTACCCCAGCTCGCCGAAGACCTCGCGCGCCGCCCGCAGTACATGTTCCAGATTGCGCTGTGCGTCCACACGCAGCGGTGTCGTACGCGGTCCGTCCGTCGGACCGCGGCCGTTGCCGCTCGTCACCGCGCCCATCGCACCACCAGGTGCGATGGCTGACGCGGAAGACCAATGAGAGTCCTGAATATGCATAAGCGTTCCCCCGGTAATGACGTCTCCCCCCGGAGACTCTCCCCGCCATCGACAGACCGGAGCGTGCGGAACAAGCTGGTGCGCGAGTCCGCCGTGCGGAACCGCCGAGCGCATCCCCCTACACCCCGTCGACACACGAACATAGTTGAGAGGGGGTCAATTCAGAAGGGGCAGGTTCCGCACGGAGCGCCCCCCGATCGGAGTACGGACCCCGTACGTCCCGATTACACCCTGTCCGAATACCCCCCTCACCCACCTTGACCTGCGGGTTTTCCCTAGACTCCGACAAATCGGCCAACTCCGCACGTTGTCGGCGACCGGTCACACAAATTGTCGGGGCTGTGGACAAACTCCGGAGCGGGGTGCGTCATGGGATGGTGAAGGAACGTGCGCGCATTCTCATCGTCGGCGGCGGCTACGTCGGGATGTACACCGCCCTGCGCCTCCAGCGGCAGCTCAAGCCCGAACTGAAGCGGGGCGAGGTCGAGATCACGGTCGTGTCGCCCGACCCGTACATGACCTATCAGCCGTTCCTTCCCGAGGCCGCCGCGGGCTCCATCTCGCCGCGTCACGTGGTCGTCCCGCTGCGCCGGGTCCTCGACCGGTGCCGGATCGTCATCGGTGAGGTCCGGTCGATCGACCACGCCAAACGCACCGCCACACTCACCACGCTCGCCACCGAGGAGGAGGGCGCGGGCGCCGAGCAGCTCACGTACGACGAACTCGTGCTCGCCCCCGGCTCGGTCTCGCGCACCCTGCCGATCCCCGGACTCGCCGACTTCGCCATCGGCTTCAAGACGGTCGAAGAGGCCATCGGCCTGCGCAACCACGTCATCGAGCAGATGGACATCGCCTCCTCCACCCGCGACCCCGCGATCCGGGACGCCGCCCTGACCTTCGTCTTCGTAGGGGGCGGCTACGCCGGCGTCGAGGCGCTCGGCGAACTGGAGGACATGGCCCGCTACACCGCGCGGTACTACCACAACCTCAAGCCCGAGGACATGAAATGGATCCTCGTCGAGGCCTCGGACCGCATCCTGCCCGAGGTCGGCGAGGAGATGGGCCGGTACACGGTCAGCCAGCTGCGGCGGCGCAACATCGAGGTACGCCTGGAGACCCGCCTCAACAGCTGCGCGGACCGGGTCGCCGTCCTCAGTGACGGCGCGCGCTTCCCGACCCGCACCGTCGTGTGGACGGCCGGCGTGAAACCGCACCCCGTCCTCGCCGCGACCGACCTCCCCCTGAACGAGCGCGGCCGGCTCACGTGCACGCCCCGGCTCACCGTCGACGGCGTCGCGCACGCCTGGGCCGCCGGGGACGCCGCCGCCGTCCCCGACGTGACCGCCGGGCCCGGCAAGGAGACCGCGCCCAACGCCCAGCACGCCGTGCGCCAGGCGAAGCTCCTCGGCGACAACCTCGCGCACACCCTGCGCGGCGAACCCCTGGAGACGTACTCCCACAAATACGTCGGCTCCGTCGCGTCCCTCGGACTGCACAAGGGAGTCGCGTACGTCTACGGGCGCAAGCTGAGGGGCTATCCTGCCTGGTTCATGCACCGCGTCTACCACCTCAGCAGGGTGCCGACCTTCAACCGCAAGGCCCGTGTGCTCGCCGAATGGACCCTGGCGGGTCTCTTCAAGCGGGAGATCGTGTCCCTCGGTTCGCTCGAACACCCCCGTGCGGAGTTCGAACTGGCGGCCGGGGGAAAGCCTCCGACCGACCCGAAGGGGTCGTCCTGACCGGACCGAGGAACTCCACCGGCAGGGACGGCGTCTGACGGATGCAGGCCCGGTCGGTCAGACTGCCAGACAGGTCCACGACTTTGGGCGGGTGAACCGCTCGCCCTTCTAACACGAGGCTTTCCCCACTGTGAACTTCACGCGCTGGAGCGCCCGGCTCCCCGGAACGCAGCGCCGCGCCGCAGCGCGGACCGAGCACACGGCCCCGCACACGGCCGCCCCGGACCGGCGCGGCGAAGGCTCCGTGCCGGCGGCCCGCGTCGAACAGCTCACCGACGACGCCCCTCCCGGCCTCGCCGTCGACGAACTCCCGGTGCGCGCGGTCCTCGACCGCGTCCCCGCCCTCGTCGCCCTCGTGCACGGTCCCGAACACCGCGTCTCGTACGTCAACGACGCCTACACGGCGGCCTTCGGCGCCCGCCCCGCCGGCGCGCCCGCGCGCGAGGCACTGCCCGAACTGGACGAACTCGGCCTGCTGCCGCTCCTCGACCAGGTCCTGCGCAGCGCCAAGCCCCGCACCGTCAAGTCCCGCAAGGTGTCGACCGGCCGCTCCTACACGTTCACCTGCACGCCCGTCGACATCTCCCCGGAGGCCGACGGCCGCGGCGTCCTCGTCTTCGCCACCGACGTCACCGATCACGCCGAGGCCGCCGAGCGGCTGCGCGCCAGCGAACGCCGCCAGCGCGAGACCGCCGTCACCCTCCAGCGTTCCCTGCTCCCGCAGGAACTGGAGGAGCCCGACGACCTGCGCATCGCCGCCACCTACCTGCCCGGCGGCACGGAGGCGGCGGTCGGCGGCGACTGGTACGACGTCATCACCCTGGGCGGCGGCCGCACCGCGCTCGTCATCGGCGACGTCATGGGCCGAGGCGTCCGCGCGGCCGCCGTCATGGGCCAGCTGCGCACGGCCGTGCGCGCGTACGCCCGTCTCGACCTGCCGCCGCACGAGATCCTGCAACTCCTCGACGGCCTCGCCACCGAGATCGACGCCAACCAGATCGCCACCTGCGTGTACGCCATCCACGACCCGAACGAGGGCCGCCTGGTGTACGCCTCCGCCGGCCACCTGCCCATCCTGGTCCGCGACGAGAACGGCATCATCCACCGCGGCGACGAGCCGACAGGACCGCCGCTCGGCACCGGCGGCTGGCTGCACGCCTCGGGCTCGGTGCCCCTGGGCCCCGGCTCCACCGCCGTCCTGTACACGGACGGCCTGGTCGAGCGCCGCGACGAGGACCTCGACGAGGGCATCGCCTCCCTGGAACGTGCCCTGGCCGGCGCCACCGGCAGCCCCCAGGTGGTCTGCGACCGCCTGGTCCGCGCGGCCGGCGTCACCGCCGACCACGACGACGACGTCGCCGTCCTGGTCCTCCAGCACCCTTCCCGTACGGGCTCCGACAGCGAGCTCTTCCGCAACGCCGCCCTGGAACTGCTCGGCGGCATGGAAGCGGCCCCGCGCGCGCGTGCCTTCGCCTCCGGCGTGCTCGCCAGCTGGCGCTTCCCCGGCGACCTGCACGACCTCGGCGTCCTGGCCGCCAGCGAACTCGTCGCCAACTCGCTCCAGCACGGCACCCCGCCGATGAGACTGCGCCTGCGCCGCACCGACCGCCGCCTGATCATCGAGGTCACCGACGGAGACGACCACCTCCCGCGGCGCCGCCGCGCGGAGCCCGGCGACGAGGCGGGCCGCGGCATCGCGATCGTGGCCACGATCGCCTCGAACTGGGGCTCGCGCCGCACACCGGGCGGCGGCAAAGCGGTGTGGTGCGAGTTCGCGCTCCCGCGCGCCGGGACCTGACCCGTCCCGCGCGTCCCCTGGCCGAGGGGGCGGCCGGGTGCTAAGAGCTCCCCATGGCAGACGAATCGGGCTTTCAGCTCAAGGGAAGTGGCCCCGAGCGCTACGAGCGGTACGCGACGCCGTTCATGGCGCCCTTCGTGGAAGCGATCCTGGACGCCGTCGACCTGTACCCCGGAGCCAAGGTGCTCGACCTGGCCTGCGGCACCGGCTTCGCGGCCCGCGCGGCGGCGGCCCGGGTCGGCCCCGCCGGCCGGGTCTCGGGGGCGGACGTCAACCCGGGCATGATCGGCGTGGCCGCGGAGCACGCGCCCCGCATGTACCCGGACATCGAGTTCACCGTCGCCCCCGCCGAGGGACTGCCCTACGAGGACGCGGCCTTCGACGCGGTCGTGTGCCAGCAGGGCGTCCAGTTCTTCCCCGACCTGGACGCGGCCCTCACGGAGGCGGCCCGCGTGACGCGCCCCGGCGGCCGCTTCGCCGCCACCGCCTGGGCCGCCAGAGAACTCATCCCCTACTTCGTCGCCCAGTACGAGGCGGTCGAGGAACACGGCGGCAAGGAACTCGCGGCGGACTACGAGGGCGCGTTCTCCGGCACCCCCGAGCGGCTCTCCGCCGCCCTGCGAGACGCCGGCTTCCACGACGTCGCCGTCCGCCAGGTCACCTTCGCCATCCCGTTCCCGCCCCTCGACGCGTACGCCCCCGGCCAGCTCTCGTCCACATCCTGGGGACAGGCGATCGTCGACACCGCGGGCGAGGACGCACTCCTGCGCGCGGGGCGGACCGTCCACACCCGACTCGCCGGCCACACCGCCCCCGACGGCACCGCCACCCTCCCCTTCACCGCCAACCTGCTGACCGGCATCCGCTGACACCCGCGCCGCGCACACGAAACGGCCGCCACCACGTCCCTTCGTGATGGCGGCCGTTCCGGTCCGCGCCTTCGTCCCGCGGCCCCGGCGGTCAGGCGCTCGCGGGCACCGGCTCGGCCGGAGCCCCGCCCTGCGCGACCACCCGGCTCCGCGCGAGCGACGGCTGATTCTGTACGGGGGTGAGCCGCCGCCCGAGCCGCAGGGCCAGGGCGGTGATACCGAGCGAGAAGAGCAGGAACGTCACGACGTACGGGCCGTGCAGCGAGGCCCCCATCGGACCGCCCACCGCGGGGCCGATCGCCAGCGCGAGCTGCTTCACCAGGGCGAAGGCGGAGTTGTACTGACCCGCCATGCCCGCCGGCGCCAGATCGGCGACCAGCGGAGCGACGGTCGGCGACAGCATCGCCTCACCGAGCCCGAAGAGCGCGTACGTCGAGACGAAGGCCGCCGTCGCCATGGTCTGGCTGCCGTGCCCGAGACCCGCGTATCCGGCCGCCAGCCAGGCGACGGCCCAGATGAGCCCGACCGCGGCGATCACCCGGGACCGCTTGCGGCGCTCGACGAACTTCAGCACCGCGAACTGCGCGACCACGATCATCGCCGTGTTCGCCGCCATCGCCGTACCGAGCGCGGACGTGGAGATCCCGGCCGCCTCGACGCCGTACGCCGACAGCCCCGACTCGAACTGTCCGTAACAGGCGAAGAACAGCACGAAGCCCAGCACGGAGAGCTGCACCATGGCCCGGTTGCCGAGCAGCTGCTTCCAGCTCCCGCCCTTGGACCGGGGCGTGTCCCCGTCGATCCGCGGCGCGTGCGGCATCCGGACGCCCGCCATGATCACGACCAGCACCAGGAACATCGCCGCTTCGATCGCGAACAGGAGCGTGAACGAGCTCGCCCGGTCCGGGTCGACGATGTGACCGCCGATGAGACCGCCGACACCGAGGCCCAGGTTCTGCAGGAAGAACTGCGTCGCGAAGGCCCGCGAGCGGGTGTCCGCCGAGGAGCAGTCCACGATCATCGTCGCGAGCGACGGCTGCATCACGGCCTGCCCGGCACCGAGCGCCGCGGCCGACAGCACCACGGTCGTCGCGCTGCTCGCCAGCCCGAGGCTCAGCGCACCCAGGGCGGCGGTGACCAGGGCGATCAGGAGCACCGGCAGGGGACCGCGCCGGACGATGGCCCGCCCCGCGAACGGCAGCACGACGAGAGCGGCCACGGCGAAGACGGCGAGCACGATGCTCGCCGTCATGGAGCCGAGTCCCCGCACCTGCGCCACATAGACGTAGAGGAAGGGGACGGTAAAGCCGAGCCCGAACGCGCTGAGCGCGTTGCCCACGTGGATCCGGCGCATCGCTGCGCCCATCGCCCTGGTCACTTTCACCTGCCTTGATCGTGAAGCCGTGCCGGCCCCTGCCGGGCACCGTGTCGGTGACACGTTCCCTACGCATGGATGCAAGCCTGAAGACTTCAAAGCTAAAGTTCGAAGTTGAACTCTACATGTTCAAGGACTTCGATGCCAAGCGGCGTCATGCGATACTCGGGCCATGGGCGACACCCCCGGCGTCAGCGAGCCGGCACTCGAAGAACAGATCGCCGCCTACCAGCGCGAGTTCCAGGACCTCGACCCCCAGGTCGAGAAGATCGTCTCGGCGCTGTCCCGCCTCAACCGGCGGATGAACGTCGCCTATGGCCGCCAGACCGCCGCGCTCGGCATCAGCAACGCCGAGTGGGAGGTCCTGAAGGCGCTCGTCCTCGCCGGCGCTCCGTACCGCCTCGGCCCGAGCGAGCTCGCCAAGCGCCTCGGTCTCACCCCGGCCGCCATGACCCACCGCATCGACCGCATGGTCGGGGAGGGTCTGGTCACCCGGGAACGCGACGAGTCGAACCGGGTGCGGGTCATCGTCGAGCTGACCGACGAGGGCCGCGAGAAGTGGCTGGAGGCCATGCGCCTCGCCACGGTCTTCGAGGAGGACCTGCTCCAGGACCTCTCGACCGAGGACCGGGGCGTCCTGGGCGAGGTTCTGACGCGCCTGCTGCGACGGGTGGAGGACGCCCAGCCGGACGCGGGCGGTCGGCTCAGCGACCTCGATTAAAAGATCTTGACAGGGGAGGTTGACACTGCCCTGTCGGATCCGTAAAGTTCTTCGAGTTGTCACGGAGCCGGACTGGTTCCGCGACGGCGCCTCCGCCGCTGATGCGGCACTCAAACCACCAGCATGATCTCCCAGTCGGGATGAATTCGGCGTGTCCGAATTCCATTCGATTTGGGGCCGGCGGCCCGATTAGGAACTGCCGGGAAGATCCGCTAAAGTTTGAGACGTCGGAACGGCCCAACAGCCGGGAAGACAAGCCCCGCTGACTGGGAATCAGGCCCGAAAGGATCTGATAGAGTCGGAAACGCAAGACCGAAGGGAAGCGCCCGGAGGAAAGCCCGAGAGGGTGAGTACAAAGGAAGCGTCCG